>CALMRI010000023.1 GCA_937776645.1 uncultured Alphaproteobacteria bacterium | reverse complement strand
CGGTACAGCTCGCCGGGTGGGACCCGGCCGACATGGCTGAGGCGGCCCGTCTCAACGAGGATCGCGGGGCAGCGATCATTGATATCAACATGGGGTGCCCGGCCAAGAAAGTCGTTAACAAGCTTGCTGGATCAGCCCTGATGCGCGAAGAGGACCTGGCTCGACGGATCATTGAGGCGGTAGTCAACGCGGTGTCGGTGCCGGTTACCTTGAAGATGCGAACCGGCTGGGATGACGAGAACCGCAACGCCCCGACGTTGGCCCGGATCGCCGAGGACACGGGGGTAAAGATGCTTACCGTGCATGGCCGAACCCGCTGCCAGATGTATACCGGCCAAGCCGATTGGCCGTTCATTGGCACGGTTAAACAAGCCGTCGGTATTCCTGTCATCGCCAATGGCGATATCGAAACCGTCGAGGATGCAGCCGAGTGTCTACGGATTTCCGGTGCAGATGGGGTGATGATAGGGCGCGGGGTCTATGGCCGCCCGTGGTTCCCCAATCAGGTGGTCAACTATCTGCACCACGGGGTTCGCCTCCCTGATCCGAGCTTGGCTGAGCAACGCGAAACGCTGCTTGCCCATGTTGACGCCATGTTGCTGCACTATGGCGCGCATACCGGCACGCGCATCGCCCGCAAACATATCGGCTGGTACACCAAGGGACTGCCGGAATCGGCCCGGTTTCGCCAGGCGATTAATATATCGGGTGACCCTGTCCGGGTCTTCGGTGCAATCGCCGCGTTGTACGATACCGCTGGCGAAAGGTTGGCCGCGTGATGGTTAGTGGAACTATCACGTGCGCGGTTCCAGACCACGGCTCAGTTCCAGACTATGGGGCGATCCTTAACGCCTTGCCGCACCCAGTGATGACCATTGAGGCGGATAACGCGGTAAAATTCCTGAATTCGGCCGCCGAGACATTCTTCGATGGCAGTGCGGCGGCTCTGGTGGGTCAAAAACTGGCCAGTCTAATACCCGCCGACAGCCCGCTATTCAGCATGATCGAGCAAGCCCGAAGCACCGGCAGCAGCTTTGCCGATTACGACCTGCTTTTGGAGAGCCCGCGGCTTGGGGTAAAGGTGGTAAATATTGAAGTGTCGCCGATTGCCGAAAGCCTTGGCGACCTGGCGATCACGCTGTTCGAACGTTCGATTGCGCGACGCCTGCATCACCAATTGCAGTTTCGCGGCGCTGCCCGCTCGGTTTCGGCGATGGCGGCGATGCTGGCGCATGAGGTAAAGAACCCGTTATCGGGCATTCGCGGCGCCGCTCAGTTGCTGGAGCAGACCATAGACAGCGGCGACAAGAACCTCACCCAGCTAATCTGCAATGAGACCGACCGCATCGTCGCGCTGGTCGATCGCATGGAAGTGTTTGCCGACGAGCGCCCCATTCGCAAGGCCGCGATCAACATTCACGAGGTGCTCGACCATTGCCGCCGCGTGGCTGTGACGGGGTTTGGTCGCCACGTGACATTCGTCGAACGCTACGACCCGTCATTGCCGGCGGCACTGGGTAACCGGGATATTTTGATCCAGTTGTTTCTCAATCTGCTGAAGAACGCCTGTGAAGCCTTGCCGTTGGCGACCGGCGGCGAAGTGCAATTGTCGACCGCCTATCGCCACGGCATGCGACTGGCGGTTGGGGGCACCGGAGACCGGTTGGATCTGCCCCTGTTGGTATCAATCCAGGACAATGGGCCAGGCATTCCCGAGGATCTGCGGGCCAATCTGTTCGAGCCTTTCGTGACGTCAAAGGCATCGGGAACCGGTCTCGGCCTTGCCTTTGTCGCCAAGGCGGTGGCCGATCACGGGGGCGTGGTGGAACTGGATTCCGAGCCGAGACGGACGATTTTTCGGGTCACCTTGCCAATCTCCACCGCCGACAGCGAGACTGAGCCGAGTGTCGCGCCGCATATCCGCCGCTTCACCGCCGGAGCCGGCAGGTGAGCGTCGGGCGCGCCACCATTCTGATTGCCGATGATGATCCGGCGATCCGTACCGTACTGACCCAGGCATTGACCCGCCTTGGACACGAGGTCCGCTCGACCGGGACGGCCGCCAACCTTTGGGCTTGGATCAAAAACGGTGACGGCGATCTCGTGGTCACCGATGTTGTCATGCCGGATGAGAATGGCCTGGATCTGCTGCCGCGGATCCGCCGCCTGCGCCCAGACCTTCGGGTTATCGTGATGAGCGCCCGCAATACCTTGCTGACGGCGGTGCAGGCGAGCGAGCGGGGCGCCTTTGATTATTTGGCCAAGCCGTTCGATCTTTCTAAATTGACCGAATCCGTGCGCAAGGCGCTGTCCACCGCGTCAGATATTGCGCTGGAAGCCGGGGCGGCGCGCCCGCCGGATGACGACGAGGCGATGCCGCTGATCGGTCGCTCGCCGCCAATGCAAGAAATATACCGGGTCATGGCCAGGCTGATGGGAACCGATCTCACGGTGATTATCGCCGGCGAATCGGGAACCGGTAAGGAATTGATCGCCCGGGCCCTGCATGACTATGGCAAACGGGCTACCGGACCGTTCGTGGCGATCAACATGGCGGCGATCCCGCGCGAGCTGATCGAAAGCGAGTTGTTCGGTCACGAAAAAGGCGCTTTCACCGGCGCCGCGACACGCTCCACTGGACGGTTCGAACAAGCCCAGAACGGCACGCTGTTTCTCGATGAGATCGGCGATATGCCGCCGGAGGCGCAAACCCGACTGCTGAGAGTTTTGCAGGAAGGTGAGTACACCTCGGTGGGCGGTCGGTCGCCGATCCAGGCGAATGTTCGGATTATCGCCGCGACGCACCGCGATTTGCGCCAGTTGATACGCCAGGGTTTGTTTCGCGAAGATCTGTTCTATCGCCTGAACGTGGTGCCAATCCGGCTGCCGGCGCTGCGCGAGCGCCGCGAGGACATTCCCGATCTGGTGCATCATTTCCAGCATCAGGCGGTTAGTCTTGGCCTGTCGTCGAAAAGCATCGATGCCGCCGGATTGAAGGTGTTGATGGCGCATTCCTGGCCAGGAAATGTGCGGGAGCTTGAAAATCTGGTGAAGCGTCTGGCGGCGCTTTACACCGAGGAGGTCGTCGGTGCCGACGCCATCACGCATGAACTGCTCGAGCAATCGGAAAGCCCGGCGCCGGAGGTAGGCAGCCGGTCGGAGAATTTGACCGACGCGGTGGATCGCCACCTGCGCACCTATTTCGAGGCGCATGAGGATGGATTACCGGCCGCCGGCCTGTACGAGCGGATCATTCGGGAGGTAGGGCGGCCGTTAATCGCTCAATCCCTTGAGGCGACCAACGGCAATCAATTGCGCGCGGCGGCCTTGCTTGGGCTGAACCGAAACACCCTGCGCAAGAAGATCCGCGAGTTGGACATCCCGGTGGTCCGCGGCTTAAAGTGACAGTCGTGGCGCACGCACCAGGCAAAGAGAATGGTCTGCCGCCGGTGAACCAGACCGGAGAGGATATGACCGACTCGGTACCACCGGGGACCGGCCAAGCGGACGGCGCCCGAGGGACCGTTATCCTCGTCTGTCCCTCGGATAACCAATCATCGGGAAAATCGATCCACCGGCGCCTGTCGGCCGACGGCAGATGCTGCGTGGCTGGGTTCAGCGGGTCGGCTTGGTGCGTAAGGCAGCCTATGCCCTGACCTTGTTGGCCATCGCATCTGGCATCGGCAGCTATACCACCTTCGCCAATGCCGGGCCGGCGGGACCGGACCCGCAAGTCGTGCTCGGCCTGCTGTATCTGAATCTATCGTTGTTGATGGTTCTGGTGGCGCTGGTGGCGCATCGGCTGGTCAATCTTTGGTCGCAGCGCCGTCAGGGCCTGGCCGGCTCGCGATTGCATGGCCGCCTGGTGATGCTGTTCAGCGTCGTCGCCGTCACCCCGACCATCGTTGTCGCGGTCTTCTCTGTTCTGCTTTTCGATTTCGGTATCCGCTCCTGGTTCAGCGAGCGTATCGGCACTGCCGTTCGGGGCTCGCAAGCGGTCGCCGAGGCCTATCTTGAAGAGCACCGCCGCAACATCCTCGGTGACGCCTTGGCGATGGCCAGAGATTTAAACCGAAATTCCGCCATTCTGTTGTCCCAGCCTCAACGTCTAGGGCAGGTACTCCGCGCTCAGGCAGCTATTCGTAATCTGAGTGAAGTGGTGGTCTTCGAAGGGGCGGGCAAGGTATTAGCCCGCGCCGGCCTCAGCCTCACATTTGATTTCGAGCCATTTCCCGAAGACGCCTTCCGGCGCGCCAGGGTCGGCGAGGTGGCGACCCTTACCAGCGATGTCGATCGGATCAGGGCGATTGTTCGTCTTGAGGGGTTTGTTGACGCCTATCTCTATCTCGGACGCTATGTCGAACCGGAAATCCTGACCTATATCGATCGCACCAAGCAAGCGGTCGCTCAGTACCGTGAGTTGGAAGGCCGGCGCATCGATATTCAGATCACATTTGCGTTGATCTTCGGCTTGGTCTCGTTGCTTCTGCTGTTTGCGGCGATATGGGTGGGGCTGCATCTGGCCACGCGACTGGCCGGACCGATTAGCGATCTGATTGGTGCGGCCGAGAAAGTGAGCGCCGGTGACTTGAGCGCGCGGGTCGTCGAGGGGGAGCTCAGTGGGTTAGGCACACTATGCCGGGCGTTCAATCGAATGACCCGGCAGCTGGTGGCCCAGCGCAATGATCTGATCGATGCTCATCGTCAGGAGGATACCCGACGGCGGTTTACCGAGGCGGTGCTGGGCGGTGTCTCGGCAGGGGTGATCGGCGTGGACGCCGAGGGGCGGATAAATCTGCCGAACCGATCGGCGGCACAACTGCTTGATATGGCCCTTTCCGACCTCGCCGACTGTCGCCTTGAGGAAGCCGTGCCGGAGTTGAGCGCCTTGCTCGACCAGGCGCGAAAACGTCCATCCCGGCGCGCCGAAGGGCAGGTCGAGCTTTCCCGCAGTGACCGTAAGATCGCTCTGCTTTGCCGCATTTCCGCTGAAATGTCGGATGGGGAGATCACCGGTTTCGTCGTAACTTTTGACGATATTTCGGAATTACAATCCGCTCAGCGCAAGGCGGCTTGGTCCGATGTGGCGAGGCGCATCGCCCACGAAATTAAAAATCCGTTGACTCCGATCCAGCTTTCGGCAGAACGGCTGAAGCGGAAGTATTTGGGCCAGATCACCAAAGATACCGACACTTTCGAGGCGTTGACAGATACCATCATTCGCCAGGTCGAAGATATCGGCCGCATGGTTGATGCGTTCTCGGAATTTGCGCGGATGCCGGCGGCAGTCTTCCAGGAGATCAATCTGGCGACCCTGTTGCGCGAGCAGACCGCGCTTCAAGATACCGCGCATCCGGGGATCCATTTCAAGCTCACTCTGCCGGACCGGGATATCCCGCTGCTGTGTGACGCTCGCCAGGTTCGCCAAGCGCTGACCAACCTACTGCAAAACGCCGCCGATTCGATAGAGTCGCGCGAGCAACAAGATGATCCTGCCCCCGGCGCAATCGAGATCAGCGTAACGATGGACCAGAATCACGCCTTGATCATGATTTGCGATAATGGCCGTGGCTTGCCGGTGGTTGATCGGCATCGATTGACCGAACCGTACGTGACCACCCGAGAGAAGGGGACCGGTCTCGGACTCGCTATCGTCAGGAAAATCATGGAAGATCATAATGGTGAGATCAGGATACTCGACCGTAATGGTGGAGGTGCCATAGCGATCCTGGAATTTCCCGTGATCACCGAGTGGATCACCGCGGAAGCCGATACGACGGTGGATATTGCTAACGATTTCAGCCAGTGAAAGGCGAGCAAGCATGGCGAATGATATCCTGATCGTCGATGACGAGGCGGACATCCGTGCTTTGATCGCCGGCATATTGGAAGACGAAGGCTACGACACCCGCGAAGCAGGCGATTCGGACCAGGCATTGGCCGAGGTAAACGGCCGAGTTCCGGGGCTGCTGATCCTCGATATTTGGTTGCAAAATAGCTCTCTTGATGGTTTGGAAATCCTCGACTGGGTCAAGGAAGCGCATCCGAGCCTTCCGGTCATCATGATCAGCGGTCACGGCACCATCAAGACCGCAGTCAACGCGATTAAACGTGGAGCTTACGACTTCATCGAAAAACCGTTCAAGGCCGACCGACTGCTGCTGCTGGTCCGGCGCGCGGTCGAGGCTGCACGGTTGAAACGTGAAAATATCGAACTGTTGCGCAAGGTTGGGTATAGCAATGATCTGATCGGCAGCTCGCCAGGTCTGGCCCAGATTCGATCAACGGTCGAAAAGGTTGCGCCAACCAATAGTCGTGTGCTGATCACCGGACCGGCTGGCGCCGGTAAGGAAGTGGTTGCCGGTATGATCCACGCCAAGTCGGGGCGGATGGATGGGCCAATGGTGGTGCTGAATTGTGCGACCTTGAATCCGGAACGCCTGGAGACTCGAACTGTTCGGTACCGAAAATCCAGAGACCGGCTTTTCCAATGCCCATACTGTCGGCGTCTTCGAGCGAGCCCATAAGGGGTCGCTTTTCCTCGACGAAGTTACGGACATGCCTTTGGAAACACAAGGGAAAATCGTTCGGGTTCTGCAAGAACAGCGGTTTCGGCGGGTCGGTGGGAAGATCGAAGTCGAGGTCGACGTTCGGGTGATCGCCTCGACAAATCGGGACCTGCAGCAGGAAATATCAACCGGGCGGTTCCGCGAGGATTTGTTTTACCGGCTCAATGTTGTGCCGGTACGGGTTCCGGCCCTGCGTGAGCGGCGCGAAGATATCCCCAAGCTCACCCGGCATTTCCTGCGTCAGTCCGCGGAAGTTTCCGGCATGCCATTACGGGAAATTTCTGAGGATGCATTAGCAGCGCTACAGGCCTATGACTGGCCCGGTAATGTGCGGCAATTGCGCAACGTCATCGATTGGCTACTGATCATGGCGCCGGGAACATCGCGCGATAAGATTCGGGCCGATATGCTGCCGCCGGAAATCGTGTCGGTGGCGCCGACCACGTTGCAGTTGGATCGGGGGGTGGAAATCATGGGCATGCCGTTACGCGATGCCCGGGAAACCTTCGAACGAGAATACCTTTTGGCCCAGGTCAACAGATTCGGCGGCAACATCTCGCGCACCGCGAGTTTTGTCGGAATGGAGCGCTCGGCCCTGCACCGAAAACTTAAGTCGCTGGGCGTGACCCAAGGGGAGCGGCCGATCAAAACCGGCTGATGTCACGTGATGAAGGTGGTTATTTGCGGCGCTGGCCAGGTCGGGACCAGCATTGCTCAGCACTTAGCGAGCGAAAACAATGATGTCACGGTCATCGACCAGGACGCGAGTCTGGTCCAGAGGATCAGTGAGACATTGGATGTTCGCAGCATTCAAGGGCTGGCGTCGCAACCGAACATTCTTGAGCAGGCCGGCGCCAAAGACGCCGATATGTTGATCGCGGTAACCTTCTCGGATGAGGTCAACATGGTCGCCTGCCAAGTCGGCCACTCGCTATTCAACATTCCCACCAAAATCGCTCGGGTGCGTCAACAGGAATATTTGAAGCCTATCTGGGGTGACCTTTATAGCCGTGACAACATGCCGATCGATGTCATCATCTCGCCGGAGCGCGAGGTGGCGCGGGCGATCGGTCGGCAGCTTCAGGTTCCTGGAGCCTTTGACGTTGTGCCGATGGCTGATGGGTTGATCCGGGTGGTCGGGGTTCGCTGCGGCGAGGATTGCCCGATTATCAACACCCCGATTCGTCAACTCACCCAGCTTTTTCCTGACCTTAACATTGTCATCGTCGGCATAATTCGGAACGATAAAGGGATCGTGCCGAAATCCGACGATCAGATGTTGGTCGGCGATCAGGTCTATTTTATCTGCGATGTGGCCCATCTCGGTCGTGCCATGGCGTCCTTTGGCCATGAAGAAGAGGAGGGCCAAAGCGTCATTATCGCCGGTGGCGGCAATATTGGCCTGACCCTGGCTGAGGAGATTGAACTTGAGCATGCCGGTGTTCGGGCCAAGGTAATCGAATTCGATAAGGAACGGGCGAAATACGTCGCCCAGGCACTGGACCACACCATGGTTTTGAACGGTGATATTCTTGATCTGGAGATCCTGGAGGAAGCCAATGTTTCGGAGACCGAGACCTTCGTCGCGGTTTCTAATGACGACGAGGTAAACATCATCGGTTCGCTATTAGCCAAGCGAGCCGGCGCTAAACGAACCGTCGCTCTGATCAATAAACACTCCTATGCCCAGCTGGTCACCACGCTTGGCATTGACGCGGTGATCAATCCACGGGTTATCACTGTCTCATCGATTTTGCAGCATGTGCGGCGGGGACGCATTCGCGGCATTTATTCGGTGCGTGAGGATTTCGGCGAGGTCATCGAGGCCGAGGCACTGGAGACCTCGCCCCTGGTGGGCAAGCCCTTGCGGGATGCCCGGTTACCGCCGGGCGTGATCATAGGCGCCATCCTTCGAGGCGAAACGGTGATTGTCCCGCGCGGAGGAACCGTGATCAATGCCCATGACCGAGTGGTATTGTTCGCGACTTACGAGGCCGTGAAAAAGGTGGAGAAACTGTTCGCTGTCCGCCTTGACTTCTTCTGATCAGCGTCTCCACTGTTAAACCTTCAATTGCCTCTAGAACAAGGGCCACGAGCATGTCCAGAATCGCCTATGTAAACGGGCGTTACGTAACGCATGGCGACGCCGTGGTGCATGTCGAGGACCGCGGCTACCAGTTTGCCGACGGCGTCTATGAGGTGGTGCTGGTGCATCACGGAGGTTTGGTTGACGAGGAACCGCATCTCGACCGGCTTGATCGATCGCTTCGAGAGCTTCGGATCGATCAACCGATGCGGCGCGCGCCCTTGCGCCAGGTGATGCGGGAGATGATCCGGCGCAACCGCCTTGGCGATGGCATGGTCTATATCCAGGCGACCCGCGGTGTGGCTCGGCGCGATCATCCGTTTCCTGCAAATACCCGACCGGCCCTCGTGATGACCGCGCGCCGGCTTGGTTTGCCGGCTCTGGCCCAGACCGAGGAAGGGGTTGCAGTGCTGACCATCCCAGATATTCGCTGGGCCCGCTGCGACATCAAGTCGGTCTCACTTTTGCCGAACGTACTGGGGAAACAACGGGCCCGCGAGGCGGGCGCCTACGAGGCTTGGCAAGTGACCACCGATGATTTTGTGACCGAGGGCACATCGACCAATGCCTGGATCGTCACGCCGGCGGGTGAACTGGTCACCCGGCATCCGGGCAATGAGATCCTGAGCGGCATCACCCGCGCGACGATGATTGCATTGGCAGCCGAGCAGGGTATTAGCTTTGTTGAGCGCCCGTTTACCGTGGCAGAGGCTAAGGGCGCGCGCGAGGCTTTCGTCACCTCGGCCACATCGTTCCTGACCCCGGTGACCCAAATTGACGATGTGGTAATTGGTAACGGCAAGGCGGGTTCGTTGAGCGTGCGGTTGCTTGATGCCTATCTCGCGCATGCCGGTAGCAGCGGCCCGTCATCGTGAGTCAGGGCTCGGGATTAATCCGGCCCGACGCGGTGATCTTCGACTGGGACGGGACTCTGGCCGACAACTGGGGCGCCATCGGGCGATCGCTCAACGCGACGTTCAGCGCCTTCGATCGACCAACCTGGAGCACCGAGGAAGTCCGGCAACGGACCAAACAATCGGCCCGTGACGCCTTCCCAAAATTGTTTGGCGAGCATTGGGAGCAGGCGCTGGCGTATTTTTACGATCGGTTCGAGACATTCCACACCGACGAGGTGCGGCCACTGCCCGGCGCCGCGGATCTCTTACGAACCTTGACCGAGGGCGCGGTCCCTATGGCCGTGGTATCGAATAAAAACGGCGCCTATCTGCGAATCGAGGCGGAGCGGCTGGGCTGGACGCATCTTTTCGGCAACATTGTCGGGGCCACTGATGCGCCTCGGGACAAGCCAGCCATCGACCCGGTGCATCTGGCGCTAGCCGGATCCCGGATCAGTCCCGGCGCCAGCGTTTGGTTCATCGGCGATACGGTTTCCGATCTCGAGTGCGCACATCGAAGCGGCTGTGTCCCGATTCTCATCGAGGGTGGCGCGGTTACCGAACAAGAACTTTTGGATTGGCGTCCTCAGGCGGTTTTCCCGTCCTGTATGGCCCTGACCGATGCGTTCCTGGATTGCACTGCAGGTTGAACATCCTATATTCCTTGGGCGGCCTTGATAATAGGGACTATGAGCCTGTGACGCTCCCAACGCTTTAGACAAGCCGAAGATTGCCGACAAACATCGACCCTCGCGACGAGACAAGGCGCCTTGAAGGCACCATTAACAAGAAAAGGCCGGATCTATGCAGAGCGAAAAAAGCCAGAATGTGCAGGAAGTTTTCCTCAACACCATTCGTAAGAACAAGATCGCGGTCACGGTCTTCCTGGTTAGTGGGGTGAAGCTACAGGGTATCGTTACGTGGTTTGATAATTTCTCACTGTTACTGAAACGGGACTCGCACGTTCAGCTTGTTTACAAGCACGCGATTTCAACGATCATGCCAGGCCAGACGATCCAGCTTGGCGACACTGGTGAGGAAGACGGCTGACGTGAAGCGCAACACCAAAGGGGGCGCTGAACTTGATGCTGAAATAGCCCAGATGGGCAGCGGTCGCGCGATGGTCTTGCATCCGGACATCGATACCCGGGAGACCCGAGGCGCGAGTGAGCAGGGGCAGCGGCGATCACCGGAGGAAAAGTTGGTCGAAGCCCTGGGGCTGGCGGAAGCCATTGACCTTGAAATCACTTATACCGAGATCCTGCGCCTGACCAAACTGCGCCCGGCGACGCTGTTAGGCACTGGCACCATCGAACGCTTTCATCAGTTGATCCAAGCCTCCGAGATAGAGGTGGCCATCATCGATTGTGCGCTCTCGCCAATCCAACAGCGCAATCTGGAACGCGCCTGGAACTGTAAGGTCATTGACCGCACCGCCCTGATCCTGGAAATTTTTGGGGCCAGGGCGCGGACCCATGAGGGCCGGCTGCAGGTTGAGCTCGCGTCGCTGACCTTTCAGCGTAGTCGCCTTGTCAGGTCCTGGACCCATCTCGAACGCCAAAGAGGTGGCGCCGGCTTCCTTGGTGGACCGGGCGAAAGCCAGATCGAACTGGATCGCCGTCAGATCGATGACCGGATAATCCAACTGAAGGGCGACCTAGAGCAGGTCACTAAGACCCGTTCTCTGCACCGGCGGGCACGAACCCGGACGCCTTACCCAATCGTCGCCTTCGTCGGCTATACGAACGCAGGAAAGTCGACTTTGTTCAACCGGCTGACCAATGCCGGTGTGATGGCCAAGGACATGCTGTTCGCCACCCTGGACCCGACGATGCGGCGGCTGAATCTACCGTCAGGGCGAGAGGTGATCCTGTCCGACACGGTTGGTTTTATCTCTGAACTTCCGACCCATCTGGTCGCCGCCTTTCGGGCGACCTTGGAGGAAGTCTTGGAGGCCGATGTCATCGTTCATGTGCGCGACATCAGTCACCCGGAAACCGAACATCAAAAACGCGACGTGGAATTGGTACTAGATGATCTGGGCGTGCTTGAACGGATCCGCCACGACCGCTCACTGGAAGCGCTTAACAAGATCGACCAAATGGACACGGAAAGTCGGTCCGCCATGGTCGCCCGGAATGAGCCGACCCGTGTCGCGCTCTCGGCAATCACCGGACAAGGTTGCACCGGGTTGATTGAGCGGATCGAGACAATTCTCAGCATTGGCGAGCTTCGCCTGCGCTATGATCTCGATCCGGCCGACGGCGCGGCGATTGCCTGGCTGCACCAACACGGCCGGGTGTTTGAACAGAAAATGCAGGATGCCGATCTGTCTGTGTGCGTTTTCCTCGCGTCCGATGATGCCAGTCGGTTCGACGATCGCTTCGTTCCTCGACGGCGGACGATCGCGCTACCCTGAAGACGCGCATAGAGCGGCGGCAATGGGATCCAGAGGCCTCTGAGTATTTTGCTGGCACTCGGCCATTGAGAGTGCTAACACACGGCCTCGCGAATTCAACCAGCTAACAGCCCGGGAGCGATCCATGGCATTTCGTCCGTTGCACGACCGTGTCGTCGTCGAAGCACTTGAAGGCGAGTCACAGACCGCCGGTGGAATCATCATCCCCGATACCGCCAAAGAAAAACCGATGCAGGGAAATATCATTTCGGTTGGCCCCGGCAGCCGGGACAGCGATGGAGCCATGGTCGCGATGAGCCTGAAGAAGGGTGATCTTGTGCTGTATGGTAAGTGGTCCGGCACCGAGGTTAAGATCGATGGCAAAGACCTGTTGATCATGCGTGAGTCGGACGTCATGGGCGTCCTCGATTGATTTGAATTGCCGGCTTCTTGGTCCCGGCGATCGCCGGGACCCCGATATTGGAGCTCTTCAGGTAGACAATAAGGAGAATTGGCTATGCCAGCCAAGGACGTAAGATTTAGTACCGATGCCCGAAACCGCCTGTTGAAGGGCGTGGACACCTTGGCTGATGCGGTGAAGGTCACCCTCGGTCCCAAGGGCCGCAACGTCGTGCTCGACAAGGCCTACGGCGCCCCCAGGATCACCAAGGACGGTGTTTCGGTGGCCAAGGAGATTGAGCTTTTCGATAAGTTCGAGAACATGGGCGCGCAGATGCTGCGCGAGGTCGCCTCGCGCACCTCTGACGAAGCCGGCGACGGCACCACGACCGCGACCGTGTTGGCGCAGGCGATTGTCCGTGGCGGCGTTCGCGCCGTGGCCGCTGGCATGAACCCGATGGATCTGAAGCGGGGTATCGATCAGGCCGCCGCCGCGATCGCCGAAGACGTTGGCCGGCAATCAAAGAAGATCAAAACCTCCGCTGAAATTGCCCAGGTCGGCACCATTTCGGCCAATGGTGAGGTCGAAATCGGCGCGATGATCGCCAAGGCGATGGACAAGGTTGGCAACGAAGGCGTGATCACCGTCGAGGAAGCCAAATCCCTCACCAGTGAACTCGACATCGTCGAGGGCATGCAGTTCGATCGTGGTTATCTCTCGCCGTATTTTATCACCAACGCCGAGAAGATGATTTGCGAGATCGAAAACCCCTACATCCTGATTCATGAGAGCAAGCTCAGCAATCTGCAGCCGATGCTGCCGATCCTCGAGGCGGCCGCCCGTTCCAGTCGGCCGCTGCTTATCATCGCCGAGGATGTTGAGGGCGAAGCCCTGGCGACCTTGGTCGTCAACAAGCTGCGTGGCGGCCTCAAGGTTTCCGCGGTCAAGGCGCCTGGCTTTGGCGATCGCCGCAAGGCGATGCTCGAGGATATCGCGGTTCTGACCAACGCCACGGTGATTTCCGAGGACCTTGGTATAAAGCTAGAGACGGTTACCCTCGACATGCTCGGTACTGCCAAGCGGGTCACGATCACCAAGGACGAGAGTACGATCGTTGATGGCGCGGGCAAGAAGAAAGAGATCCAGGCCCGCTGCAAGCAGATCCGCGCTCAGATCGAAGACACTACCTCCGATTACGACCGCGAAAAGCTGCAGGAGCGGTTGGCGAAATTAGCCGGCGGCGTCGCGATCCTTCGGGTCGGCGGCTCGACGGAAGTCGAGGTCAAGGAACGCAAGGATCGTGTCGATGACGCGATGCACGCGACCCGTGCGGCGGTTGCCGAGGGTATCGTGTCCGGCGGCGGTGTTGCACTGCTCTACGCCGGCAAATGCCTCGACAAGCTGAAGCCGGTAAACGATGACCAGCGGGTCGGAATCGACATTGTGCGCCGGGCGATTCAGGCGCCGGTGCGTCAGATCGCCGAGAACGCCGGCGGTGATGGCTCGATCGTCGTTGGCAAGCTGCTGGAAGGCAACAACCCGAAGATTGGCTACAACGCCCAGACAGGGCGAATATGTCGACATGGTCCGGGCCGGCATCATGGACCCGACCAAGGTGGTTCGAACCGCGTTGCAGGATGCTTGCTCGGTTGCTGGTATGCTAATCACCACCGAAGCCATGGTCGCCGAAGAGCCAGATAAAGGTCCAGGCGGCGGCGGCGGCGGCGGCGGCGGCGGCGGTGGCATGCCCGATATGGGCGGCATGGGCGGCATGGGCGGCATGGGCGGTATGGGTGACATGGGCTTCTAATCGCCCTTATCCTTTGCTTCTCGGGCTCGATACCCGATGCTATGACGGGGCCGCGGATTTGTCCGCGGCCCCGTTGTGTTTTTAACCCGAGGGTTGTATCAACCCGTTGTTGTTTCAAAAGGTTGCTTCATGGTCGCCATCCCCGCCAGCGAGCTCGTCGCCCAAATCATGCGCGAGACCGCCGATGAAGTGATCATGCCGCGTTACAAGGCGTTGGGCGAGGGGGATATCCGGGAGAAAACTGGCCCCAAGGACCTGGTGACCATCGCCGACCTGGAATCCGAGCGTCGGATGACACCGTTGTTGCAGGACCTGCTTCCTGGCTCCATGGTTATCGGCGAAGAAGCGACCTCGGACGATCCGGAAATCTTTCGGCTGCTGGATGGCGATGGCCCAGTTTGGATCGTTGATCCGGTGGATGGCACCAGTAATTTTGCCAAGGGCGGACGGCATTTTTGTGTGATGGTCGGGTTGCTCGTCGGCGGTGAGGCCGTGCTTGGGGTGATTCTTGATCCATTGGGCGAGTGTTGGATCAGCGCCGAGCGGGGCGGCGGGGCCTGGAGGCAATCTTATGACGGCGGTGGGCGGAACGGCTATCGGTTCTCCCGCCGGCGCCGGTCAACGAGATGCGCGGCGCGTTAAATTTTCGATTTCTCGACAGTCCCTTGAAGGAAGAGATGCGAGGTCGCGCCAATGATGCACTCGGCGATCATTTCCGTCTTGGGTGCGCTGGTCACGAATATCTCCACATGGTCACCGGCGAAGCGCATTTCGCCATGTATATTAAAAAAATGCCGTGGGATCACGTTCCCGGGTGCCTGATCCATAGCGAGGCCGGCGGCTATCAAGCGCGCTTCGATGGCCAGCCCTACCGGGCGCATGACATGACCGGCGGGATCCTGGCAGCGCCGGATCAGGCAGGCTGGCAGGCCTTGCACAGCGTGCTGTTCGCAGACTAAAAACCGTCGGCAGGATTAGGCGGCCAGACGATCTTCCAGACCGGCGCGCGGCGCCAGGTCCAGCATCAAGTTCATCGACTGCACCGCCGCGCCGGATGCCCCCTTGCCGAGATTGTCAAACACCGCCGTCAGCAGGCATTGGCCAACTTCCGGCCGTCGAAAAAACCCGAATTTCAAGCTGATTGGTGGCGTTCATTGCCTCGGGATTAAGTTCGACCTTGGAGGCGTCGCCCACCAGGGGCGCAACGCTGACGAAGCCGCCGCCGGTATAGTGATCGGCTAAGGCCTGTTGGATCATTTCCGGCCCCGGCGCGCCGGGCAGGGCCCAGAGTTGCAGCGGAACCTGAACCAGCATGCCCTTATAATACCGCCCGACCGCCGGTACGAATAACGGTGCGTACTGCATCAGAGTATGCCTGTGCAGTTCCGGCAAATGCTTGTGCGTCAGAGCCCAGGCCATAGGCATAGAACGCCGGCTCAGTATCGCCGTCGGGGCCTTCAAAACGCTGAATCAGCGCCTTGCCGCCGCCGGAATAGCCGGAAATGGCGTTCACTGTCAGCGGAAAATCCTTCGGTATCAGGCCAGCCTCGACCAAAGGCCGGATTAGCGCAATCGCTCCGGTCGGATAGCATCCGGGATTGGAAATCCGCATCGCGCCGCGCACCGCGTCGGCTTGGCCGGCGGTCATTTCAGGAAACCCATAGGTCCAATCACTGGCCGTGCGATGCGCGGTCGAGGCATCGATCACCCGGGTGCGGTCATTATCTATCAGCGAAACGGAGTCCCGCGCTGCATCATCGGGCAGGCAGAGAATTGTTAGGTCACAACTGTTCAAGGCGCGGCGCCGCGCTTCGGTGTCCTTGCGCTCGGCATCGCTAAGACTGATCAGCGAGATATCCCGTCGGTCGATCAAGCGCTCGCGGATTTGTAGTCCGGTGGTTCCCGCTTCGCCGTCGATGAAGATCCGCGCCGTCATGGCCCTGTCCCCGCTGTGTGAACTAAAAGGAGAACGCTCGCTACGCCGGTGTTCGTCTGGCGTCAATGGTATTTTGCTTGAACGCTTACCCTTTACCCGCGTTTGGAGCGCTGCCAGCGCTCCTCCATCTGCGCAAGACTTGCCGCTTCGGGACCATGGCCCAATTCTTCGGCCAGCAGGCGCTCAACAATGCGAAACCGGGTTTCAAACTTGCCGTTGGTGCGCCGCAGCGCGGTTTCCGGATCAATATCCAGGTGCCGGGCGAGATTGACGCAGGCGAAGAGAAGATCTCCCATTTCCGCCTCAACGGCATCCCGGTCGATATCCAGGGGATCGGCCAACTCGGCCATGACTTCTCCCAGTTCCTCGGTTATTTTATCGACAACCGGCTCGATTTCCGGCCAGTCGAAGCCAACCCGTGCCGCCCGGCGCTGCAGCTTAACCGCCCGCATCAACGCCGGGTAGGCGGCGCTGACCCCGTCCAGGGCGCCCGGCTCGCGGCCATCGGCGGCAGCTTTGGCGGCGCGCTCGGTAGCTTTTTGGGTTTCCCAGGCCGGGGTTTGCGCCGCAGCCCCAACGATCGCCGTATCATCAAAAACATGAGGGTGACGGCGGATCATTTTTTGGGTAATCGCCGCCGCGACATCGTTGAAATCAAATTCGCCGGATTCCTCGGCGATGCGGCCATGGTAGACAACCTGCAGCAACAGATCCCCAAGCTCGTCCTTCAGCGCCGCCAGATCACCCTGGTTGATCGCCTCGGCGACTTCATAGGCCTCCTCGATGGTATAGGGTGCGATGGTCTCGAAGGTCTGTTCGATATCCCAAGGGCAGCCCCCATCGGGATCGCGAAGCGCCGCCATCACCGCGATCAATTGCTGGATCGCCGGCGCATCAGCATCCGGCACAGGAAGGGAAGACCTGGAGGGTTTCTTAGCGTCGCTCATTATCGAGACCTTTCCACGAGAAGGACGATTTCGTGTTTATCGGAACTTAATCTTAATGCAGAAGCGCTAGATAGACCGCAAGAGTGCTACCGCCCAGTTTGGCTGCCTCTTGCATCGGTCCGAGGAGATGGCGTTTGAGGTAAGGCGCTTGTTTTTCAGCCGTTAAAGACCGAAGGGTCTCAGTCTCGACCTCTTGGAATGCAATATCGTTCCACTCAATCAGACGGGTCATATAGATGCACATCCACCAAGTCGCGACCCGCCAGCACCGCCGCAGACACACCCGGCAAAATCTCATCGTCCACGTAACGCTGCATGGCGTCGTGGAGGGCCGAAAAATCATGATCACTGCTGGACAATTTCAATTCGGAAATGGCTTTTAGCTAATCCGCCACATCGTGGGCGACAGCGGATGGCAGGCGACTTCATTGCTGATTGACGTTCCGACCATCGTGCGGGAGCTGGGCTTTGGCCGGAGCCGCTCAATGCGCCGCAGTATGCCGGCGAAAAGGTCTCTCGGGATTGCGACCTCGGCCATCTGGAAGGTGACATAGCGCCCGGGGCGGACAAGTTGTGGCTGGGCAAAACCTTACGGCCTGGACCGCCGCCATCCCGCGGTCTGGCATATGCTGGATGCTAGCGGCGACGACGGAGTTCGCTCGTGGCCTCGAACGGGCCGATACGGGATGTCTTCCGATCCGTCTGGCATCTCAGTGTTTGATCTGATTAGTCAGGCAGAAGGCTTCCGTGAGGGATGGGATCTGAGCACCGCCGGAAAGAAGCCTGACTTGATTCCGTCTGTGGGCGCTAGGGCCGGAACTCGATTTGAGGCTGGGACGTGGCGTCTTGGATGATAGGAGCTAGGATACACGCGCGTCCGGGGATGTTTCCAGAGGAGGTGCGTTGTCCGTCAGGTTGATAAATATCATTTGTCGCATAATGTATATTATGGGAAATTATGCTCAAATAAGTTACTCTAAACCAGAACGCGAGTATCTGGACAATCTTGGCACCGGGGAACTGCAAAAGAATACGAGTTCTATTCCGCTCCAAGATTTTTTGGCAGGCTCCACTACCAGGCGCCAATCCAGCCTCGGATTGGAATACTCGGGTCGTCCAAATGGCACTGATGCTGATGGCTTCCGCTCTATGTTCCTGCCGACGCGCCGACGCGTCAGGACAGGCCGCGGATATAGCGCTGTAGGGATACCGTCAGCCACACGCCGGATCAAAATCCATTCGTTTTGAGCTTGGTTTCGAGCCGATTAGATTTCCAGAACCAAACCGTCATAGGCAGGTTCAATGCCCGGCGGCAGCTTAGCCAGCGTCGCGGCATAGTCTATATCGCTGGTCATATGGGTGAAATACGCCCGATCAGGCTGCACCGCCTGGATCCAGGACAGGCTGCGCGCCAGATGAGAATGCGCCTTGGATTCACTCTCGCGCAGGCAATCGACGATCCACAACTCGATCCCCGACAGCCGGGCAAGTTCGGTATCGTTCATATAGGCCACATCGGTTGAATAGGCGAACCGGCCCTCGAAGATAAAGCCAAGGCTTTCGCCGCTCACCCCATGGTCCTGACGCACCGGCTGGATGGTCATGCCGCAGAGACTGAAGGCGTCCAAAGATATTTCATGGGCAACCAACGGCGGGCGGAAATAGGGCGGGCTTTTTTTCGCCTTTCGAAACAAATAGTCGAAGCGCCCGACCATTTCCTCCAGAGTGTCGTAATCGGCGTAAATATCGATCGGCGCGCCCATTTGCCAGAACATCGGCCGCAGATCGTCCAAGCCGTGGGTATGGTCGGCATGGCCATGGGTGAACAGCACCGCGTCGAGCCGGGTGACGCCGGCATCGAGCAGTTGCTCGCGCAGATCCGGTGAGGCATCGACTAACAGCACGAAACCATCATTTTCGACCAGGATTGAGCAGCGCCGGCGCCGGTTTTTGGGCTCGCACGGATCACACTTACCCCAGATATTCCCGAGCACCGGAACCCCGACCGATGGGCCGCACCCAAGGACAGTAATCCGCATCAGCCGGCTGTTCCCGGGAGGTCGTTGGGGCGAGACACCTTGGAGAACAGGCGCAGGAAGTTTTCCGTTGTCTGCTCGGCGAAAGCCGTCTCGTCGACACGCTTTACAATGGCGAGCGCCGCATGGGTATGACGCACGAACGCCGGTTCGTTCCGGTTGCCGCGCATTGGTACCGGCGCCAGATAGGGCGAGTCGGTTTCTACCAACAATCGATCGCTTGGTATCATTGCCACGGTCTGGCGAATGCTCTCGGCGCTTTTAAAGGTGATGATCCCAGCCAGGGAAACATAAAAGCCGATCTCTACCGCGCGCCGCGCCAGCTCCGGCCCGGCGGTAAAGCAGTGCAGCAGGCCGGGGAACGGTCCCTGGCGATATCCCTCCTCCAACATCTCGGCCATGTCTTCATCGGCGTCGCGGCTGTGCACGATCAGCGGCAGGCCGGTTTCCCGTGCCGCCCTAATATGAGTAAGAAAGCTGACCTTTTGGGCTTCACGCGGAGCATTGCCGTAGAAATAGTCGAGCCCGGATTCGCCGATACCGACGACTTTGGGGTGGCCGGCTAGTTCGACCAACCGCTCCAGGGTGACATGGCCTTCCTGCTCGGCTTCATGCGGATGCACCCCGACCGAGCAGAAGACATCGTCAAAGCGTTCGGCGATCGCCAGGACTCGGTCGAAGGCGCTGATTTTCGTGCATATCGTGAGCATCCGGCAAACGCCCGCATCGCGCGCACGCTTGACCACCTCTTCCAGATCGCCCTCGAAACTGTCAAAGTCGAGATGACAGTGTGAATCAACGATTCGCATCTCCGTATCGTCGCATTGCCGGCTCATTCCGCCTCGACATAGCGGGGGAAGATCGGCTCCGGCTTTGGCAGGTCGGTTCCCGGCGTCAGTTTGTGGTTCGTCCCGAAATGCGCGAAATCGCGGGCATCGGCGGGAACCGAGAGTTGATCGAGCATCCGGTCGGCTGAGCCCGGCACCACCGGTTGCATTACGATGGCCAGCCGCCGGATTACCTCCAGCAAAGTGTAGAGCACGGTGGCCATGCGTTCCGGGTCCGTCTTGCGCAAGGCCCAGGGGGCCTGCTCATCGATGTAACGGTTGCCGGCGCTGACCACCTCCCACACACCTTCCAGAGCCTTGTTGAAGGCTTGGTTGTCATAGGCGGTGCGGGTTCGTGCGAGAAGTTCCTCACCAAGCCTCAGTATCGCCTGATCGGCGTCACTGAACAGGCCGGGCGTTGGGACCTTGGCATTGCCGTTCTTGGCGATAAAGCCGAGTACCCGTTGCGACAGGTTGCCGAAATCATTGGCCAGATCGTTGTTCATCCGGCTGATGATCGCAGTCCGAGAGAGATCCCCATCATTGCCGAATGGGACTTCCCGCAACAGGAAATAGCGCACCTGATCCAGACCATAGGTGTCGATCAGTTCCAAGGGATCGATGACGTTGCCCACGGATTTCGAAATCTTCTGTCCCTCATTCGTCCACCAGCCATGGGCGAACACCCGGTGCGGCGGCTCAAGTCCGGCTGCCATCAAAAAGGCCGGCCAATAGACAGCGTGAAACCGTAGAATATCCTTGCCGACCATATGGATATCGGCCGGCCAGAACTTCTGGTAGGTCTCGCCTCCAGTATCCGGGAACCCGGCGGCGGTGATGTAATTGGTCAGCGCATCCAGCCAAACATACATGATGTGCGCATCGTCGTCCGGCACCGGAATGCCCCATTTGAAGCTGGTGCGCGAGACTGATAAATCGCGCAATCCTCCAGACACGAAACTGATCACCTCGTTGCGCCGGCTGTTCGGTGCGATGAAATCGGGATTGGTTTCGTAGAAGGCCAGCAATGGTTCCTGCCATTTAGAAAGGTCGAAGAAATAGCTGGGTTCCTCGACCCATTCGACCGGTGCCCCGGTTGGCGCAATGCCGTCGACTAGTTCGTTTTCAGCGAAATACGCCTCGTCACGTACTGAGTACCAGCCAGCATATTTTCCAAGGTAGATATGATCATTGGCGACCAGGCGGCGCCAAATTTCCTGTACGGAGAGAATGTGACGCGGCTCGGTCGTGCGAATGAAATCGTCATTAGAGATGTTCATCGCTGGCAACAGATCGCGGAAGTTCTTCGAGACCTTGGCAGTGAAGGTCAACGGGTCCAAGCCGGCCGCCGCAGCCGCCGTTTCGACCTTCTGGCCATGCTCGTCGGTGCCGGTCAGGAACATCACATCATAACCGTCCAACCTCTTGAAGCGGGCCATCACGTCGCAGGCCAGGGTCGTATACGCGTGGCCGATATGGGGTACGTCATTCACATAGTAGATCGGTGTGGAGATATAGAAACGCGACGTGGTCATTGACATTATCCCTGATGCCGCAGCCGGACCGGTCTGTGAGACCTTCACCTAACGTGCACCGCAGCTCACATCAAGGTCCATTGCTTATCCCGCCCTACCCAGCAAGTTCGCGCATCATAGACATTACCATTTGTTTGCGATCAAGATTGAGCCCAGCGCCACGCCGCAGCGTGTTCTCGGCTTGCTCCAGGCGCTCGCAACACCCGGCCAAACCAAACCGCCCAACGAGGGCGTTGAAAATCTTGGCTTCACCGGGGATGGTTTCGGTTATTGTTTGCTGTCCGGCGGCTAAACGACGGACCCCCTGGCCAAGCCACCAAAGCAACAAATTCATGCGCTTGGGAAACGGGTCAGCATCCTCGCCTTTCCCCCGGCGAAGCCATATTTCGCAGACCTCATGAAGCCGTTTACGGTCAACCGGCGGTGCGCCGTCCAACACTCTGACCGCGTCGCGCAGGACCGTCGGCCCCTCGTTCGAGGTAATTTCCAGCGCCCGCCCGATACTGCCCTCCGCCAGCCGGGTGGCCACGCTTGCTAAATCTGGGTCTAGATTTGGTTCAAACCGACTCAGTAACGTATCGACATCCTGATCATGCAACGGCGAAAGATGCAGCTTGCGGCAACGCGAGCGGATGGTCGGCAACAGGCCACCTGGCGCATGGCTCACCAGGAGCAACAAGGCCCGCTTCGGCGGCTCTTCCAACAGTTTCAGCATCGCATTGGCGGCGTTGCGATTCATCTCATCGACGCTGTCGACGATTACCACGCGCCAACCGCCGCCGGCCGGAGTTAGTCGCAAAAACCTGGAGAGCGCCGCAACATCCTCGACAACGATGTCCTGTCGGAATGTCTTGGTTTTGTGGTTGATGGACCGCTCGATGACCAATAGGTCCGGGTGCCCGCCATTCGCGACTAGGTGAGCCACGGGAAGCGCCGGGGCGATCGCCAGTCCGCTGGTTACCGGCCCAATCTCAGCCTCGCCGAACAGGCCTAGACGGGGCTCTTCAGCCGCGCAGGCAGTACCCTTGTGCAGAGCGAACCGGGCCAGACGAAATGCCAGGGTCGCCTTGCCGATGCCCCGTGGCCCGGTGAACAACCAAGCGTGCGGCATGCGTTCGCTGTTCCAGGCCTCGAGCAGGCGTTTTTCGGCCGCGTCATGCCCGATCAGCCCGGTGGTCTCACGCGGCCGCGATATCTCTGCCACAATCACCCCGGTAGTTCCTTTAACAGCTTTGTCCGTATCGATTCAAGCACCGCTTTGGCGACCTCATCAACCCCACCGGACGCGTCCAAGGTGACGATCCTCGCCGGATCGCCAGCCGCCAACCCGGTAAACCCTCGCCGCAACGATTGGTGAAAATCTAAGGTCATGCGCTCGAACCGGGTCTCATCCGTCGCCGACGCCTGATCCCGCGTTAGCGTGCGGGCCAACCCAATTTCGGCCGGCAAATCCAATAGCAATGTCAGATCTGGTGCTACATCGCCCAGAACCAACTGATGCAACTCATCCAGCCAGGCACGGTCGACACCTCGGCCAACCCCTTGATAGACCAAGGTGGAATCGGCGAAACGGTCGGAAATCACCCAGTGCCCCCGTTTGAGCGCGGGCTCGATCAGCCGGACCCAATGATCCCGTCGGGCTGCATAGAGTAGTAGCGCTTCGGAAACCGGCTCCCAACGGCTGGGCTCTCCGGTGACCAGCAGGCCGCGTATATCCTCGGCTCCCGGGGAGCCACCAGGCTCTCGGGTGACGGTAACCCGGATCCCAGCTTCTCGAAGCGCCGTGGCCAACAAGCGGACCTGAGTTGATTTTCCCGCACCCTCGCCGCCCTCGAAAGACACGAAGCGCCCGTAGCGGACGTTCAACGGGCACCCCAAAGCAGATAGGTGACGGCAGCCGGCACTCGCTTGAACATCCCGAGTTGGGCTACGCCCTCACCGGCGAGCAACCGAAATTCTCTGATTTCTATTCCCGGCCCCGCGACCTTGAGGGTGGCGATACGCTGTCCCTTGACGATCGGCGCCGGTACAGGCTCCTCGGCCACGACGCTGAGCTTAATCTTCTTGCGAGCCGAACGTGGCAGCGTAAGCCGAAGATCTTTTTCTAGAACTAACGGCACGGTCTTGGCGTTGCCCAACCAGACATCCAGCGTCTCGACCGTCTCACCTGCTTTCAGCAGATCGTAATTGTCGAATTCGCGAAACCCCCATTCGATGAGAGATAGCGACTCTCTGGTTCTCTCTCGCACACCCGTAAGCCCATTGACCACCAGCACCAACCGGCGCTCGCCCCGTTTGACCGAGGCGGTCAATCCGTATCCTGCTGCTTTGGTATAGCCGGTTTTCAACCCATCAGCGCCGATGCCCTTATATAGTAGGGGATTGCGGTTGCCTTGTTTGATCTTGTTGTAGGTAAAGGTGGTCTCAGAATAGAGCGGATAAAATTCCGGAAAATTGCGGATCGTTGCGGTCGCCAAGGTCACCAAATCACGGGCGGTCATGCGATGTTTCGGATCAGGCCAACCAGTGGCGTTGCGGAACTCACTACTTGCCATGCCCAGCTGATGCCCCTTGCGGGTCATTTTCTCGGCGAATGCAGCCTCGCTACCCTCGAGGGCTTCGGCCAAGGCTATCGCCGCGTCATTGCCGCTCTGAACGATAATGCCGCGCAATAGATCCGAGACTTTCACCCTGCTATCAAGGTCGACAAACATTTTTGAGCCACCTTTGCGCCAGGCTTTTTCGCTGATCGAGACTTTGTCATCCAGACTGAGCCGACCTTCTTTAATCCGTTCAAACGCTAGATAGGCGGTCATGATTTTGGTCATCGACGCCGGCGGCATCAGTACATTTGAGTTTTTATCGAACAATACTGCACCGGTCTCGAAATCAATCATTAGGGCTTCGCGGGCGACGCTTTCGATCGCCCTGGCCTCGCCGCCGCCCAGGAGCGTGAAACCTAGACCAGCCAACGCGATTGCCTGGCCGAAGCGCTGTCTTATCGTCATGCCTGATCCTTCACCCACGACTGGCTGCTGCACTGTTTTATCTCACTCAAAAAAAGAATAATTAATAATAGTGGAAAAACTATGGCGTCCAACCGACGTTGTAATTTAATCGACAATGATACGAGCGCCGGGGAAACCTCGGGCGATCACCTGAGCTAAAACTCGGTCGGCCATTCCGACATCGCTTAACGGTCCAATCCGGACTCGGTAAAATTTCTTACCGTCAACCTGAAAGCGGTAGACGCTGGCCGAGCCAATATCCGAAAGATTTGATTCCAGCCGGCTCGCATTGCCTCTCTTGGTGAATGAGGCGGCTTGAACAAACAGGTTGGTGGTCTCAACGGGTTGATTTCGCAGCATTGACTGGCTGCTTTGACGGGTCAACTCAACAGCGCTTTTGGCCGGCGGCGTGACTTTCTTCACCGCTGCTTCGGGTGGCGGCGCCAGGGTTGTTCCGGGAACCGGCGTCAGGGTCGCGACCGAAACCGACGACACCGGTACCGCGTCCGGGGCATTGGCGTTTGATACGACCGGGCCCGGTACGACGCCGGCTTGTGCCAGTTTAGCGGCCTCCCGGCTTTCCCGAGGCAAGATCTGGACCCTAACCCGGGCGGTTCCCTGGCGTTCAAAACCCAATAACTGAGCGGCTCGACGGGACATATCGATGATCCGTCCATGGGCGAACGGGCCTCGATCATTGATCCGAAGCACCAGGGCCCGCCCATTCCCCAGATTGGTGACCCGAACCACGCTCGGCAGAGGCAGGGTCCGATGCGCGGCGCTAACTGCGTTCTGGTCAAAGACCTCGCCGTTGGCAGTCGCCTTGTTGTGAAAATTTGGCCCGTACCACGACGCGATACCGGACTCGTCATAGCCGTAATCGATCCGTGGGTAATACCAGACGCCCTTGATTTGATACGGGTTGCCTACCTTGTAGCGACCGATGGATTTCGGCCCCTCGCCGAGCGAGCGAATCTGCTTCGCAGCGTTCGCCAGGAATGCCGTCTCGGCGCAACCATTAAGCGCCAGAACCATCGCCCCCAACAGGCAGGCAATCAACCAGGCGCACGGTCGCTGGCGTAATAAGGGGCTGTTCGCGGCCGTCAGGTCTTGCATTTTGTGGTCACTCGTCCTGGCGAGAGTTCACTGCCGAAGGCGGTCAGCCAACGTGCCGACCGCAATCGCGAAATAATCCGAACGGTTCCAACGAAGAATGACCTGGTAATTGTGATAGGCGATAAACGCCGGTCGGAGGCTGTTTTTCTGCGGTGAGATTATCGACGCACTTAAATTCCGCCGCGGCAGATCGGCGCCGTCGCCTTGGCGCACCCCTAGAGACTGCCATTCCGCCAACTTCTTGGTCAGGTTGCGGCCGATGAGTTTGACATCAAATCCTTCTGGCACCATCGCCGGCCGACCCCAGGTTTGGTCATCCCGCCAGCCTGATTTCGTGAGATAATTGGCGATCGAAGCAAAAACATCGGGCAGAGTTCCCCAGATGTCCTTGTGCCCGTCATCGTCATAGTCGACGGCATAGGCCTGAAAGCTTGAGGGCATGAATTGGTTTTGTCCCATGGCACCGGCCCAAGAACCGATCATCTTATCCGACGCGATATGTCCCTGATCGACGATCCGCAAAGCCACCATAAGTTCCTTGCGGAAAAACTTACTGCGCCGCCCGTCATAGGCTAGGGTGGCCAACGAGGCGATGACCGGGAACCCACCGGTGATCCGTCCGAAATCTGTCTCAATGCCCCAAAGCGCAACCATAAAGCGCGGCTGAACCTTGTATTTTTTAGCGATCCTCTCAAGCAATTGGCGATGTTCAGCCAACTTCTGCTTGCCTATCTTGACCCGCCTGGCATTAACCACCCGTTGCAGATATTGCTTAAAGGTCAGGGTGAATTCCGGCTGCCGGCGATCAAGCTCGATAACCCTTGGTATCGGCTTCAAACCGGCCAGCGCCTTGTCCAGAGTCTCCTTCGTCCAGCCCGAGCCCTACCGCCTCGGTTCGCACTCCCTGTAACCAAGTCGCAAAATCCGTCGCCGCGTGCGCCGGTAAGGGCAGCCCGAGGAGCAGAAACATCCCACACGCAGCGGCTAGTTTCACACAAGCCATCGCAGATCTCACGATTGGTGAACAGTCCGTATCTTGTGACATAGACCGCCGTAACACGCAAGATCTGCCCGTCATCGCTAACGCCTCCCCTTGCCTCATGCCGAAACTCACGATCGCGGCATGCCAACCCCACTTGAGACTTTCCGAGCCTTCGCAGAAATGCTAACCCGCTGAATTAAGGCGCAAGGATGGGTGTCCGAGTGGTTGAAGGAACCGGTCTTGAAAACCGGCAGGCGTGAGAGCGTCTCGTGGGTTCGAATCCCACCCCATCCGCCAATGCTTCTTTCCATTGGCATCCAGCATCATCCAAAAATACGTAATAAATGGCGGAAAATCGGGCATATGATATACTGACGGCGTCCGTCGGCGTGCACCACTTTCCTCTGCAATCCGGAACATAGTGTGGGGTAAAGTGTGGGGTAAGATAGATCCTGCCGGGCTGATGTAGCCCCCTTGGCGTGGTGGACGCAAAATGGCCCGCATAGAGAAGCGCCTCACCGCGCTTGAGGTTCAACGGTCGAAGCAGCCTGGCCGGTACGCCGACGGTGGTGGTCTTTATCTGGAGATTGATCCCACTGGTGGCAAACGCTGGCTATTGAGGTTGCAGTCTAATGGCCGCCGACGGGACTTTGGCCTAGGAGGATTGGCGAAAGTATCTCTTGCCGAAGCCCGGGACACGGCCGATCAGTATCGGCGTCAGATACGGCAAGGTATTGACCCGGTAGCCCAAAAAAGGGCCGAAGCCTCATTCACCGGGGTTCCGACGTTTAGAGCAGCCGCTGAGAAATTTCATGCCGAGAGCTTGCCAACCTGGCGGAATGCCAAGCACGGCGCCCAAGTTATTAAAACCCTTGAAACCTACGCTTACCCTGGCCTTGGCTCCATGCCTGTCGACCAGATCCGTGAACCCCATGTTCGCGCGGCACTCATATCCATCTGGTTAGAGAAGCAGGAGACCGCGCGACGGGTCCGACAGCGGGTAACGACTGTCATGGATTGGGCGCGGGCCAATGGGTTCTGTGATGTGGCCCTAGATCTACGGGCAAAAGCACTCCAACTGCCAAAACAATCTCGCGCCGTGCAACATCACAAAGCCCTGGGCCATGGGGATCTGCCTCAGTTCCTATCATCACTGAAAGGCTATGACAGTGTCAGCGATACGGTGCGCGCGGCTCTAGTCTTCACCATCCTGACCGCGACGGGATCAGGAGAAGTGAGGGGTGCTTGCTGGGATGAGGTTGACATCCCCGGGAAAGTTTGGGCGATCCCAGCGGCCAGAATGAAAGCAGGTAGGGATCATCGTATCCCCCTGGCCAAACCGGCCGTGGCCATACTCACTTCCATGCTAGATAAACGCTCGAATGCAACCGATCTTGTGTTTCCCGGAATCGGCCGGCGGGATCGACCACTTTCTGACATGTCGCTGACCATGTTGCTGCGCCGCCTAGGCGCGAATGTAACGGTCCACGGGTTCCGAAGCACGTTCCGGGATTGGGTTGCCGACCAGACTGCCTACCCCCGTGAAGTTGCTGAGGCCGCCCTCGCCCACCAGATCGCTGATAAGGTTGAACGCGCCTACGCCCGCACTGATTATTTTGATCGCCGGGCAGCGTTGATGCGCGATTGGGCAGAGTACTGCCTGGGCCAAGAAACAACATCGTAGGAGTGCCGCCATGACAGATGACCAGAAAGCTGCGCAATCGACTTGGATGCTGGTCGACTTGTTCAAGATCGAACAGGCAGCGTGTCTGTGGGTAGAAGTTGACCCAAGCCTCAGTTGGTCTAACCGGTCAGCCACTGAAAAATCAGAGGTTTCTGCCGCTAACCAAATGCTCTCGAGTGCTATCGACTTAAAGCAACTGCCTATTTCCCGCGCGGCAAGTGGTCAAAGGCTCGGCGGCAAAACACCGCTCGTGTCTCGTCAAGACTTGAAAGTCTGGGCTAAGACGAAAAACGAAACGCCAAAGTTCCTGTTCGACACACTCATGCCCTTCTCAGACCCGGAAAGGGCGACAGAGGCATCCGTTGCTAAGAATAAGGGCGGCCGCCCCCCTACCTATGATTGGGACGCGTTTATAATTGAAATTATCCGGATTGCCGAAGACGAACAGCTCCCTGACACGCGGCCAGAATTAACACAAAAAATGCTAAGTTGGTTTTCAGAGACCTATGATCAACAACCAACAGAAAGACTCGTTTCGGAGAGAGTGTATAATATTTACAAAGTATTACGGCCCAAACAGTAACCCTCCAGAGAGGTTATTGGGGGTTACTGGGCGATAAATTTTTGCGTTCGGAACACCTTGGTTTCCATCAACGCCCGCCATGGTTTGGCGGCCTACCGATGGAGGCGAGATGCCAGTTATCAAAAACGGAGTTGCTGTCCGCAATGTCCGCATCCGTGACGGGCAGACCTACGTAGGCTGCGGACACTCCAGAATTTATGACGTCATGAAGATATTGGGGGTCAAACCCAAGAAGCTCGGACGATCCTCATCCCTAAGCCCTGAGCAGTGCGATCAAATCGCAGATTTCCTGGAGAACCAAGGAGGAGGTGAATCATGATCGATGTGATCCTCCCCGAGACATTACCGACTAATGTGCTGACAATTTGCCCCATTGGGCCAAAAGAAGGCGGTGAAGGCGGTGATTCCAATATAACAAATGCTAAATTTATCACTGAGGTTTTCCCCCAGCTACCAGCAGGTGGGTTTGCCGCGGTTTGCGCGAAGCCCGGCGACCCCAGCCTAGGCGGGTGGCCCTGCGATCGGGCAGACCTAGTGGCTGATAGCCTATCCCCAGACACGAACAATTTCCTTAGTTGTTCGAGCTTTTATCCCAGTGATGACGGCTCGATTAAGGCTCGAAAAACCAATTTTGCCGCATGCCATTTCCTGATGCTCGACGACCTGGGCACGAAAGTGCCGCTGGATCGCCTGCACGAGTTTCGAGCTGTCCTGGCTGATAGAGACGAGCCCCGGAAATCATCAAGGCGGGATCATCTTTGCCGAGCCGCTTACTGACGGTGCCGTGGCCGTGCGTCTGCTCAATGCGGTGATTGATGCAGGCTTATGCGATGCCGGCGCGGCAGGGCCGCTGAGCCGCTGGGCACGGCTGCCGGTGGCGATCAACGGCAAGCCCAAACATGCCGGCGAGGAGGTGCGCCGTTTCAGTGCCGTCTGATCGAGTGGCGACCCGACAACCGGTACACGCCGCAGGAGATCGTCGATCGGTTGCAGTTGGAACTCGCTCCGGCTGGAAGACCTAAGAAAACCACGAAACCAGCCGTGCCGTCGGACGATGCCTCGCACGGCATGGATAATGATACCGACGATGTTCTGACGCCCAAGGGCGGCGGAGAACCCGGTCGTTGCGGCGCTGAAAGCACGGGGCTTTACAAGACCCCGCTGGGGTCCGGCAAGCACGACATGACCTGTCCTTGGGTGCATGAGCACACCGACGAGTTAGACACCGGCGCGGCCTATTTTGAACCTGACGAGTTGTATCCTGTGGGCGGCTTTTGCTGCCAGCACTCCCACCGCGACAAATATCACATTCGGGCGCTGCTTGAATTTCTTGGAGTGCGCAACGCGGAGGCGCGGCACAAGCCTGTAATCCGAGTGGTGGCAGGCGACCTGCATCGCGTCGTGGATGCTGCGGAAAAGGAATTGGCAAACCGTGGGCGGCATTATCAGGCCGGTGGCTTGATTGTTTCCGTCTCGACGGACCCTACCAGCGGTGACCCTTCGATTGTGCCGACCAGCGCGCCGGCGCTGACGCGTGAACTTTCAGTCGCCGCGACATGGGAGAAGTACGACGGGCGCGCGGAGGACTGGGTGCGCTGCGATCCGCCAGCACGACACGCCGCCATTCTGTTCGATGCACAGAACTTTCGCTACTTGCCGCCATTGGCCGGTGTGGCGCGGCAACCCTACTTTCGGGAGTCTGACGGAGAACTCATCACTCAGCCTGGCTACGACAAGGCAGCCCAGCGTTTCGGTGTGTTCGATGCGCGGCAGTTCGTGATCCCGGACCCGACACCCGAAGCGGCTCAGGCGGCGCTTGCCTTGCTGGAAGACTTACTCACCGAGTTTCATTTCGTGGCCGCCACCGATAGGGCGGCGGCTCTTGCAGCGATCTTCACCGCAGTCGTGCGTCCAACGCTACCACATGCACCGGCGTTTCACGTCCGGGCGCCGGTATTTGGTAGCGGCAAGACCTATCTGTGCGAACTGATTGGCGCCTTCGCCGGGCCGGGCGGAAACGCCAAGGTGAGCTATCCGACGACCTCGGAGGAGGCGACCAAGGTCATTCTGTCCCTGCTGCTGACCAGCCCGGCGGTCATCGAGTTCGACGACATGGACACCGACTGGATACCGCACGGCACCATCAAGCGGATGCTGACGGCCGAACACATCACAGATCGGATTCTTGGCGTCAGCAAGACCGCGACGGTCAGCACCCGCACCCTGTTTCTGGGGTCGGGGAACAACGTCGGCCCAATACGCGATCTGCTGCGTCGCGTATTGACGATCCATATCGACCCGCGCTGCGCCACCCCCGCAACGATGTCTTACAAAGGCTCTCCGGTCGATAAGGTTCGCCAGCAGCGCGGCGTTTACGTGGCAGCGGTGCTGACAATCATTCAGGCATGGCGCGGAGCAGGTTCGCCCCGCGCGGCGGTGGACAACATCGTCACTTTCGGTGGGGCGTGGTCGGACTATTGCCGGCATCCACTGATGTGGCTCGGGCACCCCGACCCTGCGACGGCACTTGCTGGAACAGGTCCGCCATGACCCTGACGGCGATGCGCTTAGTGGTTTGATGACCGAGTGGCATGCCGTATTCGGCTCGTCCCCGACCACTGTGCGCAAGGCAGTAGACGCGGCGTTTATGACCAACCCAATCTGCTCGATGCGATGCGCGAATTCCCGGTTGAGGAACGTGGCGAGATCAATCGATCGAAACTGGGTTGGATCTTAAGAAGAACGCCAATCGGATCGTCGGCGGCTTTGAGTTCCAGAAATCAGAAGCCGATGGGCGCAAGGCTTGGCGGGTGGTGGCAGTCAAAACACCGCCTTTAACGCCTTCACCGCCTTCTGCCCCCTCGGTTGGGAAAACTGTCACGGGTTGGAGTGGCAGGATATGAGTCGCCGCCAAGGTCGTCATGGAGGCTCGTGCCGCCGGCATCCAACTTGGCCTCGAGGGAGATGACCTTCTGCTTGAGGCAGCAGCGCCACCGTCACCGGCCGTGCTGGAACTGCTGTCCCGTCACAAGCCCGCAATTCTGTTCTGGCTTCGGCCGAGCGATGAGGGTTGGTCGGCGGAGGACTGGCAGGCCTTTTCGATGAGCGCGCCGGGATTGTTGAGTTCGATGGTGGGTTGCTCGCGCCGGAAGCGGAGGCCCAGGCTTTTTCCTGCTGCGTATCCGAATGGCTTAACAGGAACCCCGTATCCTCGTCGCCGGAGCAGTGTTTGGGTTGCGCGGGCGACGAGCAACCACACAATCCATTGCTGCCATTTGATGTAGAAAACCCCGGTTATGCATGGCTGCATCCGGCTTGCTGGTCCCAATGGCTCAAAAATCGGCGGGCTCAGGCGGGGGCAGCCTTAAGAAATATGGGCATTCGATGCCGATCCACACCGCCAGAGTTTTGTTGGCAAAAAAAGAGGCCCGCCCTGATGCGGCACCTAGATAATGAAAGGCATTGAGCTAGGCGAACACGCCAAGGCCTCGTTCTATAATGGCAGCGTGACCATGTTGATGACCGGAGCATCAACGAGCAATGCACACCGAAAAGCCCTCCAACCACAGAAAATTCGCCATTTGCTTTTAAAACAGCCTAATAAAGACCCGTTTATAGCGGTTTATGGTATGATTCCTTGTCGTTTTCTACTGCGATATATCTCGTCGATTCAGGCTCATGATGCAGGTGTAATATGCAAGGCAAGCAGCACAATCCAAACGACGAGACCCGCGGTGCGGTCCATTTGATGACCAGCCGTGGCGCGACGCAATCGATGGCCGCCGACGCCCTTGGCATCGAGGAGAAATGTCTTCGGCGTCATTACCGCGGCGAGCTAGATGGCGGCGCCGTCCAGGCCGATATGGCCGTGGCGGGCAATCTGTTCCGCATCGCCACCAGCGAAGGCCCAGGCGCCGTCACCGCGGCGATATTCTGGCTCAAGACCCGGGCCGGTTGGCGCGAAGTCGGTCGTGGCGTCGAGGTGGCTGCGGATCAGCCGATCACGATCCGGTGGGCGACAGCGGCGGATGAGGCGGCTTAGTACTTAGCGCTACGGGAAGGTACTTACACATGACGCCGATGCGAAAAGCCACCATCAAAACGGCGACCCACTCCCCCCAAACGACGGGCCTATCACCCAAATCGGCTTCCTGTTCGTACTCCCAGATCTCGAGCTTGAGAGGATCGGCAGGCGGCGGCGCGAACCAAGAGGGCCTTCTCCGCGATATCGTACGGCGAAGCGATTGCATCCCTTTACCCAGCAACCAACGGGCCGCCCCCGCCGCGTACCCTGCCGGAAGGGCTATAGCCCACAAAAAAGGCCAAGCCGTTCCGCCATAAACAGGGAAGAGCTTATCATGCGGAATAAAGATGAGGAGTGCGATGGCGGGGCCAAACCCCACCCCGCCGAGAAAGCAAACCGTGGAGAGAAAAAGCGGCCAATCGTGCTTCGAATACCACCACTCTCTCATCGGGACCTCCATCAATGTTGATGGCGCCAGCTTGTCCGACTTGTCCGTCTATAAAAAGGGCGGTGCTGTCGACGGCGCTATTTGGGGGCAGACGGCCCTCAGCAAGGCTGGGATTCGTGCAACCCCATACACGCGCCCCGGCGGCATGATTTTAGTTAGCCCCGCCTCACCGCTCCCGCTGGGCTTGGCTCCTGCGCAAGGCCAGCACTGCCTCGATGCGCAAATGCTGCTCCAGCGCGATGTTGCCGTTCTCGCGGGCGGTCAGCCATTTGCCGACGACCCGCAAGGCGGCGCCGGATGCCTTCTGGGCCTCCAGGGATGGCCCGGTGAAGCGGCCATGCTTATAGGCGCCGTTACGCTCGCCAGGTGGCGCACCCGAGCCCTTGGCGCCGCCATGCATGCGGCATCGCTGGGAGCTGGTCACCGCGGGTGAGCGACAGGGTTCGCCGGTGGTGCGGGCGTGCGCGCCGCACCGCTGACCGTTCCAATCTGGACCGAAGTCAGAACCGGCGACTCTGGTGCGCCGGGTCGGTCAGTTGGGGCAGGGCCACTCCTCTGCCACCATGGCGTGGCCGTACATATAGCCGCTGTGCTTTCTGCCGTGCTTTCTATATCCATCATGATCATGTATGCCCTGCCCCATGGTTGGCGCTTCCGGACCTAGTCAGGTCCAATGAAATGGTCGAATGGAGCCTAGGACGCCGTCTTGGCACCGGGCAAGCGTGTTCCCGGTTCAAGTCACCGCGCTATACCTCACCTCGCGTTTGATCTCAGCGTTTGAATCCTGTCGCGCCCGGAACTGAGCCATCAGCACGCGATGATTCTCATAGGCTTCTTCGCTCAACGCGGCTCCCGCCCGGCGCTCCGGCGTGAAATGCCCCCAACGGTCCTCGCCGCGCACCAGCATGGCCGAGCCCGGCGAACTCCCGATGTCCTTCACATGGGCAGGAATATAACTGATCCCAAATCCCATCCTACGGTCGTGATACTCATTGGGTCGCGAGCAATGCACCAGACGGGTGTGGTGCAACGACATTTCACCGGCCTTCAGGGGCATCGGTTCGCCCACCTTACCCTCGAACTCGTCAAAGATCGCTTGGCCCCGCAGGATCAGATTATGCTCTCCTAGATCGTCCTTGTGCGTATACTGTCCCCATAGATGAGAACCGGGCAGGACATGCATGCAGCCCGCCGCCACTGGCGCGTCGGAAAGTGCGATCCAAGCAGTGACGTGCAGTTGCGGGTCGAGATAGAAATAGGTCCCATCCTGATGCCAGAGGATATATTGGAGTGTGCCAGGGTCCTTGATCCACATGGTCGTGTGATAAACCATGATATCCGGACCGATCAGATCCTCTACCGCGTCCAGAACCTGCGGATGCCGCACTAGTCGATTGGCCCAATCAAACAACAGATAGGACTTGGATTTTTCCGGATAGTCCATGGTCTTACCGGTTTTTGACTCGAAGGCCTCGATATCGGCGCGCACCTCGGTGACCTCCGCCGTCGTCAAGGCTGGAACAGGACAGATATAGCCCTCGGCTTCATAGCGCCGAACCTCGGCGTCATTCAAGACTTTGCCCATGGCGCCACCCTCACGAATAGCTTGCGATCACCTTAACCCAACAAACGCCGAAAATGCGCCAGGGTCCGCTCACGGGCGACCTTTGCCGCCCCCTCGTTGAAGGGCGGATAGCCATAACGGTTAAAGCCGTGTTCGGTGTCGGGATAGACGTGAATGTCGACGATTTTACTCCCCCCCATCCGCGCCTCAATCGCCGCGACGGTCTCCGCCGGCACATGCGGGTCCTTGGAGGCGAAATGCATGATGATTGGGCATTTCAGCGCATCCGCCTCATCCAGATGCTCGTCGATCTGAACCCCGTAATAGCTGACCGCAGCGTCAATCGCATGCCGCACACTGGAGAGGTAAGTGAATTTACCACCGAGGCAAAATCCCATCACCCCGACCTTGCCGGTGCAATCATCCCGTGCCTTCAGCGTCGCCACCACGTCGCCGAGATCGCTGGCGAATTGGTCGGTTCCCATTGCCGCTCGAAGCGCCTGGGCCTTGGCCCTGCCCTCGTCGGTGTAGGCCATATAGGCGCCTGGTTCCTCGCGCCAATAGACATCTGGCGCGATCACCACGAAGCCCTCGTCGGCATAGCCATCGGCCACCGAGCGGATGTGATCATTGGTGTTGAAAACCTCGGGCAACACCACTAAGCCCGGTGCTGGCAAAGTTTTCGGCAGCGCCAAATAACCAGCGAAGGTGCCGCCGTCCGCAGCAGTGATCTTAATTTCCGAACCCATGGCTCACTCCGATCGAAACACGCTCTCCCGCGAGAATGTCACGGAGCGACGCGGAAAAGCATCCCCATCCATGAAGCATCCGTGATTTGATGGTGGAACGGGATAGTTGGACAAGGAGTTTCTCATGAAACCGGTGATCGGGATCACCACCTACGGCCGTCACGAGCAAAGCATGAAGAGCACCCACTACGACTCCTTCTACGTGCTTCCTGTCGACTATGCCGAGGCGGTTCGGCGGGCTGGCGGCATCGCGATCTATTTGCCACCGGGCGAAGATGTTTTTCCCGCCGTCTTGGGCCGCCTGGACGGCATCATCTTCACCGGCGGCACGGATATTGACCCAGCCCGCTATGGCGGCAACACAGCCCATCCGGAGCTTGGTGACATCGACCCCGAGAGGGACGAAGCCGAACTTATCGGGATCAAGGCGGTGGTCGAACGCCGGAACATGCCGATACTCTGCATCTGCCGGGGGATGCAGCTTCTCAATGTCGCGCTAGGGGGATCCTTGGTCGAGCATGTGCCGGATCTCGGCAAGGGTGATAACCATCGCGACGGCGCGGGGCTCTGGGCGGTCCATAGCGCTGAGGTCATCGCTGGGACGAAAACAGCCGCTGTTCTGGGCACTTCGATATCGAATGGAACCTCCGGGCATCACCAGGCTCTAAAGATTGTCGCCCCATCCCTCGCCGTCACCGCCCGCGCGCCAGACGGCGTCATCGAGGCGGTCGAACACGCCGAACACCACTGGTGCCTTGCCGTCCAGTGGCACCCAGAGATCACTGCTGACGTCGACCCAACGCAGCAGAACCTGTTCGACGCACTGGTTCGCGAGGCCCAGAGCGTAAGACCTCGCCCCGTCATCCCGCCACGTGGCGGTGAATGTGATATGGCTCGTTCGCCAACCCGACGCAAAACCGGCCCTTTAACCATGCGCATTGTCCCGCTCGCGGGCAAGCTCGGCTTTCAGCTGGTCGCGCTCTTGAGTCAGTAAATCAACTTGGGTGGGCAGCGGCTTGTTTTCGCTGCTACTTTGCCTGCCTATATCCTGCATAGTTTTGCTGGATACTGCTCCGCCGCGCCGGAGCGACGCGAATCCACCTTTCTGCATATCAAATAGTCTAACTATAATTCCGGGTGCTCGTCCTCTAACGCCAGTTCGAGCCGTTGTCGCGATACCTCGCGTAATCGCGTTAAACCCAGCGCCCTTGAAAGCGCCATCACGTCGCCACGCAACCCAAGCTCGCTGTCGATTGCCTGGAGTTCTTCCTTGCAGATGAAATCCACATTGCGCATCTCGTCATTGCGATTTTGATAACGAACCTGCGTACGCTTATCTTTTACTGTATCTTTCTGCCAATAAAACCGACCTGCCGGTTCGACAGTGGTCCCTCGGCGGGCCTCGAGGCTATGCCCAATACTCGTTCGCGAATGCGACTACCGGCTTTCTTGAAGCCATGATGTCGCGCGATACGCCGCGCCAATATATCCTCGTGTATCGGTCCCTCGGTGTCGATTACATGTTCGACCATATTTCGGATCGAAAATTCATAGCCCTCATTGAAGAATTGGTCTGGTTTCGCCATCAAACGAGGAAGATTGAACTCCGTGAGGGCG
>CALMRI010000022.1 GCA_937776645.1 uncultured Alphaproteobacteria bacterium | reverse complement strand
CCGCTGATGACCGGACTTTGTTTCAAAAGATTTGCCTGGAAGGATTTCAATCTGGATTGAGTTGGCTTACGATATTAAGGAAACGCGGTAATTTTCAGTTATCATTCGATAATTTGAAATAGATAAGGTTGCGATATATGACGATCGCGATATCGCGCGGTTGCTCGATGATGCTGGTATCGTACGTCACCGCGGCAAGATCGTCAGCACCATCAACAACGCCAAACGGGCGATCGAACTGCGCGAGGAGTACGGCTCGCTGGCGACCTTTGTTTGGAGTTTTGAGCCGGACCCGGCCAATCGTCCAGCGATGATGAATCATGCGGCGGCGAAGCAACTCAGCCTGACGGCGGAATCGACGGCGCTTTCCAAAGCTTTGAAGAAACGCGGCTGGAGCTTTGTTGGTCCGACCACCTGCTATGCTTTCATGCAGGCCATGGGCATGGTCAATGACCACCTTGAAGGCTGCGCCATGCGAGCCGAGATCGAGGCGTTGCGCGTCGCTTTCGTTCGCCCGTGAACAGGAGAGTTTGATGCTTGGTACCCGGATTTCGTTCGGTTCACCATTCGAGGAGATGGCCGGTTATTCCCGCGCCGTGGTCGATGGGGACATGGTTTATGTCTCCGGAACCATTGGCTATGACGTGCTGAACAAGCGCTTCCCATCGACGGTCGAGGAGCAGGCGACCCTGGCCTTCGCGACCATATCGGCGGTATTGGCCGAAGCGGGAACGGGCTTGAGAACATGCTGCGGGTTCGTATCTATGTAGCGAGCCGAGAGGAGTTTGAGCGGATCAAGCCAATCATCAAGGCGCATTGCGACAAGGCCCGGCCGGCCAACACGACGATCCTGTCCGAGCTTGCCGAGGTGGAGATGCGGGTCGAGATCGAGGTGACGGCCAGAATTCCGGGTAAATAGATAGCGCTTTAAACGCCGGGACCGGGAACCGTCGCCGCGAGGGTGAAATCGCCAGCCGGCATGAACGGATGCGCAATGTCGTCTTTAGCACCGCTCAGCTTGAAGCCCTCATAGCCATTTTCCGCGACATTCTTGCAGATCAGCCGGTACCGGGTCATCCCACCGGCATAGGGCATGAACACCCGTGGCTTGCCCGGGACATTGGCGCCGAAATACCAGGTGTGCTTGGCGAAAGGCATGAGGGTCGCATTGGCGGCCTCGTTGACATGGGTGATCCACTTTTCCATCGATCCGGTGGTGGTTTCGATGGTCGCGATACCCTTGTCACGCAGGTCCGACAGGCAGTCTGTGATCCACTCCACATGTTGCTCGATGGCGACCGGCATGTTGCACAGCACCGAGGGGCTACCGGGCCGGTAATGGTGAACATATTGGGGAAACCGGCGACCTGCAGGCCGAGATAGGTTTGTGGCCCGGCCGCCCAGACGTCGCGCAGCGGCTAGACCGTCACGGCCCTGAATGTCGATATTCAGAAGCGGCCCGGTCATCGCATCGAAGCCGGTGGCGCAGACGATGATGTCGAGCTCGTATTCCTCGCCATTCTCCAGCAGGACGCCCTTGGGCGTGATTGCCTTGATCGGGGCGGATTTGACATCTACCAGATCGACGTTGTCGCGGTTGAAGGTCTCAAAGTAACCGGTGTCGATCGGCGGTCTCTTGGTTGAATAGGGGTGATCGATATCGGTCAACAGGGCGGCTGTCTTCGGGTCTTTAACGACGCCACGGATCTTGTTTTTGATGAACTCGGCGGCGGTGTCGTTGGCCTCCTTGTTGGAGACGATGTCCTGGAAGCTGGCTCGGAACCGCAGACCGCCTACCTTCCAGAATTCCTCGTAGATCTCTGCCCGCTCTTCGTCGTCGACATCGAAAACACAGCGTTCGGAAATCCGGAAGGGATGGCCGTTCGGAGTCGACTGGATGATTTTGCGAATTTCCTCGTGGTTGTCGCGAACCTCTTTCTTGAATTCGGTGCTGAGCGGGTGATTATTCGCCGGGACGCTGTAATTCGCGGTGCGCTGGAAGATCGTCAGATGTTTGGCCTGGGCCGCGATCACCGGAGCCGCCTGAATGCCGGTGGAGCCGGTGCCGATCTGGCCAACGCGCTTGCCGGTGAGGTCGACGCCTTCATGCGGCCACTGGCCGGTGTGATACCAGTCACCCTTGAAGCTGTCCAAGCCAGGAAACTTCGGTGTGTTGGTCGTGGAAAGACAGCCGACCGCGGTGATCAGATAGGTCACCCGGAACCGATCGCCGGTCGCGGTCTCGACGTTCCACTTGTTGGCCTCGGCGTCGTACCGCGCGGCGGTGACGCGGGTGCCGAATTGGATGTCGCGTTTGAGGTCGAACTTATCGGCGACGTAGTTGAGGTAGCGCACGATCTCCGGATGCTGTGGGATAGCGCTCGGACCATTCCCATTCCTCCAGCAGCTCCTTGGAGAAATAGTAGGAGTAGGAGTGGCTTTCCGAGTCGCAGCGGGCGCCGGGATAGCGGTTCCAGTACCAAGTGCCGCCGACGCCATCGCCGGCTCTCGACGACCCGGACCTTCATGCCATGGCGATCACGCAGACAAAGCAACTGGTATAGGCCGGCGAAAGCCGGCGCCGATGACAAGCGCGTCAAGCTCGGTGACGTCATCGGCCGAGGATTTGGATCGACTGATGCGAGGGACCTTCGGGCATGGCTTTGCTCCGCTCCCGGGTATGACGACCGGCCCAGATACGAGGGGCGGAATGTTAGAAATCAGGTATCATTTTTGCCAGCTTTTTACGGGTTTTGTCACACCCGCTCGACATCGCCCTTGAACAAGAACACAATTGGAATGGGTGACTGGGCGAGATGGTAAACTCGAGTCCTCTTGCGGTTGCCCGCATACGCCTCCACACGGCGACTCGGTAAGCAGAGGTCCGCCGTTGCAAATCGGCGGCGAAGGTGTTGTCTTCTGGCCCAAGCGAGGAAGAGGAGATGGCGATGAACCCTGCAACGGCGCTGCCTGACAGTTTCACGGTGGTCGAACACCCGTTGATTCGGCACAAGCTGGCACCTGATGCGGCGGACCGACACGCCGACGCCCTTGTTTCGGCAGTTGCTGCGCGAGATCAGCCTGCTTGCTGGGCTATGAAGCGTTACCCGCGGCCTTGAAGCTGGAAATGGCCGAGATCGAGACTCCGCTGGAGCCGATGACGGCGCCGGTCCTTGAAGGCAAGAAGCTGTGCATCGGCTCGATCCTGCGGGCCGGCAACGGGTTGCTGGATGGTATGCTGGATCTGATTCCGAACGCTCAGGGTGGGCCATGTCGGCTTGTACCGCGACCACAAGACGCTGGAGCCGGTGGAGTACTATTTCAAGATGCCGGACGGCTTGGCGGAGCGCGATGTGATCGTCGTTGATCCGATGTTGGCCACCGGTAATTCCGCCGTTGCGGCGGTCTCTCGGCTAAAGCGGGCGGGTGCGACGAAATTGCGCTTCGTCTGCCTGTTGGCGGCGCCGCAGGGTGTTCAGACCTTCGCGCTGGCGCGCATCCCGATGTGCCGGTCCTCTCGGCGGCTCTGGACCGTGAGCTCAACGACCATGGCTATGTCCTGCCGGGTCTGGGCGATGCGGGTGACCGCATGTATGGAACCAAGTGACCTGACGCGCCGTTACCGCTAAGGCAAGACACGCTCGACCACCGATCGTTAACGAATTAACCGTTTCCCCGGAGGACACATGCCGACCATTCTCATCACCGGTGCCAGTCGCGGAATTGGCCTTGAGTTCGCCAATCAGTTCACCGCCGACGGTTGGACCGTGATCGGCGCCTGTCGCAATCCCGGTGAAGCCGAGCCCGTGTCGGCCATTGGCGGTATCGAGGTTCATGAACTCGATGTTGATGACGGCGCTAGCGTGATGGCGCTGAAGCAGGCTTTGGGGGACCGGCGGATTGATGTGTTGCTGAACAATGCCGGGATCATTGGCCAACGCAGCGGCTTCGGCACGCTGAACTATGACGCCTGGGCCGGGGCGATGAACACCAATGTCTTTGGGCCGATGCGGATGGCCGAGGCCTTTGCCGATAATGTCATGGCCAGCAACCGTAAGCAGATGGTTTTCATCTCCTCGCGCATGGGCAGCATCGCCGAAACCAACCCGAACGCATATGTCTACCGGTCGTCGAAAACGGCGCTCAACATGGCTGTTCGCTGCATGTCAATAGAGCTTGCGGGGCGCGGGTTGACGGCGGTGCTGTTTCACCCCGGACATGTCAGTACCGATATGGGCGGCGCCAGCGCGCCGGTTACGCCGCTGCGCAGCGTCGCCGGGATGAAACAGCAGATCCTTGGATTCACTCAAGCCGACAATGGCCGTTTTCTGACCTTCGACGGCGATGAGATTCCTTGGTAGGAGGACTTCGTTCATGCCCGTGATTCGCAGCCAGATCGACACCCGCTCACCGAGTTTTCGCGAGAATACCGCCCATATGAAGACGCTGGTCACCGACCTGCGGAACCAAGTCGAGGCGGTTAAAATTGGCGGCGGCGAGCGGTCGCAAAAGCGCCATCTTGATCGTGGCAAACTGCTGCCGCGCGATCGGATCAACACGTTGATCGATCAGGGTGCTCCCTGGCTCGAGTTCTCGCAACTCGCGGCGCATGGGATGTATGACGGGGAGGCGCCGTCGTCTGGGGTCCTGACCGGTATTGGCCGGGTCGCCGGCGAGGAAGTCGTGATCATCTGCAACGACGCGACGGTTAAGGGTGGCACTTACTATCCGATGACCGTGAAGAAACACTTGCGGGCCCAAGAGATCGCCCAGGAAAGCCATCTACCGGTGATCTACCTGGTGGATTCAGGGGGCGCGAACCTGCCGCATCAGGATGCGATCTTTCCGGATCGTGAGCATTTCGGGCGCTGCTTCTACAATCAGGCCAATATGTCGGCGATGGGTCTGCCGCAGATCGCCGTGGTCATGGGCAGTTGCACCGCCGGTGGCGCCTATGTCCCGGCGATGTGCGACGAAGCGGTGATCGTGCGCAATCAAGGCACGATCTTTCTCGGCGGCCCGCCTCTGGTCAAAGCCGCCACCGGCGAGGTGGTCAGCGCCGAAGATCTGGGCGGTGCTGACTTGCATAGCCGGACGTCCGGCGTGACCGATCACTACGCCAGCGACGATACCCACGCCCTGGCCATCACCCGGCGGATTGTCAGCCATTTCAATCGGCAAAAACGACCGAACATCAAAATGCGGGCGCCGGTCGAGCCGCTCCATGACCCGGCTGAAATACATGGCGTGGTGCCGGTCGATCCCCGCATTCCCTATGACGCCCGCGAGGTGATCGCCCGTATCGTTGATGGCAGCGAGTTGGATGAGTTCAAGGCGCTGTATGGCCCGACTCTGATCTGTGGTTTCGCGCATATTCACGGATATCCCGTTGGGATCATCGCCAATAACGGCATCCTGTTCTCAGAATCATCGCTGAAGGGGGCGCATTTTATCGAGCTGTGCTGTCAGCGCGGCATTCCCTTGGTGTTCCTGCAGAACATCACCGGCTTCATGGTTGGGCGTAAGTATGAGGCCGGCGGGATTGCTAAGGATGGCGCCAAGCTGGTCACTGCGGTGGCCTGCGCAAGGGTGCCTAAATTTACGGTGATCATCGGCGGTTCTTTTGGCGCCGGCAATTACGGCATGTGCGGGCGCGCCTATTCACCGCGGATGCTGTACATGTGGCCGAACAGTCGGATTTCGGTGATGGGCGGCGAGCAGGCGGCGAGCGTGCTAGCCACCGTGCGCCGCGACGGCATGGAAGCCCGAGGCGAGAGCTGGAGCGACGCGGACGAAGAAGCCTTTAAAGCCCCGGTGCGGGAGCAGTACGAGCGTGAGGGGCATCCGTATTATGCCTCGGCCCGGATTTGGGATGACGGCATCATCGATCCTGCGGAAACCCGGACGGTTTTGGGCCTGTCGATCTCAGCGGCGCTCAACCGCCCGATCGAGGCAACCAAGTTCGGCGTGTTTCGGATGTAGCGTGTCGCCCGGTCACCCAGCCGGGCGTAGCGTCACTGTCACCAAATCGGTTTCAGCATGGATTTCCAGCACCAGGGCGAATTGGGCGGCGGGTTCACGGACCATCGCGCCAATAACCGTGTTTGTCGTCAGACTGAAATAGGATGCTGTTCCGAGCAGGCTGGCGATGCCAGCATCTTCGATGATGGCGCCACTGCCGATCGCGGAAACCGTGGCAAGCCATCCCGTGGATGCGTTAATCTCAATCTCAATACGCCCGGAACGCGGAAGCGTATCGGCAAGCATGAAAATCGTTGCCAATACCGTCTTGGCCACGCCTGCCGCCGACCAAGGTCAGCGCTTGCTGGCGATGATGTTGTTGGTCTCTTGACTAAACTCCTTAATCAATTTGATTTCGCTCGTCGTTGGTGTCACCGGCCCCATCAGATTGCGCAGCAACCTTGAGAGCAGAAGGTCCACAACATTGCTGTCTAGCTGCATGGCTTGACCTCCAGTAATTCGATCAACGCAAAAAACCACGACCATTTGCCAGCGTTAAGGTTTACATCTTATTAATGAGGCGATGATCGAACCGTCTGGCCTGGAAATTCCGACATATGGGAAAGCTATTGATCAATAGCGGCGGGAGCGATCTGATCACGGTCGATAATGCGGCAGAGCCGGACTAGTATCTGCTGGTTAGTATCGTCTAAGCCTAGCATCCAACTGGAACTCGACCATGTCCGACACATCAGCGCCCTCAGGACCCGGACGTACAGATCCCGCGGAGAGCCGCGATCGTGCGTTTAAACGCGGCAGCGGCGGTGGACGTCGGGGCGGTCGGCCGTTTCCTAAAGGTCGTCAGATCGACCCGCAAGCTTTGGAAGAGGTCCGTAAGACCCTCGGTAACCGCCCGCGCCGCGCCGATCTGCTGATCGAGCATTTGCACCTGTTTCAGGATCGATTCGGCCATATTTCCGCATCTCATCTGGCGGGATTGGCACATGAGATGCGGATGGCCATGGCCGAGGTCTATGAGGTTGCGAGCTTCTACGCCCATTTCGACGTGGTTCGCGAGGACGAGACGCCGCCGCCGGCAATCACCATCCGGGTTTGTGACAGTTTGACCTGCGAGATGTTTGGCGCCGAGAAGCTCTTGGCCGAGATTGCCGTCGAGACCGGAAACGACATCCGCGCTGTCCGGGCGCCCTGCATGGGAGCTTGTGACAAGGCGCCGGTGGTCGCCGTCGGTCACACCCTGGTGGAGCAGGCGAACAAGGGCAAGGCTGTCGCCGCCGGCCGCGCCGCGCTGGCCGGCAAGCCTGAGCACCGCCATATAGACCCGGTCTGCCTTGACGACTATCTGGCGGGCGGTGGTTATGGGCTGCTGCGCGCCTGCTTGTCAGGCAAGCGCTCGGCCGAAGAGGTTCTGGAAAGTCTTGGAGAATCGGCATTGCGTGGTCTTGGTGGTGCCGGGTTTCCGACACCAAGGAAGTGGTCCCTGGTGCGCGCTGTCGAGGGACGCAAGGCGCTGGCGGTCAATGCCGATGAGGGGGAACCCGGTACTTTCAAGGATCGCTATTATCTGGAGCGCGACCCGCATCGCACCCTGGAGGGAATGTTGATCGCCGCCTGGTTGGTTGGGGCGGAGGATTGTTATTTCTATCTCCGCGACGAGTATCCCGAGATTCGCGCGTTGCTGGATCTGGAAATTGCCGGGCTGGAAGCCGAGGGCCTGGTCGCACACACCCGGATTCATCTGCGGCGCGGCGCCGGAGCGTATATCTGCGGTGAGGAATCGGCGATGATCGAGTCGATTGAGGGCAAACGCGGTTACCCGCGTCACCGGCCGCCCTATGTCGCTCAAGTCGGTCTCTTCGGCCGACCAACCCTGGTCAACAATGTCGAGACCCTTTTCTGGGTCCGCGACATCATCGAGAAGGGGGCGGATTGGTTCAACGATCAAGGCAAGGACGGTCATTCTGGGTTTCGCAGCTATTCGGTGTCCGGGCGGGTCAAGAACCCGGGCGTCAAGGTGGCGCCGGCTGGGGTCACGGTGCGCGAGCTGATCGAGGATTATTGCGGCGGCATGCTCGACGGCCATGCCTTCCACGCCTACCTGCCGGGCGGCGCTTCCGGCGGGATTCTGCCGGCCAGCATGGGTGATCTGTTGCTCGATTTCGGCGAGCTTGAAAAATACGGCTGTTTTGTCGGCAGCCACGCGGTGGTGGTGCTCTCGGACCAGGATTCGGTGAAGGCAGCGGCGCTTAATCTTTTGCGGTTTTTTGAGGATGAAAGTTGTGGGCAATGCTCGCCCTGTCGGGTAGGCACGGAAAAAGCCGTCAAGCTGATGCGGCAAGAGAAGTGGGATACCGGCCTGCTGGATGAATTGTCGGCGACGATGCGAGACGCCTCGATCTGTGGCCTCGGCCAAGCAGCCAGCAACCCACTGGCCTCAGTGATGAAGTTTTTCCCCGATGAGGTGTGACGCGAAAGCCATCCGGCCCCGTCATCCCGGCGCCCTTGTCGGTTGTCGCGACGAAAATTTTGCGCATCCCCGACGACAGGCGTGGGCCCCGGCTGTCGCTGGGGATGCGCGGTTTATAGAGACTCCGATCCCAACAGCGACACCGTTCAACCCGTCATGGTGGTGGAGACCCGCATATGACCGATAAGATCAGCTTTGAACTGGATGGCCAGCAGGTTTCGGCCGTGCCTGGCGAGACCCTATGGCAGGTCGCCAATCGGCTTGGCACCGAGATCCCGCACCTTTGTTACAAACCAGCCGATAGTTACCGCGCCGACGGGAATTGCCGAGCCTGCATGGTCGAAATCGAGGGCGAGCGAGTTCTTGCCGCGTCCTGCATCCGAGAGCCGGCCGAGGGTATGAAGGTCAGCACGGCGTCGGAACGGGCCAAGACTTCGCGCCGGATGGTCATGGAACTGTTGGTTACCGATCAGCCGGCCAAGGCCGAGGCGCATGATCCGGGCTCCACGCTCTGGCATTTCGCCGATGGAATGGCGCTGAGCGAAAGCCGGTTCCCGGTGCATCAACGTCCCAGCGCGGATCCCAGCCATCCGGCGATCGCCGTCAACATGGATGCGTGCATTCAGTGTGGGCTTTGCGTCCGGGCTTGCCGCGAGGTTCAGGTCAATGACGTTATCGGTATGGCCGGGCGCGGCCCGGGCGCGCATATCGTTTTCGACCTTGGCGATGATATGGGGGCCAGCACCTGCGTTGGCTGCGGCGAATGCGTCCAAGCCTGTCCGACCGGCGCGTTGATGCCGAAAAATGCGCTGGACGACGCCGGTGTCTTTGCTAATGCGCCCGACCGCAGCGTTGATAGCTTGTGTCCATATTGCGGCGTTGGCTGCCAGCTGACCTTTAACGTCAAGGAAGACAAGATCATCTCGGTCGACGGTCGGGCGGGGCCGGCAAACCGCAGCCGGCTCTGCGTCAAGGGCCGTTATGGTTTTGACTATGTTCACAATTCCGAGCGGCTGACGGTGCCGCTGATCCGCCGCGACGATGTACCGCGCGATGCTTCGCTGCCGATCGACCCAGCTAACCCCTATACCCATTTCCGCGAGGCGACCTGGGAAGAGGCGTTGGATCGCGCCGCGTCGGGCTTAATGAAGATCCGTGATCGCGACGGCGGTCAGGCCTTGTCCGGTTTCGGCTCGGCCAAGGGCTCTAACGAGGAAGCCTACCTTGTGCAGAAGCTGGTGCGCACCGGTTTCAGGACCAACAATGTTGACCATTGCACGCGGCTTTGCCATGCGTCGTCGGTCGCGGCGCTGATGGAGACCATTGGGTCCGGCGCCGTCACCGCGCCTTTTGCCGAGGCGGTCAATGCCGAGGTGATCATTGTCATCGGCGCCAACCCGACCATTAATCACCCCGTCGCCGCGACCTTCATCAAGAACGCCGCCAAGGCCGGCGCGATCCTGATTGTCATGGACCCGCGCGGCCAGGCGCTTTCGCGTCATGCTACCCACATGATCCAGTTCCGGCCAAGCTCCGATGTGGCGATGTTGAACGGGATGATCAACACGATCATCGCCGAGGGTCTGTACGATCAACAATACGTTGAGGGCTATACCGAGGGATTTGAAGATTTGAAGGCCCGGACCGCCGAGTTCACGCCGGAGCGGATGGCGCCGATCTGCGGCATCGAGGCCGATCGTATCCGCCAGATGGCGCGGGTCTATGCTAATGCTGAGACGGCGCTGATCTTCTGGGGCATGGGCATCTCTCAGCATACCCATGGCACCGACAACGCCCGGTGTCTGATCTCGCTGGCGCTGATTTGCGGCCATGTCGGCCGGGCCGGTACCGGGCTGCATCCATTGCGCGGTCAAAATAACGTCCAGGGCGCCTCGGATGCTGGTCTGGTCCCGATGTTCTACCCCGACTACAAGCCTGTCGGAGATGGCCTGCAGATTGAGCGCTGGGAGGAATTCTGGGGCATGGAACTGGACCACGAAAAAGGCCTGACCGTGGTCGAGATCACCAACGCCATGTATGACGGAAAGATCAGGGGTTGCTACATCATGGGTGAGAACCCGGCGATGTCGGACCCTGATCAGAACCATGCCCGGACCGCGCTTTCCCGGCTTGAGCATCTGGTCGTCCAGGATATTTTTCTGACCGAAACCGCGGCTTTTGCCGATGTGGTGTTGCCGGCGACCGCCTTCCCGGAGAAGGACGGCACCTTCACCAATACCGACCGCCGGGTGCAGATGGGGCGCAAGGTGATCGAGGCGCCGGGGAAGGCCAAACAGGATTGGTGGATCATCCAGGAGATTGCCAATCGGATCGGCCTGAGTTGGACCTATGGCACCGCGGAGGACATTTTTGCCGAGATGCGCCAGATGATGCCCTCGCTTACCGGAATTACTTGGGACCGGTTGCAGCGCGAGGGGGCGGTGACCTATCCCTGCGCCGATGAGACCTCGGAGGGGCAGACGGTGATCTTTGCCGATGGTTTTCCGACCGCCAGTGGTCGCGGCAAGCTGGTGCCTTGCGATATTCTGCCGCCAGACGAGGTGCCCGATGCCGCGTTCCCGCTGGTCCTGACCACCGGGCGTTTGCTGGAGCATTGGCATACCGGCGCGATGACCCGGCGGGCCAGTGTCCTCGATACGATCGAGCCGGTACCCTATGCGCATATCTCACCGAATGACCTCTCCAGGGCCGGTATTAAGCCCGGCGACATGGTTAAAGTGACGACCCGGCGCGGCGAGATTGAGATCGCTGCCCGCAGCGACGGTGACGTTCCGGACGGGGTGGTGTTCATCCCGTTCTGCTATGTCGAGGCCCCGGCCAATATGCTGACCAACCCGGCGTTGGACCCGATCGGCAAGATCCCCGAGCTAAAATTCAGCGCGGCAAGGCTTGAGCGTGTCGAGGGTCGGGCGGCGGTGAAGTAGGGGCAGCCAGGCGCCTCGGCCCCCCTCTGGGGGTAGTGTTTGTATGGTGCTGGAGGTTCGTATGCGTTTTGTCGTTTTAGTCCTGGCTGTTTTGTGGCTTCCAGGATTGACCGCGTCCTCGGCCAGTGCCGAGCCCCAACCCCGGGCGGGTTCGGTTCAGCCGGAACCGGCGACCGGCCGCATCGAACATCTCCCTGTTTTAGCTAAAGAATTCATGGTGGCGGCGGCGCATCCGCTGGCAGCCATGGCTGGTTACGATGTGCTACGCCGGGGCGGTAGTGCGATTGATGCGGCGGTGGCGGTGCAGATGGTGCTGAATGTGGTGGAGCCGCAATCCTCGGGCATCGGTGGCGGCGCCTTCATGGTGTATTGGGATGCCAAAGCCGGTCGGCTGACATCTTTCGACGGGCGCGAGGTCTCCCCGGCGGCGGCAGGGCCGGGCTATTTTTTGCAACCGGATGGGACGCCGAAATCCTTCTGGGAAGCGATGGCCGGCGGTCGATCGGTCGGGGTGCCGGGCACTTTGCGGATGTTGGAAATGGCGCATCAACGATATGGCCGCGAGCCTTGGGGACGCTTGTTCGATCCGGCGATAGCGCATGCCGAGAAAGGCTTTGCTATTTCACCTCGTCTGGCCGCATCGATTGGCTGGGCGGCAAACAAGGGATTGGCGGCATTTCCAGAGGCGGCGGCGTATTTCTTCAATGCCGACGGGACGCCGAAACCCGAGGGCGCCATCCTGACCAACCCGGCCTTGGCCGAGACGTTCCGGATCCTCGCTAGGGACGGCGCCGACGCCCTGCACCAAGGGTCGATTGCCGAGGCCATCGTCGCCGCGATCAGCGCCACTCCCGACAATCCCGGTGTGATGACCTTGGAGGATCTTCGCACCTATAAGGCGAAACAGCGCGAACCGGTTTGTGCGGCCTATCGCGGCCATGATGTTTGCGGCATGGGGCCGCCAAGCTCCGGCGCGCTTACTATTGGGCAAATTCTTGGCATGCTTGAGCATTTTGATCTGGCGGGTATCGGCCCCTCGCCGGAAGCCGCGCATCTGTTCGCCGAGGCATCCAAACTGGCCTATGCCGACCGGGCGCTTTACATGGCCGATAGCGACTTCGTGCGAATGCCGACCAAGGGATTGCTTGATCAGAATTATCTTACCATTCGGGCGCAGCATATTCGGCGCGGTGCGGCGATGGAAAAGGCCGAGGCCGGCAATCCGCCGTGGCGGGACGCATCGCTTCAGGCGCCGGACACGGAAGTGGAACGGCCGGGGACTAGCCATTTCGTCATTTTCGACGGCGAGGGTAACGCCGTCTCGATGACCACGACGATCGAGACCGGGTTTGGTAGCCGGGTCATGGTGCGTGGGTTTTTGTTGAACAACGAGTTGACCGATTTCTCGTTCCGCCCCGCCGTTAATGGCCGCTCCGTCGCCAATCGTGTCGAGGGGGGCAAGCGACCCCGTAGCTCTATGGCGCCAACGATTGTGCTGCGGGACGGCAAGCCGGTGCTGCTGATTGGCTCACCCGGTGGGTCCCGGATCATCGCTTATGTCGCCCAGGCGGTGATCGGGATTCTCGACTGGGGGATGGACCCCCAGGCCGCGATCAATATCGGTCATGTGGTGAACCGTAATGGCGCGACCGATCTTGAAGCCGGCACCGATGCCGCCGACCTTGCCGGCCCGCTGACTATGCTTGGCCATGAGGTCCAGGTGCGTGACCTCAACAGCGGCCTTCATGCGATCCAGATTGGGCCGGACGGCAAGTTGGTCGGCGGCGCGGACCCAAGACGGGAGGGTGTGGTGCTGGGCGATTGAAGCGGGGTGAAAAAGACAAGGGATTTGAGCTGTTTCTAGAAGCCGTCATCCCCCCCGAAGGGCAGGAACGATTCCGTCAGATTTTCGGTGTCATTGCCGGGTCGATCACGGTGTCCAAGCGACAATTTGATTAAGCCGTCTTGCCAAACTGCCGGCGGAATGGTGCCCACCCTTCGGCGGGATGACGGGGAGAGAGACTGTATGTCCCGCAACACCCGATCGAGCTGTGTTGAAAGCAGGGCGGGATGACGGCGGAGGCGGGCCTCGCCATGGGCGCCGGTAAGCAGCGCACCTATATCAACAGGGTCACCGCCTTCGATCGTTCCGTATCGATCAACACCGAGGAACGTCAAGCGCATATCAGGAAGTCTTACCCGTGCCTTCGGGACGTGAGGGTGCTTTTTTCGGTGGAGCCCTCTGTGGTAGCGTTCGCGCCGAATGGGGCAGGGGCGGTTCAATGAGAGAATGGTACCCTAAACGCAGGTTCGGTGATCTTGCCGACGAGGCGGCGCAACGCTTTGGCGCGGCGGAGGCATTGGTCTATGATGATCAACGCTTTAATTTCGTTGAAGTCGCTGCCGGGATAGATGATGCGGCGAAACGGTTGATCGCGGCTGGGGTCGGGGTTGGTGACCACGTCGCGCTCTGGCTGAACAACCAGCCGGAATGGATCTTCATCGCCTTTGCGGTCCATAAGATTGGGGCGGTTCTGGTGCCGGTCAATACCCGGTTTCGCGACCGTGATCTGGCCTATGTGCTGCGCCAATCGGACAGTGCGGTGTTGATCACCCATGATGTCTCTGGGCCGATCGACTATGCCGGGATGGTCGGCCAGGCGGTGGCGCTGCCGGCGGGCGGGAGCCGGGTCGAGGACGAGAATTTTCCAACGTTTCGGCAGGTCATCGTGCTGGGCGAGGCAGAACCGGCGGGTACGGTGAACTGGCGCAACCTCGCGGCCCTTGGTGCGGAAATATCGGATGGTGCGCTGAACCAGCGATCCGCCGCTGTCGACCCGGATGCTCCGGTCATCATCATGTACACCTCCGGGACCACCGGGTTTCCCAAGGGCGTCGTGCACAGCCACAAGCTGATCCGCAATGTTGAGGAGCGGGCCTGGCGGATGGCGATCAATCGCAATGACGTGATCCTGAATTATTTGCCGCTTTTCCACACCTTCGGGTATTCTGAGGGCGCGTTGGTCTCGCTGGTTTCCGGCGCCAAGCAAGTGTTGACCCGGACATTCGACCCGGATGAAAGCTTGGATTTGGTCGCCCGTGAAGGGGTAAGCATCGCGCACGGGTTCGAGGCCCATATGAAGGGGCTGGCCGAGGCGCAGGAAGCCCGGCCACGCGACCTGTCTAGCTTGCGCACCGGTATATTCGCCGCCGGCATGTTGAGCGCCACGACGGTTACCAGACGCGGCGCCAAGGCGTTGGCCCCGTTAAGGAATCTCTCCGGCTTTGGCATGACCGAGACCTGGATCGGGGTGGCGCTTAGCGCGATCGATGATGACGAGACGCATCGCTGCGAGTCCTCGGGTTTTCCGGCGTTCGGATATGAGGTTCGCGTCGTCGATCCTGAAACCAATGCCGATCAAGCGGTCGGGGTGCCGGGGGAGCTGCAGGTCCGCGGTTACAGCATGATGCTCGGCTATTACAAGAAGCCGGTCGAAACCGCCGACAGCTATACCACCGACGGTTGGTTTAAAACCGGTGATACGGTGATCTGGCTTGCCGATGGCTACATCCGTTTGCTGGGGCGTCACAAAGACATGCTCAAGGTCGGCGGCGAGAATGTCGATCCAATGGAGACCGAAGGTTTGCTGTTGGAGCATCCGGCGGTGCATCAGGTCGCGGTGGTCGGCCTAGCCGACGAACAGATGAGCGAGGTGCCCGTTGCCTTTGTCGAGCGGGCGCCAGGTGTTCGGCTTGAGGCCGAGGATGTAGTCAATTTCTGCCGTGGCCAAGTCGCAAGTTTTAAAATTCCTCGACATGTGATCTTCGTGGATGGGTTCCCGATGACTGCCTCTGGCAAGATCCGCAAGGCCGATCTTCGTGAAGAGGCAAAACAGCGGTTTGCAACCGCGCAGGAGAATATATCATGAAATTCGGTGCCATGGTTGTCCCGCGAATATCAGACTGGCAGCTGTATCAGGAACTCGAGGCGATGGGCTACGATAGCGCCTGGGCCCCGGACTCGCAGATGATTTATTCTGATACCTACGCCGTCCTGGCCCTGGCGGCGGCGAACACCTCGCGGATCCGGCTTGGGACCGGGGTGGCGATAGCGCCAACCCGGCTGGCCCCGGTCACCGCCCATTCGATCGCCACGATCAATCAACTGGCGCCCGGCCGCACCTTCCTGGCGCTTGGCACGGGTCACACGGCGATGCGGGTGATGGGCATGGACCCGATGAAGGCCGGCGAGTTCCGCGAGTATCTGCGGGTAGTGCGGGCACTACTGCACGGCGAAGAGATTGATTTCACCGTCGATGGCGAGACCCGGGACATTCGCTTTCTGCATCCTGATGATGGCTTTATCGGCTTGGAAAACCCGGTGCCGATCCTTGTCGCCGCCGATGGTCCGCTGGCCTTGAAGGCGGTCGGGGCCTATGGCGACGGTCGGGTATGCTCACACAATCAATCCAAGGCGCTGTTGCAGCATAGCCTGGCGAAGATCCAGGAAGGCGCCGATGCGGTCGACCGGCGCTTGCCGGATCCGTTCCATACCACCGCGCTGACCTATGCCTGTGTGCTGCAGCCGGGTGAGAGCATGACCTCAGACCGGGTGATCGACGAGATCGGCTCGATGGCGCTCGCCACCCTGCATTACTGGTGGGAGCTGTACCAGATGAACGGCGATACCAGCACCATCGCCCGGCGCTGTCAGGGGCTTTGGGAGGAATATCTCGATTATACCGAGAAGATGGATCTGCCGTTGCAGAAGCGTTACCAGAAAATCCATCTCGGCCATTGCGCCTGGACGGTGCCGGAAGAGCGCCGCTTCGTGACCGAGAACCTGATCCGCTCGACCGGCGGTCTGGTCGCAGAGCCGGACGAGATCATCGAGATGCTGCGCGAGCGCGAGGCCATGGGTCTAAAGGAAATAGCCTTGCTCCCGGCAATGGCGACGGCGCGGCAAAACCTTGGGGATTTCGCCCGCCAAGTGATGGCGCGATATTAGCCGTTCCCGCATTGTCATCTCGCCGCGTCGGGTATCACTTGCTTTTTAAAAATTAAATCCGTCGTCCCGGGCGAACGGCAGGGTCGAATCCTGAGGCCCATTGTTGATGCAGATGGCGGATAATGGCGACATATTGCTTTTTTGTTTGCCCACCCTTCGCGCCGATCATGCTCACCCGTAACCCTGCCGTTCGCCAGAACTACGGGTGAGATTTATCGGACGTCAGGGTGCCATCGCCAGGGCGATTGGGGAGATTTTAGCGGACGCTAGTGGACGACGCCAGTCGCGGGCTACACCTCGCCGATGATGGCTTTTTCCTCGATCACATAGGTCTTGATCCGACCAATGAACAAGGCGCCGTCGGCGAAAAGGGCCTTGGCCTGCGGCGTCGCGGTGGAGACCTTCATCGACGCCTCGTCATCCCACCAGAGTTCCGCGATGCCATCGATCTCGATATTGATATCCGGGATGTCGGCGCGCGAGCTGCTGGCGTGGATGTGGTTTTGAATATACCGCTGCACGCCAGGGACAGACAGCGCCAGAGGGCCGTGAATATCGAACCAATGTTGGTTGAACGCCTCGACTGACATTCCGGCCTTACGTTGTAGCAGGCTAATTCGCTTGATCATGAGGACCACTTTCCCGAGTTGTGTCTGGCGGTTCAGGACGCCGGTTGGGTCTGGCCTCGACACTGCAGCATGATCACCAGCCCCAACAACAGCAGCGCCGGGATATAGAAGATCTCTTTCATCATCCGATCGTTCGGGACCTTGACGGCGGAGGTTACCACGGAATTTCCATCGGCGTAAAAATCATAGGCTCTAGAGAGCGCCTCGAACTTGGTGTCAGGCTGGGGGCGTTGAATAACGCATGTCGCTTCCGTTGATCACCCCGAGGCCGATCCTGGCCAGTCGAGGGGCTCTGTCGCCGGGCTCGCCAACCAATGGAATGATCCAACTGGTAATGTCGCTGACATACTGGTGATCGTAATTGCGGCCCGAGACGATGACTAGAAGGGATGTGCCCGCCGCTCTGTGTGTTCCTGGGTAACCCGGTCAGGCCAAAACGGGACCTGAATAGTGTGAAAGCCACCCGGAGCATGATCGCTGTTTTCCACCAGCGGTTTTTGAAGCTGGTCAACAACATCATTTCCTTCGCAATCTCTCGGTGGCGTTGGAGGCGATGACATTAGGCGCCAAGGCCGGGCTTGACCTGGAACAGATGTTGGATGTGATTAATACCTCCTTTGGTCGCAAAAGCCCGACGGAGCCCAAGATCTCGAATCACGTATTGACCAGGGGGCTCGATTATGGCGGGCATGTGTTCCATCGAAAAGGATCTTGAGCTTGGCGGCGCGAGGTGATGATGTACCGAACACCGATGTGGCTGGGGAACAATATTCGCACCTTGTTTATGCAACGTATCGCCGAAATTAGACGCGACGTGGACTTGACGGAATTGGCATTGACCTTGGAAAATAGGGTTGGTGTAGAATTTCCAAAAATTTGTTAGGCGCGACCGAAAACCAAGTTCGAAAAATTCCCCACAGGGATCGCCCAAAGGATTGTGAATGACACAAAAACGCATCATACGACCTCGCCGTAGCTTTATTTTTTCACCTGGACTTAACCCTGCCATGTTTCCCAAGGCCCTGTTCTCGGGCGCGGATATCGTCTGTGTTGAGCTTGAAGACGGGATTGCGCCCAAGGACAAGGATGAAGCCCGGGCAAAAGCCCTGGCGCTGTTCGCTGAGCCACAAGCCGATGATGGCGTTGAGAGGATCGTCCGGATCAACTGTCTAAGGGAAGCGTTCGGCCTCGCGGATGTGCAGGCTATCCTGGCGACGGACACTCCGCCACCGGGGTTGATGTTACCTAAGGTCAAAACACCGGACGAGGTCGTCTGGCTCGATAACCTTTTAACCGAGCGCGGGCATGACACCCGTTTGCATGTAATCATCGAGACCAATGCCGCTCTTGAAGCTGTTTACGATATCGCCAGATCTAGTCCGAGAATTGATGCTCTGTTCTTCGGTGGGGTTGACATGGCGGCGGAGCTGCGATGCAAAAATGCCTGGGGGCCGCTGCTATACGCGCGCTCCCGAATTGTTCACGCGGCGGCGGGCGTCGGCCTTGACGTGATCGATGTCCCCTATCTCGATCTGGAAGACCCGGAAGGCATGCGCGTCGAGGCGGAACTAGTCCGCGATCTTGGGTTCAGCGGCAAGGGGTCAATCCACCCCAAGCAAATAAGCATCCTTAACGAGGTGTTCACGCCAGACGGGGATACAATTGCCCATGCCCGCCGCATTATTCAGGCCTTCGCGGACGCGGATACCGGTTTGGTGGTGGTCGACGGAAAATTGATCGAGAAGCCGGTCCTTCGCGACATGCATCGGATTCTCTCGATCGCCGAACGTATTTCGGGTTAAGAACCGGCTTGAAAAATGACCAGGCCAGAGGAACCTAAATATACTGTAACACCGTCCAAATAACATGCTGTGGTCTGGGTTCCGCATCGCTTGCAGAGAGATGCGTAACCCGGACAAAAAATTTCTTTAGACTGTTGCGCTTTATATTGGCACGGGCATTTAGAAGCTGAACTATCGCGCAACAATCGACCCTGACTTGGACAGCCCAACCCGCCGCCAGGTGATCAGTTGTCTGGAAAGGTTGGGGATCGGTACGACTTGCACCACATGGGCTGGAACGCTTGCTCGCCCTGGCATGGAGACGCCTCGAAAGAGCGGGGTTATTCGATCGTGCCGGCGATTCGTAGTTCCAATCTGCACACCGTCGACTGCGTTGCCGACCCGCGCAACCCAGGCCTGTAGCAGTTCATTAGTGTCAACTAAATCAAGAAAAAGACTAAAATTTCAGGGCGGCATACGGTGCAATGCTTGGGCTTGGATATGATCATTGCCATGCTTGGTGACGCCAAGAGAGAGGTGCTCGGAGGGTTTCTGCAATTGAACGAAGATTTCGAGTTCGTCGGGCGCTGGGAAAAGGATTTTGGCAAGATGGAGTTCAACTACGATTTCTGATGGCAGTCACGGCACAGCGTCATATCGCCAGAAAATGGGTGGGGGCGGACAGCTTCAGGCCGGGTTTTAACCTTGAGAAGGTGGACCACCTGAAATAGGGGCGGGAGCGGCATTTTTGGTATTTCGAGAAGAAGAGCGTGAAGAATACGATTTATCTCGGAGGAGACGGCCTCGTGCGGCTAGGTGGCAACTTTCACCATATTCTGGGCCCACTGATGTCGTCGACTTCACCGTCGATTGATGCTCTGATCATCATGCCGGCGCCATATTTCACCTGCGCCGAGAACCTATGAGTGTGGCTAGTCCAAGGACGTCACCGAGTTCGTGATAGGCAAGCAATCTGGCGTCGGAAGTGATCCACGCGCCAAGAAACCTGGGCTTTAGGCGGTGGTCGAATTGGAGGCGGAACAACAAGGTATCGGCTTCACCCTCGGGGTTCCGCATTATACTCGTCCTTCAATCGACCCAACTTACTGATTATTAGGCTAAAATAACGCATATTAGACACTATCTGAACCAGTGACCTGGGGTATCCGAGTTGAGGCCTCGCGCTAGCGGCCATCGCATTTCCGATGCCTTGATCCACTGTGGCTCGGGGCTATGCCAGCAAACTCACGATCCACTATCATCGCCGCTTCCGAGTTGCCGACAATTGGAGTCTTCGATGAGTGTTAACACCATTACCGGCCGATCCGCCTTTATCGCCCTACTGAAGGACGAGGGGATCACCCACATGTTCGGCAATCCCGGCACCACTGAGCTGCCTATAATGGACGCACTCACCGAGCATCCTGACATGAACTACATGATGAGCATGCAGGAATCTCTGGTGGTCTACATGGCCGAGGGCTATTCGCGCGCCTCCGGAAAGCTGTCGGCCTGTAACGTTCATGTGGCGCCGGGGTTGGGCAACGCCATGGGGGCGATCTACGCTGCGAAATTCGCCAACACGCCGGTGATAATTACCGCTGGCCAGCAGGAGCTGGGTCATGGACTGACCGAGCCGCTGCTCTATGATCCGCTGGTGCCGATCGCTGAACCGCTGGTGAAATGGGCGGTTGAGGTAACCCGTCTGCAGGATCTGCCGAGGATCGTCCGGCGCGCTGCCAAGATCGCGATGACGCCACCGATGGGACCGGTATTCATCTCGCTGCCAGGTGATATTCTTAACGAGGAGGGGGCGATCGAGTTGGGATCGCGCACTCGGGTCGATACCAAGGTGCGGCCGGTCGACGCTACGTTGGAGCGTCTCGCCGAGCGGATTCTCAGCGCGAAGAACCCGGTAATCGTTGCTGGTCATGAGCTTGCCACAGACAGCGCTTTTGATGAGGCGGCGGCCTTCGCCAGCCTAGTCGGCTGTCCAGTATACCAACAGACAGTGCAGTATGGGGCACATTTCCCGTCCGAACACCCGGCCTATATTGGCTCTCTCACCCGGGATCAGCAGCAGGTGCGGGACACCCTGATGCCGTATGATTTGCTAATCGTGTTGGGTGCCGATGTTCTCAGGATGTCCGTCTGGGCCCCGGTCGAGCCACTGCCGGAGGGGATGGCGATCATCCAAATAGGTCAGCGCGATTGGGAGATGGGTAAGAACTTCCCGACCGAGATCGCCGTGCGCGCCGATATCAAGGAAACCTTGAAAGCGCTGAACCCGGTGATCGCCAGCAAGGGAGGCGCTGCTCAGGCGGCAAAAGCCAAGGCCTCCATCGATGGTCTGGTGGCAATGAACTGGAGTGCCAAGCGGGCCGCCCTAGTCGCCAAGTTGACGGCCGACGACGGCGGGGCGGTGATCGATCCTTCGTGGATGGTGATGAAGGTCATCGACACCATGCCCAGGGACACCATCATCGTCGATGAGGGTATCGTCAGCACCCGAGCGCTGAATGCGTTGCTCCCATATCGGGATCCGACTTCATTGTTTGGCATGGCCAGTGGCGGCATCGGCTGGGGCGTGCCGGCAGCCTGCGGAGTTCAGGCGGCCTATCCAGACCGTCCGGTGATCGCGATCATCGGTGACGGCAGCTCGATGTACTCGATCCAGGCACTGTGGACGGCGGCGAACCAGAAACTGCCGATCACCTATGTCATCTGTGACAATGGCGGCTATCGGATCATTAAGGAACGGTTGTACGCCTTCCATGGCAACGACAATTTCATTGGCATGGATTTCAAGGAACCGGCGGTTGATTTCGTCGGCCTGGCGACATCCCTTGGGGTGCCGTCGACCCGGGTTTCCAGTCACGATGAGCTGGTTCCGGCGTTGGAGGCGGCGCTCGCGAACCGCGCCGGCCCGAACCTGCTCTGCGTCAGCGTTGATCGGGGCCGGTTTTAGTAGTGGCCGTGGTGATCAAGCATGTTGGGTTTATCGGCTTCGGCGAGGCTGGTTCGAATTTTTCCGCCGGACTTCGCGAAGCCAACCCGGCTCTGAGGATTACCGCTTACGACATCGCTTCCCGTTAGAGCCGGCGCTGCAAGCCAAGGCCGCGGAGCTGGACGTTACGGCTGTCGGCACCATCGATGCCAGCATCGACGGTGCCGGACCTGGTGTTTTCCTTCGTTGTAGCCACGGCTTCGGTCAGGGTGGCCAAAGCGTCGGCGAAAGTCATGCGGGCCGGGCAAATTTATGCCGATTGCAATTCCTCTTCACCGCAGATGAAGCAGCAGGTCGCAGCCGCCCTGGATGGAACGGGAGTTAAGATGGTCGACAGCGCCGTGATGTCCGGCGTACCTGGCCGGCGTCACAAGGTCCCGATGAACCTATTGGGACCAGATGCGGAGGAGACGGTTAGTCTGCTGAGCCCGCTTGGTTGTCTGTGCGAGGTTACTGGCGAGAAGATCGGTGCTACCTCTGCTCTAAAGATGATGCGCAGCGTCATGATGAAAGGCGTCGGTGCTTTGCTGCTCAAATTTATTGATGGGGCCCGTCAATACGGCGTGACCGAGGCCGCACTGGCCTCAATGGCCGATAATTATCTGGGGGTTGATTGGGTGGCGCGGGCACCGGGGCGAGGTCGCTAGTCTCCGAACACGCTGTGCTTCGTGCCTCGGAAATGCAAGAGGTTTCGAAGACCCTGCGCGCCGTAGGTGTCGAACCGATGATGGTCGAGGCCACCTCGCGCCGGATCGCTCAGGCGGCAGCATTGATCAAGAGAAACGGGGGCAAGACATTTACTACGCTCGACGAATTGATGGCCGCGGCGGGGGCGGTAAAGTAAGAGCGGAAGGCGCAAACGTCTGGATACTTAAAGTGTCTCCCTACCCCGTTTTCACTTGGGGAGACGGAGGAGGAACATGCTTCCATCGCAGCTCCAATAGGGGTGTGGAAAATAGGCGGCGTACCCGTGCGACTACCAATGCCGGAGGAGTAGGTCCCATCCTGCGCCGGGGTGATGTTATTGTAGGCGCTGAGTATCACGTTTTTTTTAAATACGTCCGTCGCCTTGGTGAACGGTAGGGTCCACGCCTGAGGCCCCTTGGCGGCGCGAATGGCGGAACATAAAGATAAATGGCGGCATGTTGCTCCTATTCCTTGGCCGTCAGTTGCGGTGAACGTCCTCAGGTGTGGGTCCTGTCGTTCGAGGGATGAGGCTCCCCATCGCCAATCTTGCCAACGGCTTTAATACGTTGCCCGTCCGCCGGTAACATCAAAAACTTGTCCGGAAGTAAACGAGCATCGCGGGCTGGCGATCCAGGCGACGGTGTCCGCAATTTCGGTGACGTTAGCGAGGCGGCCCATCGGCATCCGTGATTTGACGTCGGCGATATAATCCTCGGTCATCTCCACCAACAGTTCGGTTTCGGCCATCGCCGGGGCTACCGCGTTGGTTAGCACGCCGGCGTTGTTGACCAAGATATCGGCTTGACCGAGAGTGGCGAGGGTGCGCTCCAGGCCGGCCTCGACCGAGGCGAGGTTGGTAACGTTGACAATCTCGGCATGAGCGAACACCGAGCCGTTCTCCTTGGCCGGCGGCGCGATATCCCAACAGGCGACCCGCGCGCCAAGCTCTTTAAGCCGTTGGGAGATGGCAAAGCCGATCCCGCGCGCCGCCCCGGTGACGATCGCCACCTGTCCGTCGAGTTCCATTATTCGTACTCCCGCTCCGGCCACCATGGATAGAAGGCAGGCATGTCGGTGCTTGGTTTCATCGAGAAGTTTGGTGGGCGCTTTTCCAAAAAGGATTCCACACCCTCTCGGACATCGCTGGCCCGGCCCATTTGGGCGATGCCGCGAGAGTCGACTTTGTGGGCCTCCATCGGGTGGTCGGCGCCGAGCATCCGCCACATCATCTGCCGGGACAGCGCCACCGACACCGCTGAGGTGTTATCGGCGATTTCTCGGGCAATTTCGCGGGCCCGATCCAGCAAGCTTTCTGGCGGCACGACCTCCTTGACTAGGCCGCCGGCCAGCGCCTCGGCGGCATCGAAGACCCGGCCCGAGAAAACCCATTCAAGGGCTTGGGCAATGCCGACGATGCGCGGCAGGAACCAACTGGAGCAGGCCTCCGGCACCACGCCGCGGCGGCTGAATACGAAGCCGAAACGCGCGTTCGTCGAGGCGATGCGGATATCCATTGGCAGTGTCATGGTGACGCCGATCCCAACGCCGGCTCCATTGATCGCGCCGATGACCGGTTTCTTGCTCTCAAAAATCCTTAGCGACACCTGCCCACCGCCATCGCGGAACGAGTCGTCAAAGTGAAAAGTGTCACCGCCCTTCGACAAATCGGCCCCAGCGCAGAATGCCCGCCCGGCCCCGGTGACGATAATTACCCGTACCTCATCGTCTTCGTCGGCGCGGCCAAAGGCGCGGATCAACTCCTCGCGCATAGTCGCGGTGAAAGCATTCAGCTTTTCCGGCCGGTTCAAGGTGATCGTCGCGATGCGGTTCTCGACCTGGTATTTGATGTGCTGATAGGGCTTGAATACTTCGTTCATCCGCGCTCGCCTCCCGTCCTCAAAACCGCCAATAACCGCCGTCAATCAGGAAATCCTGACCGGTATGATAGGCCGAAGCGTCGCTGAGCAGATAGACCGCGAGGCCGCCGAAATCGCTGGGCTGGCCCCAGCGTCTGAGCGGAATGCGCTTGCCGGCATTCGCGGCGAATTTCTCGTTCGCCATCAATCCCTCGGTCATGTCGGTGGCGATCCAGCCGGGCTGGATGATGTTCGAGGTAATCCCATAGCGTCCGAATTCCACCGCTAGGGCATAGCTCATCGCGTTGAGACCACCCTTGGTCGCGGCGTAATGCTCGTTACGGGCGGCGCCGGAAATCGAGGCCATGGAAGACGTGGCGATCAACCGCCCGCCGGGAGTCGCCGTTTTCCACCCGCTCTAGCATGTGACGCAGCGCTGCTTGATAGGTGAAGAACACGCCGTCGAGGTTAACGCCGAGCATGCGGCGCCACTTTTCCTCGGTAATTTCGAGAAACGAGTTCTCGCTGTCCGGACATGCCGGCATTGGCGAACACGCCGTCGACCCGGCCCAAGGACTGCAAAGTCTCGGCGAAGCTCGCGTCGACGTCTGCTTTGCTGGAGACGCCGCATTGAAGGGCCATGGTCTTTACACCATGCCTGGACAGGGTTTTAAGCGCCGCCGCGTTTTTCGCCGCATTGGTGCCCCAGATACAGATATCAGCCCCAGCCCGGGCCATAGCTTCAGCCATTCCAAGCCCAATACCGCCATTGCCGCCGGTCACCAGGGCGACCTTGCCCCGTAAATCGAATGAATTTTCGCTCATCGCTTGTTCAAGTCCCACTCCAGGCCGGGGCGCGCTTTTCGGCGAAGGCTAGCAGGCCTTCGGTGGCATCAGCACTGGATTCCATGGTTTCGATGGCCGGATGGCGTATCGCCACGGCCTCGGGCAGAGACAGGTTCAACCCATCCATGGCTGCCTGCTTGGTCGCCCGCACTGCGAGCGGGGCGCCTGAGAGGATCGAGGCGATTAGGTGGTTGGTCGCGGCGGTCAGGTCTTCCGGTGGGACCACCTGGTTTACCAAGCCGAGCGCCAAGGCCTCCTCAGCTATGAAAATGTGCCCAGTCAAAAGCAGATGCATGGTGTTCTTTAGCGGTATCTGCTGCGCCAGCCGGTGCAGGCCTCCGCCACCGATTGCCGCGAGACCGACCTTGGGCTCGGGAAAACCAAAGCAGGCATGATTGGCGGCGATGGCCAGGTCGCAGGCTAGCACCGTTTCAAAACCCTCACCGACGGCCACGCCGTTAACCTTGGCGATCACGGGCTTGGCCAGATCCTGTCGGTTGGTTAGCCCGGCGAAGCCTTTTTCCGGGATTATGACCATCGCCGGTCTCGGCCATGTATTTCAGGTCCTGAGCCGGCGCAGAACGCCCGCTCTCCAGCGCCGGTGATGACCGCTACCCAGGCATCGGCGTCGATTGCGAAGGCGTCGAAAACCCGGGTGAGTTCCTCATGCGCCGGGCGATGTAACGCGTTCATCACCTCGGCCCGTTTGATGGTCACCGTGGTGACCTAGCCTTCTTTATACACCGAGCAGTATTCCAAGGCTTCGATCATCCCGGTCAGCCTTGGATCGTCGCCGGCGTTACCAGCGCGCCGGTTTTCGCCGCCTCGGTGACGGCCAGGGTCGCGGCCAGGGTACGGGCCCCATCGGCGCCGCTGGTGCGCGGCTCTTCCTCGCCGCGGATGACCCTGCCGAAATGCTCGATCTGGGCGTCGAGAGGTTTGCCTGGTCCGGTCGGCCTGTGGCTTTTCGCCATCGGGTAGTCCCAGCGCTGCGGCACATTCTCCGGATAGGTCCAGATTCGCATCAAGGGAAAATCAAAGGCGCCCTTGGTGCCCATGAAGCGATAGCAGCAGTCGTCCATGTGGAAGAAATCAGCGTTTTCGGTGGTTGAGGCTTCGAAAGCCCAAGGGCTGGGCGCAACATCGGAAAGCAAGACCGTGCCCAGCGCCCCGCCTTCAAAACTAAGTGAGATAGCGGCAGTATCCTCGACCGCGTGACCCCTGGTGGCGTTAGAGATCTGGGCCGAAACCGAGGTGATCTCGCCGCAGATCCAGCGCAAACAGTCGACGTCGTGGATCAGGTTGGTCAGGATCGGCCCGCCGCCCGGCTCGGTGCGCCAGGAGACATCGTAATATTCATCATGCTTCTTCATCGCCCAGATCGCCGATACCCCGACCAGCTTGCCGATGGCGCCGGAACGGACGATCTCGCGAGCCGTCTCGACTTGGGTGTTAAAGCGGCGGTATTGGCCGGCGAGGATGCGGACATTGTTCTTTCTGCCGGCTTCGACCAGCGCGCGGGCCTCCCCGATCGTCGTAGCGAAGGGCTTTTCGACCAAGATATGCAGGCCGCGCTCGGCGCAGGCGATGCCCTGGGAGGCGTGCATGGCGTTCGGCGTCGCTAGCAGGACGCCGTCGACCTTGGTGTTGTCGAACAGCTCTTCCAGACTGGAATGAAAGGCCGCGCCGTATTGCTTAGCCAAAGCGCCGGTCGCCGGATTGGCGTCGACGACGGCGGTCAACTCACAGGTCATGCTTTTGGAAATCGCCAGCGCGTGTTTCCTACCGATCACGCCCAGGCCTGCCAGTGCGATTTTGGTTTTCGACATCTCAAGGATCTCCTGGTCGTTGGCAAACCGGCTTTTCTTGGAAATTTGCGCGGTACATTGCGAGGGCGCAAGGACTGCCGTAACGTCCCGGAAAATAGATGCGGTGTCGAGAAGATTGGACGGCGGTGCGGGACAAAAACCTTTCTGACCAGGTTGCGGGTTTTCGCCAGAGGTTTCTAGACGGAACGTTGCCGCTGCTGATCGAGCACGGCTGGGATCATCGCCGTGGCGGCTTGGTCGAGCGGTTGCTGGCGGATGGAAGCGGCGCCGAAGCGCCGCCCTATCGCCGGGTGATGGTGCACGCGCGCCAGCTCTATGTCTTCGCCACCTGGGGCGGCAAAACTGGGGCGCCGGCGTTGATCGCCCACGCCGACCGGATATACAGCTATTTGACCGAGCGGTTCTGGGATCATCAAGAGGCTGGGTGGATCGAGAAGGTCGACCTGGAAGGGGCGCCGCAAGGTCTGGATAAGGATCTTTACGCCCACGCCTTTGCGCTGTTCGGTCTTGCCGCCTATCACCATACGCTCGGTCGCCAGGTGGCGGCGGTGTGGATTGATCGCAGCTTTGAGGTTTTGCAGCAGCGCTTTCTCCGCGCCGATGGCTCGTATAGCGACCGGATGAGCCGTAATTTTAGTGACCTGTCGGGGGACCGGCGCAGTCAGAATCCGCATATGCACCTTCTTGAGGCGGCGCTATCGCTGGCGAACGGGAGCAATAGCGCGGCCCATGCTGATTGCGCCCGCAATCTGTTGGCGCTGTTCGAGGATCATTTCCTTGATAAAGTCGGTAGCGTTGTGTTGGAGCATTTGGACGCCGGTTTTCGTCCTCATAAGGAGGACGGGCATCGCCTTGAGCCGGGGCATCATTACGAATGGGCCTGGTTATTGGACTGGGCGGCTCGAACCCTAGGCGATGGACGCTACCGCGGCCTTGGGCCGGCGATTTTGGACAACGGATTGGCGTTGGGCTGGGATGGTTCTGCCGGCGGTGTTTTCGATGAAGTCGATCGGCGGAGCGGCGCACCGATTGTGTCGAGCAAGCGGATTTGGCCGCTTTTGGAGCTGATCAAGGCCTTGGCGGTGTTTCCCGAGCGTGCTGCCAGGCCGGCGACGGGGAGGGTAACCGGGGTCACGCTTGAGCAAGCGACGGCGCTGTTGCTCGAGCGCTATTTGCAGCCGGATGGCCGCTGGATCGAACGTTTTAACGCCGATTGGACGCCTGCCGACCAGAGCATGCCGTCAAGCAGCACCTATCACATCAGCACGGCGCTGTTGGAGCTGGAGAGAGCTATCGCGAGAAATTAAACCGCCGTCTGGTAGCGTTCGGTGATCACCCGAACTACCTCTTCTCCAGTTTTTTGCCACCAATTGCGCTCCGAAAAAATCTCCACTTCGCGGTGGCCGGTATAGCCAGCCGCCTCGACCCAACGTCGGATTTTCGGGATATCGATCACGCCATCGCCCATCATACCGCGGTCCAACCTGAGGTCCTGGGTGTTGGCTAACCAGTCATTGATGTGGAAGGCGGCGATTCGCTTTCCAGCTCGGGCGATCTCCTTTTCCAGCTCTGGGTCCCACCAGAGGTGATAGACGTCTACCGCGATCCCCAGTTCCGGTCCGTCGCCAAGCTGATCGCACCAATCATTTGCCTGTTTCAGCGTTGTCAGGACCGAACGGCTGGCGGCGATCATCGGGTGCAACGGCTCTAGCGCCAGAGTGACGCCGGCGGCCTTGGCCTCGGGAAGCAGGATCGACAGGCCTTTCAACACTTGGCCATAGGCGCGGTCCAGATCGGTGGAGCCGTCGGGGAGCCCGCCGGCGACAAACACTACGGCCCGGGCCTTGATCGCGGCGGCCTCTTCGATGACCCGGCGGTTATCGTCCAAACGGACCTGAAATTCTGCATCGTGTGAGGTGCTCATTAGTCCACCGATGCAGAAACCGGAAACCTCCATCGCATTGTCTTCCAGCTGGCGGGCCGCTTCCTTTACGCCGCCACCCTCATGCATCTTGTCTCGCCAAACCGCGATGCCGTGCACGCCTTGGCTGGCGTAACCTTCGATTGCCTGGCGCAGCGACCATTGTTCGCGGGTGGTGACCTGATTGATTGAAAGCAGGGCGTCATCGAGCATCTCTCGGGTCCTTCAGCATGTTTGGTGTAAGGGCGAAGCGACGACGCGTGCATTGCGGATCGCCTCGCACCATATAAAATCAGAGAGAAATCTACAATCCGTGCCACGCCACTTTGCTGGTCAGGCGGATCAGCATCCCGATTGATATGTATTTTAACGCATGAGTATGAAAAACAATCATGGGTTTTCACTGGACGCGGCGGCACTTTGGGCCAATATTCCGATTATGCAAAAAAGACATCCCAGTGAATCGATAATGAAGATCGTCGAGTCCAGATTCGCGCTTGGCGCGATCGTGCGTCACCGCATCTACGATTTTCGTGGTGTGGTGTTCGATGTGGATCCGGAATTCGGCAATTCCGATGAGTGGTATCAGTCGATTCCAGCGGATCGACGGCCCCGGCGGGATCAACCCTATTATCATTTGTACGCCGAGAACCCGGAAAGCTATTACGTTGCTTATGTTTCCGAGCAGAATTTGGTCGAGGACAGCGAGAACGGACCGGTCGGCCATCCGCAGATCGGCGCGAGTTTCTCCGGACCCGAGGACGGGCGCTATATCTCCAAACACATGGTCGCGTGAGCCGCCGCCGCTGCGCTATCTTGTCGCCGTTTTGGTCCCGTATAACGGCGACTTAACTGTCGCTTGTTCCCGCCGCTGCCGGCTAGACGGCCTGTGATTGCCGGGTGGCCAAGTGTCTTGGCGATAAAGTCAGCACCGAGGGCCAGACGGTGCGCGAGGATTTCAAAAAGATCATCCAGTGCACTGACCAGTCTTGCCCAAAAAGCGTGGACGCGGTTTTGGGCCTCCATGCCAAGGGCTCCGAGGAACGAGCGGTGCTCCGCAACTATATGACCGATTTTGATGGTTCTGTCGTGCGCTGTGCCGGATGGAGCCGTTCTCGAAGCCGATTAGGTGAATTTTAAATTCACGATATCTTTATCATTATAATAATAAACAAATAATTAACAGAATATAGTAATAAACAACATTAATATAGATCGACGATCTGATAAGCCCGTAAGGCCTGTTCCTCTGAGCTAAGGGCAAGGAGTAAGATGCGGTTCGTTTCAAACTTGGGCTTGCTGGGAGGCGCGCGATGCATGATTTGGTAATCAAAGGGGCCCGGATGATTGATGGGTTGGGAAATCCCGAGCAACAGGTTTCGGTTGCTGTGCGCGATGGCCGGATTGTGGAAATCGGCGACATCACGGAAAGCGCCGCCGAAACCGTCGACGCGGACGGCCGGGTGCTCTCACCCGGCGTGATCGATTCCCACACTCATTATGACGCGCAGTTGACCTGGGATTCGACGGCGTCGCCATCGCCGTCCCTGGGAGTCACCACGGTGGTGATTGGGAATTGTGGCTTTGGCATCGCGCCGTGCCCGCCGCATCTTCGCGAGACCGTCGCCTCCAACCTTTCGGTCGTCGAGGGGATGGATCTGAACGCCTTGGTCACTGGGATTGATTGGGGATTCGAGAGCTTTCCCGAATATATGGATTTTCTTCGGACTAAGGGGGTTTATCCGAACACTGCCGTTCTTGCCGGACATTCGGTTACCCGCACCGCGGTCATGGGTAAGGAAGGCTCGGAGCGGGCCGAGCCGACGGACAGTGAGATGGCGGCGATGAAGAACGCCGTGAAGGAGGCGCTGGATGCGGGCGCCATTGGTTTTGCGTCTTCGTTTTCACCCAATCACATGGGCTGGAAAGGCGTGCCGATGCCCTCGACCATCGCTAGCGATGATGAGGTGCGGACGCTTGCCGGGTTGATGAAGGGCCGGGGCCATGGTGTTTTCCAGATGGCCTCAGGTTCCCGAGGCACGGTCGAGGTGATGGAAAGCATCGCCAAGGCCAGCGGTGGTCCGGCTTTCATGACGACGTCGTTGACCATGTATAACGAAGCGCTGCCGGGCCGAGCGCATGAGATCCTGGATGCCTGCGCCGCCGCGCGTGGACGCGGCAACCACGTTTATGCTCAGGTGACCTGCCAGCCGTTCTCTATGGATTTCACCCCGGCGAATCCTTACCCGTTCTACAGCCATGACGCCTTCGCCGATATCAAGGCGGCGCCGCCGGAAGTGTTGGCCAAGGCCTATGCTGATCCCTCGTTTCGCGACAAATTCCGCGCGAACCTTGCCGCGCCAAAGCCCGGGGGAATCTTCTACGGCGACTGGAACAAGGTCGAAATCACGCTTCCCGCCGAGGAGCGTAACATGGGATTGCTTGGCCAGACCGTGGCCCAAATCGCCATGGCTAAGGGCGGAGATCCGGTCGACGCGTTCTGTGACTCTGGCTTTGGACGAAAATCTGGAGACCACCGTGGTTGGCCGTTTCCTGAACGCCGCCGACGAGGGCGTCGCCAGTATCCTCAAGCACGAGTCCGGTCTGGTTTCGTTGTCGGATGCTGGGGCGCATCTGATCTTCATGTGCGACGCCGGTTTTGCCACCTATTTCCTCGGTCATTGGGTGCGCGATCTTGGAACCTTCGATCTGGTGGAGGGGATCCGGCGATTGACCAGCCACCCGGCGGCTCTTTACGGCATCAAGGATCGGGGGCGGATTGCGGTTGGCGCGCACGCCGATCTGTTGATGTTCGATCCGGCGACCGTTGGGATGTCCGGGCCTACCCGGGTCAACGATCTTCCCGGCGGTGGAACCCGCACGGTGCGCGCGCCAACCGGCATCGATGCTGTCTGGGTCAACGGTGCGAAGGTGTTCGACGGCTCCGGCTATGCGGCGTTCACCAAGGGGCCGGGGCATGTGTTGGATAGCTTTAACGCCTCGGCGGGCATAGTTAACGGGGAGGCCGGTTTCGGGACGGATTCGCCAAGGCGAACGGTTTCTCTGCCCCGTTCTGGGGCTTTGAAGCCCGTTAATTTTTGTCATCTCGCCAAAGGCAACGATTGTCGGGTTAAATAACATCCTTCGCCCTTCCGTTTGGCGGGGCATCGGCGGGGTTTTAAGCCTTGCTAGCTTCGGATTTTCCGTCCACGCCGACGTCCTGGATACCGAGGGTGCGATCCTCAAAGCCTTTAGGTACTTCTCGGCCGGTGTCGGTAAAGGCGCGGCGCACAGCCTCGACATTGCGGCCGACCACCTCACGCCGGTTCTCGCGGGTGAAGGCGTTGGATGCGTAAAGCGTCTCCATTGAACCCTGGAAATGCGGCATGACATAGCGTGCGAACAGCTCATAGCTGCGCAGGGTTTGCTCGCGGTTAGCCCATTCGTGAGCGCGGAACATCACGCCGCCGAAGCCGCCGCCGCTTAGCTCCAATAGCCGCTCTATTCCTTTGATCGCAACATCGGGCGAGCCGACCAGGGTGGTGCCCATCTTCACGCCATCGCGGATCGGATCGTCGGATCGTCCTGGCGGACGCCCAAGAGTATCCTGGAAATAGGTCGCGGTCTCCGTCCGTTCGCCGTGATGGATTTCGCGCAGCGCCTGCTCGGTGTCTTCGGCGATGTGCATGACCACGACAACGCGCCACTTCTTGCGGTTCACGGTCTTGCCGTGTTTGGCGGCCTCCTCCTCGGCGATCTTCCATTGCCCGGCCAGCGCCTCCGGCCCGCCGGGAATTCCAGCACCGATGGAGAGTACGCCTAATCCGTGCCGGCCTGCTGCCATCATCCCAAATGGTGTGATAGTGCTGGCTACGGCGATCTCGAAACGGGGGTCGCTATAGGGGGCGAGATGCAGCCGCGCCTTGTTTAGCTCAAACCAGTCGGTCTTCATGGTTACCGGTTCCTCGCCCTTTAGGAGCGCGGTGATCGCGTCCAGGGACTCGACCATGCGGGTGCGTTGGGTGACCGGGTCGATGCCAAGCATATAGGCGTCCGACGGCAACGCGCCGGGTCCGCAACCAAGCATGGTCCGGCCTCGGGTCATGTGGTCAAGCTGCACGAAGCGCTGCGCCACCATGAAGGGGTTGTGATAGGGCAGGCTAGTCACGCCGGAGCCGAGCTTGATGTGCTTGGTCCGCTCTGCCGCGGCGGCGATGAAGATCTCCGGTGCCGCGATGATCTCCCAGCCGGCGGAGTGATGCTCTCCCACCCAAGCCTCATCAAAGCCGAGATGATCAATCCATTCGATCAACTCCAGATCCCGCGCCATGCCGAGGGTCGGGTTTTCGCCAAGCCGGTGAAACGGAGCGAGAAAGATGCCAAAGTTCAAACCACGATGGGCCATGATCGGCTCCTTGTGAAATGTCGGATCATCGCTAGAGGACGGCGACGGACCCTGTCTTCATATCATGACCGGTGGTCGCCCTAGCATCCGCTGGGTGTTATTGAGTGGCCGCTAGGCGTTGTACCGGTCGGTCGTCGATCGGCACATGGAATAAGGCGGCGATAACGCCAAGGCCGGCGGCGAACCACCAGACCGCCGTGTAGCTGCCGGTTGTATCGAAGACGAAACCACCGACCCAAGCCCCGGCGAAATTACCGAGTTGGTGGCTGAGGAAGACAATACCGAACAACGTGGACATGAAACGGGCACCGAAGATCTGCGCGACAATGCCGCTGGTCAGTGGAACGGTACCCAACCAAATTAGCCCGATAACTCCGCAGAACACCAGGATCGAGAGCTCACTGATCGGCGCCAGCATGAAGATCGTGATGGCGATCGCTCGTAGGACGTAGATACAGGCAAGAATGTATTTCTTGCTATACCGGTCACCCAGATAGCCAGCGAACCAGGCGCCAACCATGTTGCAGCCGGCAATTGTCACCAGGGCGTTCGAGCCGAATTGAGGGCCAAAACCCTGATCCTGGATAAAAGCCGGTAGATGGGTGATTATGAACTGCACCTGGAAGCCACAGACGAAAAAGCCTATGGTCAGCAGGATGAATCCGGAATGCCCACGCGCCTCGACCACAGCCTGTGTAAGGTTCTGCGCCGGCGCGTTGGATTTCGGCTTCGATGCCACCACTCGGTCAGCTGCCGCGCCCATCCAGTAGGCGATGGGCAGGCCAAGAACGAAGCAAACCGAGAGCGCCAGCAACGCGATGCTCCATCCCTGCGCGGTTACAAGAGCCTGGGCGCACGGGATGATCGCCAGTTGCCCAGCCGTGGCGCCAACCGCCACCAGAGCAAGCCAGGTTGAGCGCTTTTCCTCAGGCGCGACCTTGCCGACCGCGCCGAGCAGTACGGGCATCCCGCAGGCGCTGACGCCCATCCCGACCAGGAGGCCGCCGCCGAGGAGCATCGTCGTCGGGGTCCCAGAATAAGCCATTAGGATTAGTCCGGCGCCATACAAGGCGCATCCGATTGCGACGGTGCGGCCAATGCCCCATTTATCCGAGATTGCGCCGGCAAAGGGTGCCGCGAAACCGTTGAACACCGCTTGGATGCCAAAGACCAGAGAAAGTGTCTCGCGCCCCCAACCCAGGTCCAGGGTGATCGGGAGCATAAGCAGGCCAAAACTCTGCCGCACGCCGAAGGCAATGCCAACGATCAGGCAGGCACAAAGCAGGACCATAACAGCGGATCGGCTCGAAGATAGCATCGGGAAGTCTCCAGAGCGGCGGCAGGCCCGCCTTTACGTGCGGCCGGTTTGATAGCACTCAGATTTGGTTAGCCAAAGTGCAAAACAGTCGCCAGATGATCGCCGGCACGTGCTGAATATCGAGAGCCCGGGTTTTTGTATCGCTTGTCTGGTGGAACTTGCCCATGGTGCCGGTCATGGTTTCCCCGGGGGCATTGATATACCGTCCGGCGCTGCGCTTTCCTGTTGTTTCCTAGCGAGGGCCAAATGAGCGGCCACGACCCTGCTGCGGAAGACCAAAACAGCGCCCTACGCTGGCTCATTCTGGCGACGGTAACGCTGGCTTCGACACTCTATGGGATGAGCATCACCATCGCCAATATTACCCTGCCACAACTGCAGGGAGCGCTGGGGGCGACCCAGGATCAAATTGCCTGGACCGTTACCTTCAATATTGTTGGTACGGCAGTGGTAACGCCGATGACCGGCTGGCTCACCAGCCGATTCGGTCGTCGCCATCTGATGATCTGTTCGATTCTGGGGTTCGCGATCGCGTCGATCATGTGCGGTCGAGCTACCAGCCTGACGGAATTAGTGATTTTCCGGATCCTTCAGGGGGCGTTCGGCGCGCCTCTGGTTCCATTGTCACAGGCGATCATCCTCGGGGTCTTCCCCCGGCGGTTGCACAGTATGGCCACGGCGGTCTGGGGTATGGGCGTGGTCTTTGGGCCGGTTATCGGGCCGACCGTGGGCGGCTATATCTCGGAGGCCCAGGACTGGCGGTGGGTATTTTACATCATCGCGCCGTTTAGCTTCCTCGCCTTGCTCGGCGCGTGGCTCTATATCCGTGATGACCGACACAACCCGAATAGTCGCCTCGACTGGACCGGCTTCATTACCCTGTCGATCGCCATCGCGGCGCTGCAACTGATGCTGGATCGCGGCAATCGGCTCGATTGGTTCGATTCCACTGAGATCCTCATCGAGGCGGCTGTCGGCTGTATCTGTTTCTATATTTTCGTCGTGCATATTCTGACAACGAAATCGCCGTACCTGAACCCCTTGCTCTTCAAGGATAGAAACTACGCGTTGGGCGTGGTCCTAGTGTTCATTTATGGGATGTTGAATTTCACCCCGATGGTGCTGTTCCCGTCGATGTTGCAGGAATTGCGCGGCTATCCCGATTCAATTATCGGTTTGTTGTTGGCCGCCCGCGGCGTGGGCAGCCTAGTCGGCAATTTTCTAGTGGTCTGGATCAGCCGGCATGATCCGCGCATCGGCCTGACCTTGGGGTTTGTCGCACAGGCCACTTCTTGCTTTTTATTGGCGCAGTTCGACATTAACATGACCACCAGCGGGGTTGCCTGGGCCAGCGCTCTGCAAGGTTTTGGCGTCGGCTTGGGCTGGGTCCCGTTGACCATCATGATGTTCTCGCGCATCGCGCCGGAGCATATTCCTGAAGGCGCCGCGGTGTTGCACCTGCTGCGCAATATTGGCAGCAGCATTTACATCTCTCTGACGATCACCTTGATCATTCGCTCGACCACCAGCAATTACATGGACATGATCAGCCACATCACGCCGTTCAACAAAATTCTGGATTTTCCGTCCGTCAGCGGCGCTTGGTCCATGCAAACAGTCCTGGGCTTGAGCAATTTAAGCGGTGAGATAGAGCGTCAGGCGGCAATGATCGGCTATATCAATGCGTTCTATCTTTTGGGCATCACCGGGTTTGTAGCTATCCCTTTTATTTTCTTTGCGCAAAAAGCCAACACCCGCTGAATAAAGCGGTTGCGCCAAGAGCCGGTCAGACCATTGACTCGCGTTTCAGTTCCTCGATCACCAAGCGCGCGCATGCCTCGGGCTCTTGGCGAACGTCAATCCGGATTGCTCGCTCGGCCTCGCCGGGTTCCTCCAGGGTTGCGAATTGGCTTTTGAGCAGGGCTGGCGGCATGAAATGGGCGCGGGCCTCCATGCGTTGACGAATAAGCGCTGGCGTCCCTTCCAGATAGACGAGGTGGGTGTTCTGACGATTGCCGATAAGGATCTGGCGGTAGCGAGCCTTGAGCGCCGAGCAGGCGACCACCAGCGGTACCTTGGCCGCGATGGCGGCGTCGACCTGTTCGGCGATGCTCCGTAACCAAGGCTCGCGGTCGGCGTCGTCAAGCGGCGTGCCGCTCTGCATTTTTGCGACATTCTGGGGCGGGTGAAAGGCGTCGCCCTCGGCAAAGGAACAGCCGAGCTGTTTGGCCAGACGCTCGCCGACCGTGGTTTTTCCAGATCCGCTGACCCCCATGATCAGCACGATCATTCCGCCGCGCTCCAGTCGCTATGGAAAGTGCCGGGGCGGTCGATCCGCTGATAGCCATGGGAGCCGAAGCAATCGCGCTGGGCCTGAATAAGGTTGGCCGGCAAACGGGCGCTGACATAGCCATCAAAATAGGCCAAGGAGGCGGATAGCGCCGGCGCCGGAATTCCCGAGGCGACACAGGCTGTGACCACCGCTCGCAGGGCCGGTACCGTGCGCTCCAAGGTGCTGGCGAATTCTGGCGCCATGATCAGATTAGTCAAGGCCGGTGTCGAGCCGAACGCCGCTGCCACGTCATCGAGAAACCGGGCGCGAATGATGCAGCCGGCGCGCCAGATCCTGGCGACCTGGTCCAGGGCTAATTCCCATCCGTGGGCTTGACTAGCGACGGATAGGACGGCGAATCCCTGGGCATAGGCGCAGATCTTGCCCGCCAGAAGCGCGTCGGCGAGTTGTTGTTGATCGAGCAGTGGAAGATCGCCGACGGGCCTGGAAAAGCGCACCGATGCGGCGGCGCGCTGATCCTTCAATGACGAGACCACACGCGCGGCCACCGCTTCGGCGATGCTGGGTGCGGCAACCGCGAACTCCAGCGCGGCGATCGAGGCTAAGCGACCGGTACCCTTTTGCCCCGCCGTATCCAAAACCAAATCGACCAAAGGCATGCCAGTTTCGGTGTCGGTGCGGCGCAGTACCGTCGCCGTCGCCTCGATCAGGAAGGAGGCGAGGGGGCCGTTAGTCCATCCGGCGAAGACATCGGAGATTTCTCTAGCGGGGAGCTGATAGCCGCGCGACAGAAGGTCATGGATCTCGGCGATCAGCTGCATGTCGGCATACTCGATCCCGTTATGCATCATTTTGACAAAATGCCCGACCGCGGCCGCGTTGCCGAGCCGGGCGGCGCAGGACGCTCCATCATCGGCGCGGGCAGCAATTGCCGTCAGCACCGGCGCAACACGGGCATAGGCCGCCGACGCGCCGCCGGCCATGAGGGCGGGGCCGTGCCGGGCGCCTTCCTCACCGCCGGAAACACCGAGACCGAGGTAGCCAATCCTGGCTTGTCGCAGCAGCGCCTCGCGCCGGCCTGTGTCCTGATAGTCGGAATTGCCTGCATCGACCAGGACATCCCCTGGCGATAACAGCGGTAAAAGTGCCTTAATTGACTGATCGACAGGCGGGCCGGCGGTAATCATCAGCAATAGCGCCCGAGGGCGTTTAATGCTGGCGACGAAGCGCTCAAGCTCGCCATGGACGATCAGTCCTTCGGCGGTGGCCATCGCTTGGGTGAGTAGGGCCGGGTCGCGCTCATACCCAACGACGGAAAATCTGCGGTCCGCGATGTTAAGTGCTAGGTTGCGCCCCATCACGCCAAGGCCAAGCACGCCGATATCCGCTTGCGTCATTCTTGGTCATTCCTTTTTGTGTGGCGGATGTCGCCCTGCCTAATCATGGCGACGGTCAGGCGCCTCGTCGAGCATCCCAGAGATCACGGAGTTTCCAACTCCAATAGACCAACTGAGCCGCCACCAGACCGGCCGGACCGCCGGCGAAATCCAATCCAAAGGGTGCGAAGGCCTGATAGCCCCGATCATCTTCAGCGATTGCCTTGGCGACCAGCTCGCCGCCAAGCGTCGTGGTGTTGAGCCCGTGGCCCCCATGGCCTTGATTGTACCAGATCCCCGGCGCCATCCGGCCGATCTGCGGCATCCGGTGGCGGGCATAGCCCATGGTCCCGGCCCAGGCGCTCTCGGCCCGTATACCGTGGAGTTGCGGATAGACGCCGAAAAGATCCTCCAGCATCCGTTCCGCCAGATTGGCCGGGCGACGGGAAATGCTCATGCCGCCGCCCCAAAGCAGCCGCGTATCCGGCAGTGGGCGGTAGTAGTTGTCGATGCGGCGATCATCCGAGGCCGCATAGGGCGCGCGGATCGCTGTCGCCAATTTGTCGCCCAAGGGTTCGGTAAGCAGCACATAAGTCCCGATCGGCAGGGTGGCCCAGGAAAGCCGGTGGTTGAGCCAGCCGATATAGCCGGAGCAGCAGAACACGACGTTATCGGCCGTGACCTCGCCATCGGCGGTGATCACCCGGTGGCGTTCGCCGCTTTTGGCCAAGCGGCGGACTGGGGATTGTTCGTGCATGACGGCGCCCAGTTGTTCGGCCGCCACCGCGCAGTCATTGGCATAGTTCAAAGAATGAATTTGATAGCCATTCGGATTGAACACCGCATCGTGGTAGCGCGGGCTGAGGTAGGTCTCACGGACCCGCTCGCGCGGCCAGTATTCAAGCGCCGTGTTAAAACGTTGGTTCATGTAGTCGATGCCGGCCTTGACTCTATAACTATCGTCGAACCAAGAATTGCGCACGATCCCGGCGGGGAGCGCGCCGTAAACACTGTTGTGCGTGGATGCTCTTTGGCGGACCAAGTCGACCGCTTGGCTCGACAGGCGATACAATTCCTGGGCGCTGGCAAGCCCAAGTTTCGCTTCCAAGGCTTCGCCCCCTAAGGCAAAACCGGGAGACAGAAAGCCGCCATTCCGCCCCGACGCGCCCCAGCCAAGCCGGTTGGCTTCCAACAGAGACAACCGATTGGCCCCGCTCGGCCAGGCCGAGGGCCGTGGCGATCCCGGCTAAACCGCCGCCAATCACGCAGGTCTGCGCCTCCAGGCGTTCGCGCAGAGGCGGGCGCTGCGTGGCATTTCTTAAGGTGCGGCTGTAGTAGCTGTCGACGTGATCGGACGGGGACATGGATGGTTCCAGAGCGCCGGTGCGGTGGGTTCGGTTCAGACAAGCTACCCCCGCTGATCGGATTGGTCATCTGTTGGAACGGGGGCGGTTTGGCCGGAGAGCGCCCCGACGCCCATCGATCACCCCGCGGCCGGGGCTGGCTCCGCCCTTGGGGCGGTAAAACTGCAGGAGTGCATTTTGTCACGTCGGCGACCATTGCAGGTCTGCAAGGCAGATCAGATCGTCAACGGAGAAATGGGGCTCACCGCGGACCGGAACTACGTCGAGATCTGAGCCCTATGCTGGACCGGCTGCGCCGCCGCTATCCCGATGTGGTCCGGTTGGAGTTGGAGGCGGCGGGGATCCCCGACGTCAACCCGTACGCCAGGCGCTGCTGCCGACCATGCTCAACGACGGCGATGTGCCGTTGCGAGACATTCTGCCCTGAGCGCGATTGCTATACGGGGCCGACGGCGGCTCGACTTGATCATGAAATTGGTCGAAAACGTTTTATCGAGCAAGGCCGAGCGGGGAAAGATCGCCAGACCACTACGATTACGCGTGACTCGTATCGGCAAGCGGGCTGGCGAACATCTGGCGGCGCTGAATTCCCGGGACGCTGGACCCGCCGGCGGGCTAGAGCGGATCGAAGACGAAATCGTCGACACAACGGTGGCATTACGTCGACTCGATCGCATTCGGACTAATTTTCCGACTTTCGGGAAGATGTGGATGCCGCACTGATCGTGGTAGGCGCATAAAGCCTGCGGCTCGTTGGTCGTGTGGAGCTGCGTGGTTTAACCGGTTGCTGAGTCTCGATGGCGGTATTTAGCTATCTCTGGCCAAATCTTATTGCCCCTCTCGTATACTTCCCTGGGAGTTAAAACCCGTTGCGAAATAAACGGAGGCCGGGAATGAAGATTGCTATCATGGGGGCTGGCGGCATGGGGGCCTATTACGGCGCCAATCTCGCTGCCGCCGGGCAGGATATCGCCTTCATTGCCCGAGGCGCTCACTTAGCCGCGATTAAGGACAAGGGCCTGCTGTTGAGCGGGCCGGCCGGCGACATTGTGGTCGATCCGGCGGTCGCGACCGATGATCCAAGCGAGATCGGGCCCGTCGACGCGGTGCTGTTCTGCGTCAAACTCTCATGACATCGAGACGGCGGCGGCGGCGATCCAGCCGATGCTGAAGCCGGACACGATGGTGATCAGTGTGCTTGAACGGTGTCGATGGGCCTGAGGCGGATCGCGTCGGTGATTGGCCCAAACCATGTCCTCGGCGGCTGCGGCCTATGCCTCGGGGGTGATCGAGAAACCCGGCGTGGTGAGCTACAAAAGCTCCGTGGCCAGCCTCGTGCTCGGCGAGCTTGACGGCAAGACCAGCGCTCGGGCCGAAGCCTTCCGGAGGGGCCTGCGCTCGGTGCCGGCTTTACCTGCTCGGTGACCGATAATATGCTCGGGGTATTATGGAATAAATTCATCCTTCTGGCGACCAATGCCGGGTTGAGCAGCCTTTGCCGGCGGCCGGTCGCGGCGGTTTATGGCGACCCGGACTTGGTGGTCGTGGCGCGGGCAATGATGGAAGAGATCGTAGCGATCGCCACGGTACTTGAAATCGCCATCGACCCGGATATTGTCGAAGTACGTCGATTGCCCGTTCGAAGACCTTTCCGCCGGATATGTACGCCTCAATGTACCATGACCTGGCGCGCGGCCAGCCCCCTGGAGGTCGGCAGGGTTGTCCGGCCATGTAACCCGGCTCGGGAGGGAGCTTGGGATCCCCACGCCGCATCACCAAACGGTCTTTGCCTGCCTTAAACCTTTCATGAATGGTGGATGGAGGATGACGGCTCCAGCGTCTCAAAGTCCTCGCGGTTCAATTTCCACGAACGGCCGATTGTGCTTCGGCTGCTCTTGTGGTTAGGTCTCTAGGCTCGCCAGCCCACGGCATCGACCCCCTCATCGTCGCCAATCGTGTTTGGATTACCTTCCGAGCGGTTCTAGGTTAGAGTTTTTCTTGCCTAGCGTACCAATATGGTGAATCCGGGCTGAGAATGGCTATTTCTGTTACGCTATTAACGGGACTGACCTCATGTTCACCCTGTCACGGTCGTCGGGAGTTGGGGGACAATGGAGGAACGGACTGATTAATCGACAGGTCGGAGAAACCAATTTTCGCGGAATTTCTGGCGTGCGACGTGCCTTACAAATTAGTTTGAGCAATGCGAACACTGGCTTACCCTGGGAGCGGTCATTGGTATACGCTTGGTTTGGATCCATATCCGCGCACATACGCCGATGACAGCCCGATATCTCTATATTCTCATCGAGGAATCTTTTCGGGAATTGCGTTCGCGCCTCCTTGTCACCAACGCGGCGTTAGGCCTCGGTTATGACGTGGTGCTCGGCCAGCAATGGTGGTTTAACGTTAATTTTCACCGTTTGCCACCTGGTGTCGTCCTTCTCAAGGGCAACAACGCCATTCAGGCGAGCGTCATGAGTCAGGCCAAGGCGGCCGGCCACCGTGTTGCTTCGATAGAGGAAGAAATTTTCGGACTCCAGAAGTCAGAAGTTATTTTGCCTATTTTTGATCCTCGAGTCGAACACCTCTGTGATCTGTTTTTGATGCAGGGAACCCGACACGCCGAGATGTTACGCGAACACTTTCCGAGGGCCGGCGATAAAATTAAGGTGGTGGGTAATCCAAGAACTGATGTTTTGCGGCTGTCACGCGAAGCCGGCCCGAGCGGTGTAGCCGCCGAGTTCGCGCGTGATAAGGGGCGTTTTGTACTGATCAACTCGAATTTTGGAGCGATCAATCCGTATGACTACGATGCCCTGGCGTTTTTTTCCCGATGCGTGAGTGTCGGGATTATTGATCCCCAAAACGCGTCGGACATGGAACTTTTTCATACGCGCTGCATGTGGGAGCGGAACAACTTGAGGGAAATTGTAAATTTTATCCAGACGATGGCCCAACGGCACCCAGAGATCCCCATCGCGGTACGGCCACATCCGGCGGAAAATCACAAAATATGGCGTTCCGAGATGAGTCACTACCCCAGTGTCCATGTCATTGACGACACCGATCACGTATCTTGGAGTTTGGGTAGTTCATGCTTGGTACACAGCGGGTCAACCACTGGTCTCGAGGCGTTTCTACTGGGCATCCCGACGACAGATATTTGCGCCAAAGACTCTGCCTGGCACCACAGGTTTATTGCGCCGGTTGTCAATACCGTTGTCGACAGGGGCATCACGGCGGCAGAACAAGTGGAAGACTGGTTTTTCCGTCCCGTACCCGTTCAGGAACGAAGCGCCGAGGAAGAGCGGCGGTTGGAGGCACTGCAGGAATTTTTGCAAACCCGATCGGATATTCTCGCGTCAACGATGATCGCTAACGCCCTGGATGAGATAAAGCCCGTTGGCGATGGGAGCGTCCTGAGGGGCGCCCACTTAGTGGCGCTAGATGCCTCGGCACGGCACGGCAGCGATTCAAAGCTTTTGTTTCCCAAGAACGTGTGGATCAACTCCTTTGGCAGGATGGCGGGGCCGACCAGAGGGGCAACGCTTCGGTCGAGGAGCTCGGGCCGGCCGTCTGGCACATCAAGAGGCGCGAGAACCCACCGGAGCCCGGCGCGTGACCCTGGGGGAATTCATCGAGACCCATTGGGACAACTGCCAGGAAGCGTACAAGGCGCGACGCTGGCCGGAGGCGCAAAGAGACGCTCGCATGGTAGCCGTTACGCTGCCGGAGGCCGGTCGGGCGATGATGCTTTGCGGTATGTGCATGGCGCCGAAGGGGTTATCGGAACGGGCCCTGACCATGCTTCAGCGGGCTCATGTGACCGGTCCGAACGACGCGCTGGTCCTCACTAGGCTTTCCGAGGCGCTTTATGCCGCTGGCCGATTCAACGAAGCCGAGACTGCGATGCGTGGAGCGCTAAGCCGCGGCATCGCAGTCGGCCAAGGCAATTTCCATCTCGCGAAAATACTATGGTTAAAGGGACAGATCGAGGAGGCCCGCGAGGCATTGGAGGTCGCGGAGATTGCGGAGCCAGGACTCGCGGAAAGACGGATCATTCTCGAATACACGGTTAGCTCTCGGGATTTCGCCTGACCCGATGCAATGGTTGTAACCTGAGGTAACCAGCGAGACACGGGTCTGAAGACCATCCTGTTGTCGCTAGATCAGAATTAGCAGGTTTGGACTAACTTGTACGACGATCGGCTGCGCGGCGTGGCTCACTCCGACGCTCGTCCCCTGGTCCCCGAACTGGAACTAAGCCGAATCTTGATCCCAAACGAGGATTTGGACGACGGGCCATCGGGGATCAATTCGATTATCACGGATTTTGAGGCGAAGTATCGCCGAGGTTTGGTCCGGAATTCTGCGCGAGACGGAGGTAGCAGTGCCTCGACCCTACCTGCTTTGGAGGGAGAACAATTCCTGTCCCCGGGTCGGTACGAAGCCCGGGACGATCAAATACAATTGGTTGGTAGAGATGAGCCGGCGGAGGTACCGACACGATCTCGATTGCTCATGCTAATCGAGGCAACGGGCGGCCAGGCAGTATCGATGAACCGCCTTCTAGTGAACATGATCATTCATCCGATAGTCCCAGAGTACCTTACTGAATCCGCCAAAGTAGCTGTCGAGGTGGATGACAGGATCAATATTCTTCACCTGGATTCGCTCTTCGAAACGATCCGTGCTGCTGCGGCCATCTATCCGGGTCAGGTCAACCCGGCCCTCGCCGCTGGTCTTACGCTTTTTGTTGCTGAGCACAAGGTCTGTGAGACCTGCTCCCGGACATTGAGGAAATTTATCGCCAGCCAACCAGATTGAGTGCTTCGAGGGTCGCCAAGTGACCAACTGATGACGACTGTGGTCGAAAGCTTGGCGGAAGCGGTGGCACAAGGCCTTGTGTCGCCAACGGTTCAATCGCGGACAGAATACGAAGACAAGGCCTCGGAGAATCCTGACGGATCGCCCCATGCTTCTGAGTGGCGCGACATCATCAGATCAGTGAAGAATCTTGAGCAAATGCTCGCCGGGACGGCTTAGCTCGCAAAGCACGTTCCGAAGCTTGTCCGAGCCGTCGTCGCCGCTGTAGAGGAGCGTTTCAAGCTTTGGAATTAATTCAAACGCAAATTCACAATTCACGCTGCGCCGTGTTAGGGCTGGGCGTTAAATAAACCGGTTCAAGAAAGTGTTACTCATGAGTGAGATTTATGTGGACGGCGATGCTTGTCCGGTAAAGGCCGAGATTGTTCGGGTCGCCGATCGCCATGGCCTGGTCGTTCACATGGTCTCCAACGCCTATATGCGGCTGCCGGAAAGCCCGTTGGTGCGCGGGTGGTGGTGTCGGACGGTTTTGACGCTGCCGACGATTGGATCGCCGTGCGGGTTGGTGCGCGGGATATTGTGATCACCGCCGATATCCCTTTGGCGGCCCGCTGTCTGGCAAGTGGCGCGGATGTGATCGGCCCGTCCGGGCGACCGTTTGATCATCACAATATCGGTAATGCCCTGGCGATGCGCGAGCTAAAATCGCATCTCAGAGACACCGGCGAGATCCGCGACCACGCCCCATCCTTCTCCAAGCAGGACCGCTCGCGTTTCCTGCAGAAGATGGAAGAGGCGGTACAGGTGATCAAGCGGCGCCCGCTGGGTTGAGTGATCACGGTGCTATTCGGCGGCCTTTTTGTCCAAGCTTTCCCAGTCGAAGAGCGGCGCTTCCTTGGCGGCGAAGCGGCGAATGGCTTCCTTGTGGAAGTCGGTGTCGCGGGCGATCGCCTGGGCCATCGCCTCCATCTCAAGCATGGTGCGGTGGTCGAGATTGTAGGATTGGTTCATCACGTTTTTCGCCAGGCCGAGGGCCTTGGTCGGCGCGTTCACGAACCGCCCTGCAAAGGCGCGCGCCTCTTGCATCGCCGTGTCCTGGCCGACGATCTTTAGCACCAGCCCCATCTCCTTGGCTTCCTCGGCATAGACCCGGCGGCCTGTGAAAACCAGTTCCTTGGCTTTTTGCAGGCCGATCAGGCGCGGCAGGATGTACATTCCGCCCCAATCCGGTACTAGGCCGATCTTCACGAAAGCCTGCATCAGGAAGGCGCGCGGCGTTGCCAGCACGAAATCCGCCGCCAGCGCGATGTTGGCGCCGGCACCGGCGGCGGCGCCGTCGACTAGGCTGATCACCGGCAACTCAAGGTTCATCAGGTCGTACATATTGCTGTGGCTGTCGCGCAGCGCGCCCCGCGCCTTGGTCGCCGACCCGAGGCGGGAGCCCATGGATTTCACATCGCCGCCGGCACAAAAGCGCCGGCAGCGCCGGTCAGTATCACCGCCTGAATATCCTGGCCGGCCCGTTCGCGGATTCCTGCCATGGCGTGGTCTAGGTCGACCCGCATTTGCGGCGACAGGGCGTTGCGGGCGCTCTGGGCGGTTCAGGGTAATGGTCGCGATACCGTCGGCGACGTTGAACAGAATGTGGGAATAGGTCATCGGTTGACTCCTGGTTGACTGTGCGGCGCGCTGATTTGATTGGATAATAGGAGGATCGCGGCGCCTAGGTCACCGGAAACCGAGCAGGCTGGGATGGACCGCGTCTTGCTCCCACCGCAGGGCTAAGGCGATCATCCTGTTTGCGATCACCGCGCCGCCAAGTCGGCGGTATGCTCAGCCTTAAATTTTGCTGAATGAGCGGCGTTCGGGCCGCAACCTGGAGGGGAAGATGATGAAACGTTTCGAAGGAAAAGTTGCGCTGGTCACCGGCGGTGCGTTCGGTATGGGGGCGGCGACAGCCACGCTGTTTGCAGCCGAAGGTGCTAAGGTGGCTATCTGTGATCTGCTGGAGGACGAGGGACCAAAGCGGGTGGCGGAAATCGAGGCCGATGGCGGGACAGCGATGTTCTGCAAGCTTGACGTTACCAAAGAACCGAATGGGAAGCGGCGATCGCCGCGATCGTCAAGGCCTATGGCGGGCTGAACGTGCTGGTCAATAATGCTGGCATCAGCGGTAGCGGCTATCAGGATCAGGGTGATGTACAGGCCTGGGAAGATCTGATGCGGATCAACGCGACCGGGCCGTTCCTTGGCACTAAGCACGCAGCGCCGGCGATCATCGCCTCGGGGGGTGGGGCGATTGTCAATATTTCCTCGATCTCCGGCGTTGTCGGGCAAGGCTATCTTCATCCCGGCTACAACGCTTCGAAGGGCGCGGTGCGGACTATGACCAAGCAATCAGCGGTGCGGTTTGCCACGGATGGGATCCGGGTCAACAGCGTGCATCCAGGGATTATGCCGGCGATGCGTACTTCTGGGTTGACCGCTGATCCAGTGCACCGCCAGAAGACCCTTGATGCCTATGTTCCGATGAAACGCGCTGGCGAGGCGATAGAGGTCGCCCGCGCTGTCGTGTTCCTCGCGTCTGACGACGCCTCATATATTACTGGTGCGGAATTACCGGTTGATGGCGGATACTTAGCGATTTAGCGCTTCGGATCAAGGTGTTCCTTCGTTTGGGTTTGCCGATGGGCGAGACCGGGCGGCGAGCGCCTATTCGATAAAATGGGCAAATCTCCCCCGTTGGCGTTGACTCTTCGCGATATATCACCGGATCATGGGCGTTCGCGCGGGGATGCTAGCGTTCCCTTCCAAATCAAGGGCGCGGAATCAAGTAAGGACACAGGGAGAGATCGATGAAATTGAATTTTCTCAAGATTGGACTGGCCGGCCTACTCGGGCTTGGGGCGGTCGGTACGGCACAAGCGCAGCAAAAGCTGGACATGGCCACCCCATGGGGTGGCGGCGTCATGCTCGAATACGCGGCGCGAGGCTCCGCGAAGAACATGGAAATGACCACGAACAACACGATAAAAATCGAGGTCTATCCGGGTGGGACACTTGGCAAGGCCTTGAAGGTCACGGACACGGTCGCCAAGGGCGTCGCCCACATGAGCCACAACTGGCCGGGCTATGATTGGGGCGTTGACAAGACCGCCATTCTGTTCGGCGGTTTCGCTGGTTCCATGGAATGGGACAAGATGATGCACTGGGTCTTCAAGGGTGGAGGCCAAGAGCTGATGATGGAATGGCGGTTGGAGAAATTTAATGTAGCCGCAATTCCGTGCGGTTCGGCGCCACGAGAATTGTTCCTGCATAGCCACAAAGCCGTCCGCACCCTTGAGGATTTCAAGGGCATGAAGGTTCGTACCGCCGGTGCTTGGGCCGAGATCGCGCAGAAGTTGGGCGCCTCTACTGTCATCCTGGCCGGCGCGGAAGTGTACCCGGCGCTTGGAGCGCAAGGTCGTCGACGGCATCGAGTGGGGCACGCCGACGCATAACATCGCCGCGGGCTTCGAGAAGGTCGCCAAGTACATCATCGTCCCCGGGGTCCATCAGCCGATCGCGATGCATGAGTGCGAGTTCACCAAGAAGGCCTGGGACGGTTTCACCGATCTTCAGAAGACTCAGCTGAAGCGCGGCGGGCCAGTTGATGACCTGGGACCTTTACATGGAGCTCGGCCATGACGGACGCGCCGAACTGGATGACCTACGCGAATTCAGCAAGAAGAACGAGATCATCGATCTTCCGCAGGAGTTCAAGGACGCCGCCACGAAGGCGACGGCACGAGTGGGTCGCCGAGCAGGACCAGTCGAACGAGTGGTTCGTCAAGGTTTGGAAGTCCCAGGTTGACTATGCTGGCCTTTGGTCGCAGGCGCATCGCTATCGCTAAGCGAAACGTTTGAGATCAAGTTGATTGCCGCGCGCCGGCCCTGGAAACAGGGTCGGCGCGTTGGTTTTGGGATGATTTCGCTGGATATCGTGGATGGCCCAGAACCATATTATAAAAGCAGGAGAGCACATTGACCGTCGCGCGGACGTTAAGAGATAAAATGGCCGATCACGGCATGGCGCGAGTCGTGTCGGCCCATAACCCGCTTTTCGCCTGTTTGGTCGAGGGAGCCTGACTTTGATGATATTTGGGCCAGTGGGTTCGAGCTTTCCCCGTCCCAGGCACTTCCAGACGTCAACACCCGATCTCGCTGGAGCAGCATCTGGAGGTCACCCGCCGCATGGTCGAGCGAACCTCAATCCCAGTAGTCGCCGACACCGATACTGGGTTTGAGTAACACGATCAACGTGCTTCACGCGGTCGAGCAATACGAGCGCGCCGCCGCGGTGGTGATCTAGGATACGACGTTTCCGAAGGTTATCAGCTTGATTTAGGGAGGGCGTCAGGAACCGCTCCGACTGGAGAAATTCTAAGGCACAATCGAAGCAGCCATCGAGGCATGTGATGACCCCGACTTCCTGATCACCGCCCCAACCGAAGCTCAGATCACCGGGTTGGGGGTGGTCGAGACCTTGGCCCCGCGCCACGGCTTATGAGGAAGATGGCGCCGACATGATCTTGATCCGTTCAAAACAGCAAACCTCGGCTGAGGTCGAAAGCTTCGTCACCAACTGGACCGGTACCGCGCAAATCACCATCGTGCCGACGGCCTATCCCGAGATGACCTCGTCGCGGCCCGGTCATCCGGCAAGATCGCCATGGATATCTGCGGGAATCACACGATCAGGGTGGCGGTGGCTGCAGTGCGTGAGACCCTCGGGCGGATCGACGTTGACGGCGGCATTCACAATGTCGAGAAGGACATTGTTTCGGTGGACGAGATCTTTGCCCTGCAGGGCATTGCCCGGGTGAAGTGGGATGAAGGTTGCTTTCTGCGCTGAGGTTTTCTCCAGCATTAGTCTGGGTGATGGGAGCCGCCGTAAGATCATTGGCGCGTGTTGCTAAGAGTGATGGATTTTATAGTTAATTTTCATCTAAAATGCGATATAAGTTATTATAAAACAAATGGCTAAAGATATTTCTTCACACATAAGATTGAAATTTGATTTTTTTCCTCACCCCAGAATGCGTCGCCGGTCACCGGGTCAATTTAGCCCCTTTTCTAGGCTAGCCGGTGGGGCAGATGATGGGCTTCGATGATCTCGAATCCAAGGTCTGTGAGTTGCTTTTCGAGATAAGCTCGGCGGAAGCCGAAGAGATGATAGTTTCCCATCCCGGCGAGGTGATATTCGTCCGCGGTGTCTGCGCAGGGAAGCTGTAGCAATAGATGCCCGCCAGGGCGGTATGCCGCGCTAGAGATCGCGCGAATTGTGCGATCCAAGCTATGTTCCATTGTGTGATGGACAGAAACATATCGAATGTACGGTTGGTGAAGCTTGCATCCCCATAGACGCCATCGAACCACGTCTTTCAACCCGAAGATCTCCTGGGCACACAGGCAGCCGTGTGTTAGGTTCTACGCCGGAAGCCTCGGCGCCCAGCAGGCGCATCAGGGCAAACATAATCCCTTCAGCACATCCCGCGTCGAGAAAGGACAAGCCGGTGAACGGTTTGACGAGGCGGCCGCGCAGATAGGCAATCGCGCGGCTTTTGTTTTGACCCAATTATAGGCGTGGGCTCTGGAAAATATCGCTTTGCTGCCGATCTCGTATGAGCGCGCCTCTGATGCATAATAGCGTTTCACCTGGTCCGGCTTGAACGGATGATCGACATAGCAGATGCCACACCCGCGGCATTCACACAGGCCGACTGAGAAATAGGCCGGGTTGGAGCGGCCACGGTGACGAGGAAGTTTTCGGCCCCCCGAAGCTGCGCTAGCGTCGTCTGGTTTTCCCGGCGACATCTCGGACGCTAACCTTGCCAGATCGAAATAGAGATGGAAGGCGTTCGTGAGGGGGGCCCTGTTGCGGCGAATGATCCGACGATCTTCTCCACAGCCGGGCAAGACACGGGGTGGGGGGCGTTCTTATGCATCGCGAAATCTGATTCATTGATGAAACGCGTTAGGTGGCGGCTGGTGTTATCATCAATTTGGCTCGTCGGTGGATTGGTGACCTCCCCGGCGAGCCTGACGGTCGCGGCCCAATCCGTCCCGAAAAGATCGATCATTTTTCGACGGGTGGAGGCGACGAGAGACGTTGTGAGGGCGGTTGTTAGGACTGACAGTAATTCTGGTCCGGTTGAGACAATCAGCTCTTTCGCCCAAGCCTCGGCGCGATAGAGCTCACCCTTTGCCAGTAGGGTGCGCGCATAGGCATCCGTCAACGTCGGCTCGCCTGGCTGTATCGCCAAGCTTTGTCGATGAGCGCCAGCGCGTGGCCGAGCTCTCCCACCCGCAGCGCTTTTTGCGCCTCAGCCTTGAGTTTTTGAGGGCTCTCGGACGAGGGGGTCAGATCTCCCACTCCATAAATCGCCCGAGCTTGCTCTTGGCTCACCATGCCGTTACGGACATCGGCGACGACGCTCGCCTTGTCGCGGGTTTTCGGGTCTCCCAGGCCGCCGCCGCCGGGCATTTCCAGGGTTATGCGCTGCCCGACGGAATGGATTGGCGGCCCTTGGCCTTCAGTTCCGTGCCGTCGGAGAGGTATACTCGTCCTGTCATGCCGTTGGCGCCGCCATTGCGGCCGCGGGGCGGATAAGTCACCCGATCGAACATGGTGTTGATGGCGAACGGGGCGCCATCGGCATGGGAGATCTCCATCACCTGGCCGACCCCGCCGCGATGGGTGCCAGCGCCGCCACTATCGGTGCGGTATTCCTTTTTCCAGAAGATCAGCGGGGCGATGGCCTCGTTGATCTCGATGGGGGTGTTGCGGACGCCGGAGGGAAAGGCGGTCGCGTTTAAGCCGTCTTTGACAGGTCGTGCGCCGGTGCCGCCGGAGTGGAAGGTATTCATCGCAAACGGCGTGGCGTCGCCGTAATTCTCGTCAGTCATACCATGTCCGCCCAGCAATACCGGGTTCCACA
>CALMRI010000021.1 GCA_937776645.1 uncultured Alphaproteobacteria bacterium | reverse complement strand
AATCCGCGTCCGCGGCGTCGCCTCCATCCCGGTCCGCGCCAGCCACCAATCCAGCCGCATGCGCCGCCGAACCGCGCCATAGACCCGGACATTGACCGCCGCCCGGTCCTTCGCGCCGGCATAGCGCCGACGGCGAAAAAACTCGGACAGGATCCGATCCGACGCGACCTTCTCGCGGTCGGCCGCCTCAAGCACTTCGATCGCCGCAGCGATTCGGGCGGCAGGGGTCATAGATTAGGCCTATAGTTGGGCGCTTCACGGGTGATCGACACGTCATGCACGTGGCTTTCGCGAAGGCCGGCATTGGTGATCCGCAAGAAGCGGCAGCCGTTCTGCATATCCTGGATCGTGGCGTTGCCGGTATAACCCATCGCCGCCTTCAATCCGCCGATCAGCTGATGCACCACGGCCGAGATGGCACCCTTGTAAGGCACCTGCGCCTCAATACCTTCAGGTACCAGCTTGAGGTGATCGGAAACCTCTTCCTGAAAATAGCGATCCGCTGAGCCACGGGCCATGGCGCCGATCGAGCCCATGCCGCGATACGCCTTATACGACCGCCCCTGATATAGGTAGACATCCCCGGGGCTCTCATCGGTACCGGCGAATAGCGAGCCGATCATCGCGCAATCGGCGCCGGCGGCGATCGCCTTGGCTAAATCACCGGAATATTTGATGCCGCCATCCGAAATCACCGGAATCCCGGCCTTGTTGCAGACCGCCACCGCGTCGACCACCGCCGTCAACTGCGGCACCCCGACCCCGGCGACCATCCGGGTGGTGCAGATTGACCCCGGACCGATGCCCACCTTCACCGCATCGGCGCCGGCGTCGATCAATGCCCTGGCGCCATCCCCGGTAGCGACATTACCAGCGATGATTTGGGTGTAATTGGATAGTTTGCGAATCCGATTCACTGAGTTCAGAACGTTTTCGGAATGGCCATGCGCGGTGTCGATCACGATCAGATCCACTTCGGCATCGAACAGGGCTTCGGCCCGGGCCAACCCCTCATCGCCAATCCCAGTCGCCGCCGCGGCCCGCAACCGACCCTGGGAATCCTTGCAGGCATCGGGATGGTTCTCCGCCTTCTCAATGTCTTTCACCGTGATCAGCCCGACGCATTTTTGATCACCATCGACCACGATCAGCTTTTCGATGCGATGCTTATGCAACAGCCGTCGCGCCTCGGCCGAGGTGACGTCCTCCGAAACGGTGATAACCCGTTTGGTCATCAACTCGCGCACCAACTGGTTGCGGTCGGTGGCAAACCGGACATCCCGATTGGTCAGGATGCCGGCAAGCCGGTCGGTGCGCCGACGCACGACCGGAATACCGCTGATCTTATGGCGGTCCATTAAATCCAAGCGCATCGGCCAAGGTTTGGTCGGGGTGAATAGTCACCGGATTGACCACCATGCCCGCTTCGAATTTCTTAACCGCGCGAACCTCGGCGGACTGGCGTTCGACCGTCATGTTCTTATGGATCACACCAAGCGAGCCGAGCTGCGCCATGGCGATCGCCAGACGACTTTCCGTCACCGTATCCATGGCGGCGGAAATTACCGGAATGCCGAGCGTGATTGCCGCTGTCAGCCGGGTTTCGGTCTTCACCGACGCGGGCAATACCGATGAACGCGCCGGCTCGAGGAGCACGTCGTCGAAGGTCAAGGCGTCACGAATTTGCATGGGGGCCTCCGCAGGGATCGGTGGCGGCGCACTATACAGCTACACGCGCATGATCCAAGCGGCATTTCGTCGCCGCCCCGCACCAGCGCCCCAGGCCTTGGCGCGCTTGGGCTCCGGCCTTGCTAGAAGCCAGCGCCAGAGCCACGAAAGTGCATTGCCACAACATAGGTTTCCGGCGACTCGGAGCGGCTCGCCGCCGGCTTGGCATGGCGCACCGAGCCGAAAGACTGTTTCATCCGCAGCAGCAAATTACGCTCGCTGCCGCCCTTGAACACCTTGGCAACGAAACTGCCGCCAGGGCTGAGCACGGTCTCGGCGAAGTCGAAGGCGGCCTCGCACAGGGCCGCGGTGCGCAAATGGTCGGTCGGCGGGTGGCCGGTAGTCGGCGCCGCCATGTCGCTGAGCACCAGGTCGGCCGGTCCACCAAGCAGGCTGATGAGTTCGGCCAATCCCTCGTCGGTCAGGAAATCAGCCAGCAGGATCTCCGCCCCGGGCACCGGTTCCATCTCCAGGATATCCAGGCCGACCACCCGACCCGGCTCCCCCTTGGAAAGCACCCGAGACGCCACGACCTGGGTCCAGCCCCCCGGCGCCGCCCCAAGGTCGACCACCCGGCTTCCAGCGGCCAGAAACTTGAAACGCTCATCCAGCTGCATCAACTTGAAGGCCGAGCGCGAGCGGTAGCCAAGCCGCTGGGCTTCCTGCACATAGGGGTCGTTCAACTGTCGCTGAAGCCAGCGTTGCGAGGACACCGTGCGGCCCTTGGCGGTCTTCAGGCGCACCGTCGCGGTGCGCGCGCCGCTGCCTCGTTGACGGTTGTCGCCGCCGCCCCGCTTGCCATTCATTCAACGGTCCCGATCACCGGCATTGGTTAGTCAAGCTGGTCCAGAAGGCCAAACAAAATGCCTTCCCGGACCCCCCGGTCAGCGACACGTAACCGCCCGACCGGCCATTGTTCACAAATCGCCTCAAGGATCGCGCAGCCCGCAACCACCAGATCGGCGCGTTCATAGCCGATACAGGGCTGCGCCGCCCGGCCCTTAAAATCCATCCCGGCCAGATCATGGGTCATCTTATAGATATCGCTAAAATCCAAACTGGTCCCATCGACCCGGTCCCGAATATAGCGTTTGAGGTTCAGTCGCAGGCCCGCCAGCGTGGTCACCGTGCCGGAGGTACCGAGCATCTGGACCTCGCCGCTGCGCACGCGTTCAACAATGCCATAGGCCTTATCAAAGGCGCTCAACTGGGCGGCGCACTCCAGGACCATGGCGCGATAGGTTTCAGCATCGAAGCGATCGCCGCCGTATTTCTCGTTTAACGTGACCACGCCGATCGGCATCGACATCACCTCCAGCGCGGTCCGTTCGCCATCGCCATCGCGGCGCATCCATGCCAATTCCGTACTGCCGCCGCCAATATCGAACACGATGGCGTCGGGGATCGCCGGGTCGAAGAGCGGTAAACAGCCGGTCAGGGCTAGTTCCGCCTCTTCGCGGTTGGAGATAATCTCCAAATCAAGCCCGGTCTCGTGGCTGACGCGCTCGATGAATTCGCCGCAATTTTCGGCTCTGCGGCAAGCCTCCGTCGCAACCACCCGGGCCAGTGTCACCTCGCGCCGGCGCATCTTATCGGCGCAGACCTTAAGGGCATCAAGGGTCCGGTTCATCGCCGCGACGGAAAGCGTCTTCGTCGTCGTAATCCCTTGGCCCAGCCGGACGATCCGGGAAAACGCGTCAATCACGTGAAACGCATCATTGGCGGGACGGGCGATCAACAACCGGCAATTGTTGGTCCCTAGATCAAGCGCCGCCAGCACCGAACGCCCGCTAACGCGGCGCGGTTTCCCGGTATCGCCGACACGACTCCGGCACGGTCAGTCGACGGATGACCGGCCCGCAGATCATCGCGGGAGCGAAACCGGCGCGCCTCTATATGTCGGCCGGTTGACATTTTTGTTTCCAAACTCAGCGCGCCCTCGCTCGGACGCATTTTCACTGAACATTCTAGCGCCTTAAGGCGTCCAGGGCCATGGGTCGAATGCCAAGGCGGCTATCGCCAACTCACGATTGGTCGGCGCCGGTCTCGCCGACGCCGAAAACCACCCAGCCCTTGCCATAACCCAAGAAGGCTGATATTTTTCCGAAATCGCATCAATGCTCCGTATATCTTTGATTTTAAAGGATTTTGATGCTGAGCACCCTACTGGGGAATAGTTTAACGGCAGAACAACGGACTCTGACTCCGTCGGTCCTGGTTCGAATCCAGGTTCCCCAGCCAAATCTCGCTTTTGCGACGACCTGCGGTCGCCATCGCCTACTTTGGAGCCGGCGGCGATAGTGGTCAGTTTCTGCCAACAGATCAAAGGGTTGGCGGAAGGTGGCGGCCACCTCTCCGTCCTCCCACGAGCAGTTCGATAGTACGAAATTGAGAAGCCGCCTGTTTTTCGCGGGCGGGCTGGCGTTCGAACAGCGCCTGAGCGTTGCGTGCGAGTTCGAGAATCCGCACGCCATCTTCCGTGTAGGACCGCTCGCCCCCCTCGTGCCGGTCGATGTCTCGCTGCAAGCGCTGCTGGTTCTCGCGCTATTCGCCGGCCATCTTGTCGTAGAAGTCGCCACCGATCTTACCGTCGAGCTTGTCGATATACATGGCGTTGATGCGCTCGCCGAGACGCTTGTGCTCGGCCTGAAGCCGCTTGATAGCCTCCTCGTGCTCTCGCCATCCTGTCCTGCCCCCCTATAACTGTGCCACGTAATTCGTGATATTTTACGAAGGTGTGGAGGTATTTGGATGGCAAGGAAGCGATATTGCGATGAAGATGTATTGAACCTGCTGCGTCAGATAGAGCTCAGTCTGGCGTCTGGTAGCAGTGTAGAGATGGCTTGCCGATCAGCAGGCATCAGCGATGCAACATACTATAATTGGCGCAAGAGGTACGGTGGGATGGGCAAGTCCCAGCTTCAGGAGCTCAAGGGCCTTGAGAAGGAGAACTCCCGCCTCAAGAGAATTGTTGCGGACCTTGAGCTGGATAAGCTGATCCTGCGGGAGAGCCTCGATTATCTAAAGCCGAAGGTCTGACGATTGCCGATCTGCGTCAGGCCCTAATCCATGTGCGTCAGAAACTCGGATCATCCGAGCGGCGGGCTTGCAAAACGATCGGCGTGGCACGGTCCACACAGCGCTATGAGGCATCCCCTGAAAATGATGACAGCCTTCGGCTGGCTTTGATCAGATTGGCAAAGCAGTATGGCCGCTATGGTTACAGGAAGATTGCCGCGTTACTCCGCATTGAAGGCTGGCAAGTCAATCACAAGAAGGTAGAGCGGCTGTGGAGGGAAGAGGGTCTCCAGATACCGCAACGTCACAGGAAGCGGAAGCGCCTCTATCACAAGGACAGCTCTATCATCCGGCTGCGCCCCAAATATCGGAACCATATCTGGAGCATAGATTTCGTCCATGACAAGCTGGCCAACGGCCGGCCCTATAAAATGTTGACCGTGCTGGATGAATACACCCGCGAAGCTCTGTGCGTGGCCGTGAGGACTCGAATGGGCAATGCCGAGGTTCTGGAAGCCCTCTATCCGCTCTTCTTGAAACACGGCAGACCAGAGTTCATCAGATCAGACAATGGTCCTGAGTTCATCGCAGAGAACTTTCAGACCTGGCTTACCAAGGTTGGGATCAAGCCCATCCGTATCTATCCGGGGAGCCCCTGGGAGAACGGATACAACGAACGCTTCAACGGCACTCTGCGCAGGGAGGTTCTCAATGCAGAGTGGTTCACATCAATCAGACAGGCTCAAATCGTCATCGAAACTTGGCTGAAACAGTACAATCACATCCGCCCGCATCAGGCTCTGAACATGCGTCCACCGATGCCCGAGACCCTATCAGAAAGTGGTACATAGAACGGGGGCTTTACACTCGAGCGTTCCACAAACGACTCGGTCGAGGAGATTTTGATCAAGCATATTTTATTCCCTTACACCTCGCGATTTCGCCAATCCCTGGGCTTGCAAAAACGAAATTTCCACTCTCTATGCACCCCGGTTCACCTTGGGAGAACGCTTCAACAGAACCCTTCGCCGCGAGGTGCTCAATGCAGAATAGTTCACGACGACTAAGCAGGCGCAGATCGTCATCAACCGGCGGCTCAAACAGTACAATCACATCCGTCCACATCAGGCCCTGAACATGCGACCGCCAGCCCCAGAAACCCTAATCAGAAATGGCACAGAACATGGGGGCTAGACAGCCGCCGATCCACGGCAATTCGATAATCTTTGGGACGATCCGGCGCGGGCGGCGCTTAAAAGCGATCTGATCGCCGATCTGTACGACAACCTGCCGGCGGCTCGATCACCGGCCTTGGAGCAGGTGGCGTTGGTTTAGCATCGACCGACGTGGAGTTTCACGTCCGGGGCGTACCCATTCTAAAAACGCAGCAGTTGGCGCGCCGTTTCTATAGCGCTAGGTACTTTGATTTGACGGCTTCGCGTTCCAATTGAAACTGAGCGATCGGCGCGCGATACATCATGCGGCCCTTGACCATGACATAGACGATGTCGCCCACCGCCTCGGCCAGTTTGAGATTTTGCTCGACGAGGAGCACGGTCACGCCTTCATCGCGCAATCGGTGGATGACGCCAACCAGTTCGCGGACCACCAACGGGGCCAACCCCTGGCTGGGTTCATCGAATAGCATGACCGTTGGATCGGTGATGAGTGCACGGGCGACGGCCAGCATTTGTTGCTCACCGCCGGATAACTGTGAGCCTTTGTGGGTTCTGCGGTCGGCAAGGGCCGGAAACAGCTCAAGCAGCCGCTCCATCGGCCAAATTTTTGCTGGCCGGCGCTCGGCCACCCGCAGATTGTCGATAACCGTCAGGTCCGGGAAGATCATCCGCCCTTCCGGCACATAGGCGACGCCGGCGCGGGCCACGCGATATGGCGCCCAGCCGGCCATGTTGGTGTCGCCAAGCCAAACCTCACCGGAGCGCGGCGGGACCAATCCCATGATTGAACGGACCGTCGTCGTCTTGCCAACGCCGTTGCGCCCCAGCACGGCCGCGATCTGGCCCTTTTCTATTTCCAGGTCCACACCCTGCAGGATGTGGCCGGTGCCGTAATACGTGTTGAGGCCGGTGACCCGAAGCATCAGTCGAAGCCTCCGAGATAAGCGTTTTGGACTTCGGCGTTTTGGCGCACTTCCTCGGGTTCTCCATCGGCAATCACCTGGCCCCGATGCAGGACGGTAATTCGGTCAGCGAGCTTGAAGACCACCTCCATGTCATGCTCGACCAGCATGACGGTCAGATCCTCACCGTTCAGCATTTCGCGAAGGATCTGCACTGCGCGCTCGGTTTCCTCGATCGACAGGCCTTGGGTCGGCTCGTCTAACAGCAGTAGCCGCGCATTCTGCGCCAAGGCCATGGCCACTTCCAGCAGCCGTTGGTCGCCGTGGGAAAGTTCGTTGGCCTTCATCGATGCAAACGGTGCCAGGCGAAGCCGTTCCATGGCCCGGTCGGCAGCTTCGCCCGCGCGTTCCAGAATATCCGCGCCGCCGACAATCCGCCAACGCCCGGGACTACTAGCCAGGGCCGCGAGCCGCACGTTTTCCCGCGCAGTCAGGTCAGGCATCAGATGCGTCAACTGAAAAGTTCGAGAGATGCCGTGGCGGGCAATCCGATGCGCGGCAAGTCCGGTGATGTCCTTGCCGTCGAACAACACAGATCCGGCGGTTGGCCGCAACATGCCGTTGATCAGGTTGAAAAATGTCGACTTTCCTGCACCGTTAGGGCCGATCACGGCGCGAATTTCACCCGGCTCGACAGTGAGGTCTACCGCGTCGACGGCGACGAGAGCGCCAAAATTACGGGTCAGACCTCGGCATTCAAGAAGCGGCATGAGGTGCATCCGACTGGGGTTTCGAGACCACGCCGATGCGTCGCTTCTCTCGCCAGCTCCGAAACAATCCCCAAAGGCCCTGTGGGGCGAACAGAATGACGGCAATGAAGATCGAGCCGAAGATCAATGGCCACAGTTCCCTAACCATCGGCAAGGCCGATAGTTCATGCTCGAGAAACAAAAACACCGCGCCGCCCAAGATTGGACCGACAAGCGTGCCGCGGCCGCCGATAATCACCATGATCAGGACCATCCCTGACATCCGCCAGAAGAACAGTTCCGGGCTGGCAAACCCGGCGAGCGGCGCATAGAGCGCGCCAGCGAGACCGCCAAACGCATAGGCCAGCACGACGATCACCATCCGATAGGCGCGGGTATTGTATCCAAGCGTGCGGGTCTTGACCTCGTTCTCGCGAATACCAGCCAAAACCTGCCCGAATGGCGAGGCGACCAGAGAGCGACAAAACAGGAAAGAAAGAATGAGAATGATCAAGACCAGGTAAAAATACCCAATCTTGGTCTGAAAAAAATCGATGCCGAATGGTCCAGCCCGCCGGGCAATCCCGGCGATGCCATCCGACCCCCCGGAGAAATCCTTGAACTGGTAAACCGAGGCGTAAAACAGCTGCGCGAAGGCCAGGGTCAACATGGCGAAAGAAATGCCGGTCGAGCGCGTGCAAACCCAGGCGATGGGCATGGCGACGACGCCAGTAATGATCGCCGCCATCGGGATCACAATCAGCATCGGGATATCGAAGCTTAAAAGTAGCAGCGCCGATGCATAAGCACCAAGCCCGTAGGCGGCGGCATGGCCGAAGGATTCCAATCGGGTGTAGCCGATCATCAGATCGAGGCTCATAGCGAACAGTCCGAAGATTAGCGCCTCGGTCAAGATATTGACCAGATAACCCGGCAGCAGATGCGGCATCCCAAAGCCAGCGGCGGCGGCGGCGGCGATAACCAATATGAAAAGCCCGCGTGCCCGCACTACTCCTCCTTGCCGAGCAGGCCACCCGGCCGCACGATCAACACGGTAAGCATCAATAGATAAAGCAAAGACAGTGCCATACTTGGAAAATAGTAGGCGCCAAAAACCTGTACAAAGCCGACCATGATCGAGCCGATTACCGAGCCAAGGAAACTACCCATGCCGCCGATGATCACGATCACGAAGGCGTCGACGACGACATTATTTCCCATCGCCAGATAAGCCCCGAAAAGCGGCGTCGCCAGGATTCCGCCGAAAGCTGCAAGCCCGCAACCAAGGGCAAAGACACCGGTGCGAACGATCCGAATATCGGTACCAAGCGCATGAACCATCTCCGGGTTCTGCGAGACAGCCCGGATCAACAGCCCGGTACGGGTGCGCTCCAGGAACTGCCAGAGCGCGATCGAGGCGGAGACACCAAGCCCGATCAGGAACAATCGGTAGATCGGGAACGGTTGATCCAACAGAAACACGACGCCAGTCAATACCTCGGGCAAGTCGATCCCCTTGGGCTGGGCGCCCCAAATCAGACGCACCGCTTCTGACAAGACGATGGCCAGACCAAAGGTGATCATCAAATACGCGCCGCCATCGCGCCGGGCATAGAGCCTGCTAAGTAGAAACATCTCGAACAGCGCCCCAATCCCGGCGACCACCAACGGGGCGGCGATCAAGGCCAACCAGAACTGCCCGGTCAGGACCACGATGGTGTGACCAACGTAAGCGCCCAGCATGAAGATCGCACCATGCGCGAAATTGATGATGCGCATGATGCCAAAGATCAACGTCAAACCACAGGCGAGGAAAAGCAGAACTGATGCCTGGGACAACGCGTTGAGGCACTGGGTTATAAGGAAGCCTAGGAAATCCATGTGCCCCGACAGCAACGAAAAGAAAGAGGGTTGGAGAACCAGAGGGGGTGGTCGCCCACCCCCTCATGGAATTCAGCCATGGCTACTAACTGAAGGTTGTCTTGCCGCAGTCTGGCGTCGCCACTTCCCGTGAATAGATCTTGACGATCTCTGGCACGGCACCGTTGGGACCATCGACAACCTTGACCACGATGCCGGGATTCATTCCCTGATGGTCACATTTACGGATCTTGATGGCGCCCTTGATGCTCGTGACCTCGAGATCCTCCAGCGCCTCGACCAATGCGTCGGGTTCGGCCGAGTTGGCTTTCTTCATTCCTGCGAAAAGAACGGCGAGCGCTTGGTAAATCTCGCCATCGGTCCAATCCGGCAACTGACCCGGATGAGCCTTGGTGAAGGCCTGCACGAAGGCTTTGTTCTGCGGAGTGTCCTGGGTATAGGCATAACGCGATCCACCGACTAACCCGGCCGCCGATTTGCCAAGCGCCTTGATGTTCGACTGCGAGACGATCTCGGTATAAAGCGGCATCTTCTCAGCGAGCCCATATTGGGTGGCCTGGGTGTAGAATGCCCGCGCCTCGTCACCCTGCAATGCGACGTAGCAACCTTTGGCGCCAGAGCGCATGACCTTGGTGATATAGGTTGCGTAATCCTTGTTGCCGACCGGTGTCATGACCTTATCAACAAGTTTTTTACCCAATATAGATATCTGCTCATCAAACGCCTTCACGCTCGACTGGCCCCAGGCATAGTCAGAGCCGATCGCGATGTACTCCTTAGCCGGATCGTCCTTGAGATAGAGCGCCAGTGCCCGGGCTCCCATCGGGGCGGAGACATTCGCGCGGAAGAAGTTAGGTACCAAAAATTGCGGCGTCGTCAGGCGACCGTCACCATTGCCGTGGGAGACAAACAGCGTATCCCATTCCTTGAGCTTCGGCATGATGGCGCGCGCCTCGGAGGACACGACTACCCCGGTGATGAGGTGGCAACCGTGCCGTTCCACTAGTTCTTGCGTCTTGCGTACGGCGGCGGCTGGGTTGCCTTGGGTGTCCGCCACCACGAATTCAATCTGCCGGCCGAGGATACCGCCGCTGCCATTGACCATGCTCTCGACGAGCTTGGACGTGCGGATGACATGGCTGCCTAATTCCGCGTAACCGCCGGTGACAACGGTCGGCAAACCGATCTTGATCGGACCGGTCGCGGCCTTGGCGGTCTTGTGTAGAAATGCAGGAGCCGCCAGGACGGCCGTTGCGGCGATACCACCGCTTAGGACCTTGCGCCTGGTGACGGTGCGGAAAACCCGGTCGATCTTTTTGCCGCTTTCTACTTTCGCGGTTGGCTTATCGTTTTTCATGTTTCCTCCCAGCTTTCAACGTTTTTAGCTTGAGCCGTGCGCTCTATCGGAAGCTGTTCGCCGCTCTCCTGGCCCCGCCTCGATCAGCCACAACACGGATGATCGAGGCGGGGCCAGGAGAGCCTAGACAAACAGGCGAGCCCAATTGCATTCTTTGATCGCTCAACAATCGTTCATTATTCGACGATTTCCAACGTGGAGTCCACAATTACAACAGATAATTATCAAGCGGAAATTGCTCTGTATCCAATGGAACCTTATATTCAATTAATTCAAATTAGGGCTCTGACTGTCAGAAATTTCAAGTGAACGGAGTGCCGCAATGCCGTTTGAAACGCGCCAGACACAAGGTATGATCGAGGAATTCACGGCGGCCGGGCATTGGGGAAATCAAACTTTCTACGAGCTGTTTCTCGAACGGGTGGTCGCGCACCCGGAGCGCGAGGCGTTGATCGACGCCAACAACCGGATAACGTATGGCGCATTGGACCAAAACGTTCGTCGAACCGCTGCGTTCCTAAAGGCCCAGGGAATTCGACCCGGCGATGTGGTGACCATTCAATTGGCGAACCGGGTCGAGTTCGCCTACGTCTTTTTCGCCCTTGAACTGATCGGTGCGGTCGCAAACAAGATCAACCCGGACTTTCGCTCCCGCGAAGTCGACTTTATTTTGCAGTTTGCCAATAGCCGGGCTTATGTGTGCGCCCAATCGTTCAAGGGCTTCGACTATCCGGAGATGATCCGCGCCCTGCGCCCCGGGCTGGCGAACTTGAAGCTGGTCTGCGTGATCGACGCGCCGGCCACCGCGGACACGGTCTCCTTGCTAGATGGGCTTGCGGATCACGCCCCTCTGGCGCGAGCGGTGTGGACCCCGATGGGCGCCAATGAGGTCTATCGCATGGCGTTTACTTCGGGCACCACCGGCAACCCGAAATGCGCCCTACATTCGGTGAACACCACGGTCCCTGGCATTCGCTTCAACGTGCGCGACATGCAATGTGTCGCCGAGGATGTGTTCCTGGTCTATCTGCCGATCGGCCTGAACTGGGGTTTTTTGGAAATGCTGCAAGCGTTATTGATCGGCGCCAAGGCCGTCCTGTTGGATCGGTTTTCCGGACGTGCCGCGCTTGAGGCGATTGAGCGTGAGCGGATTACCGTGATTCCGACGGCGCCAGCGTCGATCATCGCGATGCTGAACGACCCGGAGTTGGAACGTTTCGACCTTTCGTCGCTTCGGGTTGTCATCACCGGCGGCGCGTCCTGCCCGGAGGAAACCTTGCGCGACTTCATGCGCCGTATGCCCGGCCGGATTATCGAACTCTATGGGATGCTGGAGACCGGCTATCAAACCTACACCCGCTTTTCCGACGACCCGCATGACGTTAATGGCACCGTCGGTAGCTGTGTCGAGGGCATGGGGTTGCGCTTGTTGGACGAGGCCGGCAACAACGTGCCGCTGGGCGCCGAAGGCGATATCTCCGCCCGTGGCCCGTCGGTGCATCTTGGCTATCACAATAACCCGTCGGCCAACGCCGAGGCCTTCACGGCGGACGGATGGTTTCGGTCGGGAGATCTCGGTGTCTTCTCGGACGATCGGAAAAACGTGCGGATCGTCGGGCGCAGCAAGGAGATCATCAATCGCGGTGGCAAGAAATTCTTCCCGCGCGAGATAGAAGAAATTCTCTATACGCATCCCAGCGTCATGCATGTCGCCATGGTTGGGGCCAAGGATGTCCGGCTTGGCGAGCGAAATTGCCTATGTGTGATCCCTAAAGCCGGCATGACCGTGACTCTTGAGGAAATGATCGGCTTTCTTAAGGGGCAGGTTTCCGACTACAAGCTTCCCGAGCGCCTTGAGATCGTCGGCGAGCTTCCTTTCACCGCCACCGGCAAGTTGCAACGGTTCGCCTTGACCAAATGGATCGAGGGTCGCGACGCGGCGGAACAAGGCTAACCCGCGGTTCTCACAAGGACACGGATTTGACCGAGGCGTAGGAGAAATCCGGAATAAAGCGCCGATCCGTGTCATCTGGCCGGGTTATCGCAACCCGCGTAACAAACCCCCGTCGACCTGTATTGTGGTGCCGGTGATATAGCGCCCACGCGGCGAGACCAGAAGCGCCACGATGCTGGCGATATCATCCACCGTGCCAATTCTGCCCATTGGCACCTCATCGGTCAGCTGGGCCCGCATCTTCTCAGGCTCCTGGCCGCCGCCGGCGAAAACTTTCTCCAAGCGCTGGGTTTCGATATAGCCCGGGCAGATCGTATTAACGTTGATATTCCGCCGCGCCAGCTCTAGCGACAAGGTCTTAGCATAGCCGATAACGCCGCCCCAGGTCGCCACCGAAAGCCCGAAACCGGCGATTGGTTGGATCGCGGAAATCGCGGCGATATTGAGAATACCGCCGCCGCCGCGCGCCTCCATGTGAGGAACGGCGGCGCGCGCCATGCGCACAACATACATCAAGTTCTGTTCGACCGCCTTGGCCCATGCGACGTCATCGAAAGAGGTGAGTTCTCCCAACGGTGGTGCGCCGTCGTTATTGACCAGGATATCGATCCCGCCGAGCTCCCGGGTGACCGTCTCGACCACGCGCTGGCAATCCTCGGCGCGTCGGCAATCGGCCTGGACCGGTAGAATCTCGGCGCCGGTCTTTTCGCGCAGGGCGTTTGCGGCCTCTATCAACGCCGGTTCCCGCCGGGCGGTTATGGCGACGCGGGCGCCTTCTTCGGCCAAAATTCGCGCGATGCCCAGGCCAATCCCCATGCTGGCGCCGCCAACGATGGCGATTTTGTCTTTCAGAAACAGGTTCATTTCATATCCAGGCTTTCCAAGAATCGCTCGGCGTTCGCATGAAAGACCTTGTCGAGGATCTCAGGCGCGTACTCTTCGTTGCGCCAATCCTCGACCAGCCGTTCATAAGTGAATAGGGGATAGTCGCCGCCGAACAAGATTCTATCCTTCAGCCGCCTGGCGATATCGTGCTTCAGGTCCGGCGTGTGATATTTCGGTGACCAGCCATGCAGTTCGTACCAGATGTTTCGCTTATGTAGGAGAACCGCGAGGGTCTCGGCCTGCCACGGCCAACCCGGTCGAGCCGCGACGATGGTCAGGTCGGGGTTGTGGGCGGCGACCCAATCTAAGTGACGCGGATGACAATAGTCGAGGATCACACCGTCCCCGCCCGGCAACCCGGCGCCCAGACCGGTGGTGCCGACGAAGATCAGCACCGGAATGCCGGCCTCGATGCATAACCGGTAATACGGGTCGTAAGCCGGGTCACTCGCCGGCGGTGAAAGTGATGCCGATACCGCGTAACCCAGAAACCCGAGGCGCTTGTCGATGCAGCGCCGCAGCTCCGCCACGCCCTCGGGACCCGCCCGCTCCGGGTCAATGTGAACCCAATGGCCGAGGATGACATCCCGGTGCGCCGCCTCGGTTTCGAAGGCGTAGTCGTGCAACGCCTGCATTTCCGCCAGAGGCCGGTATTTCGCGTAGCCCAGGTCGAGAATAGCGCGCACACCGCTGGCGCTGAAATAATCCGCCATCTCAGCTTCCGTGTGATAGCGGGTCTCGGAGTTCCATGTCGCGCGTTGCTGAGATAATTCCTTCTCGCTCTGCAAGGGGTAGCCGCGCCGGGTTCCCCAATGCGAATGGATATCAATGATCTTCATGTCGTCTACGTTCATCCGCTGGTCCTGACGTGACGGGAGAGGGCAAGACCAACAGCGTCGAAATTCCAACCTCTGCTGTCAACCGGCGTTTCCCTGGCACCAGCCGAAATGGCCTGGACGCCTACCAAACACGGCTTCGATGCTAGCCGAGCCGGCAACACCTGAGAAGCAAAAGCGGAATTTCACCCAATGAGACGGGCTTTTAGTCAGCGAACCGCATTCGGCGGCTTATTTTGGCTCGATTCCGCTCGCCGTTACGACGGCACCGTGGAGAATACATTCACCCCCTGTCAACGATTGGTGAATTGGCATGTGCACTTTATAGTCAAAGCATCCTGCCGGTCCGACCGGCACCAAATATGAAATGTGATGGGCATGTCTGACCAGGCAGAAAAGGCGTCCACTATTGACGTCGTGATCGTGGGCGCGGGTTTTGCTGGCCTCTATCTTCTGCACCGCGCTCGCAAGTAAGGCATCTCCACGCGCTGTTTTGAGCGCGGCGATGGCGTAGGCGGCACTTGGTTCTGGAACCGCTATCCGGGCGCGCGTTGTGACGTGGAAAGCATGCAGTATTCCTATGGCTTCGACGATGACCTGCAGCAGGAATGGGAATGGTCTGAGAAATTCTCTGGCCAGGCCGACATTCTGGCCTATGCCAACCACGTCACCGACCGCTTCGGCCTGCGTCCGTACATCGATTTTGGGACCGAAGTCCGTGCCGCACATTTCGACGAGAGCCAGCGCCTCTGGCATATCGAAACCAACATGGGGGAGCGGGTCGCCGCCAAGCATTTCGTCATGGCCGGCGGCTGCATCTCGACCGCGCAAGTGCCGAAGTTTGAGGGCCTCGACGACTACCAGGGCAACACCTATCACACCGGCCGCTGGCCGCATGAGAAGGCGGACTTCACCGGCCAGCGGGTGGCGATCATTGGCACGGGGTCCTCGGCGATCCAGGCGATCCCGGTGATCGCGGAACAAGCCGCGCACTTGACTGTGTTCCAGCGGCAGGCGAACTTCTCGATCCCGTCGCGGAACCAATCCATGACGCCGGAATATGCGGGCGCCTGGAGGAGTGGTTATGCCGACAAGCGGGTAGAGATGCGTTATGCACCGAACGGCGTGCTGCGCGATCTGAATAATAAATCTGCGCTGGAAGTCAGCGAGGCAGAACGCCTGGAGACCTATGAGGCGCGCTGGAAAATCGGTGGCTCCGGTTTTTTGGCATCGTTCAACGACATTATGACGAACAAGGAAGCCAACGACACAATGGCGGCGTTCGTGCGCTACAAGATCCGCCAGACGATGAAGGACCCAGGTTCCGGGTCAGCCACGCCGACATCACAAAGATCCCATCGCCCTGAACCCGTTTCACTGATGCCCGGTAAAAGCTCTAGAGCCATGGGGCATCCTGTTGGCGGTGATAGCGTTCGCAGTATCACTGATTGATAGTCAGCATGATCGAGAGTTGCGGGAGGCCATGCTTTACGCCCTAGCAGCAGAACGCTTGGACGCGGCTCGGGCATCAGGCGATCTCAAGGCTCATAAGGGCCAGAAACGCACCCTCGAAGCGATGGCGCAGATTGGAGCCACTATCGCTGGCATCGACGCCAGCGGCGTAGATCTCTCTTACGTCAAGTTGAGAGATGCACATTCAGAACATCAATCATTTCACCGGTTCTAACGAGCAACGGTTGACCGCATGTCTGAAGATCAGCCTTCAGCCCCTCTAGCGCCTCCGCCACAAAGGCCCATTGCCGACCAGACATATCCGCTTCACACCAAAGCTCAGACTCAACCACATAAAGCGGCAACACATCCCCACGGGCCGCAGCCTGCGACAGCACATGGTTATCCTGAACTCGAAGATCCCGTTTGAACCAAACGACGTGCAAAGCTGTTTCCCAAAATCAAACCATCTAGTGTGATAATCTAACCCTATTTCCTGCGTTCTCAACTGGCATGAGCTAAAAACAATGAGTTGCCAGCACCAACAGAGTAGATTGCTTGCCTATTTTATCAAACTCGCCGTTCGTTCGTTGCGCGGCATCCGTCAAATTGGGCTCAATGCGGCCCATCGCTGCGCCTTGCATGAAGGTCCGCTAAGCGGCTGCCTCAAACTCGCGAACTTTTTGCAGAACCTTCCGAAATCCTGGCTCGGGCACGATGCACATAGTTCGATACGTGTCCAGAAAACCCAGCCAAATATTTCAATGACTTAGCAAGGGGTAGGGGAAAGGGATGGACTGGGTTATCAGTAAGGGTAGATTAATTGTTCCCGATTTAGCCTGTATCGATCAACCTGATCGCCGCCGCCGCACGCTTTTTTGGTCACGCGCCGCGATGTACTTGCGCACCATGTGGCAAAGATTCGAATATCGCTTTGATAGGCCCTGCGAGTGGACGGGGCATGTTGCTCGGTGATGTAGCCCCTGGCGGTCGTCACCTTCGCCTCTGGCAGAACTGGGAGGAATTCCTGGCGGTTATTCCGCAGCCCAATCGTGCTCATCAAAGAAGCTCCGATTTTAGTTCCGTGAATAGGGGTATCGGCACTAATTGGGAGGATGAAAACTTTACAATGAAAACGCGGATTGTTGGAAAAATGCATGGCGGCTTCGGCTAGTCCTAAGCGCGCATGGGGCCCCGCCAGGCATGGGAAAATGCCGGTTCGACGTCCGGCCGCCGCGCTAGACCGGCAGCGTGAAACTTTTCCCGGATCAATGCCAGATGCTCGCGCCCGAACAGACCAACCCGCCCGCCGGTGGTCGGATCGTCGAAAACATAATGCGGGACACCAGTCACTCCCGTCGCCTCCGCCGCTGCATTACACGCGGCTAAGGCCGCATCACCCTGACCGCCGGAGGTCATGAATACGTCGAAATCGGCCAGGTCGACGCCGGCCTCTTTGAGGGTTGTCTTCAACTGCTCCAGCGATTCCACCTCATAATCGCGCCAGCCGCTGCCCCAGCCCTGCAGGTAGACGCGCATCAAGAATGGTATCGCCTGCTCTTGTTGCTTGGCGAACAGCCACGCCTTATGGACCGCCGTGGATACGAGCAAGCGATGCGGGCTGCGGAACGGTAGCGCCTGCAACGCTGCATATTGCCGCGCTGCTGCGTAATACATCCGCGCCTTGCGGTCGGCGGCGGCGCTAGCCGGTCGCCGCCGCATATCGCTGTCGACACTGGTGGATACACCCAACGTGATGTAGTCCAACGTGTAGGGCTGAATATCCAATTGCACCGAGTAATCCCGCGCTACCATCAGCGAGGGCCTGACCGCCAAATAGGCATGCGGAGATTTCACGTCCAAATAAAGTTTCAGCACCTCCGCGCCATCCTGGGCCATGATACGCCGCCATTCGTCTTCCTCGTCGAGGATCGCCGCCGCTGCAGCCCTAACTTCCCCCGGCGTGGTCTGTTGCGCCATGAAATACGTTCCCCTTAACCTGGATTTCCCCATATCGATGCTCCCGGCAAGACGAACTCTGATGTAGAGTCGCTCGGAAGGCAATCCAAACGCGATTGGCGCCGGTGAGGGACCGATGCCGTGAGATTACGAATCAAAAGACGAGTCGATAAGCCTCACGACGACGTCACAACTCAGTCACATATCCCGACATCCGATCGACCAGCGCCGCCTTGGCGTCGCGCTCCGCCGGGTCACCATAGCCGCCGCCGCCAGCCTCGCGCATAGTGATGCGGTCGCCAGGTGCCAGTTCGATGCGCGCCTTTGGATCGACGGTGAGGCCATTGACTTCGTAATGCCGTCGGGCACCTTCACCGCCGCCAGCGAGCCCTTTTGCCGGAAACTCGGTCCGTTGGCCCATCAACGCGATTTCGAGCAAATGTCTGGTGTCATTTCGGAATACCACTTCCTGCCCAGGGCCTCCGCGCCATTGTCCAGCTCCGCCGGTATCGGCTAAGATTTCGCGCTTTTCTATGGTGATGGACGTACGGTTTTCCCAGATCTCGGTGGGCATCACCGTCATGTTTGATGGCGCCGGCGTGACCGCGCGGCCGTCCAGGCCTTGCATGGCGCCAAGACCGCCTGCCAGGAAGAACAGCGAGGTGATCTCTTCGCCGTCGCGGTGCCGGCCTTGGACGCTGAAAATATTCATCATCGCCGCGTCGGCCTGAACCTTGTCGGGCAGGGCCGGGGCGAGCGCGCCCATCAGTAGGGGTACGACAAAATGGCCAACCGAGTGACGTCCGCCGGTCGGCCAGGGAGACAGCGCGTTGAGTACACAATTTTCCGGCGCTGTGACGGTGATCGGCCGCATCGAGCCTTCGTTATTCGGCAGGCTCGGGATGGTCAGACATTTGATGACATAGTTGGACTGCGCGATGGTATAGCAGAACGGTACATTGATGGAGGCCCGGACCGGCTCGCCGGTTCCGGTGAAGTCGATGAACACGTCAGGCCCCGCGATCCGGACCGTCGCGGTGAGTGTGATGGGGTGGCCCGGACCCTCAATTTGGATGGAATTCTCGTAAGTCCCGTCCGGAATCTCGGCGATCCGCTCGCGCATCGCAGCTTCGGCGTGATCATTTACCGCATCGGACAGGCTTTCGATCTCCTCCAGCCCGTATTCCTCCATGAACTCCAGCAACGAGCGGCCGCCGACCTCGTTGCAGGCGACATTGGCCAGCAGATCACCGACCGTCTGGTCCGGCACCCGCACGTTGATCCGAATGATGTCCAGCAACAGCTCGTTCATAACCCCGTTATCGCGTAACTTGCAGACCGGAAGGCGCAATCCCTCGTGGTAGATTTCCGTGCAATCGGACGAAATTCCCTTACCGCCGATATCCGGAAGATGCGTAACGCTCATGGTGAAGCCAACCAACCGGCCGCCCTTGAAGACCGGTCGCATAACATTGATATCGAACAGATGCCCGGTGCCCATCCACGGATCGTTGGTCATGACAATATCGCCAGGCTTGAGGGTCTCGGCAGGAAATACCTTGAGCATATGGGCAATCGTCCGGGGCGCCGTGCCAGTGAAGGAGGGCACCGAATAGCTGCCCTGGGTCAACAGCCGGGCCTGGGCATCGAAGATCATGCAGGACAAGTCATAGCCTTCGCGCACATTCATCGAGAACGAAGTACGGACCAGCGACAGGACCAACTCATCGGCGATCGCAACCAGCCGATCCCAGAGGATTTTCAGGCTGACGGGGTCGTAGCTGGTCATGGCGAGTCTCCGGTTGGCGTGAGGATCGCGACGAGGTTGCCGAGTGCATCGACTTCAACCCGTTCCCCGGGCCCAAGAACGGTTGTCGCCTCGTCCTCCTGGATCAAGGCAGGCCCATCAACACTTCCGCCCTGGCCCAGCGTATAGCGGTCAATGACCGGCCAGGCGCTGAAACCTGCCTTGTCGTCGCGGTAAGCCTGGACCGAACGAACCGCCGCCCTGCTCGCCCTTGGACCGGAGAAGGGGCGATAACTGTCGGCGAAATCAGGTCGGGGGCCGCTCGCCTCGATCTTCCAGTTAACGATTTCGATCGCGGTGTTCAGCGGTGTGGCGGCGAATACCTGGGCATAGGTCCGGTGAAATAAATTGGAGAGACCGGCAAGTTGAAAATCCTCCGGCAGTGCGACTTCGACCTCATGGCCCTGGCCGTGAAAGCGCATGTCGAGCCGGCGTTCCATGGCGATCGCCTCTTCCGGTACACCGGCCTCACCCAAAAGCTCAAGCGCCTGGCGTTCAACCGGCTCGAAACCCGCTTCTAAACCTGGCTCGTCCAACCCGTCGAGCAGGATTCGTCCGGAGCGCAAGGTCGCGTACGAGATTGGTGTCGTCAGCAACCCGATCGCCGACATAACCCCGGCGCCCACGGGAAAGATCACTTTCGGGATGCGCAGCTTGCGCGCGACCCGGATCGCATGCGCCGGGCCCGACCCGCCAAACGCGATCATCGCGCATCGCCGATAGTCAAAGCCGATCTCCGAGGCGTGCACCCGGAAGGCCCGTGCGACATCTTCGTTGATGACCTCGTGGATACCCCAGGCCGCGCGTGTGACCTCGACGCCAAGGGTTTTCGCGATGGTCGCTCCGATCACGCGTTCGGCCGCCGGTTGATCCAGAACCATGCGCCCGCCAAGGAAGGCGTCCGGCACCAGGTATCCAAGCGCCAGGTTTGCATCGGTAAGGGTGGCCTGATCGCCGCCCTGGCCATAACAGGCCGGCCCGGGGTCGGCGCCTGCGCTGCGGGGGCCCACCGCAAGCAGGTTGCGGTCGTCAACCGCGGCGATGGAGCCGCCACCGGCTCCGATCTCAATCATGTCGATCACCGGGATGCGCAGGGGCAGGCCACTGCCTTGCTTGAACTCGTACTCGCGCGCCACCTCGAATTCGTACCGGCGCAAAGGCCTGCCGTCACGGATCAGCGCGCCCTTGGCGGTGGTTCCGCCCATGTCGAAGGACAGAAGGTTAGGCTCTCCAAGCCGCTCGCCGAGAAACGCCGCCATCAATGCACCGGCGGCCGGGCCGGACTCGATGAGCCGGACCGGGAACCGGCGGGCGATTGCAGGCGTTACCATGCCGCCGGATGCCGTCATGACCAGGAGCCGTCCGGTGAAGCCCATGGTGGTCAAGCCGGTCTCCAGATCGCGCAGATAGCGATCGGTGAGCGGCCGGACATAGGCGTTCACCGTTGTCGTTGACCAGCGCTCGTACTCGCGCATGAACGGGAGTACTTCCGAGGATGTCGTAACCCGGAGCTCCGGATAGCGCGCCGCGACAATCTCGCGGGCACGCTCCTCGTGGTCCGAGTTGGCGTAGGAATGTAAAAAGCAAATGGCTAGCGCCTCGATCCCGTGTTCTTCGACAAGCTTAATGGTCGCGGCATCGACCTCTGTCTCGTCGAGCGGAGTACTCGCCGCCCCGTCGTACATCACGCGTTCTTCTATCTCAACTCGAAGCGCGCGCGGGACTACGGGGTCGGCGAATTCAAGGCGCAGATCGAACAAATCAAACCGGCGTTCCATGGCGATATCGAGGCTGTCGCGGTATCCCTTGGTAACCAACATGCCGGTCACCGCCCCCCGGCGTTCGACCACGGCGTTGGTGACCAGGGTGGTGCCGTGGGCGATCGCGGTGATGTCTGTGACCCCGACGCCCGTACGCTCCAGCAAGGCGGCGAGGCCAGTCAGCACGCTCTCGGACGGCGCGCGCGGGGTGGTCAGCTGCTTATGGATAGACAGGGCGCCGGTATCGTCGTCGACCAAGGCGAAGTCGGTAAAGGTGCCGCCAATATCAACGCCGAGCCGATAAGTCATGGTTTTCTCCAGCGAGCACCGCGCGAAATGCCTCGAGCGTGGTCTCGACGGCATCGGCGTTGATTTCACGATGGGTGACAAGGCGGATGTACTGACCAAATGGCAGCACATGAACGCCCCGCTTGGCAAGCGCGGCGGCGAGAGTCATCGGGTTCATGCTGAGGGGACGAGCAAGAACAATGTTAGTTTCGGTCGCGGCCGGATCGACGACGACGCCGTCCTGGGCCGCCAGCCCTTCCACCAGGCACCGGGCTTGTGCGTGGTCCTCGGAAAGTCGGCTGATCATGGTTTGCAGCGCGACGATGCCGGCGGCGGCCAGAATGCCGGCCGGGCGCCAACCGCCGCCGAACATCTGGCGCACTCGCTCGGCCTCGGCGATGGCCTCGTGTGGGCCGGCTAGGATGGCGCCCACCGGCGCGCACAGGCCCTTGTTGAGATTGAACGATACGGTGTCGGCCTGAGCCGCGAGGTCGCTCGCCGGACAGCCTAGAGCGGTGGCGGCGTTGAAGATCCGTGCGCCGTCCAGATGCACTGGCACGCCGTGAGCGCGCGCCAGATAGTAGACCTGCCGCATGTGGTCAAGCGCTATCACCCGACCGCCGGAGCGGACATGGGTATTTTCCTGCATGACAACCGTCGGCCTCGCCCGTTGGGCGTCGACGGGGCCAAGCGCCGCGGCGAGCGCCTCGATGTCCAATGCGCCTCCCGCCGCCGGAAGCAGCTGCGGCATTGCGCCGCTCAGAGCCGAGGCCGCCGCAGATTCCGAGGTGACGACGTGGGCGTCCGCTTCCGTCAGAAATATCTCTCCGGGTCGGCAGCGCAGATGCAGCGCGATCTGGTTCGCCATCATGCATGTCGGCACGAAAAGAGCATCCTGTTTGCCTAAAATCTCGGCGGCGAGCGCTTCCAGGCGTGAAACGGTCGGATCCTCGCGCATGCCGAAGCCACCGGGAATTTCGGCCGCGCGTGCCATCGCGTGGACCATTTCCGAGGTCGGTCGGGCCAGGAAGTCGGAGCGAAGCTCAATCAAATCGGTTTTCCCGGACCCGAAGCATTTTAATCTGGTTGGTGTTGAACGGCGCTCGAAAATGGTTGGCCCTATTTTTATCGAAAGCGAGGTTTTTCTGGGTGGCGATCGAGGATCGCAAACTCTGTCATTCGGCGTCTCGTTTGGTCGTTCAATGCTCGTTGAACGCTTATGAAGGGCATGGCGTCATGGCGATCGCAGCTATTTTCCCAAACAGTATGGCCGATCACTTATCTGAATCAAACGCTGACGTATGTACGATGATCAAAAAGACGCGGCCTCGGGTGCAAGATTATGGTTCCCTCGCGTTAACCGGGCGCCGGTGCGTTATCCTCGCCCTCGAGCGAGAGGGTCCTTCGAGACGCGGCCAAAGGGTTCCTCTTAGGGGCGAGAGCATTTGCGTGGTTTTGTTTTTCTGGAGCGGGAGTGGGAAAGCCAATGAAAATCACCTTATACGAGCCGTTGCGCGGCGTGTTTTATACCCCGTTCTATTGCGCAGTGGCGTTGGATGCCTTCGGCCAGGAGGGTGTAAGCGTGACCTTGAAACGGCCGACTTTTCCCGAGGAGGCCGCGCTAGACGTGCTCTCAGGTGTCGTCGATATCACCTGGGGCGGACCCATGCGTCTGATGAACCATCATGACCGGGATCCTGATTGTGGTCTGGTCGGGTTCTGCGAGGTGGTGACGCGGGACCCCTTCTATCTGGTCGGCCGTGAGCCGAACCGGTCCTTCCGCTTTGCCGACTTGATCACAATGCGGCTGGGTTCGGTGTCGGAAGTGCCGACGCCGTGGCTGTGCCTGCAAGATGATCTCCGCCGCGCCGGGATCGACCCCGGCACGCTTGATCGGGTGGAAGACCAAAGCATGGCGGACAACCTCGCGGCACTGGAAAGCGGTGCGCTTAATGTGGTCCAGGTGTTCGAGCCCTATGTCGAGCAGGCGGTGCGCGGTGGTATCGGCCATATCTGGTATGCGGCCTCCAGCCGGGGGCCGACGTCCTATACATGTTTTTATGGCAAGTCATCTACCCTCCAAGCTCGCCCGGAGCTGCCCTTGGCGATGACCCGGGCGATGCTGCGCACGTTGAAGTGGTTCCATGCTCAATCCAGTGAGACGATCGCCGGAACGATCCAAGGCTATTTCCCGGATCTGGAACCGGTGGTCCTGGCCAGCGCCATCAAACGCTATCGATGCCATGGGTTATGGGGCTCGGACCCGGTTTTGCCGCCCGTCGGATTTGTTCGACTCAAATGCTCACTGCTGTCCGGCGGTTTTATTACCCGTGACGTACCGTTCGACGCCTGTGTCGACAATCATTTTGCGGATATCGCCATGGCGTCGGCCTTTCCCCCACTGGAAGCCTGACCGGGCCGCTGAACACGCCGGGCCCAGCCGGCGTGCTGGATAGTTTGAACGACGCGTTCTCGGATACCCTATTCGCGCCTCGCTGGACGCGCGTTTGGCGCCCTATTCAAACGCCGCGTAAATCGTGTCAACTAGGGCTTGTAACCGTGGGTTGATACCCTTGCCTGAAAACATGTGGTTGGGGGCATAGGCAAAACCCAACCCAATTTCCGGGTCGGCGAAACCGATGGGGCGGCTAGCGCCGGCATGCCCGAAAGATCGTAGGTTTGGCCTCATCCCGATATGACCCGGTAGGCCGAGGGCAAAGATCGTATTGTCCCAAATCATATTTAGGTTCTTGCCCGCCTTTTGGGCATTGGTGATCCGGCCATTGTAAGCAATGCTGAGCTCTACATCGCCCGCGGCCAGCCATTCCGGTGACTACGCGCCGGCTTCCCACCACTGGACCTTGGTTTTGACTTGGTCGAGTTTCTCGAAGGGACAATCGACGTCGGCTGGGGTGTTGAGCAGCTTGTGACGTCGGCACAGTTGGCGATGCGATGGGAAGGCATTGACTGGCGTCGTCTGAAGTGGGGTGGGTCACCGGCGTGTGTCGCCTGATTATCACCCTAATTACCGTATGGAATTAGATGGATAATTGTGGAACGGGGGTCGGTGCCAATTATACTTCGGGACATGGATAGGGCGCCCGACCAGCTTCCCGACGATACGATTCTCCTGAAGGCCATGATCGTCGAGGAGCGGGCGGCTCGGGTGTGGGAAGATTCCTGGCCGGTGGATGATCAGCAAATCGAGAGGACTTTGGACATGATGGGTTTGACGCATGACTTCGCCAAGTTAAGCGACGCCACCCTGCATTACGTTACCGCTGGAGCCGGCGAGCCGTTGGTGCTGCTGCATGGCTGGCCGCAGACCTGGTATATGTGGCGTAAAATTATCCCAGTGCTGGCCAAGCATTATTTGATAATCGCCCCGGACATGCGCGGACTTGGCGATTCCTCGCGCCCGGCCGAGGGCTATGACAAGAAAACCGTTGCTAGCGACATCCGCGAATTGGTTCACCAGCATCTCGGACACGACAAGATCCTTTTGACCGGACATGACTGGGGTGGTCCGGTCGCCTTTGCCTATGCCGCCGCTGAACCGGAGCGGGTGCGCAAGCTGGCCCTGCTGGATGTGCCGATCCCGGGTGACGGCACCGATGTCTTCTCGCATGACCGCTGGCATCATGGCTTTCATTGGGTTAGCGACATGCCGGAGACGCTAACCGCTGGGCGGGAGCGGACCTACCTGGAGCATTTCTACCGCAATTGGGGAGCCCGGACCGACGCGATCGAGGATCAGGCGATCGACGAATATGTCCGGGCCTATGCCCAGCCCGGCGCCATGCGCGCCGGCTTCAACTACTACCGGGCCTCGCACCGCGACGTTATTGACAATCAGGCTATTCTCGCAACCGCTGGTAAGTTAAAAATGCCGGTGCTGAGCATCGCCGGCACCGGCGGACGGGGCCGCGGCGCCACAGTTGTGCTGGATTCAGCCCGGCGGGTCGCCGAGGACGTACGCGGCGGCGAGATCAAAAACGCCGGACATTGGCTCGCCGAGGAGCAACCGGAGGAGGTTTCCCGGCAAATGCTGGCGTTTTTTGCCGAGGTTTAGCCTTTAAAGCGTGACCGGTTCGAATTTTCCAGCAACCGCCCCGTCGTCGCCCCAAACGTCGTCGCGCCGTCTTTCCGCTTCCCGCTTTTCCGACCTTCCGGCACAATACCGCTAACCATGGTGGAGGAGACAGAACATGCCGAAGCTGAGACACATCGCGTTGGCGACCGACGACCCCGAAAAAACCGCTGCTTTTTATTGCAAGGCCTTCGACTTCAAGGAAGTCGGTCGGGTCGGCGATCGTAACAAACCCGACGAAGGGCTAGCCTGGGGGATCTTTCTCAGTGATGGCACCCTCAATATGGCGGTTCTGAAGTTCAAAAATGTTGATCAGCTCGGCAAGGGTCTCGACTATGTCGGGATCCATCATTTCGGCGTGCTGGTCAAGGATCTTGAAGGCACCATCAGCACCCTCGAGGAGTTGGGCGCCCCCTGTATCCTTAAGCAGGACCCGAACGCCGCCGATAATTTCTACGAGACCAAGTTCACCGGCCCGGATGGGGTGGTCTTCGATGTCTCTGAGCACGCCTGGATCGGCGCCGCGACGGCCGAGGAAAAAGAGATCGATCTGGACGTACTCTTGGCAGCGGAATAACCGACGCCGGGCTTCATACGGCCGGACCCTTTACGGGAGAATAACAATGCGGTTGGAAGGCAAGGTGGCGCTGGTTTCCGGCGGCGCCAAGGGGATTGGCGAGGCGGTGGTTCGGCGCTTCGTTGCCGAAGGTGCGGCGGTCGGCTTTGGCGATGTGGACGAGGCTGCCGGACGGGCCCTGGAGACGAAACTGGCCGGCGGCAACGCACCGGCGGTGTTCATGCCCTTGGACGTCACCCACGCCGAGGATTGGCAGGCCGCGGTCGCGCACCTGAGCAGTACCCATGGCCGGCTCGACATTCTGGTGAACAATGCCGGGATCTATCAGCGTAAACCGATGGAGGACACCTCCGAGGAGGAATGGGATCTGATGATGGCGGTCAACGCCAAGGGTCCGTTTCTCGGCGTCAAGGCCTCGGTGGAGGCGATGAAGGCCTCCGGCGGCGGTTCAATCATCAATTTGTCCTCGACAGCGGGTCTGCGGTCCTCGCTTTCAGTGCACTATGGTGCATCAAAAGGGGCCTTGCGTCTGATGACGAAGTCGATCGCCAACCGCTTGGCAAAGGACGGCATCCGCTGTAATTCGGTGCATCCGGGACCGATCGACACAGCGATGGGCCACGAAGCGGTGCCGGAAGATCAACTGCAAGAGCGCCTGTATAACCGGATCCCGCTGGGCCGTTTCGGCAAGCCGGAAGAAATCGCCAACGCCATTTTGTTCCTGGCCTCGGATGAATCGTCATTCATGACCGGCTCGGAAATGGTGGTCGATGGCGGCTCCACCTCGAAGTAGCAGCGCTGCAGACCGGCGTGACGTTTGGTTCGCTCGCGCAGCCTTGCTATCCGCGGCATGAAAACCTCTCGCCTCCCGGTCATCGGGATCGTCATCTCGGCCCTGTTATAGGAAATGTGTTAGATTTCGCTGCGTTGGCTACGGGAGATGGGTTTTGCGCCGCTGTCGCTAAACGCCCAGCTTTACGGCGCCGGTTTCTGTAACCTGAGCAATCCGGTGAGACACCGACTGGATGAATTATAGCTTTTCCTTGAGTGTCTCGTAAGGCGTCTTTCCGTCGTGGGTGGGGTGTAGCTTGGTGGGGATATCAGTTGGAATTTCGATAAAAGGTTGAAAGGGTAAACCCTTTCCGAGCTGTTTAAGCCCCCGGCGAACGAAGTGGTCTATTTGTTTATGACGACCTGCTTGGAGGTACCGGCGATCTGTCAGAATTTTGGGAGATTATACAGCCGCACTGAGAAACGATGGGGAGCTGGAGGACGAATTGTTCTGCGCGGTCGAAGCGACGATAGCTGAGTGGATAGTGCCTGGATCAGGGAACGAACTCCGCCGAGGGGCACCAATTTCTTAGAGCACGTCGGGGTTGCTGAGTGAGAGCGGCTGCACGACCTATAGTTGGCTAAGCCTATTGCAGATCGATATCCAGGATCGTCATGTGAAGGTCGTAGGACGTTTCACCCTCGTCTTGATCCTTGAAAAGGACGCCGATGAACTCACCGTCGAGCATCACCTCGGCCGAATCGTCCTTGTTCTTACGAGCTTCGATGGTTATGCCGGTATTGCGGAACTTGCCGCGCAGATAGCGCTCAATCTTGGCGATTTCCATTTCGTTCACGAGATTCTCCTGGGCGATGTGAAACGGGGCTGAGTGTCTGGCCGATCGGCGGGAGAATAAGCAGGCGCTGGGCAAGTGCAAGCAAAGAAACAGGGGAGGCGGTCATGGGGGACGGGGGAATGCTAATCGAGAGGCGCGCGGGATGAGCGTTCCAAGGCCGATTCTCCCGGAGCCAATCATCCCACGGCCGATTATCATTGACTGCGATCCCGGTATCGACGATGCGATCGCTCTGATGTTGGCCTTTGCCAGTTCAGAGACGTTGGAGGTGCTGGCGGTGACGACCGTGGCCGGGAATGTCCCGCTGCATCTGACCGAGCCGAACGCCCGGCGTGTCCGGGACCTCTGCGGGGCTTCTCAGGTTCCGGTCTTGGCCGGCTGTCCGCGGCCGCTGCTGCGACGGCTGGTGACAGCGGATGATATTCATGGCGCATCCGGTCTTGAAGGCAGCGGTCTGCCGCCAGCGCGCGGGACTGCCGATACCCGGCACGCCGTTGATTGGTTGCGCGATACGATCAGGGCGCGTCCCGGCGAGATCACCGTCGCCGCCGTCGGCCCGCTGACCAATCTGGCGGTGGCTCTGGTCCAACGTCCCGAGCTGGCCTATGAAATTCGTGAGATCATTATTATGGGCGGGGCTGCGGGGGCTGGAAACGTCACGCCGGACGCGGAGTTCAACTTTCATGTCGACCCGCACGCGGCTCGGATCGTCTTCGAGAGCGGCGCTTCAATCACTATGGTCGGCCTCGACATCACGCGCCAGGCGCGGGCCTTGCCGGAATGGCTGCAAACCATCGCTGCGCTGGATACGCCGGTGGCCAGATGTGTTGTCGGCATGCTGGCACATTACGGATCCGTCGGTGGTTCGCTCCATGACGTGCTGGCGGTGATGCAGCTGCTGCGTCCTGAACTGATGACATTCGAGGCCTGCCGTGTCGAGATCGAGATCGAGGACCCCGAGACCATCGGCAAAAGCCGGGTGACGCGCGGCGTGCCGCCGCCCGAGGCCAATGCCCAAGTCGGGTTCGCACTTGACGCACCAGGGTTTCGCGCGTTTCTCGCGGAAAGGCTCGGGCGTTACGGCGCCGTTTAGTGTGCGCTTAGCGTCGGAGCGATTACGCCTCCGTCATCACCACCCGTACCGCCGCCGCAATCTTCTCACGGTTCGGGAAGACGACATCTTCCAGGGTTGGGCTATAGGGGATCGGAACCTGCAGAGCACAGACCCGACGGACCGATGCTTTCAGGCATTTAAAGGTTGCGGAGTCCTCGGTTACCAGGGTGGCGATCTCAGCTGAAGCGCCGCAAGTGGGGCCTGCCTCGTCAGCTACCACCAGGCGTCCGGTCTTGCGCACCGAGGCTCGGATTGTCTCGGTATCCATCGGCACCAGGGTGCGTGGGTCCACCACTTCGACCGAGATTCCCTCGGCCTCTAAGGTCTCGGCTGCCGCCAGCGCCTCGTGTACCAACCAGGCCAGCGCGACGATGGTGACGTCCTTGCCCTCGCGCTTGATGTCGGCGACGCCGAAGGGGATGGTGTATTCCTCCTCCGGGACCTCGCCCATCATGGTCAACAACCGCGTCGACTCGAAAGAGATCACTGGATTGTTGTCGCGGATTGCGGTTTTCAAGAGCCCCTTGGTGTCATAGGGCGTCGACGGTAGGATCATCTTCAGGCCCGCCAAATTCATGAACATCGAATACGGGCTTTGCGAGTGCTGAGCGGCCATCCTGAGCCCGCCGCCGACGGTACAGCGATACAGGATCGGAAACTTGGTCTGGCCACCGAACATATAATGAATTTTCGAGGCCTGATTCACCACCTGATCCATGGCGACGAAGGAGAAGGTGACCATTCGCCAATCGATGATCGGTCGGAACCCGGAGCCGGCCGCGCCGATCGCCATGCCGGTCAGTGCGCCCTCGGCGATTGGCGTGCCACGTACCCGTGAGGTGCCGAACCTTTCGACCAGGGGCGGCGGGGCGTCGGTGGAAAGGTGAAAGGTCGTCGGGTCGCGCTCCATTTCTTCGATGAAGGCTTCCATGCCTGCGGCGGCGTAGCTGATCTGTCGCATTTCAAATCCCTCCTCAGGCCGCGAACACGTCGTCCGTCACCCGGTCGGGTGACGGAAAGGCGCTGGCCTTGGCGAAACTCACCGAGTCCTCGACCTGTTGCAAGATCTCGGCATCCATCGCCTGCCATTCCTCGACCGAAAGCTGACCCTGTTGGGCTTGCAGATGATCCACCAGCCGGTCGATCGGGTCCTTCTTCATCCAGGCATCGATTTCCGCCTGCGGCCGGACGTCGGGCTGGGACGGGCGTTCGGTATGGCGTCGGTGGCGATAGGTCTTGCATTCGATCAAGGTTGGCCCGTCGCCGGCCCGGGCCCGGGCCACGGCCTCTGTCGTGGCTGCGTGGACCGCGAAGATATCGTTGCCGTCGACGACGATGCCGGGGATGCCATATCCCGCCGCCCGGGCTGCGACGTCCTGCACCGCCAAGGTCGTCGAGGCGGCGGTGTTGACCGCCCAGAGATTGTTCTCGCAGACATAAACCATGGGCAATTTCCAGGCCGCCGCGATGTTGAGTGATTCATGGAACGGCCCGGCGCAGGATGCCCCATCACCGAAGAACGAGACCGCGACCCGACCTTTGCCCTCGATCTGGGCGGCAAGGCCGGCCCCAGTGATGATCGAGATCCCGCCGGCTACGATGCCGTTAGCGCCGAGCATGCCGATGTCGAAATCGGCAATATGCATGGAGCCGCCCTTGCCCTTGCAGTAGCCGGTCTCGCGCCCATAGAGCTCGGCCATCATTCGGTTGAGATCGGCGCCTTTGGCGATGCAATGGCCGTGCCCGCGATGGGTGCTGATGATCTGATCATCCCGGTTCAACGCCGAGCAAACCCCAACCGCCACGGCCTCTTCACCGATATAGCAATGCACGGTGCCGTAGATGTCGCCGGCCACGTAATCGGTCGAGGCGCGTTCCTCGAACCGCCGGATGGTCTGCATCAGGCGCAGCATGTCACGCTGCTTTTCAGATGAAATTTCCAAGATTGACCCTCCCGAATGAAATAACACGGTAAGGGAGTGTAGCGCGGATTTGGTTCAATGGGAGAGGTGTGACAAGAAACCTCATGGGCGCTCGCCAGCGTTAACGGTCTTTCAAAAGAACGAGGCCCGCACCGTTGTTGAGCATGCCAGTGACATGCCTGCCGGTCGGATCGGCCGAGGTCTTCATCGTGTCGTCGCTGATCGTCGGTTCTGACAGCACGATCTTCGTGGTCCGCGTGGTGATGGGCCGAGCATAGCTGCTGTCCTTAACGGTCTTTCTTTGGCCGACCTGTTTGCTTGATCTCGGCGATTGAGCGGCCATGAGCTGATATCTCAGTATAGATCAGTTCCTGGGTTATGCCCACGAATTTGGGCTTGCGGTCTTGTTTGATGAGGCTGGGAAACATCAGCTCCTCGTTGGTGTCCTCGTGATTGACGAACAACAACCTATGGTCGCTGTTGTTGGAGGCCACCGGCAGCGGCAGATAGCCGAGATAGTCATTGTTGTAGCCAAATTGCTGCTCTTGAGCACAGGAGGTCTCGTTGTGTGAGTCGAAGTCAAGTGCGCCGGGGGCCAGCGGATCGCCCTACCGGATCAGATGCCGGTGTTGTATCCCTCGGCGACGTGATGGGTGCCATCTGCGCCATTTTCGAATTCCGAGAACGAGACTGCGCGGCTGAGTAGCGCTGGGGTCCCGCTATAGGGCCAAAGCGCGCCGCGCAAGGTCGATCGCCGAGCGTAACGTAGCGCTGGTTGGTCACATTGCTCATCGTCGTCGTGGTTGATGGATTTGTTGGTGCATTCTTAGGGAAGTTTGTAGGCTTTGGCTTTGCTGCTCGCTTCATCTATAAATTTTTTAATTTCATGGCGCATTTCGCGATACCCTATCTATATAAGTATACTTTATGAAATATTGTATATGTATGAAAATATGGAAACGAAACGGATTTACCCGCTCATGCCTTCGAGCCCTCCGTCAACGCTGATCGCCTGGCCGGTGATGGTGCTGCCGATATCCGAGCAAAGATAGCGGATCATTCCAGCGATGTGGGTTGGTGGGATGAAGGTGCGCAATGAGGTTATCGAAACCAACTCGTCGCGGGTTTGGTTTTCCGAGACGCCCTCGGCCGCGGCCTTGGCACGGATCACCCGATTGATCCGCTCACCCTCGACAGGGCCGGGTTGGATACAGTTACAGCGGATGCCTAACGGCCCGACCTCCAGGGCCGTGGTGCGGGTCAGCCCGACGATCGCCCATTTTGAGGCAACATAGGGGCTGCGGAGCGCGAAGCCGAACTTACCAGCCGCCGAGGAGAGGTTGACGATGCCGCCGCCGCCGGCTTCCTTGATCCGCGGAATGGCGTGCTGGGTGCCCAAAAATGCGCTGGTTAGGTTGACGTTTAGGCAGGTTCTGCCAATCTTCGAGGGTTACCTCCTCGATTGGGGCGGTCGGACCAGCGGTCCCGGCGTTGTTCACCATGAAGTCGAGGCCGCCGAGATAGGCATCGGCCCGCTCGAACAAGGTGTCGAAGGCTGCTGGATCCGAGACGTCCGCGACCATGCCACCGACATTGTCATGTCCGGCGATGGTGGCGTTGAGGCCCTCTTCGTCGATATCGCAGATATAGATTTTCGCGCCGGCCTCGGAGAACAGCTTCACCGTCTGGCGTCCGATGCCGCCACCCGCCGCGGTGATGATCACCCGCTTGCCGCTTAGTTCTAGTGCCATGCCCGCCTCGCCAATATTGATGTGCCGACAAGACTATAGCGGGGAGGCGGGGTTTGCTCGACCCCAAACATGCTGGTTCGTTGTTCAGTGTAGCACAGAAGGGTGGGGGCCAAGATTTATTGGGCCAACCGCGTGGTTACTTGTAACGATCCACACCGCCTCGCGTTTGATCTCATCCCGGCGCTCGCCAGCATAAAGCAAGTCAGTGACGGTGAAAATGATCGAGAGATCAAAGGCCGACAGCGTATCCGTACGCCGCAACTTGTTCCGTACTCACGCCAATGAACAGGATGCCGGACCAGAAGGTGGCAAACGGGTACGCGGCGCAAACAATAGAGACCCGACGCGCATGCGGAGGCCGGCAAGCCGGTTCGCCGTCATGAACTCGGGGAACGTGGCGCTGGCCCCCGGATTGAGGATTAGATCTTTTAGATGGTCGATGATTTCCTCGGCCCGTTCATCGGCGGTATGCCGCTTCAGGCTTTGGTGCCGACTGCCCTGTGGGCCCGCGAGGCATCCTTGTAGGAAACGACCCTAGTCGTGCCGAGTGATCGGGCCATGCGATGGCCAGGCCGGTCGGGTGGCGACATCCTTGGAACCACAGGAGGTACAGCGCATCCGCGTGCCAATCTCCGGAACAGGGAATCCGGGGCCGAGCTGCGGGACCAGCATTGCCGTTGTCGCCTCGGCGCTGTGGCCGCAACGATTGCACCAGCAGAAAACCCCAATACCAGCTTGGATGAGATCTCCGAGAGAGGCGGCGCGCTGGCCGCGCTCTTCGCGGGCGATCACACTCTCCTTCAATCTTCCCATCATTCGACCTCGCTGCTCTCGGAGAAAAGAACATAACAAGAACATTAAGGATGGGCAATATATCATGCGCAACCAGCGGCGGCGCGATAGAGGGTGGCAGGAACGAAATGATTGGGAATTTAGGCAATAATCGTGAAAATAACTATATTATATCAATGGGCTGTTGACTCTCCTCAACCCTTCACCAGCCGCGGCAAGGTCTTGAAGCGATCCATCACCGTGGCCAGAGACCCCGAGGAAGCGAGCGGCTTAGGGCCGTTGAAAAGGGCAAAGACCGGCTCGGATTGACCGGGCTTTTGGGTTTTTACGACGGCGTAAAGTGGATGCTCACGGCTGCTTCGGAAAATCGAGAAGGTCGCCATGTAGCCGTTTCGATCGATCGCGTAGTCACGCCAGTCACCTTTGATAACGCCCATGCTGTAGGCCGAAAGAATTTCGCCGAGCTCCCGTTTACTGAAGAATACATCGGGCTTCGCGCGGCGGCCTTTGTTGAGCCGGATCAAGTTCGCCATGGGTCCGTGATCGGTCCTAATGTTGGCACTGTAGACCCCTAGTGTCCCTGAAAAAATTGATACGGTAAAGTCCCAGGAAGCACAGAGGCGGCCTTCACTGGAGCAATCACTGCGTCGATGGTGCTCGGATTGACGCGACAGGCTGGCATCGTTTGATTTCGTAGGCTGGTGGGAGTAGTGTGCGGCGCTTGATGAACGAGAGCTTGGTGCGGTCAAAACGGCCTTGGTTTGATCGACGAAACAGCTTCTGATTTTCTGAGCGAGAGACGCTTCACCGGGCGGGTCGAGGCCACCCACTCAGATCGAGTCTAGCGAGCGCGCGGTTCAACCGCGCTCGCCTTCTGCGGAGAACGGTGTGGCCGATATCTTTCAGGAAATTGACGAGGAACTTCGTCAAGATCGCGCGACCAAGTTGTGGAACCGTTATGGCAATTATGTGATTGCGGTGGCGGTGCTGATCGTGATCGCGGTCGGCGGCTACAAGTACTGGAACGCGCGGGACTTGGAGGCGCGGCAAACCGCGTCCGCAGCCTATCAGGCTGCTGTATCACAAGCGGCCGACGGTGATGTCGCTAGCGCGATCTCGGCACTGGGTGAGTTGGCGAGGGATGCTGGCGGTGGGTACGCGGTTCTGGCACGCCTGCGTCAAGCGGCGCTGGCGGCGAGTAAGGGTGACATCGAGGGCGCCGTGCTGGCCTATGGCGCTGTCGCATCGGATGACGATGTCGCGGATGCGCTACGGGATCTGGCGCGGGTGCGCTCGGTGGCCTTGCAGGTCGAGACCGCCCCGGCGGCCGAGCTCATGGAGACGCTTGACGGTCTTGCGGTGGTTGGCAACCCATGGCGGCCTATGGCTTTGGAACTAAAGGGAGTTATTTCGATAAAGGGACGTGATACCGCTGCCGCCCGGGCGCTGTTTACGCAATTATCGGACGATGCCGGAACGCCAAGCGGCATGCGGGCCAGGGCGGCCGAAATTCTCAAGGCCCTACAGTAAGAGTGATCGGGATGACGATGCGACGGTCGGGGATATTGACTCGCGGACTACCTGTGCTCGTATTGCTGGGGCTATCCGCATGCAGTGGCGGGTTTTTCGGCGAGGCCGAGACCAAGGACCGCTTATTAGGGGAGCGGATCTCGGTCATGGCGCTGGAGCGTGACCTGGTGCCGGACGCGCAGCTTGCCGAGACCGCTGTAATCTTGCCGCGCCCGGTGATCAATGCGGACTGGCCGCAACCTGGCGGCAACGCCGACCATGTGATGCAGCATCCTGCTTTTGGTGATCTTCCGAAGAAGCTGTGGAGCGTCGACATCGGCGCCGGCGCCACTGACGATGCGGCGCTTCTGGCCTCGCCGGTGCTACGGGATGGCCGTCTCTTCACCCTTGATTCCGAAGGAACGTTGACAGCTTTCGACGCCAATACCGGCACTAGATTCTGGCATCTGAATACCCAATCGCCGGACGAGAATGACGTGGTCTTCAGCGGCGCGATCACCACCGGAGCCGGCATGGTGTTCGCCGCGACCGGCGTCGGGCAGGTCATCGCAGCCTCGATGGAGACCGGTAAAGAGCTGTGGCGGGTGGATGCGCCGGGGCCGATCCGGGGCGCCCCGACCTATAGCGACGGTCGGCTGTTTCTGACCACTATCGACAATAAGGCGGCGGCGTTTTCGGTGAAGTCCGGCGAACGCTTGTGGACTCATTCAGGAATTTCTGAGATCGCGGCCCTGCTTGGTGGCGCCAGTCCGGCCGTCAGGGACAATGTGGTGGTGGTTCCCTATTCGTCGGGTGAGATCTTTGCATTGAAAGCCGAGACCGGTCGAGTCTTCTGGGTGGACAGCTTGGGCGACGTTCAGCGGGGGAACGCTATATCAAACCTTGCTGATATTCGCGGCAACCCGGTGATCGACCGTGACATCGTCATCGCGATGAGCCATTCGGGGCGTGTCAGCGCACTCGACTTCAAGACCGGCGCCAGGGTTTGGGATCGGCGTATTGGCGGCACCGATACACCGTGGGTTGCCGGAGATTTCGTGTTCCTGCTCTCCAACGCGGCCGAAGTGATCGCCCTGACCCGCCGTGATGGGCGGATCAGGTGGTTGACCCAATTGCCACAGTTCAAAGGCCCGGAAGAGCGTGAAGAGGGTATCCAGTACACTGGACCGGTTCTGGCGGGAGACCGTCTGATCGTGTCTTCCTCGCTTGGAGAGTTGCGTGCAATTTCACCCTATACCGGACAGGTTCTTGGCAGCATTGATGTCAATGCGCCGGTGTTCATTCCCCCGATCGTGGCTGGCGCCACGATCTATGTGTTGACCGATAAAGGCCGTCTGATCGCCTACCGCTGAGGCGGTGCGCCAGACCAGGACACAAATCACATGACCATAACCGTAGCCATCATCGGCCGCCCGAATGTCGGTAAGTCGACCCTGTTCAATCGTCTGGTGGGCCGTCGCGAGGCGATCGTCGATGATATTCCCGGCGTGACCCGCGACCGCCGTGAGGGACAAGGTCGTATCGCTGACCTGGAGTTTCGGGTGTTCGATACTGCAGGGCTCGAAGATGTAGAGGACGTGGCGCTGGAAGGCCGGATGCGATTGCAGACCGAGGCGGCGGTCGAGGAGGCCGACGTCGTCCTGATGGTGATTGACGCCCGCGCCGGCGTCACGCCGTTGGATGAATATTTCGGTCGCTGGTTGCGCCGGCAGCAGGACAAGGTCGTCTTGGTCGCCAATAAGTGCGAGGGCCGGGCAGGCTCTGGTGGCTTGATGGACGCTTTTAGGCTTGGATTGGGCGACCCGGTCGCTATTTCCGCCGAACATGGCGAGGGCTTGGCCGATCTCTACCAGGCAATTGCCGGGTTCGCCCGCGAGGAAGAGGCAGAGCATGGCGGTCGCGAGTTTGACGACGACGGCGAAGACATTGTCGACGAGTCCCCGGATGGTTCCGACATATGGCGCGATATAAAAGCGCCCAAGATCTTGCGGCTGGCGATTGTTGGGCGTCCCAATGTCGGTAAATCGACGATGATGAACGCTTTGTTGGGGGAGAACCGGGTCCTGACCGGACCGGAAGCCGGCATCACCCGGGATGCGATCGAGGTCGAATGGATTTGGCGCGATCACCCCATCCAGCTGGTCGATACCGCCGGTCTGCGTCGCAGCTCGCGCGTATGGGGGCGTCTGGAACGGGCATCCGGCGCCGACACCTTGCGCGCGATCCAGTACGCCCATGTCGTGGTGCTGATGCTGGACGCGACGATGATGCTGGAGCGCCAGGACCTTACCATCGCCCGTATGGTCGTCGAAGAGGGGCGGGCATTGGTTCTGGCGGCCAATAAATGGGATGCGGTTACCGACAAGGAAGCGGCGCTGAAGGCGCTGCGTGACCGGATCCAAACCTCGTTGCCACAGGTTCGGGAAATTCCCTACATTACGGTCTCGGCGCTGCGCGAGCGCAATCTCGACCGTCTGCTCGATACGGTGTTGGAAGTTTATGACACCTGGAACAGGCGTGTCTCGACAGCGCGGCTGAACCGCTGGCTCGGCAATATGACCGAGCGGCATCCGCCGCCTCTGGCCAGAGGGCGGCGAGTAAAGCTGCGCTATATCACCCAGGCCAAGACCCGGCCGCCGACCTTTGCGTGTTTCTGCAGTCAACCCGAAGGACTGTCCGACGCTTATGTTCGTTATCTGGTCAATGGCTTGCGCGACGAATTCGCTCTGCCCGGCGTGCCGATCCGGTTTATGCTGCGTGGGGGCGACAATCCCTATGTGGATAAGTAACTGATCACCGCCCAACAGAGATAGGTGACGGCAAGGCGGGTATGTTGATGAGGTCTCGATATAAAGCCGAGCAGCGCCTGGCGGTCGACGATCTTTCAAATTGTACGATGCTTTGCTCCGTACTCAAACAAACGCTATTATCGACGGTGGGAAACGAACGCCGGTCACATGGGACGGCGTAAGGACCACCAGGTCATTCAGGATGGTCTGATAGACCGGGGGCCAATCTATTAGGGCATATTGCTGACTGCCGCGGCGGCCGCCCGAGCGACGCCGGTCGTTCAGGCGTTGATCAAGTCGCCATGGGTCAGGCAGTTCGGCGACGCCAAGTCCAGGAACAGGGGCACCAGGTCTTTCGGAGTTTTGAGGCTCAACGGATCTTCGCCGGGGAATGCCGCCGCTCTCATGCCTGTCCGGGTGGCGCCGGGATTGATGATGTTGATCCGCAATTTGCTGCTGACATTCTCGGCTGCGTAGCAGCGAACCATGGCGTCCAGGGCGGCCTTGCTGACGGCGTAGGCTCCCCAAAACGGCCGGGAATTGTGGGCGGCGCTAGAGGAGACAAAAATCGCCCGGCCGGCATCGGACAGCCTGAGCAGCGGGTCCATGCTGCGGACCAGTCGCTGGTTGGCGGTCAAGTTGACGGCGATGACTTCTTCCCAGACGTCCGGGGCGTATTGATGGATCGGCGTCAATTGCCCAAGCACACCGCCATTGGCCACCAGCACGTCCAGCTTGCCCCAGCGTTCATAAATGTTGGCGCCAAGCCGATCGATCGCCAGGGAATCGCGTAGATCCATCTCGACCAAGGTGGCCGCGCCGCCGGCGGCCTGGATCTCGTCGTCGACCTCCTCGAGCCCGCCAATCGTGCGGGCGGTAAGGATTACATGTGCCCCCTCGGTCGCGTACCCCTTGGCTACGGCAGCGCCAATTCCCCGGGACGCCCCAGTGATCAGGGCGATGCGGCCTTTCAGTAAATCAGCCACAACAAACCGTCTGTGTCAGGTTTCAGGAAGCTTCGGCGAGTAGGGAAAGCTGGGCTCCCCTGGCGCCGCCGTCATGGTCGAGCAGGCGGATCGGATAGTCACCGGTCAGACAGGCGTCACAAAAGCGCGGTTGGTTCGGATCCCGTCCCGGCTCACCCATCGCCCGGTAAAGACCGTCGGTGGAGATGAACGCCAGACTGTCGACGCCGATATATTCGGCCATTTCCTCTACCGTCATCCGCGCGGCGAGAAGTTTTTCACGCTCCGGTGTATCGACCCCATAAAAGCAGGAATGCGTGGTCGGCGGGCTGGCGATCCGCATGTGGACCTCGCGCGCGCCAGCGGCCCGTACCATCTCGACGATCTTGATCGAGGTTGTGCCCCGGACGATCGAATCATCGACCAGGATCACCCGGTTGCCTTCAAGCTGCGCTCGGTTGGCGTTGTGCTTCAACTTGACGCCGAGATGGCGAACATGATCCGACGGCTCGATGAAAGTGCGACCGACATAATGGTTGCGGATGATGCCGAGCTCGAAGGGAATGCCCGAGGCGGCGGCAAAGCCGACGGCGGCAGGGACACCGGAATCCGGTACAGGAACCACGACATCGGCGTCGACAGGGCTCTCCCGCGCCAACTCCGCGCCGATTTCTCGGCGGGCGTCATAGACGCTCCGGCCTTCGACAAGGCTGTCGGGACGGGCGAAGTAAATATATTCAAAGACGCAGAACCGACCAGGTTTCGGGGCGAACGGCCTGAGCGAGCGGATACCCTCTTGGCTGAGGATGACCATCTCGCCCGGCGCGACATCCCGCACAAACTCGGCGCCGATAATGTCGAAGGCGCAGGTCTCGGACGCCAGGATATGGGCCTCTCCGAGCTTGCCCAGGACCAGGGGACGCACCCCAAGTGGGTCGCGAACACCGATTACCGCGTCTTGGGTCAGACAGACCAGCGAGAATGCCCCCTCGATCTGCTGCAGTGCATCGACCATGCGTTCGGTGAAGGTCGTGGCGATGCTGCGGGCGATAAGATGAACGATGGTTTCAGTGTCTGTCGTCGATTGAAACAAACAGCCCTGTTTCACCAGATCCCGCCGAAGCTCAAGCGCGTTGGTCAAATTGCCGTTGTGACAGATCGCCAAACCGCCAAGTTCGATCTCGGCGAACAGGGGTTGTACATTGCGCAGATTGGTTCCGCCGGTGGTCGAGTAGCGGTTGTGGCCGACCGCGGCATGGCCGACCAATTCGCGGACCGCTCCCGATGAGCTGTCGCCGAAATTCTTGCCGACATGGCCGAGGCCGCGATGGGCGTGGAACTGGCTGCGATCCCAACTGACGATGCCGGTTGCTTCCTGACCGCGGTGCTGCAGGGCATGCAATCCGAGCGCGGTATTAGCCCCAGCGTCGGGTGAGCCTTGGATGCCGAAGACGGCGCATTCCTCGCCCAGATGGTCGTCATCGAGGCGCGAATCGAAACCGGTCACGCTTGGTTTCCGGCGGCGCGTTTCGTTGCTGTTGGTCTGCGGGCCATTGCCGACTCCAAGGATTGTCGCGGCGGCGTTATTGAAGCTCTTTGACGACGCGGTTCATGACCGCGCGTTCGGCCGCAGTATAGCCGGAACTGGGCTTCGGCGCACCGGGTTTCACCGGTGGACTGACAAGACGCTCGAGGACGCTGCTCTTGGCGACGTCTTGTGCCTCTGCGTTCAGCAAGCCAAGCCGGGGGCGTAGATGCGCTGGCATCAGCCGCACCAGAAGATCGGCACCAGTGCGGGCCATTGGGAGGGATTTGGCCTCGCTCAGCCAACTTGGGTAGCGCTGCTCGTCGAGCGCCCATTGAATAATCAGAAACGACAATGAGACCAGGACTGCGCCACGGGTCAGCCCGAACAAAAAGCCAAGCGACCGGTCGATTGCGCCTATTCCCTCGAAATGCATGGCTTTCGCCAGATAATGCGCGGCCAGTGACAGCGCGATGACGGCGATCAGGCCAATGGCCAAGCCAGCGACCCATGGCACCAAGGCAGGGTCCGGAATTAACCCGGTCAGGCTCGGCGCTAGCAAAGGAAAACCATAAATTCCCAAAAAGAACGCCGCTACCCAAGCGCCGATCGACAGAGCTTCGCGGATGAAACCACGAAAGAACGCCAGGAACCCGGATATTAACATCATAGCCAAGACCACGAGATCGGTCAGATTGATCGGCAGTTCGTTCATCGCCAGCCACTCCGCACGCGCTAATAACTCCTCGTCCGAGCTTAGCCGGCCTTACGGCCAACCGCAGTTTCATCCTGGAACATGGTCACGAGGTCCTGAAGATTCGAGATCTCATCAATGTGCATCGCCGTGACCGTGCGCGGCTTACCTTTAGCGCTGCCAGCAGAGGGGATCAACGCGCGCGTGAAACCAAGCTTGGCGGCCTCCTTGAGCCGCCCGTCGGTATGGCTCACGGCGCGGACCTCTGCCGACAACCCAATCTCTCCGAATATGACGCATTCGGCCGGCGCGGGGATGCTTGACAGCGATGAAAGCAGGGCCGCCGCGACGGCTAAATCAGCGGCTGGTTCGGAAATCTTTAGGCCGCCAGCGACATTGAGATAGACATCGCTGCCGGTGAAGGTAACGCCGCAGCGCGCCTCCAATACCGCCATGACCATCGCCAGTCGGCCAGAATCCCAGCCGATAACCGCTCGTCGAGGCGTTCCGAAGGGGGAGGGGGCGACCAGCGCCTGTATCTCAACGAGAAGCGGCCGGGTGCCTTCCATACCGCCAAAAACGCTGGCGCCGGATACATCGTCGCGCCGCTCGCCCAGAAACAGTGCAGAGGGGTTGGTGACCTCGGTCAGACCGCCCTCGGTCATCTCGAAGACGCCGATCTCGTCGGTCGGCCCAAAGCGGTTTTTGACTGAGCGCAGGATGCGGAATTGGTGCCCCCGTTCGCCTTCGAAATACAGCACTGTGTCGACCATATGCTCAAGCACCCGTGGTCCGGCGATCGTGCCTTCCTTAGTTACGTGACCAACCAGGAGTACCGCCATGCCGCGCTTCTTGGCGACCCGGATCAGCTCCTGCGTCGAGGCGCGGACCTGGGAAACGGTTCCGGGCGACGAGTCAAGGGCGTCTATATACATCGTCTGGATCGAATCGATCACCAGCACCTTGGGTGAGTCGGGACCATCGATGCTGGCTAGGATGTCGCGGATATTGGTCGCCGTTGCCAGTTTGACCGGGGCGCTCTGGACCCCAAGGCGAATCGCCCGCATGCGTACCTGATCGAGGGCTTCCTCGCCGGAGACATAAGCACATTCTGCAGTCTCGGCCAGCTTGGCCACCACCTGCAACAGCAAGGTCGATTTACCGATGCCGGGGTCGCCGCCGATCAGCACCGCCGAGCCCGGAACTAATCCACCGCCCAGAACGCGATCGAATTCCCCAATCCCAGTGGCGTTTCGCGGCGCCCAGTCGAGCGTGCCGGAAAGCGGAACAAAGGGGACTGACTTGCCTTTCGAGCCACCGCGCGATCCTGGCGGAGCGGCCTCGGCGACTTCCTCGATGACGGAGTTCCAAGCCTCGCAGGCGTCGCACCGACCGCTCCAGCGGGGATGGATAGCGCCGCATTCCTGACAGACATATCGGCGGGTGGGTTTCGCCATGTCGACCAAACTCCCTCGTCGCCGGGTTAATGCCGCCGGGCGGCGAACACGATCGG
>CALMRI010000020.1 GCA_937776645.1 uncultured Alphaproteobacteria bacterium | reverse complement strand
GATGTGCCGTTGCGCTATCACGCTGAAGGGTTTGACGTTGAGGTGCTGCCGGCATTTCGGTTTGTTGGATGGGGCGGAGGAGCCGGATCTTTCGACCTGGCAACGAATTTCGCAAATCGTCGCCCAGCCAGAGGGCAGAGTGAAGATCGCCATCGTCGGCAAATACACCAGCTTGTTGGATTCCTACAAATCATTGGCCGAGGCCTTGACCCATGGCGGTATCGCCAATGGGGTGAAAGTAGAGCTGGATTGGATCGATTCGGAGATATTCGAGAGCGAGGACGCTGTCCATCACCTCGAGGGGGTACACGGCATTTGGTGCCTGGCGGCTTCGGAGAGCGCGGTTCCGAGGGCAAGGTCGCCGCGGTGACCTTCGCGCGCGAACACCAGATTCCGTATTTTGGGATCTGTTTCGGCATGCAGATGGCGGTGATCGAGGCGGCGCGGAATTTGAGCGGCATCAAAGGCGCCGGATCCACCGAGTTCGGGCCTTGCGAGGAACCGGTGGTCGGTTTGCTTACCGAATGGATGCGCGGCAATGTTCGCGAGGAACGCGGCAAAGACACTGATCTTGGCGGGTCAATGCGGCTGGGGGCGTATGATTGCGATTTGCTGGACGGCTCGCGGGTTCGGGAAATTTATGGTACCGCGCAGATCAGCGAGCGTCATCGTCATCGCTATGAGGTGAACAACACCTATCTGGCCCGCTTGGAAGCGGCCGGCCTCCGGTTTTCCGGCATTTCGCCGGATAAAAACCTGCCCGAAATTATCGAGATCCCGGCGCACCCTTGGTTCGTCGGGGTGCAGTTCCATCCGGAGCTAAAGTCCAAGCCGTTCGACCCACACCCGTTATTCACGCAGCTTCATCGCCGGCCGCGATTAAACAATCGAGGCTGGTGTAATGACCGTCGCCACGCCTCATCAGATAACCGTCGGTGGTCTTGAAATAGCCAATGATTTGCCCTTCACCTTGATCGCCGGACCCTGCCAACTGGAGAGTCGGGACCATGCGATGGAGATGGCTGAGGCGCTCACCGGGATCTGCGCTGAGCTCGGCATTGGGCTGATCTATAAGACCTCCTTCGACAAGGCTAACCGGACCAGTCTGTCCGGAGAGGCGCGGTATTGGTATGGCCAAGGGCCTGCCGATCATGGCCGAGCTGCGCGACCATTTTGGCTGTCCGGTGCTTACCGATGTGCATGAGCCCTGGCAATGCGCGCCGACCGCCGAGGTGGTCGATGTGCTGCAGATCCCGGCCTATCTCTGCCGGCAGACCGATCTGATCGTCGCGGCGGGTGAAACCGGTAAGGTGGTAAATGTCAAAAAGGGCCAATTTCTTGCGCCCTGGGACATGAAGAATATAGCGGCGAAACTGGAAGGTGTTGGCAATACGAACATCATGCTGACCGAGCGCGGCGTCACCTTCGGCTACAACACCCTGGTTTCCGACATGCGGGCGCTGCCGCAGATGGCCGAGACCGGCTATCCGGTGGTGTTCGACGCCACCCATTCGGTGCAGCAGCCCGGCGGTCTTGGCGGGGCCAGCGGTGGCGAGCGACGGTTCGTGCCGGTCCTTGCCCGGGCGGCGCTGTCGATTGGCGTTGCGGCGCTATTCCTGGAAACCCACCAGGACCCGGACAACGCCCCCAGCGATGGCCCTAATATGGTACACCTGAAGGACATGCCGGCGCTGCTCAAGATGCTGCGGGCCTTTGATCAATTGGCCAAAGATAACCCGTTCTCGAGTTAACGAGCTGCACCCGCTTGAATCAGGGGTGTGGTCTGACCAAGGCAGGGAGGACCCGATCCGTCTCGGTCGAACTACTAGTATGTCGCGCCGTTTTTCCGGGTGAAGACGAACTGGCCATTGCCGAACTTGCCGACCAGGTCGTGGTCGGGATAGCTGACGGTATCGCCGTCGGTCCGGTCGCCGACCTCCAGATAGACCACGTCCGTACCGGAATTGTTTATCAGCATATGGCCGTCACCGGTGCCGGCCGGGAACGCGGCGCAGAGGCCTTGGCCGAGCGCCTGTTCGCCAGCATCGGTAACCAAGGTTGGCGCGCCAGAGAGGATGTAGATGAATTCGTCCTGAAGGGCATGGTTATGTCGGAGTGCTGAGCCGCTCCCCGGTGGCAGGGTCACCATGTTGACGCCGAAATTGTTCAATCCGCCGTGATTGCCAAGCCGCCGTTTCAGCCGATGTTCGGCAATTGCCTTCAGCGGCCCGGGATAGCTGGATCCGGTCGAACCGGCAACCTTCAGCGGATCGAAGGCGGGTTGGCGCGGTGCGGTGTCTGTCATCGGGCGGCCTCTGCCGAAGGTAATTGGGTCAGCTCAGAAGATCGTATAGCCATAGACCCTGTCAACGTCATGCTCGAATTTCTTGAATTCAACAGGCTTGAACGGGCTTCTACGTTGATCGATCGCGACTTCGACGTTATCTGTCTGACTTAGTTTCCCTCATGCGATCCGGAGCCGCTTCATGAGTGCTATCACCGATATCTTTGCCCGCGAGATCCTCGATAGCCGTGGGAACCCCACCGTCGAGGTCGATGTCCATCTCGAAAGCGGCGTCATGGGGCGGGCGGCGGTGCCCTCCGGCGCCTCCACCGGGGCTTATGAGGCCTTGGAATTGCGCGACGGGGACAAGGCGCGCTACGGCGGTAAGGGCGTGACCAAGGCGATCGAGGCGATCAACGGCGAGATCTTCGATGCGCTGTCAGGCCGCGATGCGAGCGAGCAAATCGCCATCGATGCATCGATTCTGGATCTCGACGGGACCGAGAATAAAGGGCGACTCGGCGCCAACGCTACCTTGGGGGTCAGTCTGGCCGTGGCCAAGGCAGCGGCGGAGCATCAGAGAGTGCCGCTCTATCGCTACATAGGCGGCGCCTTCGCCCATGTGCTGCCCACGCCGATGATGAACATCATTAATGGCGGCGCCCATGCCGATAATCCGATCGACTTTCAGGAATTCATGATCATGCCGGTCTCCGCCGAGACGATGGCAGATGCGGTTCGCACCGGCTCCGAGGTCTTTCATGCGCTCAGGGCGGCGCTGAAGGATGCCGGGCACAACACCAATGTCGGTGACGAGGGTGGGTTCGCACCCAACCTTTCCGATGCCGACGAGGCGCTCGGGTTTGTGATGAAGGCGATCGAGGCGGCGGGGTATCGGCCCGGGGAGGATGTTGCGATTGCACTCGACCCGGCCTCGAGCGAGTTTTTCAAGGATGGTCAATACGTGCTGGCCGGCGAGGGCCGAACTCTGAATTCCGGAGGTATGATAAAGCTCTACGCCGATTTGTGCGCCCGGTATCCGATCGTCTCGATCGAAGATGCGCTGGCCGAGGACGATTGGGACGGCTTCATCGCGCTGACGGCGGAAATCGGCGATAAGGTGCAGATCGTCGGTGATGACCTGTTCGTCACCAATCCCGTGCGCCTGCGCCGGGGAATCGCGATGGGCGCCGGCAACTCAATACTGGTCAAGGTCAACCAGATAGGCACTCTGACCGAGACCTTGGAGGCTATCTCGACCGCGCACCGGGGCGGCTATTCGACGGTGATTTCGCACCGCTCCGGCGAGACCGAGGACACGACCATCGCCGACCTAGCGGTCGCGGTGAACGCCGGACAAATCAAGACCGGCTCGCTCTCACGGTCCGACCGGACTGCGAAATACAACCAATTGATCCGCATTGAGGAAGAGTTGGGTCCGGCGGCAGCCTATGCCGGGCGCAGCACGCTTAAAGGGTAGGCGAGGCGGCTTCATAAATCCGGTGCGATGGTGAGGGTGTCGGCCCAGAGAAGCCAGCAACCAATGCGGATTGTTGATCTAAATACCTCGTCCCGGCTTGGTGCATGGCCGCCCGTTCGATGGTCAACATGCCGCCGGTGGCTTGTTTGAAGATCATCAGCCTCACCCCCGTTGGCGACGGTTAGTTCAGCAGCACCATGAAGGTGGTGCCGGCAGTGAGATTGGGCAGCCTCGACGCTACCAGTTCATCGATATAACCGGGACACCACCGACGCACCTCTATCAGACGTTGCTAAATTAATTTTGTGAGATTGGCGGCCGGAGCGTCTTGAAAAGCAAAAGCGATGGTTTCCACAGGCGAGTTTTGGGCGTTGCTTTGCAGAACGAAAAAGAACGAGTCGCCCTTTGGCGTCATGCGCTTGTCCACCGATCTGCGTTTCCAGCCATTCGGCAGGTTGAATGGCTGGGTTCGTTGGGCAACGGACGCGCCTATTTGGAAGTAGGCATTGTTGGAGAGATTGGCCGGGTGGGCCAGGGAGAACGTGACAACGCTGGCGACGACTAAAACCGTCGTAAAACCGATGATTGAAAGCAGACCTCGGTACGAAGAAGCGAATGATTCCAATTTCATCGGTTTATTTTATCAGGATGATGCGCGATGCGAGCTTTGTGCCGCGCGGTCTTTCGATTTCACGTATTCAAATCCGTATCGCTGTCGAATTAGCCAATCTTGTCGGTAATTCGAAAATTTTTACGGATTGATTCCTGTTTCGTTCACGTTGACCCGGCGAATCGGTGGTGATTCAATTAGCCACATCCGGAGAGAACCATGGCGAATACAGCTATCAAACGACGGGCGCGCCACATGATCGGCCCGATGCTCGGCTGTTTGCTCGTCGCCTATTTTGTCTATCACTCGATCCAAGGTGATCGTGGCATGTTAGCTTGGCGGCAGCTGGACCAGTTGATCACTGAGGCCGAGGTCTCGCGCGGGTCTCTTGATGACCGGCGGGAGGGTTTGGAGCGTCGGGTGCGGATGCTGCGCTCGGAAAGCCTTGACGCCGACATGGTTGAAGAGCAGGGGCGTCGACTGCTGAACTTCAGCCATCCCGATGACGTCGTCCTGTTGCTTTCCAAGTAATCCGAGCCGCGTTTCGACAATAATGCTCGACTTGGTGACTTTGCTTAAAGCAACCTTACCCATTTTATGGTTAATATAGTTTTATTGAAGTGTTTTCATTGACTTAGAGTTCTTGAAAAATAATGGTTTTTGGCTTATTTCTGTATGGTTCTGATTTCTTGGACCTCGATCTGGCAGCGTCGCTCCGGAAGGTATGAAGAGGAAGCCATGGCAAAACCCGCTAGCAAAGCCGCAACTCGGCGGCCGGCGGCCCGAAAGGGTGGCAAATTGGTAAGGCCCGGCAAGATCGTCGCTGCATCGCGTGACGAGTTGCTGAAATATTACGGCGACATGCTGTTGATCCGGCGTTTCGAGGAGAAAGCCGGGCAGATGTATGGCATGGGGCTGATCGGCGGTTTCTGCCATCTCTATATCGGCCAGGAAGCGGTTGTGGTCGGTATGCAGGCGGCGATCAACGAGGCCTCGACGGTGGTGACCAGCTATCGCGATCACGGCCACATGCTGGCAACCGGCATGGAGGCACGCGGCGTCATGGCGGAATTGACCGGGCGCATTGGCGGCTATTCCAAAGGCAAGGGTGGCAGCATGCACATGTTCAGCCGCGAGAAGAATTTCTTTGGCGGCCACGGCATTGTCGCAGCCCAGGTTCCGATCGGCACTGGCTTGGCTTTCGCCCATAAATATAAGGGCGAGAACGCAGTTTGCTTGACCTATCTCGGTGATGGCGCGGCCAACCAGGGGCAGGTGTATGAAAGCTTCAACATGGCGGCGCTCTGGAAGCTGCCCTGCATTTATGTGATTGAGAATAATAAATACGCCATGGGCACCTCGGTGAACCGGGGCGCGGCCGGGGACTCGCTGGCGCAGCGGGGCGCGGCTTACGGCATTCCCGGGATCGAGGTTGATGGCATGGACGTGCTGGCGGTCAAGGCGGCGGGCGAAAAGGCAGTGGCCCATGCCAGCGCCGGCAAGGGTCCTTATATCTTGGAGATGAAGACCTATCGCTATCGCGGTCATTCAATGTCTGATCCGGCTAAGTATCGCACCAAGGACGAAGTCAACCGGATGCGTCAGGAGAATGACCCAATCGACAACCTTTGCGCCCGTCTGGCCGAGGCTGGGGTAGGCGATGATGAGCTGAAGGGGATGGATCGCGATATACGATCCGTGGTGACCGAAGCCGCCGATTTCGCGCAGTCCAGCCCGGAGCCGGGTCCTGGCGAGCTTTATACGGACATCTTGGTTGAGGCCTGAACTACGGATGCACTCAACGGCGGCCCGCCAGACGCTTCGGCGTTGGTGAACGTCTGCCGTTGGAGCCCAGCTGTTGGATGCAGCTGTAGAATCAAGGGGGACTTGGAATGCCGATCCAGATTCTAATGCCGGCTCTCTCGCCGACGATGACCGAGGGAAAGCTGACTCAATGGCTGAAGGCCGAGGGGGATGCCGTCGCCCCGGGTGATGTGATCGCCGAAATCGAGACCGATAAGGCGACCATGGAGATCGAGGCGGTCGAGGAAGGCACGCTGGGCCGGATCCTGGTGGCCGGAGGGACGGAGAACGTGCCGGTGAATACGCCGATCGCGATTCTGCTTGAAGAGGGCGAAGATGCCTCGGCCCTGGACGCCGTCGCTGCGCCTGTACCGACGGCTCCCATATCGGCTGGCGCCGCGCCGTTGGCTGAACCGCTGGCCGCGCCGGCTATTGTTTCCGGCCACCCGCCGCCGCCATCGTTGATGTTGACGATGCTCGGTTTTTCGCCGACACCAAGACACAGACCGTGCGCGAAGCCCTGCGTGACGCGATGGCCGAGGAAATGCGCCGCGACGAGACGGTCTTTGTGATGGGCGAAGAGGTGGGCGAGTATCAGGGTGCCTATAAGGTCACCCAGGGCCTGCTGCAGGAGTTTGGTGACCGTCGGGTGATCGATACGCCGATCACGGAGCATGGTTTCGCCGGACTGGGCGTTGGTGCGGCCTTTGGCGATCTGAAGCCGGTGATTGAATTCATGACCTTTAACTTCGCCATGCAGGCGATGGACCACATTATAAATTCCGCCGCCAAGACCTTATACATGTCCGGTGGCCAGATGGGGTGCCCGATCGTCTTTCGCGGCCCGAATGGCGCTGCCTCGCGGGTCGGCGCCCAGCATTCCCAGGATTACACCAGTTGGTACGCCCATTGCCCGGGCCTGAAGGTCGTCGCGCCCTGGTCGGCGGCGGACGCCAAGGGCCTGCTTAAATCGGCGATCCGGGACCCAAACCCGGTCATCGTACTGGAAAACGAGGCGCTTTACGGGCAGAGCTTTGAAGTGCCCACCGATCCCGAATTCACGGTGCCGATCGGCAAGGCGAAAATCGTCCGTGCCGGCACCGACGTGACCATCACCGCGTTTTCGGTCATGGTCGGTAAGGCGTTGGAAGCGGCCGAGGCACTGGCCGCCGAGGGGATCGAGGCGAAGTGATCGATCTACGCTCGATCCGGCCTTTGGATCGTGCGACCATTGTCGCGTCGGTCAAGAAAACCAACCGGATCGTCTCGGTGGAAGAGGGTTGGCCGACCTGCGGCATGGGCTCGGAGATCGCTGCGCTGGTGATGGAGCAGGCGTTTGATCATCTCGACGCACCGGTCATTCGGGTCGCTGGCGAGGACGTGCCGATGCCTTATGCGGCCAATCTAGAGAAACTGGCGTTGCCACAAGTGGCTACGATCGTCGCGGCGGTAAAATCCGTCTGCTATCGCGGGTGAGAGGGAAATAGCCATGACCATTCAGATTTTGATGCCCGCGCTTTCGCCGACCATGACCGAGGGCAAGCTCGTCGTCTGGCACAAGCAGGAAGGCGATGCAATCACGCCGGGCGACGTGATCGCTGAGATCGAAACCGACAAGGCGACGATGGAAATCGAGGCGATCGATGAAGGGATCATGGGCAAGATCCTGGTTGCCGCAGGCACCGAGGGTGTCCCGGTCAACGCCCTGATCGCGATCGTGCTTGAAGACGGAGAAAGCGCCGGCGATATCGACATGAGCCGAACGGCCGGCGCTGCTCCGGCCCCAACGGTCCCAACTTCAACCGCCCCAATCCAGCGCTCCTGCGCGCCGGTGGCTCCGGCTCCAGTTGGCGCTGCTGCGGGAGGTCGGGTTTTCGCTAGCCCGTTGGCTCGCCGGATGGCCGAACAGGCCGGGGTGGATCTATCAGGGGTTGCCGGCAGTGGTCCGAACGGGCGGGTCGTCAAAATGGATGTCGAGGCGGTGATCGCCAGTGGGCCGCGGACTTCCGCCGCGCCGGCTCCGAGCGCGCAAGGGCCGGCCGCCTTTACCGCCACCCCGCCAAGCGCCGACGTGCCGGGCTGCCAACCTATGACGCGATACCGAACACCACGATGCGCAAGGTCATCGCCCGCCGTCTGACGGAGTCCAAGCAGTTCGCGCCGCATTTCTACATGACCGTGGATTGCGAGATCGACGCCCTGCTCGCAACCCGCAAGAAGCTCAATGAGAAGCTCGCCGACGGCAAGGTCTCGGTGAATGATCTGGTGATCAAGGCGGCCGCCATTGCGCTTAAACAGGTGCCGGCGGCCAACGCTTCGTGGACCGAATCCGAGACCCGTGTCTATCACTCCGTCGACATCTCGGTCGCCGTGGCGATCGAAGGTGGGCTGATTACCCCGGTCATTCGCGGCGCTCAGAACAAGGGGCTGGCCGAGATAGCGTCCGAAATGAAGGATCTGGCAGCCCGAGCCCGTGACGGCAAGCTGATGCCCGAGGAATACCAGGGCGGTACCTTCTCGATCTCCAATCTCGGTATGTTCGGGGTCAAGGAATTCGCTGCCGTCATCAATCCGCCGCAAGGCGCGATCCTGGCGGTTGGCGCCGGCGCCCAGCGTGCGGTGGTCAAGGACGGCGCGCTGGCCATCGCAACGGTGATGAGCTGCACCCTCTCGGTGGATCACCGTGTTGTCGATGGCGCGATCGGGGCCGAATTTTTGGCGACGTTCAAGAAACTGATCGAAGACCCCCTGACGATGCTGCTGTAGGAGGCACCGATGGCCGACACCAATTTCGATGTTATCGTCGTTGGCGGTGGTCCTGGCGGCTATGTCGCGGCGATCCGAGCGGCGCAGCTTGGGCTGAAGGCGGCGGTGGTCGAGCGGGCGCATCTTGGCGGCATCTGTTTGAACTGGGGCTGTATCCCGACCAAGGCGCTGCTGCGCTCCTCGGAGATCTACCATACTCTGCAGAATCTTGATCAATATGGATTAAGTGCCAAGGACATATCGTTCGATCTTGATAAAGTGGTTAAACGTTCGCGCGGTGTCGCCAAGCAGCTTTCCGGTGGCATTGGGCATCTGCTGAAGAAGAACAAGGTCACCGTGTTCGATGGCCACGGAAAGCTCAACGGCGGGGCTGCCGGCGCGCGGAGACTGCTGGTCGAGAAGGACGGCAAGAAGGTCGCGGATCTGGTTGGCAAGCACATCATCCTAGCCACCGGCGCGCGGGCCCGCACGCTTCCTGGCATGGAACCTGATGGCAAGACGATCTGGACCTATCGCGAGGCCATGGTGCCCGATGCGATGCCCAAATCGCTGTTGGTGATCGGTTCTGGCGCTATTGGTATCGAGTTCGCCAGCTTCTACCGGGACATGGGCGCCGAGGTGACCGTGGTCGAGGTGCTGGACAGGGTACTGCCGGTCGAGGACGAAGAAATCTCCGCCTTCGCGCACAAGGCTTTCACCAAGCAAGGCATGAAGCTGATAACGGCGGCCAAGGTAGCCTCGGTTAAGGCCTCCGCCAAGGGGGCGGCGGTGACCGTCGAGGCTCGGCGGAAAGTCGCTGGTGATCGAGGTCGACAAAGTGATCCTGGCTGTCGGCATCGTCGGCAATGTCGAGGATATCGGCCTTGAGGGCACGAAGATCAAGGTCGACCGTACCCATGTGGAGATCGATCAGTGGTGTCAAACCGGTGAGCCGGGGATCTATGCCATTGGTGATCTGGTTGGCCCGCCCTGGCTGGCCCATAAGGCGAGCCATGAAGGGGTGATCTGCGTCGAGAAAATCGCCGGGGTGAAGGGCGTGCACCCACTTGATACCGGCAATATCCCCGGTTGCACCTATTGCCGCCCACAGGTCGCCAGCGTCGGCATGACCGAGGCGGCGGCCAAGGCGGCGGGCCACGCCGTCAAGGTCGGCCGCTTCCCATTCATGGGCAACGGCAAGGCGATCGCGCTGGGCGAGCCGGAGGGGCTGGTCAAGACGGTGTTCGACGCCAAGACCGGCGAGCTTCTGGGCGCCCATATGATCGGCGCCGAAGTGACCGAGATGATCCAGGGCTACACCATCGCCCGTAGCTTGGAGTCAACCGAGGCCGAGCTGATGCACACGGTGTTCCCGCACCCGACCTTGTCGGAAATGATGCATGAATCCGTGCTTGATGCTTATGGCCGGGCGGTTCATTTTTGATCATAAGGCGTCATTCGGGAGTAGACATACCGCTGGCCGGGAAAATTTCATTGTCGTCCTGGGAATGGGAGGGCGACGGAGTTCTTTACGTGTGAGGATGGCAAGCATTGTTGGGCGCCGTCTGGCTGTTTCCGCATTCGTCACGCCGGCTGGCCCGCCGTTCGCCAGGGCGCGGTGAAAGTTGAAAGCCCGGTGCTCTGCGTGCGCCGGCATGACGGAGGCGCACAAACAAAATGACCGAGGCACCTCCCCCGCGTCGGCGCCGAACGCCACCCGGAAAAGGCGCATAAGCCGGACAACCCGATCAAGCGCAAGCCAGCGTGGATCAGGGTCAAGGCGCCAACCTCGCCGGTCTATCACCAGACCCGTGCGTTGATGCGCGAGTGGAACCTGCACACGGTCTGCGAGGAAGCAGCCTGCCCGAATATAGGCGAGTGCTGGGCCAAGAAACACGCGACGATGATGATCATGGGCGCGATCTGCACCCGAGCCTGCACCTTCTGCAATGTGGCGACCGGCAAGCCCGGCGCCCTCGACTCGCAGGAACCGGAAAATGTCGGCCAGGCGGTGGCGCGGCTGGGGCTGGAGCATATCGTCATCACCTCGGTCGATCGCGATGATTTGGTCGATGGTGGCGCAAGCCATTTCGCCGAGACTATTCGGGCGATCCGGCGGGCTTCCCCCGGCACGACGATCGAGATCTTGACGCCGGATTTCTTGAAGAAGGACGGCGCGCTTGAGGTCGTGGTCGAGGCTCGCCCTGATGTCTTCAATCATAATCTGGAAACCGTGCCCCGGCTCTATACCGAGGTGCGGCCCGGCTCACGGTATTTTCATTCCCTGCGGCTGCTCGACCGGGTCAAGGAATTGGACCCGGCGATGTTCACCAAGTCGGGCCTGATGGTTGGCCTCGGCGAGACCCGCGAGGAAGTGCATCAGGTGATGGACGACATGCGTTCGGCGGATATCGATTTTCTGACTATCGGCCAATATCTGCAGCCAACCGTAAAGCACCATGGTGTTGATCGCTTCGTTGAACCGGACGAGTTCGCTGGCTATGAGCGGACCGCGTTTGGCAAGGGGTTCCTGATGGTTTCGGCCGCGCCGTTGACCCGGTCTTCGTATCACGCCGGCGATGATTTTACCCGGCTGCGAGCGGCGCGGGAAAACAAGCTGGCCGGCGGTGGAACCCGCCTTGAGGGGCTGGCCCGCATGGCCACCTCGGTGCTTTAGCGGCAGAGAGCAGGATGACGGTCTCATTCAGAACAGCGGGTGATCCCGTTTCGCCCGGAACTGATCTTCGATCTGGTCGCCGATGTGCGTCGGTATCCCGAATTCCTGCCCTGGTGCGTTGGCGCCCGGATCCGCCAGGCCAGCGCCGAGTTGGTCGTCGCCGACCTGATGATTGGCTATAAACTGGTCCGGGAACGGTTCACCTCGAAGGTGAAATTGGATCGGGCGGGCTGCCGGATCGATGTCGAATATGCCGACGGACCTTTCAAATACCTCCACAATCATTGGATCTTCAAACAGCATCCTGATGGCTGCCTGGTCGATTTCCATGTCGATTTCGAATTCCGGTCGGCCTTGCTGCAAAGGATCATCGCCACTTTGTTCAACGAGGCGGTCAAGCGGATGGTCGCGGCGTTTGAGTCTCGGGCGCACGCGTTGTATGGCGCCGAAGGCGGTACGATGGCGGAATTGCCGGCGGGTTGAGGCTGCGGCTGTTTGCATCCTGGCCCGCCCGCAATGCTTGGCAAGTCCGTCGTGCCGGGCTACGTGTTGGCAGATGGTTCCTCCGGCCTTTCCCAACCGCCCGATCATGATCGGCAGCGAGATCTATCGCAGCTCGCGCTACGGTCAACGCCATCCGCTGTCGATCCACCGGGTGACGCCGGTGATGGATCTGACAAGGGCGCTTGGCTGGCTCGATGATGCGGTCTTCGTTGAAAGCCCGATCGCGACGCCCGAGATGCTGACCCGGTTTCATGACCCGCACTATGTGGCGGCGATCCAGCAGGCTGAGCGCGACGGCCGGGTGAGCGAGACGGTCAAGGAGCGCTATAATATCGGCCGCAACGGCAACCCGATCTTTCCGGAGATCTTTTCCCGGCCGGCCACGGCTTGCGGCGCCAGCATCCTGGCCGCTCGCGCATTAGCCGGGGTGGAGCGTGGGGTGATCCACTCTCTGGCCGGCGGCACCCATCATGGCCGCCCGGCGATGGCCTCTGGCTTCTGCTTCTTCAATGACCCGGTGTTGGCGATCCTGGCGATGCTGGATGACGGGCTTGAGCGGGTGCTCTATGTGGATCTCGACGCGCATCACGGCGACGGGGTGCAGGACGCCTTTCATGACCAGGATCGGGTGCTGACCATCTCGGTGCATGAGGACGGGCGCTGGCCGCAAACCGGGCCGCTCAATGATCGGGCCGGGGGGATGGCGCGGAACCTGCCGGTGCCGCCGCAATTCAATGACAGCGAGCTGGATGCGGTGATCGCCGAGGCGGTGCTGCCGTTGGGGGCCTCCTTCAAGCCGAGCGCCGTGGTCATTCAATCCGGCTGCGATGGCCTCGCCGATGACCCGCAGAGCAAGCTGGCGCTGTCGAACGGGGCGCTTTGGCGGGCGGTGGAGCAGGTTTCCACCCTGGCGCCTCGGGTTCTGGTCATCGGCGGCGGTGGTTATAATCCCTGGGCGGTGGCACGGGCCTGGACTGGAATTTGGGCGCGGTTGAATCAGATCACCCCGCCGGACAGTCTTTCGTTCGCCGGACAGACCGTTCTGCGGGCGCTGAGCTGGAACCATTCCAAGGGGCGGAACCCGCCTGAGCATTGGTTCTCGACCCTGACCGATCCGCCGAATTGGGGACCGGTCCGACCAGAGGTTCGAGGGGTTATCGCGGAGGTGGGAAGGCTATGATCAGAACGATATTGTTCAGCTTGGCGCTGTTGTTCGCGTCGGTCGGTGCTGTCGGGACGCGGGCGCAGGCGCAGAGCCAGCCGAATGAGCCGCTGTCGATCGTCACCGCCGCCGGCACCAAGCTTAAATTCCAGGTGGAGATCGCCAGAAGCTTCGAGGAGAAGGCGCGGGGGCTCATGTACCGGGACGCCCTGGCGGCCAATGCCGGTATGCTCTTCGTCTACCCTAAGGAGCTGAGGCAGGCGATGTGGATGAAGAACACGATGATCCCTCTCGACATGCTGTTTATTCGCCGTGATGGGCGCATTTCCCATATCCACGAGCGCGCGGTACCGCAATCTCTGGATACGATTTCTTCGCATGGGCGGGTGTTGGCGGTGCTTGAACTGCGCGGCGGGACGGCGGCCCGGCTAGGCATCGCCAAGGGCGACCGGGTACGGCACAAAGCCTTCCGCGAGTAACCGGAGCTGCTCTAAGAGCTCTGTGCTTCGTACAACATCGATCGGCTCACTTGGGTGCCGTCAAGCCGCAGCACCGTGTGACGACGCTGTTTATCCGGTCCGGTGACATGGATGATGCCGAGCGGCTCGTGTGGCGGATAGGGCTCGCACAACAGACCGGTGCGTGGATCAATGAACGGTAGACGCCGATGGGTCTGCCAATTCGCCGTCGCCGGCAAGGGCGCTGTCAGCAATCGCTTTGTATAGACGGCGTGATTAAAGGCGGTCTGCTCGACCAGGGAATAGCGGACCTTGGCCAAGGCCTGTTCCAAGGATTGCTGCCAGGCCCGCCAATGCGGTGCATCTGCGCGCAACGCAAAGACGCCGGAGTTCAAGGTTGGTCGATCCGCCAGAGCCTCCGCCGTGCTCTCGTCATAACAGAGCGCATAGGCGCGGCGCCGCCAAGTCTGCTCGTCGACCCGTTTGCTGTTATCGGCCAGGGTCTGATATTGGCGCAGATAGGCCGGCGAGATTTCCGGCACCACGGCCAGCCGGCCGAGCAGAGCGGAGAGCAGGAAATCGTCGAGCCAGCGAGGGTCCTGGACCCAGGTATCGGCGTCCATCCACAGGTACAGATCGAAGCCGGGAAAATGCTTCGGCAGAAACGGTCTTGCCGTCATTGCCTTGAAGGTTTCCGGCGTCGTATCGCGGTCCGGGAAGTCGAGATCCCATCCCGGCTGTATGACCGTCGCCGAGAGCGAGGCTAGCCAGACCAAGCTCGCTTGGTCGAGCCCAAGATCAAGCACGCAAATCGCCGGCGGGTGTGGTCCAGCATGGCGCATGACGGTTTCGATCATGCCCCGCAAATAAGGCGCATACCCCGCGTCGGCGGCGGTAACCAGCGCGATCCGCGGGCGCACAGCAGAGGCGAAGAAAACCGGTGTGCTCGCCTTGGTCCGCAGAAGGCGTAGCGTATCAAACAGTTTATAGGCTTGTTTCGCGGCGATCGGGGTGTCCGCGAACGCCGCGAGATAGGCCGGGAACGCACGGTCCAGCTGCCCGGCTTGGGTAGCGGCATCGCCATGGCGCTCGGCGATGTCCTGGTCGCTGGGGCTCAGCAGCTGCGCCCACTGATAGATTTGGCTGGCTGGCTTGTCTTGGCCCAAGGTTTCGTTGTCCTGCCCCCCTATAACTGTGCCACGTAATTCGTGATATTTTACGAAGGTGTGGAGGTATTTGGATGGCAAGGAAGCGATATTGCGATGAAGATGTATTGAACCTGCTGCGTCAGATAGAGCTCAGTCTGGCGTCTGGTAGCAGTGTAGAGATGGCTTGCCGATCAGCAGGCATCAGCGATGCAACATACTATAATTGGCGCAAGAGGTACGGTGGGATGGGCAAGTCCCAGCTTCAGGAGCTCAAGGGCCTTGAGAAGGAGAACTCCCGCCTCAAGAGAATTGTTGCGGACCTTGAGCTGGATAAGCTGATCCTGCGGGAGAGCCTCGATTATCTAAAGCCGAAGGTCTGACGATTGCCGATCTGCGTCAGGCCCTAATCCATGTGCGTCAGAAACTCGGATCATCCGAGCGGCGGGCTTGCAAAACGATCGGCGTGGCACGGTCCACACAGCGCTATGAGGCATCCCCTGAAAATGATGACAGCCTTCGGCTGGCTTTGATCAGATTGGCAAAGCAGTATGGCCGCTATGGTTACAGGAAGATTGCCGCGTTACTCCGCATTGAAGGCTGGCAAGTCAATCACAAGAAGGTAGAGCGGCTGTGGAGGGAAGAGGGTCTCCAGATACCGCAACGTCACAGGAAGCGGAAGCGCCTCTATCACAAGGACAGCTCTATCATCCGGCTGCGCCCCAAATATCGGAACCATATCTGGAGCATAGATTTCGTCCATGACAAGCTGGCCAACGGCCGGCCCTATAAAATGTTGACCGTGCTGGATGAATACACCCGCGAAGCTCTGTGCGTGGCCGTGAGGACTCGAATGGGCAATGCCGAGGTTCTGGAAGCCCTCTATCCGCTCTTCTTGAAACACGGCAGACCAGAGTTCATCAGATCAGACAATGGTCCTGAGTTCATCGCAGAGAACTTTCAGACCTGGCTTACCAAGGTTGGGATCAAGCCCATCCGTATCTATCCGGGGAGCCCCTGGGAGAACGGATACAACGAACGCTTCAACGGCACTCTGCGCAGGGAGGTTCTCAATGCAGAGTGGTTCACATCAATCAGACAGGCTCAAATCGTCATCGAAACTTGGCTGAAACAGTACAATCACATCCGCCCGCATCAGGCTCTGAACATGCGTCCACCGATGCCCGAGACCCTATCAGAAAGTGGTACATAGAACGGGGGCTTTACAGTGGGTCTTTATCTGGATCGTAGGGCCTGAACGCAGGCGATAATTTGTCGACGGTCATGATGTCCCTCTCGAAAGTTGTGGCAGACGTGAACAAAGCGGGAGCGGAGGGGGGCAGTTTTCTGCACCTCTTTCGGCGGGTGTTCGCGGAATGTTTCGGTATTTTGTGGAGTTTGCCAAAATAGCCCCTTGCGGCCTCAGATCCAAAAGCCTAGTAAAACAAAGACTTTGAGCCATGGCGGGGTGTAGCGCAGCCTGGTAGCGCATCTGCTTTGGGAGCAGAGGGCCGGCGGTTCGAATCCGTCCACCCCGACCAATTTAGGCTCGACAGGTGAGGAGCTTGGCGATGACGGTAAGGATTTATCAGCCGACCAAGACGGCGATGCAGTCGGGCCGGGCGAAAACCCGGCAATGGGTGCTTGAGCACGCGCCAGAAACCGCGCGCCGCCCGGAACCGTTGATGGGCTGGGTTGCCGCTGGTGACACTAAGAACCAGATTTATTTGAGCTTTGAGTCCAGGGACGAGGCGGTTGCCTACGCTAAGAAGCACAACATGACCTATGTGGTTCAGGAACCCCGCCGGTCAAAGTTGCGGACCAAGGCCTATGCCGACAATTTCGCTTTTACGCGATCTGGCTCCTGGACTCATTGAGGCCAGCCTGCCTGGGCCGGTCTTGGGTATGGCCCCGTAGCTCAAATGGATAGAGCACCAGCCTTCTAAGCTGATGGTTACAGGTTCGAGTCCTGTCGGGGTCACCAGCACATTGTTGTAAAATTAACAGCTTGCCGTTATTTGGATCTGATAGGGCTAATTTCATCGTTTAACGCTGGAATACCCCCAGCTCATTCCGCCTCGATCGCCCGCCGCAGGAGCTCACCGATGCCGTCGAAATAGGCTCGGCGTGATTCGCCCTCCTGCTGTCCAGACCAGACGCATCGACGGATACCATGGTGAATATTGCGACGGCTGTTTTTGGTGGCCGCCGAACCAGCACCAATGTGCTTTTGCCCGATTTGGTAGCAGGGTCCAAACCGGACGGCCGAGCGCTCCGGCTAGATGCGCCGCGGGCTGTCCACCGCCACCACCAAATCACAAACCGAGATCAACGCCGCCAAGCCATCCAAATCAACGCTTGTGTCTATGGCGTGATCGGATTGTATCCGGATCACGCTTTGCTTTTCGAAGGCCTCGATTTCCGGAGCCGCGCGGTTACCGTTAAGATTGATCCAGGTGACCCCGGCGTTTTCGAGCAATGGGCGAAAATCCGTAAGCGACAGCCCAACCTGTTTCCTGCCGTCGGTCCGCCAAAACAATCCCACGGTCCGGTGCTCCGGCTTGGTGAGATCAAGCATCAGGTCGATCGCGCGTTCTGCATTCGCCGCCAGGTAGCTGACTTTTTGGTTGAACGCGGCGCGGCTTTGCCGTCGTAAGCCACACAACCGTCCGATCGGGATTTGCGCCGCGATATCGCTTTCTGATAGCCGGGGATCGGTCGGTACAGCGGTGGCGATGACCTCGGTGTGTGGCAACGCTCGTTGGAAAATAGGCACCAGCGGGGCGGCGCATTCGATAACCAATCCGGCGGGCAGATCGAGTTCGGGTAGGACCGAGGCGAACAGAATTTGTGCTGAGATCGATTGTTCGGCCCAAACCAGAAGTTTACCGTCGAGCGCGCTCTTACCGTCCCAGACCGGGCTGGGGAAATCTCGCCAGACACCCGGCGCTAGCGGATAGGAAAACCGCCATTCGTAATCCGACCACCCGCGGGCGAAATGCATCGCCTCTAACTCGATTAACGCCCGGCGGTATCGGGCGGCGGCGAAGTTAGGGCTGTGGATCAGCGTTTGGTCGAAGGCGGCATGGGCGGCCTCGATATCTCGGGCTTGCAACATCGACACGCCGAACGAGGTTCGGATATGAGCACTGGTCGGGAAAAGGATCAGTGCTCGCTGCAACCAAAGCCGCTCGGCGTGGTGATTCGACAATCCGCTCTGCGCCAGGGCTAGAAGATGGCAAGCGTCGGCATCCTGCGGCGTGTGGATCATCCGAAGGCGCAGATCGGTGATTTCCTTCGTCGAAATTCCCGGCTTGTAGGCTCTTAAGGAATTGAGAATTAACGCGCGGGGCCGGTGGAGAGGTTTCCGCCTGTTTTTGATCGGTCACGGTTTAGCGCCACGAATGGGTCGTCAGGATTATCCGGCTCGTATATTCGTGAGCGACGGAGCGGTCAATGCATGATCGCCTAATCGGTCGGGAGAGCTGAGATGAAGGTCAAGTCAGTGAAGGCGTGGTGGTTGCATGTGCCGATTCCCGAAGCGCAACGCCATCGCTCTGATTTCGGTGTTGTTGCCTCCTTCGATATGACCTTGGTGCGGATCGAGACCGAGGATGGTCTTGTCGGCCATGGCGAGGCCAAGGCGACGGTCGCGAGCGCTGGCGACAATCGTGCGGTGGTTTCGTTGATCGAGCAGGAATTGGGGCCGATGCTGATTGGCCAGGACCCGCGCGACATCACCCGGCATTGGGAAAATTTCTATAGTGGCGTGCGCGGTCACTATGCCCTGGACCGCGGCCACGTCTTTCCAATTCTCGGGCGCCGGGGGATCACCATTTCGGCGATCAGCGGCATCGATATTGCCTTGTGGGATCTGTTGGGGAAATCCCTGAACGCGCCGGTTTGGCGGCTGCTCGGAGGACGTCGGCACAAGCGGATGCCGGCCTATGCCTCGGGCGGCTGGGCGCCGGTAGACAAGATCGGTGCGCAGCTGCAGTCCTATATCGATCGCGGCGGCTTCAAGGCGGTGAAGATGCGCGTCGGCGTCGCCGATGGCGAGGTCCGGCATTCGGCGGAGCGGGTCCGCGCCGCGCGGGCCGCTCTGGGGCCGGAGATCGACATCATGTGCGATGCCCACGGGACCTTCGGTGTTGCCGAGGCCAAGCGCTTCTGCCGGCTGGTCGAGGATTGCGACATCGCCTGGTTCGAGGAACCGGTAACTGCCGACGACAAGCGCGGCCTGGCGGAGGTGCGGGCCAGCACCGATATTCCGATCGCCACCGGCGAGAGCGAGGCGACGCGGTTCGCCTTTCGCGATTTGGCCGAACTGCGGGCCGCCGATATTTTTCAGCCCGACCTGGCGATTTGCGGCGGCATCACCGAGGCGATGCGCATCGGTGCGATCGCCAGCGCTTTTCAAATCCGCCTGGCGCCGCATCTGTGGGGCGGGGCGTTGATGTTCGCCGCCGGCCTGCATGTCTCGGCCGCATCACCGGCGGCGCATATCATCGAATACTCCCTCGGCGCCAACCCGATGTTGTTCGAGTTGTCGCAAGAACCCGCGGTCTCGGTTGACGGCATGGTCGAGATCCCTGACCGCCCGGGCCTCGGCGTGACGATCAACGAGGATTTCGTGAAGCGCTATACGGTGGGGTAGGGGCCATGACAAAGCCGTTAGGAAGAGTTTCCGGCCTCCCGCCGTAAAATATACAATCCGCTGCCAACCACCAGCAGCGCCCCCAGAAGCACTTCGATCCCGGGTAGTTCGCCCCAGAATACCGCCCCGATCAGTACCGCCCAGATCAGGCTGGTGTATTTGAACGGGGCGACCAGTGCGACCTCGCCAAGTCGGAAGGCTTCGATCATCAGATACTGCGCGCCGCCGACAAAAACACCGGAGATGGCGAAGATCCAAAGATGCTCGACCTGGATTGGCTGCCAGCCTAAGGGCCAACTGCAAAAACCAAGCAGGGTGACCATGGTGGTGCTGACCATCAGGATGGCGCTGGAGCTTTCCGTGTTGCTGATCCGACGGGTTAGTACATCGCGCATGGCGCCAAAGAAAGCCGAGCCGACCGGAAATAGAAACGCAATGCGAAAGGCGTCCCCGGTAGGTTGTATGATCACCAAGACGCCGGTGAAGCCGACCAGAATCGCCGCCCATCGCCGCCAGCCAACGCTCTCGCCAAGAAACGGTATAGCCAGCGCCACGGCGACGATCGGCCCGGCGAAGGTAATCGCGATAGCGTCGGCGATTGGCAATTGACTGAGGCCGCTAACGAAACAAACCGTCGAGGCGGTCATCAGGCCGGCCCGGGCGAGTTGGTGGCTCCAACGGTTCACATGAAGCGCGCTGGTCCTGCCGCTCAACACATAATAGGCGATCAGCAATACGACGATCGATACGCCGCGCAGCGCCATGACCTGACCGACGGGATAACTCTCGGTGAGGTATTTGGCCAAGCCGTCATTGGCCGTCAGCACCAGCGCGCCGGCGGTAATGCACAGCACGCCACGCATCGGCGGGGATACGGCCAGCACGGCTTGTCGGGGTGAGATCACCTGGGGGCTCGCAATCATCCAGAGGCGTCGAATGGGAGGTGAGACAACCATGATCGCAGTCGTCGCGAAAGTCCCCGGTTGGCGAGGGGTGCTGAGGGGTGCTATCACGCGCCATGATTCGTATTAGAGAGATGACATATCGGGTTGCTGGCCGGGTGCTCTTTGACGCTGCCTCGGCCACGGTGCCGTCGGGCCACAAGGTCGGGTTGGTCGGACGCAACGGCTCTGGAAAATCGACACTGCTAAGGTTGTTGGCCGGCTCGTTACATCTGGATAGCGGCGAGATCGGGATTGACGGCATTGCCGGCAATCCGAACGCCATTGGTACGGTCGAGCAGGAAGCCCCGAGCGGTGACCAGACACCGCTGGGTTTCACCCTGGCGGCGGACCGGGAGCGGGCCAGTTTGCTGGAGCGTGCGGAGATCGAAACCGATCCACTCCGGATCGCCGAAATTCAGGAACGCCTGGTTGATATTGGCGCCCATGCGGCGCCGTCGCGGGCGGCTTCGATCCTGGCCGGGTTGGGTTTTGAGGAGGCGGCGCAAAATCAACCGCTGTCAAGTTTGTCAGGCGGTTGGCGGATGCGCGTGGCGATTGCGGCCTTGCTGTTTGCCGAGCCTGAATTGCTGCTGCTCGACGAGCCGACCAACCATTTGGATCTTGAGGCGGCGATGTGGTTGGAGATGCATCTACGCGCCTATCCAAAGACCCTGGTCGTGGTCAGCCATGATCGGGATCTGCTGAACCGGGCGGTGACCGGCATTCTGCATCTGGAGAACTTGAAGCTCACCTATTACACCGGCGGCTATGACCGGTTTGAGCGGGTCCGGGCCGAGCGATTGGCGCTGCAGGACGCAATGGCGCGCAAGCAGGCGAGCCAGCGCAAACACATGCAGGCCTTCGTTGACCGATTTCGCTACACGGCGAGCAAGGCGCGTCAGGCCCAAAGTCGGCTGAAAGCTTTGGAGCGCATGGACGTGGTGTCGACCGTCGCTACCGAACCAGCCACCGTGTTCCGGTTCCCCGAACCGGCTGTCCTGCCGCCACCTCTGGTCACCTTCAATAAGGCGTCGGTCGGCTACGCGTTGGGGGAGCCGGTTCTCACCGGCATCGATCTGAGATTGGATGCCGATGATCGGATTGGTTTCCTAGGGCAGAACGGCAATGGCAAATCGACCCTGGCCAAGTTGATCGCCGGACGGCTGGAGCGGATGTCCGGCGAGATGCATCGCACGGCCAAGCTCAAAGTGGGGTTTTTCGCCCAGCATCAGGTAGACGATCTAGTGCTGGAGGACACTGCCACCGATCACCTGGCGCGACTGATGCCGGATGCGCCGAAGGACCGGGTGAGGGCGCGGCTTGGCGGTGTCGGGTTAGTGCAGGACAAGCAAACCACCAAGGTCAAACACCTTTCCGGCGGCGAGAAAGCCCGACTGACCATCGCGCTGATCACCCATGACAGTCCGCATGTGCTGATCCTTGACGAGCCGACCAATCATCTGGACATCGATGCGCGCGACGCACTGGTCCAGGCACTTAACGACTACAAGGGCGCGGTGATCCTGATCAGTCATGACCGGCGATTGCTGGAGCTTACCGTCGACCGGCTGTGGATGGTCGCGGATGGCACGGTGCAGCCTTTCGACGGCGATCTCTCCGACTATGCGGGGTGGCTCCGGGACCGGGCCAAGGCATCGTCGGCGAAAAAAGCCAAACCCACCGACGGTGAGGGCGGCGAGGCTAAGGCGCGGGGCAACCGCAAGGAAATGCGTAAGGTCGCCGCCGACCGGCGCAAGGAAAACGCCGATATCCGCAACGCCGCGCGGGAAGCGGAAAAAGCTCTGGAAAAACTGACCGCCCGCCGCCAGACGGTTATCGACAAGCTAGGCGATCCGTTAACCTATGAGATGTCCACCAAAGAGGTGCAGGCGTTGATTCAAAAGAAAGAAGCCGTAGACCGCGAGATCGCCGCCGCCGAGACCGCTTGGCTGCAGGCCAGCGAAGCGCTGGAAGCGGCCGAATAGCGGCGAGCCAGACACCCCACCCAAGCTGACAATATTACTCGAAGCGCCCCGGTCTTGGCGGGTGAATCTAGAGCACCCTCGGGTTGAGTAGGATCAATTATAGGATTTCTTTTCCTGTTGATGTGTGAATCTCGGTCCCGATATCGAAATGTTGTGGGAGGCTGGGATGTCGTGTACGCACGGTCAGGCTTATTCACAAGATTTGAGGGACCATGTTCTAGCATCAGTGGATGGTGGCCTTGGGGCTTATAAGGCGGCGGCGTTGTTCGATGTGAGCATTTCCTACATCTACAAGATGTCTGGCCGTCGCTGGAACACCGGTGACAGCGGGCCAAACCCGAACCTGGGCCATCGCCGGCGCAAGCTTTCGGCGGTTGGCGGATGCGCGTGGCGATTGCGGTACATATCGAGGCCCATCCGGATATCACGCTGGCACGGTTGCAGGATCGGTTCGTGGCCGAACACCAGGCTCGGCTGAGTGATGGGGCAGTCTGGAGCGCGGTTGGTCGGCTGGGTCTGTCGTTCAAAATAAACACCTCGCGCAGCCGAGCAAGACCGTCCGGACGTGGCCGCCCGCCGGAGTGGCTGGTGGGTGGCCCAGGCCAGGATTGATCCCCTGCGCCTGGTGTTCCTGGATGAAAGTGGGGCGAACACCAAGATGACTCGGCTGCAAGGTCGGCCGACGTTTCCTGGTTGCCGCCCCTGGGTTCTGGAAGGGGCGATGGCTTTCTCGAAGTTCAAGCCCGCGCTCCGAGCCGAGCCGCCCGCACCATCGACACACTCTGGCAATGCATCCGAATCATCGCCTTTGATCTGCTCGAGCAGTTTGATTTAGCGGAAGTGATTGAGGCATTTAGGGCGCTGCGCCGGTTGCTGACCGTCCGGGCACCATCCTTGTGATGGCGGCGAGGGTTGGGGGCTGTTGGGAGCGTTCCAGACTTTGGCACCCCGGCGGGGCGGTCTACAAGTTAGTGACAGGAACGCCAACACGCAGGGAAGGAATTTGACCATGCGGCTCAAGGACAAGGTAGCGATTATTGTCGGTGCTGGGCAGCAGCCCGGCGAGACCATGGGCAATGGCCGCGCGGCGGCGATTCGCTACGCCCAGGAAGGCGCGAAAGTGCTGTTGGTCGACAAAAACCCGGATTGGGCCGCCGATACCATGAAGATGATCGAGGATGCCGGTGGTGGCGGGCAGGTCCAGGCTGCCGATATCACCGATGAGGCCGATTGCAAGGCGTTGGCCCAAGCCTGTGTGAATTATTATGGTCGGATCGATATCTTGCACAACAATGTCGGTCGCTCCGAGGGCGACGACACGACGGTGAACATGGATGCGGAGATCTGGGACCGGCTGATGACGATGAACCTGAAGGGCATGTTCATGACCTGCAAGCATGTCCTGCCGGTGATGCGTCAACAGGGCTCGGGGGTGATTATCAATATCTCCTCGATTGCCTCGATCTGCGCGCATAACAGTATTGCCTACAAAACGAGTAAGGGAGCGGTGAACACGATGACCCATCATTTGGCGATGGAAAACGCCGAGTTTGGCATTCGGGCGAACGCGATCCTGCCGGGTCTCATGGATACCCCGATGGCGATCGAACGCCGGGCGCGCGAGCAGAATGTGGACCGTAACGTGGTGCGCCAAGGTCGGCACGACCGAGTGCCGCTGTTGCGGCGCATGGGCACCGCCTGGGATGTCGCGAACGCGGCGGTCTTCCTGGCCTCGGACGAAGCAAACTATGTCACCGGACTGATCATGCCGGTCGATGGCGGCTTGTCGTCAAAGATCGGCTGAGCGGTCTAGCGGTTTATCGATATCACCGTGGCGGCGGTCTGGAGTTATCCAGTCAAGGAGGCGCTGGTGTTGCGTTCGCTGGGCGGACGCGGCAGCGGTAGCCCCGCCGCGCGGGGATCGGGCAGGGTTTCCAGGGCTTGGCCGAACACCCTGAAACCGGCCTTTTGGTAAACGCCAATCGCCCGGTAGTGATCTAGGTCACAGGTGTGCACCCAAATCCGCTTCGGCTCATTGGCCCAAGCGATGTCGATTATCGCGTTGAGGAAATACCAACCCAGCCCGATGCCGATAAAGTCGGGCATCAAGCCGAAATAGCTCAACTCGACCTCATCGGCTTTAACCCCGCGATTGATTTCGCCAAAGCCGGCCGGGACACCATCGACCGATAGGACATAAATCTCGACGCCCGACGCGGTGATCGTCTTCGTCAGCGCCTCGTCACCCATCAACCGACGTTCCATCCATGTCCAGGGTTCGCCGACGGTGTTATAGAGGAAACGGTAGAAGCCGACGGTCGGGTTCGCTGCCTGGATCAATGAGGTCTTGGGCTTCATTGGCGCCGGAACCGTCGGTCGGGTCGGCCTTGCGAGCATCTCAAGATAGGTGACTGTCGTGGTTATGCCGCCATCTCGAAGCGGGGAATCTGGAAGTCGGGCGTTTCGGCCTTCGGCGTGCTCGTCCGGATCTCGGCTCTTCGAATATTGTCGCTCCCAGCCGGTATGGTCGATGAAGCGCTTCGACATGATCAATCGGGGTTCCTCGGCATATCCATGGGCGTCATAGAAGGCGCGCACCCGTGTGTTGGTCTCACGGATTATCAATTGTGCCTTGGGGACGCCCCGCGTGGTTAGCCAGGCCTCGCCCGCCGCAAGGATGGAGGCGTCGTGGCCCTGGCCTTGGTGGTCGGGATCTACGGCGACATAATAGATCCAGCCACGATGGCCGTCATGGCCGACCAGGACGCTGGCGACAATCACTCCGCCGACGGTCCCCAGCAGCACCGCCCCATGCCGTGAGGCCCGGCAGAAAAGAATATCCTCATAGGGGTCGTTATGCGGAACCGTCAGCCCGGCGGCGTGCCACAAGGAAACGATATCCTCGATATCGCGATCACCGGCGGCGCGGATTTTAATCTCTGGCATTATTCATTCCTGGGGCATCCCTGGTGACCTCGGCCGCGGCTCAATCGGTGACCACGGGTGTATCCGAGCGGTCGCCCCATTCGCTCCATGAGCCGTCATAGACCGCGGCGTCTTCTTTGCCGATTAGGAATAGCCCCAGCGAAACCGCACACGCGGTGACCCCGGAGCCGCAGCTGATGGTGATCGGTTTATCAAGGTCGATATTAGCCACCCGAACCCGCTCGCGGATCGCCTCGGTATCCTTGAAGGTGCGATGCGGGGCGTCCAGAAGATCGGTGAACGGCAGGCTCAACGCCCCCGGCATATGGCCGGAACGCATCACGGCGCGCGGCTCCGGCTCGGCGGCGGTAAAGCGTCCGGCGGACCGGGCGTCAATAATTTGCGCATCGCCCGTGTCGACGGTGCGGCGGACATCATCGATCCCGCGTACCAATTGCGAGTGAAAACCGGCTTGGAAACGGCTGACCGATCGGGGGCCGGTCGCGGCGGTGACTGGCCGGTCCTCGGCCTCCCATTTCGGTAGGCCGCCGTTCAGCACCGTGACATTGTCATGGCCGAAGACCCGGAACATCCACCAGGTTCGCGCCGCGCTCTGCATGCCGTAGACGTCATAGACGATGACCCGATGCTCATTGGTAATCCCCAGGGCGGAGACCTTGGAGGCGAAGAGCTCGGCTGAGGGGATCATATGCGGCAGGGCGTCGTCCTTGTCGGAGATATCGTCGATATCAAAGCGGGCGGCGCCAGGCAGATGCTTGAGCGCGAATTCCGCTGCCGCGTCACGCCCGGCGGTTGGCAGGTGATAGGTCCCGTCGAGAATGCTGATTGCCGGGTTATCCAGGTTGTCAGCCAGCCAGTCGGTAGAAACCAGCGCGTCGGGATTTGCATGGGGCATTGGTTTGGTCCTTGAGATGGTAACTCTTGGTGGGTGAGGCCTTTGCCTCGGTGTCAGATCAGCCAGGAGGGCAGCGGCAGGTTCTTCTCGTGTAGGAATTCCGGGTTGAACAGCGTGCTCTGATAGCGATGACCCCAGTCGCAAAGCACAGTGACGATCGTGTGTCCCGGACCCATTTTCTGGGCCATTTGAATGGCGCCGGCGACATTGATCCCGGTCGAGCCGCCCATGCAAAGACCTTCATGCAGCAGCATATCGAAAATCAGCGGCAAGGCTTCCTCGTCGGGGATCTGGAACCAGTCATCGATCGGCACACCCTCGAGATTCTTGGTGATTCGGCCCTGACCGATGCCCTCGGTGATCGAACTGCCCTCGGATTTTAGCTCGCCATGGGCATAGTAGTTGAAGATCGCCGAACCCATCGGATCCGCCAACCCGATTCGTACCGATTTGTTACGTTCCTTTAACGCCATCCCGACGCCGCCGAGTGTGCCGCCGGAGCCGACCGAGCAAATGAATCCGTCGACCTTGCCGTCAGTTTGTTCCCAGATCTCCGGTCCGGTGGTCTCGTAATGGCCTTGGCGATTGGCGATATTGTCGAACTGATTGGCCCAGACCGCGCCATTCGGTTCGGTTTTCGCCAGATCCTCGGCGATGCGTCCGGAAAGCCGTACGTAGTTGTTGGGGTCCTTATAGGGGACTGCCGGCACGAGCCGCAGATCGGCTCCGCAAAGCCGCAGCATGTCCTTTTTTTCCTGGCTCTGCGTTTCCGGCATGACAATGACCGAGCGATAGCCGAGCGCATTGCCGACCAGGGATATGCCAATGCCGGTATTGCCGGCGGTTCCTTCGACGATGACGCCGCCAGGTTGCAGCGCGCCGCGGGCCTCGGCGTCGCGGATAATCGCCAGCGCCGCCCGGTCCTTGACTGAGCCGCCGGGATTAAGAAATTCGGCCTTCCCGAGGATCGTGCAGCCCGTGCGTTCCGAGGCTTGCTGCAGCTTGATCAGCGGCGTATTACCGATGCTGCCAATGAAACCGTCGCGAATATCCATGCTCAATGTCCTAGCGGTCTACGTCCAGTAGAATGATGAACAGCTTACATAGCCTCGATCAGTCGGACCAGTCGGGAAAATTCAAAATTAAATACTTATTTTAATCAGGCGGTTGTTTTATATTTCTCATAATCGACATTAGGCGGTCTTGTGGCAGGCGGTAGAAGATTTTCTCGCTCTTGAGCAAGGGTCCCATTCGGTCATAGAAACGCGCTGCCTTGCTGTTCCAGGGATCGGCTGTCCAATCAATCTGGGTGACGCCATGGTCATGGGCGTGGTGCACCAGAGCGTCCATCATCGCCCGGCCGGCGCCGGCGCCACGGGCCTTGCGAGCGACGAACAGATCCTGAATGAAAAGGCTTTGCTGACAGGTCGCCAGAGCGAACATTTCCGAGAAGGCCAGGAAACCGACGGCAATATCGGCGTCGAAGGCAAGGAAGACCTGGAGCCTGGCTTTCTCACCGAACGCCCCCTTGGCGATGGCGTGGGTCATATAGGAGCGCTGATAGCGTGACGGAAGGCCGTAAAAGGTCAACAATTCCTGGGTCAGCCAGGCAAGGGTGTCGGCATCTGCTGGGGTTGCCAGGCGGATTTCCAACGCCGGGCGAGGGGCGGCGGATGGGGCCGGCTCGGTTACCTTGCCCGACCGGGGTGTTTTGCGATCCGCGTCCATTGGTATCCAAGCAAAGCTGCAGCATCTAAGCCAGGCTGGTAAGTCTAGCCGGTCGAGCACTGACGATGGCGACACCATCCGGCGGTGTCAACGCCGCCAGTGGTGCAATTCAGCCAAGGCGCGCGCGCGCCGCGACCTGGGACGCGGTCGGTGCTATCATCGGTGGGCGTGAAAGAGTTAGTAGAATGAGGTGCGAGACGATGACGGATAAACCTTTGGCGGGCATCCGGGTGCTGGATCTGGGCCAGGGAGTCGCCGCGCCGTATTGCGGGCTGCTGTTGGCGCAATATGGCGCCGAGGTCGTGAAGGTTGAACCGTTGAGCGGTGACTGGATGCGCGGCTTGGGTGAGGCACGCGGCGACCAGACTGCTTATTCGATCACTTATAACTGGGGCAAGCGCGGGATCGCGGTTGATATGAAAGATCCTCGCGGGTTGGAGATCGTCCACCGGATTGCGGCGCGTTCGGACGTGGTGTTGGAGAATTTTCGCCCCGGCGTGGTCGACCGACTGGGCATCGGTTTCGAGGACGTAAAGGCGCTTAGCCCCCGGATTCTCTATGTTTCCGTTAGCGGTTTCGGGCAATCCGGACCTTATGTAAAGCGACCGGGCTCCGACACGGTGCTGCAGGCATTTTCCGGACTGGTGGCGATTAACAAGGACATGGATGGCCGCCCGCATCGGGTCGGAACCACGATGGTCGATGCCTTGACCGGGCTTTGCGCCTTTCAGGCAACGTCGATGGCCCTGTTCGGCGGGGTCAAGGAGGCGCGATTGCTGGATGTCAGCCTGTTGCAATCGGCGGCGCTTTTGCTCACCCCGAATATCGCCGACTTTCATTTAAGCGGCGGGCCGGTGCCGCCGCTCAATGCGCCGACCGGCAGTTACCGGACCAGCAATGGTTGGATCGCGGTCGCCTTGGTTAAAGAGGAAAATTTCGCCCAGCTTGCCAAGCTCGTCGGATTGCCAGACCTGCCACAGGCCCCCCGATTCGCGAATTTTGAACGCCGGGCGCAGAATCTCCAAGAGCTTATGGCGATCCTGCAGGAGCGATTTTTGACCGCCACCACGGCGGAGTGGGCTGAGCGCTGTACCGACGCGGGCGTGCTGGCCAGTCCGGTCAATGATTGCGGCGATTGGCTTGAGGATCCGCAGGTTCAGGCGACGAGTGCCTACGATATGCTGGAGCAGCCCGGCGTTGGCGTTGTGCCGATGCCCCGACTTCCCGGAGGATTGCCGTTTGAGGGTATCGCGCCGGGAATCGGTAGTGATACCCGCTCGGTGCTAGTCGATCACGACTATACGGCCGAGGAGATCGGCGGGCTTCTAGATGCCGGTGTGGTCAGCGAGCCGGGAGGGGCCGCATGAGTATTGATCGTTTGGCCTTGCAAAACGGTTGGCGCGGCGCTTGTGTTCCCTTGATCCGAGCGCTATGCATGCGCCGTCGCATAGGGTGGCCATGGGTTACCCTGGGGCCGTTGCGGCGCACGATAGTTTGCCAAATTGGGTATTTTGAAGACCAATCGACCAAGGCGGCGCGTCCGGCCTGTGGTTCTGATATTATACAAGACGTGAGGATCTAAGACGATGGCGGCGACCAACTCCGAGAGGTTGGAATCGATCGGTGGCGGCAGACAGCCGGGATCCGCTGGGCGATCTGTTGCGAGCTTCCAAGGGCGCGTTTATCGCCGCCGGCGTTTTCAGCTTCATCACCAATATGGCCATCTTGGTGATGCCGTTCTACATGTACAACGTCTTTCGTCGGGTTATTCCCACATCGAGCGTGGATTCCTTGTGGATGCTCCTGATCGTGGTGGTTTGGGTTCTTGTGATCCAGGTCGTCATCGATTACGCGCGCACGATTTTACTGGAGAAGGTTGCGCGCTGGGTCGACGCCCAGATCGGGCATAGACTGTTCGAAATGTCGATCCGACGATCCGTTCCGCGCGGGTCGTCCGGCGATATGACGTTGATTATCAAACTAATTAGTCTGCGTTCTTTCATTGGCAGCCCACAGATTTATGTCGCCATGGACGCCCCGTGGGTCCCGGTCTTCATTGGGGTGCTGTTTTTCATAAATTTCTATATTGGGATGACCGCGCTGGTTGTGGTGTTGATCACCGTCGGCCTGACGTTAGGCAAGAAATTCGCCACCGCTGGTTTATTGGAAAATGCCAGCAGGGCGGCTGGTACGGCCAATACCGTCGCGACCATGGCGATTAGGAATGCCGACTCGACCGAAGCGCTGGGGATGACCGGGAGAATCATCAAGGGGTGGCGTCAGTCAAACGACCAGGCGGTTCATCTGCAGGCCATCGCCAGCCGGCGGTCGGGAATATTTTCGGCCTTGGTGAAGTTCATGCGCATGGCCTCCATGGCTGCGGTGATGACTGTGGCGATGATGCAGATGTTCGACCCGACATCCAGTATGGCGCCCGGTATGATGATGGCCTCGATGCTCTTGGTCAGCCGTTGCGTGATGCCGTTGGAAATTCTGATAAATTCCTGGGATAGCATTGCCGACGCGTTTGCAACGCTCAAATTTCTGAGGCAAACGCTTCGGTCCGATCGACAAACCTGGAAGGAAGTGATCACCCCGGCGGCGCCGGAAGGTAAATTGGACGTCATCGGCGTGGTGTATCAGCCGGCTGAGGCATCCCGTGCCATTTTGAACCGGATCAGTTTCTCGCTTAGCCCGGGCGAATCATTGGCTGTGGTTGGTCCGACAGCGTCCGGAAAGTCTTCGCTTGCCCGTTTGTTGATTGGGATTGAGGCTCCGACAGGAGGCGACGTGCGGCTAGATGGCACCATGTTGCACGCCTGGGAAGCCAGAGATCGTGGCCGGCAATTTGGCTATTTGCCGCAAAGCGTGGAGTTGATGGATGGAACCGTGTTCGACAATGTGTCGCGGTTCAATCCAGAGGCGAGCGAAGAGCAGGTTTGGCGGGCCATTGACTTGGCCGGCGCGCGCGACTTGGTCAGCGGAATGCCCAAGGGGCTGGTTACGCCTGTCGGTGACAGCGGGAATTTCCTTTCAGGTGGCCAAAAACAGCGCATCGGCCTCGCGCGGGCGCTGTTTGGCGACGTCAAACTCGTGGTCCTGGACGAACCGAACGCCAATCTCGATGACAGCGGCGAAAAAGCACTGAGTGGTGCGTTGTTGCGCCTTAAAGAGCAAGGCACCACGGTCGTGGTGATCCTCCATCGCCCGAACGTTCTAGCGGTTGTCGACTACATCATGGTGATGCGCGATGGCGGCATTCAAAAATTCGCCGCGCGCGATGAAATGTTGCCGTTAATCAGCGCCATTTCACAGCACGTGGGCGAGGTTGCAAAGCCGGTTAAGAAAGTAGCGTCGTCTGAGGAACCGCAGCGCTTAGACGCGACCTCCTAAAGCCGAAGGCCGGTTGCTGGAGTACCGGCCCGCGCGCATGCGATCGTCGGCGTGGCGCGTAGGCGGTGAACTTGGTTGATGATAGAATACCAAAATTGCGCGTGTGGCGACCGTAACTATATGGGGACGCGGCGCTGACTATTGGTGAAGGGGGCGGGAAATGCGGGTTGGGTTTATCGGGCTTGGGACAATGGGCGCCAGCATGGCGACAAATTTGGCGAAGGCCGGTAACGAGTTGGTGGTCCACGATAAGCGGCGGGAAGCGGCCGAGCCGTTCCTGTCCAATCGAGCGATCTGGGCCGATAGTCCAAAGACTTTGGCCGAACAGGTGGACGTGGTGTTCCTGTCGTTGCCCGGTCCGCCGGAGGTCCATGCTGTTGCGACCGGCGCTGATGGGCTTATTGAAGGGTTGCAGCCGGGTGGCGCGGTGTTTGATCTGTCGACCAATTCACCGACGACGGTCCGCGCCTTGCACGCGGTTTTCGCCGAACAGGGCTTTGAGTTCCTCGATGCGCCGGTAAGCGGCGGGCCAGCGGGCGCGCAATCCGGCAAGCTGGCGCTGTGGGTCGGCGGCGAGAAGGCTTTGTTTGACAAATATAAGGCGCAATTGGACGCGATGGGCGATCAGGCGCTGTATATCGGTGCGATCGGGGCTGGGTCGGTGGCCAAACTGGTGCATAACTGCGCCGGTTATGCTGTCCAGACGGCGCTTGGCGAAGTTTTCACCATGGGGGTCAAAGCCGGGGTGGATCCATTGGACCTTTGGGAAGCGGTTCGACAGGGCGTGTTGGGCCGGCGCAGAACCTTCGATGGCTTGATTAGCCAATTTCTGCCTGGAAAATATGATCCGCCAGCCTTCGCTCTTAGGCTGGCACATAAAGACGTCTCGCTGGCGACGGCGCTGGGCCGCGAGATGGGGGTGCCAATGCGGATCGCCAATCTCACCCTGGAAGAAATGACCGAGGCGCTTAACCGCGGCTGGGGCGGCTCGGACTCACGAAGCTCGATGAAATTGCAGCTGGAGCGTTCCGGTGTCGAGATCGCGGTTAACCCCGACCGATTGAAGGCCGCGTTGGAGCGTGATCCGCCGATCTAACTTCGCTGGTGCTCGGGGCTATTTGACCGCCCAGGCGCGCTGCAGCGCCGGGCGGGCCTGTAATCGGTCAATATAGGCAGAAACATTTGGTTTATCTGAAATATTGCCGCCAAGCCGCGCCGAGACGATGCAGGCATGCCCGGTCATGATATCGGCGCCGGAAAATCCCCCGATCAGATAGTCACGGCCTTCCAACCCGCGCTCGACCGCGCTCAGCATCCGGCTCAGCAGTTTGGTCGCCCGATCGACATTGGTCTGATTGCGGCGTTCCTCCGGTAGGAAGAGGGTTTCAACGACGATAATATTGACAGGGGGCATCAACATGCCTTCGGCGTAGTGCAGCCATTGCAGGTAGTCGGGAAAAGTCGGAGAATCAGCCGTCGGCTGGAATCGCCCCTCGCCATATTTCGTCAGGATATACTGGACGATAGCACCGGACTCGAAGATCGTGATATCGCCGTCGGTGACGGCCGGCACCCGCCCCATGGGGTGAACCTTGAGATATTCCGGTGTCCGCATCTTCGGGTCGCCGAGGGGGAAGATCTCCAAGTCATAGGGAAAGCCCAATTCCTCGAACAGCCAGATGGCGCGCACCGAACGGCTATTCGGGGCGTGATAGATCTTCATCGTCGTTTCCTCGCAGGTTCAGCATCGTAGGGTCGACTTCACCAAGTCAATAATCGTAGCGAGGCGCGGGCTGAATGGAAATAGAAGCGGGAACGAAAATAGAGCGATAAACGAAAATAGGGGTCTGAGCATAAACCCAAACCCCTGTTTCGATTGGCTCCCCGGGACGGATTCGAACCGCCGACCAAGAGATTAACAATCTCCTGCTCTACCGCTGAGCTACCGGGGATCAGGTGCGATATTCATCGCCTCAACGTGGGTCGTATATAGCAACCGCCCTGCACGGGCGCAAATTCTTTCACCACCAATGCTTCGGGGAAAATCAGGTTATTGTAATCCTCGGTTCTGCGACGGTATTCGACGCCATTTAGACCGCTTGGCCGAGGTCTGGACGTTTAAAATTGAGCGACTAAATGATTTCAACTTGCGCCGGAACGAGGGTGTCGTTAGGGATGGCGACCCTTTGGCCCGGTGGCAGAGTGGTTATGCAGAGGACTGCAAATCCTTGCACGTCGGTTCGATTCCGGCCCGGGCCTCCAAAACGTCATGGTGATCAGCGCTGCTTGGCGCCGCCCCGCTGGCCCGCGCTGGTTCGGTGGCGCAAGATCACAGTTGAGATAAGGCGGCGCCGGGGGCCGTCAGGCGGCTTGCCTTGGCCGAATGATCGACTTTCCGACACTGAAAACCGGTGTTGCAAATCGCAACGTCTGGCGATCATGGCAAAGAACCTTAAGCTGAGGCGTTCCAACGCATTGAGTTCGGCGGTTTGCCTGAGTATAACCCGGTGTCCGCTATACGTCGGCGGACCAGCCGGAAATTGGGGCCAGCAATCCGGGCCAGCAATTGGGAATGGCGGATGATGAGCGATTACGCAGCAGCGCGTCACAATATGATCGAGAATCAAATTCGTCCGAACCGGGTCTCTGACCCTCGGATACTGGACGCTTTCGAGCAGGTACCACGGGAGCGGTTCGTGCCGCACGCCCTGAAGGGGATCGCCTACGCCGATGAGGATCTGCATCTCGGCGACGGTCGCTATCTCATCGAACCGATGATCCTGGCGCGCCTGCTACAGGATGCGCAACCGGACGCGACCGACATCGCCCTCGATATCGGTTGCTGCACCGGGTACACGACGGCGATCCTCTCGCGGCTGGTCTCCACGGTGGTCGCCGTTGAACAGGATCAAACCATGGTCGATGTCGGTAATCAGCATTTGGCGGAACTGGAAATAGACAATGCCGCGGTGATCAAGGGGCAACTGCCGGATGGCTATCCAAGGCAACAGCCGTATAGTTTGATTTTGATTGCCGGCGGCGTTGAATATGTCCCCCAGGTTCTGTTGGATCAGTTGAGCGATACCGGAAGGCTGCTGACCGTCCTCTATGATAAAGACGGTTGGATCGGCCGTGCCGTCAGTTTCGAGAAAGCGGGTGGTCGTACCGCGCGTCGGATCGTGTTCGACGCTGGTACGCCCTTGTTGCCGGGGTTCGCCAAGGAACCAGGATTCGTGTTTTGAGAGGTTGTTTGCGATCGTTCCCAGAGCATTCATTCCCGGGGTGTTTTTTCCTGGTCGCAATCCGTCTCTTGGTCGAAAAGAACACATTCATCGCCACACCGAAACTCAGGTGTTTGAGGACAGACTAATCATGCAAACGCGTGTTGAACGATCGACGGGGTGGCGAAGCGGCTTCCTGGTGGTGTTTCTGGGCCTGGGTTGCGCGGTATTCGCGGCAACGGGCGCTAGCGCGCAAACGCTGGAAGAAGCTCTGGCGCTTGCCTATACAAACAACCCGGATATGCGGGCGTCGCGGGCCTCCCTGCGGGCGGTCGACGAAACCGTGCCGCAAGCCAAATCGGGTTGGCGTCCGACCATCCTTTCAACCCTGACGCTTGGCGGCATCTATGTCGACAGTACCGGGGGAACATCCGACGGCAGCAGCAGTTCAATCCCTGGCACCGCGACTGTTTCGATCAACCAGCCGCTCTATCGCGGCGGCCGCACCGCGGCATCCGTGCGCCGGGCCACGAGTAATGTGCAGGCCGAGCGGTCCCGGATGTTCTCGGTCGAACAAAACATTTTGTTCGATGCTGCCACCACCTATGTCGACATGATGCGCGATGAGTCGGTGCTGCGTCTGCAGATCAACAATTTGACCCGCCTGGAGAAACAACTAGAGGCGACGCGTGACCGATTCGCGGTGGGTGAGGTGACGCGGACCGATGTTGCGCAGGCGGGGGCGCGGGTCGCCCGAGCCCAGGCGGATCGCACCCAGGCCGAGGGAAACCTCGTTTCCAAGCGCGCTATGTTCGTGCGGATTGTGGGTGTCGAGCCGAACAATTTAGTCCTACCAAGTATGCCGAAAGAACTGCCGCAAAGTTTGGAAGAAAGCGTCGAGTTAGCGACCGCCAATAACTTCTCTTTGGTGACCAGCAAGTTCGAGGAAGTGAGTGCGATTGAACAGGTTTCGGTGGTCCAGGGCGAGTTGTTGCCAACGGTCAATCTGATCGGACGGGCCAAGCATTCACAAGACACCGGCGGTGGGGACAATGAGAGTACGTCAGTAGCCTTAGAGGCCCAAATCAGCATCCCGCTGTATCAAGCTGGCGCGGTGTCGGCACGGGTCCGATCGGCTAAGGAAGAAGCGAATCGCCGGAGAATTCTTGTAGAAGCCTCGCGCCGCCGAGTGATTGATGAATCGGCCAGAGCCTATGGGGCCTGGACGACGGCGGCCGCACGGGTGACGTCACTATCGGCCGAAGTCGCCTCCGCACAGATCGCTCTGGAAGGAGTTGAGCAGGAGGCGATGGTCGGCGCGCGCACGGTGCTTGACGTGTTGGACGCGGAGCAGGAAATGCTCGATGCACAAGTTGGTTTGGTGCGGGCGGAGCGGAATGCTTTCGTCGCATCTTATTGGTTACTGGTGACGCTTGGCCAACTGACAGCGGCGTCGTTGGCCTTGCCCGTCGAGGTCTTTGATTATGACCGCCACTTCATCGAAGTCCAAGACAGGTATTACGGGACCGGCGTCTCGCCCGGACGCCGCTCACCTTTGTAATGGGTGTTCTGGTACTTGAAGGACTTGTAAGATATTCTCAGCAGTGCCTTTGTAGGTCTGGGGGCAGGTGATGACCAACACCGCACAAGAACCGTCAATGGAGGAAATTCTTGCGTCTATTCGGCGCATTATGTCCGAGGAGGCGGAAGGGGAACCGGAAGCCGCCGAAGAGACAGAAATCGAGGCTGGACCCGAACGGGAACCCGAAGAAGAGCCGGAACCCGAGCCTTTGTTCGAGCATGAACGTACCGAAGAGATTGAAGCGCCACCACCTCCGCCACCACCCCGTCTTGATGATGGACTGGTTTCGCCGCCGCAGGCTCAAGAGACGATGGAGTCGTTCAGCCGGCTGAATAAAAAGCTGAATGAGGACTATCACGAGCTGCCGATTGGCAACGGTGCGATCACTCTGGAGCGACTGACGCGGGAATTGATGCGTCCGATGCTCAAGGAATGGCTTGATCAACATCTGCCGATGATGGTGGAGCGGCTGGTGCGTGAGGAAATGGAACGTTTGGTGATGCAGTCGCAGCGTCGCGATCCTTGGTGACCACTTGATGCTGTTCGGTCGCGCTGCCGACCGCTGATACTTGGGACTGGCGGCGCTGGCGTCTATGCCCTAAAAATCCGGACCCGCCACGTAGCGCGGCTGGCCATGACATCGGTACGCTGGACCTATCACCATGCTTGAGAAAAACTACGAGCCTGCTGTTTTGGAGGCTAAATTTTACCAGGCTTGGGAGAAGGCCGGGGCATTCCAGGCGAAGCCGGAGTCAAATCAAGCTCCCTATACAATCATGATGCCGCCGCCGAACGTGACTGGAAATCTGCATATCGGTCACGCGTTGACCTTTACTATTCAGGACATCCTGATCCGCTATTTTCGCAAGCAAAAGCGCGATGCGCTCTGGCAGCCTGGAATGGATCACGCCGGTATCGCGACGCAGATGGTGGTCGAGAGACAATTGGCGGAAAAAGGTATCGATCGACGGGATCTCGGCCGCGAGAAGTTTCTGGAGACGGTCTGGGACTGGAAGGCCGAGTCCGGCGGCATGATCATGAACCAGCTGCGCTCGCTGGGCGCGTCGGCGGATTGGCCGCGTGAGCGGTTTACCATGGACGAGGGGCTGTCCGCCGCCGTGGTCAAGGTTTTCGTTGAATTGCACAAGCGGGGGCTGATCTATCGCGACAAGCGGTTGGTCAACTGGGATCCGAAATTACTGACGGCGATCTCCGACCTCGAAGTCCAGAAAATCGAGATGAAGGGTAGGCTTTGGCACTTCAAATATCCGATCGAGGGCCAGGACGGCCGCTTTATCACGGTCGCGACCACGCGCCCGGAAACCATGCTGGGGGATAGTGGTGTCGCGGTGCATCCAGATGATGACCGCTACCGCGACCTAGTCGGAAAATACGCGGTCTTGCCGTTGGTAGGACGGCGTATCCCTATCGTTGCCGACGATTACAGCGACATGGAGAAGGGCACCGGTGCGGTAAAGATGACGCCGGCGCATGACTTCAACGATTTCGAGATTGGACGCCGGCACGGTCTGGAGATGATCAATATCCTCGATCAACATGCTAGCCTGAACGACAACGTGCCCGAGGCGTATCGCGGTCTCGACCGATACGACGCACGCAAGCAGGTGGTCGCCGATATGGAAGCTCTGGGGCTTTTGGACCGAACAGAAGATACGGTTCACAGTGTTCCACATGGCGACCGCTCGAACGCCCCGCTCGAGCCGTGGTTGACCGACCAGTGGTATTGCGATGCCAAGACCCTAGCCAAACCGGCGATCGAGGCCGTCGAGAGCGGCCGGACGAAATTTGTCCCGAAGAACTGGGAGAACACCTACTTCGAGTGGATGCGTAACATTCAGCCCTGGTGCATCTCCCGCCAATTGTGGTGGGGCCATCAGATACCAGCATGGTACGGACCGGATGGCGCGGTTTTCGTCGAAGAGAACGAGGCCGAGGCCCTGGCCGCTGCCGAGACCTATTATGGCAAACCGGCAACGCTGACCCGGGACAGCGATGTACTCGATACCTGGTTCTCATCGGCGCTGTGGCCGTTCTCGACCATTGGCTGGCCGGAGCAGACAGCCGACCTTGCCCGGTATTATCCGGGGGACGTCCTGGTCACCGGCTTTGACATTATCTTTTTCTGGGTCGCCCGGATGATGATGATGGGGCTGCACTTCATGGGCGAGGTGCCGTTTCACACGGTCTATATTCATGCGCTGGTCCGTGATGAAAAGGGCCAGAAAATGTCTAAATCTAAGGGTAATGTCATGGATCCGCTGGTGCTGGTGGAGAAATATGGCGCTGATGCTCTGCGCTTTACCCTGTCGGCGATGGCGGCGCAGGGGCGCGATATCAAGCTGGCCGAGACGCGCATTCAGGGTTATCGCAATTTCGCCACCAAGCTATGGAACGCTGCCCGCTACGCCGAGATGAACGGCTGCTCCCATGATCCGGCGTTCGATCCATCCAATTGCCGCCTAACCGTGAACCGTTGGATCGTGGGCGAGATGGCGCGGGCCGCTGGTCAAGTCTCCGGGGCGGTCGAAAGCTACCGCTTTAACGAAGCGGCGAACGCGATCTACCAGTTTGCCTGGGGGACGTTTTGCGACTGGTACATTGAGTTCACCAAACCCATCTTGGCTGGGGACGATGCGGCGGCGACAGCGGAGACCCAGGCGGCGACGGCTTGGACGTTGCGGCAATTGATGAATATTCTCAATCCATTGATGCCCTATCTTACAGAAGAGCTTTGGCAACGATTGGATGGCAAGGGGAGTTTGATCAGCGCGGCATGGCCGGACTTCAGTGGCGTTAAAGTGGACGAGGCGGCGGTGGCCGAGATGGATTGGGTGGTCCGCTTGATCACCGAGGTCCGCTCGATCCGCTCGGAGATGAATGTTCCGCCGCGAGCGGAAATTGATCTGTTGCTCGTCGGAATGAATGAGCATTCGCGGAGCCAGCTCAACGACCACCGCGACATTATCAAGCATTTGGGCCGCTTGAAATCGGCGGCCGGGCATGACGGCGCGATCCCGGACGGGGCGATCCAAAGCGTGATCGGCGAAGCGACGATCGTTCTACCGATTGCCGGTGTTGTGGATATCTCCCAGGAAAGCGAGCGACTGGAAAAAGACATCGCTAAAATCGACGCCGAAATCGAGAAAATCAACCGCAAGCTCTCGAACGAGAAATTCATCGCCAAGGCGCCGGAGGAGGTGGTCGCTGAAAACCGCAGTCGTCTGGCCGAGGAAGAGCAAAAACGGGGCAAGCTCGCAGGTGCATTGTCGCGGTTACAGGCGGTTTAAAACGGCGATCAGCGGTTTTGGGGAGGTTTATCAGACCGGGCGCCGGGCCTTTTGAGGCACGGCATGAGCTGGCTTTTCTTCGGCACGTTTACTTTGCGTATTTCTACATTTCCAGTTTGCCTTCCCGGGCAACGACCTCGACGTCTCGATAGACTACCCCGGCCTTGTCGGGAACCGCCCAGCCATTGGCCACCAGACTTTGTGAAAGATCGAGGCCGACACAAAGGAGCGGCCGTAATAGTCGCCAACTTGCTGGCACTGGACTTTTTGCCCTGAGCTAGGTCGACCATATGGGTGCGCGCCGCAGCGCTGTAGGGCTAGTAAAACGAGCCATGCCGGCATTTTGACGGGCGTTGGGGCGACGATTCCATATAGCTTGATGAACTTGTCACCGACCTGCGGGCGCCGGCATCAATCACGTTGTCCAAGCCCTTGATGTTGCTCTTATTGGCGGGGATCGCCGTTGTCGCCATGGCGGATATCAGAAGCACCAGCGTTATCGCCCCGGCGATGATCTGTTTCTTGTCCAATATGCAACTCTACCGAAGGAATTAATTCCCTCCAAACCGCACGGAAAACCCATTGGTGGGAGGCGGCTTGCGTAAGGACGGGCGGCGCCTTTAAACTGTCGCTGCGATGTAGTCCGCCACGATCCCGGCTTGCTCCATCAACGTTGCCGCGTCGCGACCTCGGGTAAAGCCAGTTTCAACCAACAACGACTTGATCCCTGCGGCATGTGCGCCAAGCACGTCGGTATGCGGAGTATCGCCGACCGCAATGATGCGCTCGCGTGGGATATGGTCAAGGTCGCTCAGCGCCACGTCGTATATGTCGGCGAAGGGCTTGCCGAGAAAGACCGGCTCCACGCCCGTGCGGTCGGCCAGGTGGTTGGCCGGCCAGCCAGGCTCGATCGACAGGCATTTTGGATAAGGCGCGGTCAGATCCGGGTTGCAGACGATCACTGGGCGGGGCTCGGCTCTAAGCGATGCAAGCAGCCTCTGCTGATCGGTCTCACGCCAATCGCCGGTGTCGAGAAAAACCACCCCGGCGACGGTGTCGACCTCATCGATGCCGCCATAGGTAAGCGGTGTCATCTGCTGGGTCAGCGCCGGCAGGGGCAACGGATCAAGACCGATCACGCCCCAGGCCCGCTCCATCTTGGCCGGAAGATGCCCGGCGAGTGTCTGTTCAAGCAATCGATAGCCCGGAACGATCTCCGTGTCTCGGAATGCATAGCCCCGGCCTTGGTGACCAACCAGCATCGCCTCTATGCTCTTGGCGCCGTCATTGGTTAGGACCCGCAAAGGCTTGCCGGACCGGCGTACCGCCGCCAGGGCGGGCGCGCCAGCGTCGATCGCTGGGCCACCCAGACTGAGCACGCCGAAATTGTCGAGGATCACCGCGTCGAACTGGTCGAGGATCTCGGCCAGACCGGAAACTCGCCGGGCCGAGCGCAATGGCGGCTTGGCTGGCATCCGGTGCTCCCAACGCCGATATCCGGCCCAGGCTTCGTCGAAAGAAAGCGTTGTGATCATGTAGCACCAGTAAGGCCAAAGCGTATCCGGGATCTAACGTTCGCCGCGCCGCGCGTCTATTATAAATTGATGCCGGGCGTCTAATATAAATTGATGCCGAGCGTCCATTGCCAATTCTTAAAACTCGTGGCAAAACAGCGGCCGGGCGGAAGCGTACCGGCATCACCGATTGGGTCTCACGCCTGATCATTATGTTCGGGGAAACCCATGGCTGTTCTTAAATCGACCAAGCCAGCCTTGGCTTCGCGTGACGCAAGCCAGGAACGGCGCGGGTTTCGATGGGGGGAATGGATAGGGCTGGCGTTATTCGCCGGTGTCGGTCTACTCGCCCTGCCGTTCGTGTACGACGCGCTCATCGTGCAACGGATCTGGCTGACACTTTGTTCGGCGGTCGGGCTGACGCAATAGGCGGCGGGTTGCGATACAAGGTGGGGTGCTTGAGTGGATGAAGGAGAAGGTGATGGCGTTCGATATGGCGATGGCCGGCGCGCATGTTCGTGATTTGGTGCTGGCGGCTCCGTTGTCAATCGAACCGTTTGCCCATATTCTGATCCAGGAATTCTATCCCGACGAGGTCTATGACGAGATCATGGAGCGTTGGCCGGCGCTGTCGTTGTTCAGGCACAGCAATGCCTCGACCCGCTATGAATTGGCCCTTAAAAAAGCGGCCGGGAGGCTTCCCACCGAGGATCTGGCGTTTTGGAGAGAGGTTACGCGCCTCACCAATATCGCCAATTTGTATATCCAAAAGCGGCTCTCGCCGCATTTCGGCGAGAAGTTCGAACCCTATGTCGGGGCTGGATGGCGCCAAGCGCTTGATGGCAACGTTGATTGCCTGCCGACCACTATTCAGCTTGCCAGCTATACGCAGAAATTCGATCTGTCGCCGCATGTCGACGCGCTTCGTCTGCTGACCAACGCGTTCGTCTATTTTTCGGAGCGCCCGGCCTTGGAACCGGAACCGGAACTCGGCACTGTGCTCTACAAGTCTCGAGGCTTGGCGCTCCCGACGAATTGGGGGGTCGTGAGAAAGGATATCGAGCCGTTTCTCGATCGTGTTGCGATCTCTCCCTATCAACGAAACCATTGCTTTGCTTACATTAATTCGCCACGCTCGTTTCATGGCGTCGACGAGCTTGACATAGGTGACCGGCATCGTCGGCTGCTGATGTTTGGGTCGTTGATCTATGTCCGAGAGGTCACCCGAATAATGGGCCAGGAGATGGGCGATTGGATCCTGGAAGAGATGCCGCACAATAAGCTTCGTAAGCCGAGTCCACTGTAACCCCTTGCTGGCCGTCCCGGGCAATTCTCAGTCCCGGATCTCGATCCAGACTGGAGTATGGTCCGAGGCCTTTAGCTTGCCGCGCGGGCCGCTGTCGATGCCCGAGGCCTGTAAACGGTCTGCAGCTTGCGGCGAGAGCAACAAATGGTCGATACGCACGCCGTGATCCTTGTGCCAAGCGCCGGCCTGATAGTCCCAGAAACTGTATTTATGCGGCGCCGAGTTAAAGACCCGGTAGGCGTCGGTATAGCCGAGATTGAGGATCTCGCGGAACCGTTGGCGTGAGCCGGGCTGGCAAAGCGCGTCATCGGCCCAGCCCTCGGGATCGTGAACGTCTTCATCCTGCGGTACGACGTTATAGTCCCCCGCCAGGACGACCGGCATTTCCAGCTCCAGCAGCGCCGCGGCACGGGTTTTCAGGCGATCCAGCCAAGCCAACTTGTAGTTGAATTTTTCGGTATCGACCGGGTTGCCGTTCGGCAGATAGATTGAGGCGAAACGGATGTTGTCGACGGTGGCTTCAAGATAGCGAGCCTGTTCGTCGGTATCGTCTCCCGGCAGGCGCGCAGAGACATCCTCCAGCTGACGCTTGGAGAGGATCGCCACCCCGTTATAGGATTTTTGGCCATGGGTTGCGACATTGTAGCCGAGATCCTCAATCTCTGTGTGCGGGAAGGTATCGTCGACGCTTTTGGTTTCCTGCAGCAACACGACGTCAGGCGCGGCCTCGCGCAGCCATGCTAACATATTGGGCAGGCGGGCCTTGATTGAATTAACGTTCCAGGTCGCGGCTTTCATTGGGGCCTCACGGTCGTTGCCAACGGTCGAGCGGAATGTCGGATCGAGCAAGGCTTCGGCAACCGGGAAGCTGCGTTTAAAGTGAAAATGATGTGCCGCAGCCGCAGGACGAAGAGGCATTTGGATTGACCACCTGGAAATACGATCCAATCAGCTCCTCGACATAATCCAGCTCTCCGCCACGCACCAGGTCCAGCGAAACCTCGTCGACCACCACTTCGACGCCATCCTTCTCGAAGGCGTGGTCATCCTCGTTGCGGGTTGCATCGAAACTGAAGACATATTGAAATCCGGAACAGCCGCCGCCCTCGACCGCAACACGCATGAACTTAGCTCTCGCCTCGTCCTCATCGCGCAGCAGCACGGAGATCCGGCGGGCGGCGCTTTTGCTCAAGCCAAAAATTTGGCTGTCGGGGGTAGCGTGGGACACGGCGCCATCGGGCATCGGTTCTCTCCGGTTAGCTTACTGACCATCAATATAGCACAAAGCATGTGGCTAGCACAAAGCATGTGGGGCTGAGACTTCCTCGATTCAATGTCGTGTCATCGTCATGGTTTTGCGTTGAAAATGATCGATAATGATCCGAGAGGCTTTGCCGTTGCGCCAAGGCCCCGTGAGGGTTACGGTCCGCCGCATCCCCGAACCCGAGAATTGGCGCCATGCCCGCCGATCCATTTCGCTACGCCGGTCCGCTGCTCGCCGAATATGCCAGCAGCCCCAAGGAAAGCCGCGGACGGCTCCATGACGAGCCGGACGCCATGGAACGGTTGCCGCATCAGCGCGACCGCGACCGCATTCTGCATTCCGGCGCTTTTAGAAAGCTAAAATACAAGACCCAGGTCTTCGTCTATCACGAAGGCGACTATTACCGAACCCGCCTGACCCACAGCCTTGAAGTGGCGCAGATCGCCCGGTCGGTCAGCCGTTCGCTGGGTTTAAACGAAGATTTGGCCGAAGCCCTGGCTCTCGCGCATGACTTTGGCCACACGCCCTTTGGTCACGCCGGTGAAGACGCGTTGGGCGCGGTGATGCAGCCCTTTGGCGGCTTTGATCACAATGATCATACCTTGCGCATTCTGACCCGCCTGGAACAGCGCTACGCCGATTTTGATGGCTTGAACCTTACCTGGGAGACCCTGGAGGGGATCGCCAAGCATAATGGGCCGGTTCACATCGACCCATCGGCGACCGTCGAAGCGTTGAATGCTCGGTTCGATCTTGAGCTTCGCACCTATGCCAGCGCCGAGGCCCAGGTTGCGGCGATTGCCGATGACATCGCCTATGATGCCCATGATATCGACGACGGTTTGCGGGCCGGGCTGTTTACCGTCGCGACCCTGGCCAACGTGCCCTTGGTCGGGCCGGTGATCGAGACTGTGCGTCGCCAACACGGGGTATTGGAAGAGGGACGCATGGTGCATGAGACGATCCGCCGTCTGATCAACGTGATGGTGACCGATCTGTTGGACGAGACGCGCGGCCGCATCGCCGCCGCTGCTCCCACATGCGCCGCTGATGTCAGGGCCTGGTCCGGACCGTTGGTCGGTTTCGGCGAGGTGGTACGCGAACAGGACGCTGAATTGAAATCATTTCTGTTCACGCGGATGTACCGCCACTACAAGCTGAACCGCATGGCGAGCAAGGCGCGCCGGGTCGTCACCGAGCTGTTTGAGTTGTTCATGGCGGAACCGAATTGTCTGCCGGAAACCTGGCAGGATGCAGGGCGGATTGGTGACGAACACAGCCGGGCTCGTTTGGTGGCCGATTATATCGCCGGGATGACGGATCGATATGCGGTGCTGGAACACAAGAGATTATTCGATATGGATGAAAAGACATAGATGAACATTTTTAATGAGGTGGGTGGTATAGTTGCCAAAGCGATGGAGGAAATTCCTGAGCTTGCAGAGGTTCTTGATCTCGCCTCCCAGCGTGTGGCGGTGGAATCGCCACGCGATTCCTCGCATGGCGATATGGCGACCAATGCCGCGATGGTTCTGGCCAAGCGCGCCGGAATGAAGCCACGGGATCTGGCCGAAAAGCTTTGCGTGCGGCTGGTCGAGCATGGATCCGTGGTCTCGGCGGAAGTCGCCGGACCGGGTTTTATCAACCTCAGGCTTACCGATGGCTATTGGCGTGAACGGCTGCGGGAGGTGCTGAGCGCCGACGTCGATTATGGCGCCTCGACGATTGGCGCTGGCCGCAAGGTCAATGTTGAGTACGTCTCGGCTAATCCGACCGGACCGTTGCATGCCGCCCATGCACGGGGGGCGGTGATCGGTGATGCCTTGGCCCGGTTGCTGGCCAAGGCCGGTTTCGAGGTGTGCCGGGAGTATTATATCAATGACGCCGGCGCCCAGGTTGACACCCTCGCGCGCTCAACCCATCTGCGCTACCGCGAGGCTCTGGGCGAGGACATTGGTGAAATTCCTGACGGCCATTATCCCGGCGAATACCTGAAAGACGTTGGGGAGGCTCTGGCGGAACGCGATGGAGAGCGTTGGCTTGCCAAGGATGAAACCGACTGGCTGGCCGAGGTTCGTGGTTTCGCCATCGAGCGGATGGTCGCCGGCATCAAGACCGATTTAGGTCGCTTGGGCATCGATATGCACGTCTATTCATCGGAGCGGGCGTTGGTCGAGTCCGGCGGCGTTGATGCGGTGATGCAGACGTTGGACGATAAAGGTCTGCTTTATACCGGCGTGCTGGAGCCGCCGAAGGGTAAGATGCCTGATGATTGGCTGCCCCGCCCACAAAGACTTTTCAAGGCCACGGACTTTGGAGATGACGTGGACCGGCCAATCGCCAAATCCGACGGCAGTTGGACCTATTTTGCCTCCGACGTCGCCTATCATCTAGACAAGTTCAAGCGCGGCTATGCCGAGATGATCGATGTCTGGGGCGCCGATCACGGTGGCTATGTAAAGCGCATGCAGTCGGCGGTTCGCGCGATTACTGCCGAACAGGGCGTGTTGGACGTCAAAATATGCCAGATCGTGCACATGATGCAGGACGGAAAACCGGTGCGGATGTCAAAGCGTGCTGGAACCTTCGTCACCCTTTCAGATGTCATCGATTCGGTCGGAAAGGACGTGATTCGTTTCATCATGCTGACCCGACGCAATGATCAACCGCTTGAATTCGATCTTGCCAAAGTGATCGAGAAAAGTCGGGAGAACCCGGTGTTTTATGTTCAATATGCCCATGCACGCTGCCATTCCGTGCTGCGTCTTGCCCATGATACCTTCCCGGATCTGGACCTCGGGGCCAACGGTCTGGCGGGGGTTGATCTGGATTGCTTGACCGGTTCGGGCGAGCTTGGTTTGATCAAACAACTGGCAAGCTGGCCGCGGTTGGTGGAAAGCGCTGCCGAAACGCACGAACCGCACCGTGTTGCGTTCTATTTGTCGGAACTAGCCGCCGGGTTTCACGGGTTGTGGAACAAAGGTAAGGATGACGCGACGCTGCGCTTCATCGTCGAGGGGGATCGGCCCCGGACATTTGCCCGTTTGGCGCTGGTTCGAGGGGTCGCGACTGTTATCGCCTCGGGTCTCGAGGTCATGGGAGTGGAGCCGTTGGAGGAACTCAGATCATGAGTGAGTCAATGGAGCCGCCGCCGCGCCCTTCGTTGCTTGGCGAAAATGACCGGCCCAGTCCGCCGCCGATTATGTCGGAGGAACCCCGACGCTCATCTCGCGGCCTGACATTTTTTATCGCGGGGTTCGCACTGGTCGCCTTTGGAGGGATCGTTTGGTACGCCTATGATCAAGGCCGTCAGACCGGCAGCGAGGGGGCCGCGCCGCTGATCAGGGCTGACAGCGCGCCGGTGCGGGTGCGTCCGGAGAAACCCGGCGGCTTGAAAGTCCCGCACCAGGACATGACGATTTTCGGACAACTGGGGAAGAACGGTGGCTCAGGTGAGCAATCGGTGGAGCGTTTGCTACCTCGTCCGGAGAAACCGGCGCCCCCACCAACGCCGAAAGCAGCCTCTACCGGGGAGATACCGTCAGCGGCGGTTGCCGTGATCCCGGCCCCCCATCCCGCCAGCGTGCTAAACAAGCCTGTCGGCGCGCCAAAACAATTGCTGCAGCCGCCGAAACCTGTCGTATCGGCCAAGGCGACAGTGATGCCGAAACCGCCTGCTGACAAACCTGCGTTTAAGAGTGCGGCAAAAACCAGCGTTAAGCCGATATCCAGCGGTCGGTTCAGGGTGCAGATCGCGGCCTTCAAGGACGAGGCGGCGGCGCGCCGCGCCTGGTCGCGGATTCAAGCAGCCCATAAATCAGAACTCGGCGGCATCCGGTTGACCATCGAGCGGATCAGGATCAACGGCAAGGGCGTGTTCCATCGGGTCCAGGGCGGCCCGCTTGACGTGAAGCAGGCTCGAGCGGTCTGCGCTGTTCTCAAGGCCCGCAATCAAGCCTGCCTCGTGGTCAGGCGTTGACCCCAGGACGATTGGCATGAAGGCCTGTATTCTTGGCTGCGCATCCGCTGTGCTCAGCGCCGCGGAGCGAACGTTCTTCCGCGAGACGGTCCCGTTCGGGTTTATTCTTTTCGACCGCAATTGCCAGGACCGGGAGCAGTTACGCCACCTGGTTGCGGATCTGCGCGACGCCGTCGGCCGCGATGCGCCGGTACTGATCGACGAAGAAGGCGGACGGGTCCAGCGGATGAAACCGCCCTGTTGGCGCGATTCGCCGGCGCCTGGCACCTTCGGCAAAATCTTTCGGCACAACCCGGCGGCAGCGCTCGAACTGGCGACGATGAACGCCCGGTTGATTGCCGAGGATCTTTATGAGGTTGGCATCGATGTGAATTGCGCACCGCTGCTTGATTTGCGTGAGGTTAACGGGCATGCGGTGATCGGTGATCGGGCCTTCTCGCCGGACCCGGAGACGGTGGTGTTGTTGGCCGAGGCCTGGATCAAGGGGTTGCGGGCCGGCGGCATCGTTCCAGTGATCAAGCATCTACCGGGGCATGGCCGTACCCGGGTAGATAGCCATCACGCGCTGCCGGTGGTCGACGCAGGTTTGGCGGATATGGATGAGCGTGATTTCTTGCCGTTTCGATCGATGCGCAATAGTTCAGCCGGGATGACCGGGCATTTATTGTTTAGCGCAATTGATCCAGATCATCCGGCGACCTTGTCGCGCAAGGTCATTGCCGAGGTGATCCGCGAGCGGATTGGTTTCGACGGGTTGCTGCTGACCGATGATCTGTCGATGTTGGCCTTGCGGGGGAGTATCGGTGAGCGGGCCGAGCAGGCGATCGCGGCGGGCTGTGATGTCGCGCTTCACTGCAATGGCGACCTACGGGAAATGGGCGAGGTGGCCGCCAAGGTTCCGGTGTTGTCCGGAGATGGGTTGCGGCGCGCCGAGGCGGTGCTGGCCGAGGCCCGCGTTGTTCGCTCGATCCGCCAGGCGGTTAACCGCGATCAAGCGCTCGACACTTTCGAGCGAAAGCTAGCCAGCATATAGCGAGGCGTTCTTGGACTTGGGTTTCATTCAAAATTTTCTTTTCGAGGCCTCGGTTTGGGTTATCCCGGTCTTGCTGGCGATTACCCTGCATGAGGCGGCGCATGCCTATGTCGCCTCGCTATGCGGTGACCCGACGGCGCGCCAATTGGGTCGAGTCACGCTTAATCCGCTGGCCCATATCGACCGGTTCGGCACGGTAATCCTGCCTATTATCTGTCTGCTTTCGCCGTTAGGTCTGGTGTTTGGTTACGCCAAGCCGGTACCGGTGAATTTCAACCGGCTTGGCAATCCCAGGCGCGACATGATTCTGGTCGCGGTAGCTGGCCCCTTCGCCAACCTCATTCTGCTAGTGATCTCGGCGATCCTGCTGCATGTGGCAGCGATGATGCCGGAATGGCTCGGGGAGTGGTTGGCGGCCAACCTATATCGCTCGGTTCTGTTGAACGCGATCCTCGCGGTTTTCAACATGCTGCCGATACCGCCGCTGGACGGGGGACGGATCGTGACTGGGTTGCTACCGTATCCTTTGGCGGTGCGCTTTGCGCGGATGGAGAGATTCGGTATCCTATTGGTGATTGGCGTGCTTTTTCTGCTACCAACACTGGCTTCGGCGGTCAACTACGATTTGGGTTTTATGAAAAACCTCCCCTCCATACCGATTTATGGGTTGATGGACTTGGTGTTTTCGCTGGTCGGGCTTCGATAGGGCGATGGCGGACAGCCCCGACAATTTCGAAAGCCCGGAAGCGGATTACCGCCGCCCGCGCGAGCCTGAGCAGCTATCGCTGTTCCTGACTCTGGACGGCTATGAAGGGCCGATCGATGTTCTGTTGACCCTCGGGCGCGATCAGAAGGTCGATCTGACGCAGATCTCGATCCTGCAACTTGCCGACCAGTACCTGGCGTTCATCCGTCAGGCGCAAAGCCTTAATCTTGAGGTCGCCGCAGATTATCTGGTGATGGCGGCCTGGCTCGCCTATCTAAAATCCAGATTGCTGCTGCCCAGCGTCGAGGATGACGAGGAGGGGCTATCGAGCGAGGAGCTAGCCGATGCCCTGCGTTTCCAGCTGTTGCGCCTGGAGGCGATGCGCGACGTCGGCGACAGCTTGATGGCGGGCCCCCAGCTGGGTGTCGATACATTCGCCCGCGGCATGCCTGAATCGATGGCTGATCTGACCCATCCGGTCTATGACGTGACCCTGTTTGAGCTTTTGAAAGTCTACGGTGATCACAAGGTTCGTACCGAGCACACGTCCTTGCGGATCGCCTCGACCAAGCTTTTTGCGGTCGACGAAGCGGTTAAGCGGTTGCGCCGGATGCTAGGCCATATGCCAAACTGGGAGATACTGATCAGCTTCCTGCCGTCGAATGTGCGCGGCGGGCTTTTGAACCGCTCAGCGTTGGCGTCGACCTTTGTCGCCAGCTTGGAATTGGTCAAGGAAGGCCATATCGAACTGCGCCAGGACAGCGCCTTTGGGCCGATTTTTCTACGGGATCGCGAGCACCTGAGATGAGTGACGACGGCGCTGAAGATTCTGATCTGCAATCGCTAGAGTCTGCCGTGCCGGTGCCTATCGACATCGAGGCGCAAGCCCGGGTTATCGAGGCGGTTTTATTTGCCAGCGCCGCTCCCATGGACGAGGCGGCGTTACTAAACCGCTTGCCGCCGGAGGTCTCGCTGAAGGAGATCCTGGCGAGGCTTGGCGAGCATTATCAAGGACGCGGCGTCACCCTGGCCCGGGTCGGGCGCGGTTGGGTTTTTCGCACTGCCCCGGATCTTGCTGGCGTGCTGCGGATGAACGTTATGGTTAAGCGACGCTTATCCCGCGCGGCGGTAGAGACAATGTCGATCATTGCCTATCACCAGCCGGTAACCCGGGCTGAGGTTGAGGAAATTCGCGGCGTCGCCCTCAGTCGCGGCACTCTGGATACGCTGTTGGAGGCTGGTTGGATCCAGCCGCGCGGTCGCCGCAAGGTTCCGGGAAGGCCGTTGCAATGGGGGACGACAGATGCTTTTTTGGACCATTTCGGCCTTGAATCCCTGGCCGCATTACCAGGCATCGATGATCTGAAAGCGGCCGGACTGTTGGACCGACGTCAGGGTCTTACCTCGATCGCCATGTCGGAACTCGAGGAGGGAGATGACGGGTATGAAGAGCAGATGGATGGGCAGGAGAATCTCTTCCCGCTTGATCCCGAAGCTGAGGACCCGGATGTTAATGATGCCGGTGATACGGGCGGGAGTACGACCGACGAGCCACAATAGGGCGTGTCGATAAGAGCCGCAAAGGTTGCCGTGCTTGGCGTAGCGCGGTATGACTTAATTTGAGAATAAGAGTCGTTTGCAAGTTAGGTTCCCGTGACCCCCGCATTGCATCTTGAAGGCGTGACGCACCGATACGGCTCGCTGACGGCAGTATCCGACTTGGCGTTGACAGTCGAACCTGGACAGGTGGTCTGTTTGCTGGGGCCGTCGGGCTGTGGAAAATCCACCGTGCTAAGGATCGCTGCTGGGCTGGAAGCGTTGCAAAGCGGTGTGGTGTGGATCAACGGTAAGACCGTCGCCGACCTAGACGACCAGATGCCGCCGGAGCACCGCGATGTCGGGCTGGTATTCCAGGACTACGCGTTATTTCCCCATCTTTCGATCCTCGACAATGTGTTGTTTGGCCTCAACCGGTGGAGTCGGCGAGAGCGGCGCGATCGGGCGATGCTGATGTTGGAGCGGGTCCGCATGGCCGACTATGCCCCGGCCTTTCCGCATCAGCTTTCCGGCGGTCAGCAACAGCGGGTTGCGTTGGCCCGGGCGCTGGCGCCGGGACCGGGCGTGATGCTGCTGGATGAGCCGTATTCCGGTCTTGATGCTCGCTTGCGCGATGCGGTTCGTGACGAGGTGCTGCACCTGCTTAAGACCACGGGCTGTGCAACTTTGATGGTCACCCATGATTCGGAAGAGGCGATGTTCATGGCTGACCGGATCGTGGTGATGCGCGATGGACGGGTGGTGCAGGCCGGCTCGCCATCGGAGCTCTATTGTAGCCCGAAAGACGCCTTCGTCGCCGGTTTCTTCAGTGAACTGAACAACCTGGAGGGGCGGGTGCGGGGGGCTGTGGTTGTGACTGAGCTAGGCTCGGTGCCGTCGGCCGGGCTTCCCGATGGCGCCTTGGTTGAGGTAGTGATCCGCCCGGAGGCCTTGCGCCTTGGCCCGACCAAGGGCGCCGGTGATAAGCAGTTTGCGACGGTCGTTCAATCCCGCCTTCTGGGCCGTACCAGCCTGGTGCATTTGTCGTTTCCCTGGCCGGTACGGGGGAATGGCCATCGGTTGCATTTGCATGCCCGGGTTCCCGGCGTGTTTCTGCCGGAGCCGGGGCAGGTGGTTTCGATTGATCTCGATCTCTCGCAGATTTTTGTCTTTACGCCACCCGATGCGGCGAATTGAGCCGGGTGCTGGTGGGGTTGGAGATTGCGGGCGCTCGCTTAATCGTGCATAAACTTGATCGATCGCACGTGAACTGTTGTTCGTTGACCTAGGAATGGAGCGGATCTGATGGGCGCCTTCAGTATCTGGCACTGGTTAGTTGTTCTGGCTGTCGTATTATTGATGTTTGGCGGTCGCGGCAAGATCTCCGCCCTCATGGGGGATTTTGGCAAGGGACTGACGAGCTTCAAAAAGGGTATGAAGGAGGGCGATACCGCCGAGGCAGATGAAGACGCCAAGGCGCTACAAAGCGAAACCGCTGCCGCCACCGATACCCCAAAGAGCGATCAAACGGCCAAAAGTTGACCTTCGCCGCCGCTGCCGTCGGCATTTTTGTCAGTGTTGATCTACAATTTCGTGGCGGCCCAGATAAAACGGGGGCGCATCCGGTTCATAGGACGCATTTATGTTGGACCTCGGCTGGCAGGAATTTTTCCTGATCGCGACAATCGCTATCGTAGTCGTTGGTCCCAAGGACCTGCCGAATGTCATTCGCGCCGTCATGCAGTGGATCCGCAAGATTCGCACCATGGCGCGTGAGTTTCAGGGGTCGATCGAGGAAATTGCACGTGAGGCGGAGCTTGATGAAGTTCGCCGTGAAGCCACGAAGTTGATGGACCAAGACTTCTCCAAATCCATTCTTGATACGGTCGATCCGGACCGCGAGATGGCCAATACTCTGAAGGACACCCGCACGGCGGCTGAAGCCGGTGACGCCCCCGGTAAAATCGACCTGCTGGACGATAATCGGATTGGTGGATGGGACGCCGCATCGGTTTCCACGCCGCCGAATTCAATCGTTCCGCCCGGGGGGACGGCGTCGATAGAAGAGACGCCCGAGGTAGCCAAACCTGCCGCTCGGTCTCCACGGGGTGAACCAGGGGCCAGGCCACCGACTAAGCGAGTCGCCAAAGCCAAAGCAACCGCCGAGACGGCTACGGTTGGATCGAAACCGGGGACCAAGAGAGCCGTTAAGGCGACCACTGCCGGCAAGCCGCGCAAACCCCGCGCCGCGCCGAAGGCGAAAAAGCCGTTGGTTGAGGCAGCAGTTGCATCGCCGGCGGATCTAACGCTAGACACCCGACCCAACACTCCGGCGACGAAGGTCTAGGGTATGCCGGCTGGAGATTTCGAAGACAGTAAGATGCCGCTGCTGGACCATTTGGTCGAGCTGCGGCAGCGGTTGTTGTATTCCTTCATCGGGATAATCGTGGCGTTCGTCCTGTGTTACTCGGTCGCCGGCCACATCTATAATTTTCTGGTTCAGCCGCTGGCTGATGCGACCGCCGGACAGGCTGGTCGGCGGATGATATTCACGGCCCTGCACGAAGCATTTTTCACCCAGATCAAGGTCGCCTTCTTCGCCGCGATGTGTTTTTCCTTTCCGATCATGGCGGTGCAGGTTTGGGGATTTATCTCCCCTGGACTCTATAAGAAGGAGAAAAAAGCCTTTCTACCGTTCCTTGCAGCGACCCCGGTGTTGTTCGTGACTCGGTGCGGCGATGGTTTATTATCTGGTGATCCCGCTGGCCTGGCGGTTCTTCCTGAGTTTTGAAACCCCCGGCGGCGACGGCATCCTGCCTATGGAGCTGGAGCCGAAGGTCGACCAGTATCTTTCTCTGGTGATGCGGCTGATTTTTGCGTTCGGGGTCTGTTTCGAACTACCGGTGCTGATCGTTCTGTTGGCCAAGGTCGGGATCGTGTCCTCCGACGGTCTGAAGGCGAAACGCAAATACGCGGTCCTTATCGCCTTTGTCGTGGCCGCTGTGCTGACGCCGCCGGATGTGATCAGTCAGGTTCTGCTCGCGGTCCCGGTGATCATCCTTTACGAAATCTCGATCCTGTGCGCTCGTTTTATCGAGAAACACCGTGGTGATCCGGCGGATGACGAGGATGCGGACGAAGACGAACCCAGCGCTGTTTAGTGGTACCGGACGGCGTCTCTGGACCCTGGCCTCAGGCGTCAGTATAAGTCCCGAATTCGTGATCCGGCACCGGTTTGGGCATTTGCAATGCATGACATCAGACGCATCCGCGAGGATGGAGCTCGTTTCGACACGGCAATGAAGCGCCGCGGTATCGAGCCGATTTCGGCGACGATCCTTGAGGCCGACAGGCTGTGGCGCCAGGGCACCACCGAATTGCAATCATTGCAGCAGCGCCGGAACGAGGCCTCGAAGCAGATTGGCCTGCTGAAGCGTGATGGCCAGGACGCTTCGGCACTGATCGACGAGGTCGCCGACATCAAGACCCGCATGCAAGATATTGAGGAGCAAGGCCGCCTGCTTGAGGCGCGTCTCGACGAGATGCTGGCGGGACTGCCCAATTATCTCGGCGAGAATGTGCCCGACGGCGCTGGCGAGGACGAAAACCAAGAAATCCGCCGCGTCGGGACGCCACCGAATTTCGTTTTCACCCCACGCGACCATGTGGCGATAGGCGAGGGGTTGGGGCTGATGGATTTCGCTGGTGGGGCCAAACTATCAGGTGCGCGTTTCGTGGTTTTGAAAGGCATGCTGTCGCGGCTGGAACGCGGCCTGGCGAATTTCATGCTGGATTATCAGACCAAGGAATTTGGCTATACCGAGATCTCGCCGCCGGCGATGGTGCATGAGCACGCGCTCTATGGAACCGGCCAGCTGCCAAAATTTCACGATCAGCAATTCCAGACCACGGACGGGTTTTGGCTGATCCCGACCGCCGAAGTCCCGCTCACCAATCTGTTTGCCGGTGAAATCCTCGATCAAGCCGATCTTCCGGTTCGGTTGACCGCCTACACCCAGTGCTTTCGCTCGGAAGCCGGCGCCGCCGGACGGGACACTAAGGGCATGATCCGCATGCACCAGTTTGGCAAGGTTGAGATGGTGTCGATCGCCGATCCCGAACACTCTGAGGCTGAGCATCAGCGGATGACCGGATGCGCCGAGGATATTCTGACGCGCCTCGGCCTGGCGTTCCGGACGGTTCTCCTGTGTTCCGGCGATACCGGGTTCTCGGCCCATAAAACCTACGACATCGAAGTATGGCTGCCCGGACAGGATGGCGGCGCCGGGCGCTATCGCGAGATTTCCAGCTGCTCCAACTGCGGTGAATTCCAGGCCCGTCGGATGAAGGCGCGGTTCCGCCGCGAGGGGGCTAAGAAAAACGCGTTCCTGCATACGCTGAACGGCTCGGGACTGGCCGTTGGACGTACCCTGATAGCCGTTCTCGAAAACTACCAGCAAGAGGACGGGAGCGTACTCATTCCCCGCGCGCTGCGTCCCTATATGGACGACCTGGAGCGGATTTCGCCGGCAGCGTGAATTTCCTTCCGCATTCAATGGAGCAGGGTGAAATGAGCGACTGGCCACTCGACCTTAAGGGTTCGCGAATCCTGGTCTCTAATGATGACGGCTTCGGTGCTCCTGGGCTTATCATTCTAAGACGCATTCTTGAATCGCTTTGTGATGATGTTTGGGTTGTGGCGCCGGAAATCGAGCAAAGCGGTGCCGGGCACTCATTGACTCTCGGGCGGCCTCTGCGAATTAAAGAGCGGGGGCCAAAGGCCTATTCGATTGATGGCACTCCGACCGATTGCATGCTGCTCTCGATCAACCGCATTCTGGTGGATCACAAACCCGATCTGGTTCTGTCGGGGGTTAACCGGGGCAGCAATCTTGGCGAGGACGTGACCTATTCCGGGACCATAGCGGTGGCTTTCGAGGCGACGATCCTTGGCGTGCCGGCAATCGCTTTCAGTCAGGATCTTGGCGAGGGGGGGGTGGAGGATTGGCGGGTTGGAGAGGCGCATCTGGCCGATCTGACTAAACGCCTAGTTCAGACCGGCTGGCCGGCCAATACATTGATCAACGTAAATTTTCCGTCCGGATCTCCCGACACCGTGACTGGGATCAGAGCGACCAGCCAGGGCCGCGAAAAGGTTGGTGATCACATCGCCCAGGCCTTCGATCCTAGCGGGCGGGCCTATTATTGGATTGGTAAAAAGCATATCGTCGAAGATGCGGCCATTGATACCGATGTGGCGGCGGTTTCGGCTGGGGCGATCTCGGTGACGCCGATTGATCTTGATTTTACCGATCGCGAAACCCTGGGCGATCTGTCACGGATCTTGGCGTGAGCGATCTCGATACCCAGAAGATCCAATTGATCATGGATCTCCGCCGCGAGGGTATCAGCGATCTGGCGATCCTGAACGCGATTGAGCGGGTACCGCGCGAGATGTTTGTTCCGGAAACCTTTCGCGAACATGCCTATGATAACCGGGCGTTGCCGATTGCCTCGGGACAGACAATCTCGCAGCCCTTCGTAGTTGCCTATATGACAGCGGCACTGGAGCTGACCGATCGGCACAAGGTTTTGGAGATTGGCACCGGCTCCGGTTATCAGGCTGCGGTTTTGGCCAAGTTGTGCCGCCGGGTCTACACGGTCGAACGACACTTAGACTTGTTGATCCAGGCGGAACAGCGCTTCAAGCAGCTCGATCTGCACACCATCGTGATCCGCCATGGTGATGGGGCCGCCGGATGGGTCGAGCAGGCGCCGTTCGACCGGATCATGGTGACCGCCGCCGCGCCGGAAATACCGAGCGGGTTGGCCGGCCAATTGGCTGATGGCGGCATCATGGTGGTCCCGGTCGGGCCTGATGGTGGTGACCAGCGGATCATCCGGTTGCGGCGCCTCGGCGACCGATTCGAGACCACGAAGATGCTTCCGGTGCGCTTCGTGCCGTTGGTTAGCGACCCGGTATTGCCCCGCCCTGTGCTTGAATGAGCTGGCTTGCTTGAGCCGCCGTTTTCGGGGCTCTAGAATACTGTATTGTGATCCGGGGACACTGAAACTGCTGAGCATGACCAAACAGCTGATCATCATGGCGGTGCTGATCGCTGGCTTTATAGCCGGCTGCTCTGGCGTATCGAACAATTTTCCGCGCCTGCTAAACAGTTCGCTCTCAACTTCGCGTCCTGGCCTACCACAAGCCATACCGATTCCGGCTTCCGGGATTGCCGGTGTGGCGTCCGGTGACACGGTTTACTCGATTGCGCGGCGCTATGGCGTGACGATGCGCGACGTGATCGACGCTAACAGCCTTGAAGCCCCCTTCGTGCTCGAAATCGGCCAATCCCTGCGCCTGCCGCCACCGAGGCTCTACGCCGTGTCGCCGGGCGATACGATATTTTCGATCTCGCAGCGCTTCGGTGTCGATATGCGCACCCTGGTGTCGATGAATGGCCTAGAGGCGCCGTATCAAGTGACCGCAGGCCAGGCGTTAAAGATGCCGGTACGCGGGGCAGCCGAACCAACCACCAGTGCCAGCACCGGTGGTAATAACCGGCTTAATACCCTTACCGCCATTCCCTTGCCGGCGCCGCGTCCCAGCGCTGCCAGAACAGCAGGCCAACGCCCAGTAAGCCAACGCTCGGCGATCCAGCCGCCGACACGCGGCGGCAAACGGTTCCTCTGGCCGGTCCGCGGGCGAATCATATCGAACTTTGGGCCACGCGCTGGTGGTCTGCACAATGACGGAATCAACATCGCGGCGCCAAAAGGCATGCCTATCCGCGCGGCTGAAAATGGCGTGGTCGCTTATGCCGGGAAGGAATTGCGCGGCTTTGGCAATTTACTGCTGATTAAGCATGCCGGCGGCTGGACCACGGCTTATGCCCATGCCGATAAGCTTTTGGTGCGCCGGGGGGATCGGGTGAAACGCGGTCAGACCATCGCCACGATCGGCAGTAGCGGCGGCGTCGGACGACCGCAACTGCATTTCGAGCTGCGACTGGGCTCTCGGGCTCTGGACCCGCGCCGGGAGCTCGAAATTTAAGGACCAGCCGAGCGTCGCCGGGTGGCATCGGCTGTCCTGCCTCATAAGTTACCGCCGTGGGCGCTGGGATCGTTGCATTTGAGCGCTGTCCCGCTATAGTCCCGCGATCCAAATGCGGGAGGGTCAAAAATCGCCCCGCCCCGGTATTTTTAATGCTCGGTCGATGACCGAGAACCAAGGAGAGCGCCATGTTCAGCACGCCAGCTTATGCCCAGGTCGGAGGCAGTGTCGGAGGATTCGACCTGATGGCGCTGGCCCCCCTGGTGCTGATCTTCGTCGTCTTCTATTTCCTGCTAATCCGGCCTCAACAGAAGCGGGCGAAAGAGCACAAGGAATTACTGACCAAGATCCAGCGTAACGACCGGGTGGTCACCACTGGAGGGTTGATCGGCAAGGTGGCGAAAGTCCATGATGAGCGTGACGAGCTTGAAGTCGATATCGCGGAAGGCGTTCGGGTGCATGTGCGCCGAAGCATGATCTCCGATGTGTCCTCCAAGGGCAGCGACTGAGTCGCTCCCAGGCACCGCGAACCGTACCGCATTTCATGGCTAAGAGGCCTCCACGGACGAACGGATAACGTGATCTGATGCTTCAGTTTTCCCACTGGAAGACAACTATCGTCCTGCTGGTATGCCTGCTTGGCCTGGTTTATGCGGCGCCGAATTTGATGACTGGCGACTATTCTGACGACGTACCTAATTTCGCCCCCGGCAAGAAGGTTAGCCTGGGACTCGATTTACAGGGGGGCTCGTATCTATTGCTGCGGGTCGAGCTGGATGTGGTGATCGAGGAACGTCTTGAAGGCATCACCTCGGCGGTGCGCCAGGTGCTGCGCAAGGCGGATATCGGCTATCGTGGGCTGGGCGTCGAAAAAGGTGCGGTGCGGTTGATGATCCGCAAGCCGGAAGATGTCGACAAGGCGCGCGATCTTCTTAAAGTCCTGGATCCGCAGACCATCGTCGAAATCGACGCCGCCGGCGAGGCCAGCGTCACCCTGACAGAGCAGGCGAAGATTGACGCGCGCTCGGCGGCGGTGCAGCAGTCGATCGAAATTGTCCGCCGCCGTATCGACGAGACCGGCGTGCGCGAGCCGACGATTCAGAGCCAAGGCGACGATCGGATATTGCTGCAGTTGCCGGGTGTCGATGATCCCGAGCGGATCAAGGCGCTGCTTGGGCAAACCGCGAAAATGACTTTCCGTTTGGTGGATATCACCGGCTCGTTGGCCAATGCGCTCGCCGGCCGGGTTCCCCCGGGCGCGCAGCTCCTGGAAGCGGCGAACCCTGAACCAGGTGAGCAAAGCCACTATATCGTCAGACGTAGGGTCGAGGTCAGCGGTGAAAACCTAGTCGACTCCCAACCGACCTTCCAGGATGGCCAACCTGTGGTCAGCTTCCGTTTTGACACCGTGGGTTCGAAGCGCTTCGCGCAGACCTCAACGGCAAATGTCAGCCGACCTTTTGCCATCGTGCTGGACAATAAGGTGATCAGCGCGCCGGTTATCCGTGAACCGATCCTCGGTGGATCCGGCATTATTTCGGGTAATTTCACCGCCCGCTCGGCGAATGATCTGGCGCTGCTGCTGCGCGCTGGCGCCTTGCCGGCTCCCTTGGTGGTGTTGGAGGAACGGACCGTTGGACCAGGGCTCGGCGCCGACTCGATTGAGGCCGGTAAGCTCGCCAGCGTCATCGGCTTGGTTCTGGTCCTAGTGTTCATGGTAATTGCTTACGGACTGTTTGGGGTCTTTGCCAATATCGCGCTGTTCTTCAACATTACGCTGCTCATCGGTGCACTTTCGGCATTGCAAGCCACGTTGACCCTTCCGGGGATCGCTGGAATCGTGTTGACGGTCGGCATGGCGGTTGATGCCAACGTGCTGATCTTTGAGCGTATTCGAGAAGAAGTTCTGCTGGGCCGCACGCCGATGTCCGCCATCGATGCCGGCTACAAGCGGGCGTTGACGACGATCATCGATTCCAACCTGACTACCCTGTTCGCGGCGATGTTCTTGTTTTCCTTTGGGGCTGGCCCGATCAAGGGTTTTGCGGTGACCTTGGCAATTGGTATCCTTACCTCGCTGTTCACCGCGATCATGGTGACCCGTTTCTTGGTGGTTCTGTGGCTGCGCCGACGTCGGCCCAACGTGGTTCCGATTTGAGCGTCCGGAGAGAGCCATGCTGAAACCCATACGTTTCGTTCCCGCCGGCACCAAGATCGCCTTTGTCGCGAAACACCGCCTTGCGTTCATGTTCTCAATTTTTTTGTTGATAGCATCGTTAGCGGCGCTGATTGGCCAAGGGCTGAATTTTGGTATCGATTTTAGGGGCGGCATCCTGATGGAAGTTCGCACCTCCGGTCCGGCCAATGTAGCCTCGATCCGCTCGACCTTATCCGGGCTGAAGTTGGGAGAGGTGAATATCCAAGAATTCGGCAGTGAAACCGATGTCCTGATCCGCATTCAACGCCAGGCAGGTGATGAGAAGGAGCAACTGGTGGCGATTGAGGCGGTGAAATCCGCTTTGGGAGTCGAGGTCGAATATCGCCGCACCGAATTCGTCGGCCCCACCGTCGGCGAGGAACTGAAGGAAGCCGGCGTGTTGGCTGTCGGTTTGGCGCTGATATCGATCCTGCTCTACATTTGGTTTCGCTTTGAATGGCAGTTTGGCGTCGGTGCAATCATCGCCCTGAGCCACGATATTCTTTCCACCATTGGCCTGTTCGCCCTGCTGCAGCATGAGTTCAATCTGGCGACCGTTGCGGCGGTCCTGACCATCGCCGGTTATTCGATCAACGATACCGTCGTCGTTTTTGACCGGGTGCGAGAGAATTTACGAAAATACAAGCGCAAGAACCTGGCCGACGTGTTTAACATGTCGATCAACGAGACCTTGTCGCGCACCACTATGACCTCGGTAACTACCTTGTTAGCGCTTTTGGCGATCTTCTTTTTCGGCGGCGAAATTCTAGCCGATTTTGCTTTAGCGATGATCTGGGGCGTGTGTATCGGGACGTATTCCTCGATATTTATCGCCGTGCCGGTTTTGCTCTATGTCAATTTGAAGCGCAACGACGAAGATCCGGCGGGGATTTCGGTCCCACAACACGAGCGTATCGGGGACGGCTGACGGCATGGACGTCACCCCGCTGGTCCCCCAAGGCAGTCAGATTATCGAAAGCTATGGGAAAGGCGGGTTCAGGATTTCCGGCATTCGTTTTTACCGGCGCGATGATTGTCTTTCCGGATCGCTGTATTGAATGGCCCGGCGCGGCTGTCGATGCGCTTTCGGTGGAAATGTTGGCGCCGGTTTTCCAAGCAGAAGACTCGCCGGAAATTCTGCTCCTCGGCTGTGGGCGCGGTGCGCGGCTTATCAATTCGACATTGCGTGCGGCGATCAGGGCCCGCGGCCCGGTGCTTGATGCGATGGATACCGGCGCCGCCTGCCGGACCTATAACATTCTGATGACCGAAGAACGCCGTGTCGTGGCGGCGCTGTTTCCCGTTGACTGATCCGGCGGCGATCGCGCGGGGACAGCAGCTCTGCCGGGAAATTGCTGGTCGAACGAACGCTAATTTTCTGCATGCCGCGCGTTTACTTCCCGGTTTTCGCCAGGACTATTTCTTTGCCACGTATGCGGCGATGCGGGTGATTGATGACCGTTGTCGACGAGGATTTTCTCACTTTGACGACAGAGCATCGTGACGCGGGGCGGGATGAAGCGCGGCGGGCAATTGTCGATTGGCTAGACCAGAGCACGGTTTTCGGTGCTGCTGCCGGTCCGCTGCATCCGGACGGCGTCGCCGCCCTGGCCGATACCGCTGGGCGTAGCGATCTTGGCACGTGGCCGTGGCACGCCCTTGCCGGAGCGCTATTGAGCGATGTCGAGGAACGGGAAATGCGTAGTTGGGTAGATTTCCTGGACTATTGCGCCGGTGCAACCGTGGCACCGGCAGCGATCTTCATTTATCTGCTTGCAGCACGGTATGATCCGGCCGGTGGTTATCGCTATGATCTCCCGCGGGCCGCCCGCGATTATGCCAAGGATCTGGCGGTCTATTGCTACATTGTTCATATCTTGCGCGATCTTGGCAAGGACGCCGGTCAATCGCCCCCGTTTGATCACCATTCCGACGGAAATTCTTGTGACCGCCGGTTTGACCCGCGCCGGACTGAGTATCGCCCTAGCCGAGAAGTCACCGGCGATCGGCGTATTGGCCGAATTGCTGATTAGCAAAGCCGAACCGTTTAAGGCGGCTGGGCACGCGGCGCTACGCGAGGTCGGGGGCCATCTTGGAATGGTTGAGAGATTGGCGTTGAACGGCTTGATTGCGGTCTATGACCGGTTGTTTGACAGAGCTGGTAAAGACGCACTCGCTGTCGCTTTGAACGGGCCGGCGATGGAGGAAATGCTACGCCGCGATCTTCTGCGTCCGGCGGATGTGGACTGAGAGCGATTGCCATGACCCCGCTTTCCGCTCCCGGTGAGATTGTTCGCGTGCACGATCCAGACCGATATCTCTGTGACCTGTTCGCCGAACCCAAGACCCGTGAAGGCCTTTTCGCCCTGCACGCCTTCAATCATGAGGTCGCCAGGATTCGCGAAGTGGTGAGCGAGCCGATGCTCGGCCATATTCGCCTGCAATGGTGGCGCGAGGCCCTGGACGGGATCCTCGCCGCGACGCCTCGACAGCATGAGGTGGTACTCGGTCTTGCCTGGGCCTTTGAGACCTTTAGGTTGGATCGTGCCGATTTTGACAGTATCTTGGAGGCGCGCGAAACCGATCTTGATGATGCGCCCTTTGCTACCATCGAGGCGCTGGTTGACTATGCCCGAAGAACCGCGGGAATGATCTCCCGGATCGGTCTTGCCATTCTGGGGGTGCCAGAGCCGGCGACGACCCGAGCTGCTGATGATATCGCCGTGGCGGCGGCGTTGACCGGGCTACTGCGCGCCATGCCATATCTAGCTCGAAGCAAACGATTAATGCTGCCGCAGGATATCTTTCAGGCCAAGGGCGCGCGTCTGGGTGACTATTACGAACTACGCGACGGTCCCGAGCTTCGAGCGGTGGTCCCAAACAGTGGCTGAGACCGCGAATCAACATCTGTTTGCCGCCAGACAGTGTTCTGGCATTCGTTTCAAGCCCGCTGCGCCGGTGATCCTGCCGGGCCGTCTCTCGGTGCTCTATCTGCATCGGCTGCAGCGGGCCGGTTGGAATGTGTTTGATGCATCAATCAACGCCCCGATGCCGATGAAGCCTTGGGCGCTGTGGGGGGGCGTCACTGTTGCGTCGGTTTGAACCTGTTTTGCCCAGTTTCTAGTCCCCGACGAAGATGACTTGCGGGACAACCTAAACGTTATTGCCAGCAAATACCCAGACTTGGAGACAGTGCGATATCTTGATGTTTTCGCAATGATTTTCGAGCCGCCGCAGAGGAAAGTCTATACCGCCACGGCCGCTCGATTGTGGCGGCTGCTACCCGTTGATTCCTACAAATGGACAGGCCGATGCCGCTACTTTCTGCCTGTTTCGAGCCCCACCGTTTCAGGCCATCTGGAAAATGTGGGTTTAGAGGCTCGTCCCAGATGGGACACTAGACAAGTCCTATTCCGCAGCCTGGTAGGGCCAGCCTGACCAGGACTGAATATCGGCCAGCGCCCGCGCAGCCATCGCCTGTTTTCGGTCACGACCTTTGAGACGGCGTTTCTTGCCGTTGGCGGTGATCTCTGACCCGATCGGTTGGGAACAGGCCGAAATTGATATTCATCGGTTGGAAGGTCTTGGTATCGGCGCCGCCGGTGATATGCGACAGCAGCGCGCCAAGTGCGGTTGTGCCGGGCGGCGCGGTCACCGCCAAGCCAAGCTGCTCAGCCGCCGCGCCGCGCCCGGCCAGCAGACCCAATCGCGGCGCTTTCCAGATATCCCTCGACACCAGTGATCTGGCCGGCGAACCGCAATCGCGGATCAGCTTTAAGACGCAGCGCGCTATCCAACAGGAGCGGCGCGTTGATGAAGGTGTTGCGGTGCAGCCCGCCAAGCCCGGGCGAACTCGGCCTTTTTCAAACCCGGGATCGAGCGGAATACCTCGGTCTGCGCGCCATGGCGCATCTTGGTCTGGAAGCCGACGATATTGTACAGCGTGCCCAGCGTGTTGTCTTGGCGTAACTGGACCACCGCATGGGCCCGCTCGCCGGTCCTGGGGTCGGTGAGGCCAACCGGTTTCATCGGACCGAAGCGCAAGGTTTCCGGGCCACGAGAGGCGATTACCTCAATCGGCATGCAGCCATCGAAATAGGGGGTGTCCTTCTCCCACTCCTTGAAGGCCATGGTTTCGGCGGCGAGTAAGGCGGCAATAAAGGCCTCATACTGTGGCTGGTCCATCGGACAGTTGATGTAATCGGCGCCATCACCATCCGGGCTGCTTTTGTCGTAACGGGACTGAAACCAAGCGATCGAGAAATCGATGCTGTCCTTGTGAACGATCGGGGCGATTGCATCGAAGAAGGCGAGGGCCTCCTCTCCGGTGAGCTCCTGAAGCGACTGGGCCAGGGCCGGCGAGGTCAGTGGCCCGGAGGCGATAATGACGCTTTTCCAGCCCGTGGGTGGAAGCGCTATTACTTCCCCGCGTTCGATGCTGATCAGCGGATCCGCCTCGATTGCCTGCTCAACTTGAGCAGAAAATGCGTCGCGATCGACCGCCAGGGCCGACCCGGCCGGTACCTTCGAGGCGTCCGCGGCCTGCATGATCAATGAGCCACAACGCCGCATCTCCTCATGCAGAACGCCGACCGCGTTGGATTGGTGATCATCGGAACGGAACGAGTTTGAACAGACCAGCTCAGCCAGCGTCTCGGTCTGGTGTGCGTCGGTCATCTGGGTCGGGCGCATTTCATGGAGGATGGAGGGAACTCCAGCGCGGGCGATCTGCCAGGCAGCTTCGGAGCCGGCGAGGCCACCGCCGATGATGTGGACCGGGAATATTTCGGACATTGGCAAGGTTCTCTATTGAAACACGGTGAAGCTTTCTACAGTCAATACTCTGGTGGCGCGCGGCCTTCAACGACGCTCAAGCGCGGGGCGCTATTGGAACGCGGCGGCGGCGAGATTACGATGGTGAAAAATCGGGTAAAGACCGGTTTCCGGCAAGGCGTCGTTCATCGCTTGATGAGGGCGCTCGGCCTTAAGCGAGAAATGCAGTCGCGCCCTATAGGTTTTTGGGTCTCCCCGTGACAGCAATGCCAGCCATCGGGTGACGGCTTCGTTGTCGAGACTTCTGTCACCGAGCGCCATGGCTTTGGCAAGGTTGTTCCAGGTTATGCTGACTAGGGGGGAGAGGACTGTTGATCGCCGGGCTGCGTTCTGGGGCTAGTCCACCGATCCTATCCCCGGATTGGTACAGCAGCAGCGCCTCGTCAAGCCCGGTTTCCAGCGATGGCTGGTTGGCGCCCGACGACCGCGCCCGCGCTTGTTTTCGACGCCTCATGGGATTGATCTGACGCTTTCTTTCAGGCTCAGGCCAGTTGCCGGTGGTTTTGGCGGTTGAGATAGGGCACCAGATATTGCCCGGTATAGCTGTCGGCCTGCTCGGCGACGGTCTCGGGCGTGCCTTCGGCAACGATGAGCCCTCCGCCGGCACCACCATGCGGGCCCAGGTCTATTATCCAATCAGCGGTCTTGATGACTTCCAGATTATGCTCGATCACCACCACGGTGTTGCCCTGCTCGACCAGGGCCTGCAGCACGTCGAGCAGTTTACGGACATCGTCGAAATGCAGGCCGGTGGTTGGCTCGTCCAGGATATACAGGGTCTTCCCGGTCGCCCGGCGCGCCAATTCCTTGGCGAGTTTCACCCGT
>CALMRI010000019.1 GCA_937776645.1 uncultured Alphaproteobacteria bacterium | reverse complement strand
CATATCCAAGGAGTAGATGACCGACTTCAACAGCACTTCGGGTACCTGGCCATCGACGATCCGTTTGCCCAGCCCTTCGGCGATCGCGGTCTTACCGACGCCGGGGTCGCCGACATACAGCGGATTGTTCTTGGTGCGGCGGCAGAGGATCTGAATGGTCCGATCAACCTCAAAATCGCGACCGATCAACGGGTCGATCTTGCCGGCGGCGGCTTTCTTGTTGAGATCGACGCAATAGGCGTCGAGAGCCTCATGACCGCTCTTGTTGACGGTCTCGGTCTTTGCCTCTTCATCAGTGCCGTCGACGCGGCGCTCTTCCGACTGGCCGTGAACCTTGGCAATGCCATGGGAAATGTAATTGACCGCATCAAAGCGCGACATTTCCTGCTCCTGCAGGAAATAGACAGCGTGGCTCTCGCGTTCCGAAAACAAGGCGACCAGGACATTGGCCCCGGTCACCTCGGCCCGTCCCGAGGACTGCACATGGATGACCGCGCGTTGCACCACCCGTTGGAAGCCGGCCGTCGGCTTGGCCTCTTCGTGCTGCTCGCTGACTAAATTAGCCAGCTCGGTATCAATATAGGCGCGCAGTTCGTCGCGCAGGCGTTCGACCTCGACGCCGCAGGCCCGCAAAACCGCGATCGCGTCCTGGTCTTCCGTCATGGAAAACAGCAGATGCTCCAGCGTCGCATATTCGTGCCGCCGCTCGTTGGCATGATCCAACGCTCGGTGCAGGCCTTCCTCAAGATTTTTTGACAGCATCGGCCTATGCCTTTTCGACGGTACATTGCAGCGGGTGTTGGTGTTGGCGGGCAGAATCCATCACCTGGGCGACCTTGGTCTCGGCCACCTCGTAGGTAAAGGTTCCGCACACGCCCACCCCGCGCTGGTGGACATGCAGCATGATCTTCGTCGCTTCCTCACGATTCTTCGAGAAAAATCGTTCGAGGACGTGGATCACGAATTCCATCGGCGTGTAGTCGTCATTCAACATAATGACCTTGTACATCGCCGGCTTTTTGGTCTTGAGCTTGGGTTTGATGACAACGCCGGTATTGCCCCGGTTGCCGACACCATTGTGATCGTCATCGCTCATGATCGTTCTATCCGAAATCAAACCCAATCCTTTTCCCAATCTTTCGATGGTGATCATATGATGATTTCCTGTCGGAAATTAAAGACCCAAGCAAGAGATGACGCCCAAAGAGCCTAGCCCGAAGGGTGCCAGACCGGATTGGAGCGCGCAAATGCAAAAAGGCCCGGCCGAATTATCGGCCGGGCCTTCAATCGCAGTGACAGGTGATCAGGTAACGGGGTCGAGAACGCCGCCGAAAACGCCTGCTTCACCTGATCCTGAAGCGGTGCGAGGCTTTCATTCGCGGTCTTCAAGGTCATCTCTGTCAGTTTTGCGCCTTGGGCAACGACGGAGTCGAAGCTGGCCCGAGTGAACCCGCTTTGCAGATCCAATGCCTCGTTGACGGTTTTGCCTGCCATTATGCTTTTGTTGTTCGCAATTGAGATTTCGAACGATTTCGCGGGTGTAATCCGCAATTTCCTTGCCGAAGATTTTGGCGTCCTTGGTCATCGACGGCCGCTATGTTGAAGGCAGCGAGCTGGTCGTTGCCGCCGAACAGCGTCGTGCTGGCCGTTACAACCTCTCGCCGGGTGACTTCGATAGTCTTCGTGATGTCGATCATATCCAAGTCGTCCTGGCCGGCTTGCATGACTTTTCAACGGCTTCCTGCCCAATAGCCAGCGCGGCGGCGTCGGGGCTGAAATTCAGCTTGTTGTTAATTTAATATTGCGGCGCAGCATAGTGTTTTAATAGGGCGGGGCATGGAAAGGCCAAGGAGTAAATGGCGCAGCGCACAAAAAATATTATCGCAGTTAGGTCAGCGGCAAAGATCAAAGATTTCTTTATTAACTCTTATTATTTACAGCATGTTATAGATAGAATCTCAGGCGGAAGTTAACATCCGACCTGTATCCGAAGGAGAAATTGGAGTCCCTGGGAGGTAAGGCGTGGTCGCTAGGCGGTCGAGAAACCGGAAGATCGGGTTTGGGCTCGCGCCGTTTCGTCGGATTGGCGATGGCAGCCATGCTCGTCGTAACCATGCTCGCCACTCTGCTCGGCCAAAGTACACCCGCCTGGGCGCGTTACGCGTCATTGGTCGTTGATGGCGAGAGCGGGATGGAGCTGTATTCCCGCTCCGCCGACACGCCAAATTACCCAGCTTCGCTGACCAAGATCATGACGCTGTATATGGCTTTCGACGCCTTAAAGCGCGGTAAATGGGCGCTGAATACCCGGTTGAAGGTTTCGCGGCGCGCCTCCCGGCAACCGCAGACCCGGCTCGGCCTGAAGGTTGGCCAAACGATTACCGTGCGCGACGCCATCCTGGCCTTGGTTACCCGTTCGGCGAACGACGTGGCCACCGTGGTGGGAGAGAACCTGGCGGGTAGCGAATCGCGATTCGCCGCAAGTATGACCAAACAGGCTCGCAAGTTGGGGATGTCGCGCACCACGTTCCGCAACGCGTCGGGGTTACCTGACAAAAGGCAGCTTAGCACCGCCCGTGACATGGTCCGATTGGCGACGGCTATTCGAGAAGATTTTCCGAAATATTATCCCTATTTCCGCACTAAGAAGTTTCGTTACAAGGGCCGGGTGTACAGAAATCACAATAAGCTTCTCGGGCGCTACGCCGGCACCGAGGGGATTAAAACCGGCTATACCAACGCGTCAGGGTACAACTTGGTCGTGTCGGTGCGCCGCGATGGTAAGCATCTGATTGGGGTTGTGTTCGGCGGCAAGACCGGCGCTCGGCGGGACCGCCATATGATCCGGTTGCTTGATCGTGGATTTTCCAAGCTCACCCGATTTGCCAAACTGCAACGGCCGCCCTTACCCTGGCCCCGGCCGAACGGGCAAGCCACGGACTCTATCCAGTTGACCGCCGCTACCGACACTGCGCTGAGGGAATCGGCTGTCGAATCCGTGGCGGCAGGTATTGAACAGGCGTCTGCAACGGCTGGATCTGATGGACTACCTCCGATGTTCGCCGGTAATCGCAACGATAAGTCCATGGCGCAGGCGGTGGTAAGAAATTGGGGAATTCAGGTTGGTGCTTACTCTAATAATCGTCCAGCCGAGGCGGTGATTTTGACCGCGCGAATTCATCTTGGTCCGGCCATCGAACATGGACGAGAGCGGGTGGAGCGGGTCCGACGACGTCATGGGGTGATCTATCGGGCGCGGATCATGGGATTGAGGGAGGTCGAGGCGCGGAGCGCTTGCGCGATTCTGCTGATCAAGCATTTGCCCTGTGTGCCGGTGCCGTCGGATGTCGAAGTCGCCGAGATTTCGGCCCGGAAGTAGATTGTTTCAGAATGCCGGCGGTTCCAACCCGATCTCATGCAAAATCGTCGCCAATTCAGTTTTGAGCCGCGCTAAACCAGCCTCTGTCGCTGACTCGCAGCGGGCGACCAAGGCGTCTTGGGTGTTCGACGCTCGCAGTAACCACCAGCCGTCGGTGGTTTGAACCCGCACACCATCGACCTGGGAGACCTCCAGTCCCGTGCGGGCCCCAAGCAGCGCCTTCACCTCGTCGATCGCGGGAAATTTGCGCTCCTCCGAGCAGGAAAACCGCAATTCTGGCGTGTTCATCACCTGCGGCAGCCGGTCACGCACGGTGGAGAGCGACTCGTCACGCGCGCTTAGCAACTCAATCAGTCTGACGGCCGCATAGAGAGCATCGTCGAAACCGTAATAGCGGTCCTTGAAGAAAATATGGCCGCTCATTTCGCCGGCCAGTGGTGCGCCGGTCTCGGCCATCTTGGTTTTGATCAGCGAATGTCCCGTGCGCCACATCAGCGGCGTGCCGCCGAGTTCGGCAATTCGGTCGAACAGGACCTGGCTGGCTTTAACGTCGGCGATCACCGTTGCCCCGGGCTGTTCGGCGAGGACATCTTCGGCCAGCACCGCGACGAACTGATCTCCCCACAGGATCCGGCCCTTGTCGTCGACTACGCCGATCCGGTCGCCGTCCCCGTCGAAGGCGATACCGAGGTCTGCGCCGGTTTCCGTGACAGTCTCGATCAGGGTTTCCAAATTTTCCGGTACCGTAGGATCCGGATGGTGGTTGGGAAAATCGCCGTCTACTTCTGCAAACAGGATCCGATGGGTCCCTGGTAGAATTCGACACAGAGCTTCCACCGAGGGGCCGGCCGCGCCATTGCCGCAATCCCAGACTACTGAGAGCGACCGTTTGATCCGGTTCCCTTGTATCAGGCGCGAGACATAGGCAGCGGCGATATCGTCGTCGACCATGGTCCCCGACCCGGCGGCGCAATTGCCCGTGGCCGCAAGCGCGCCTAAGCCTTGAATATCGACGCCAAAGAACGGGCCGGTGCCGAGCATCATCTTGAAGCCGTTATAGTCCGGCGGATTGTGCGAGCCGGTCACCATGACGCCGCCGCCGGTACTAAGGTGATGAACCGCGAAATACAGCTCGGGTGTCGCGCAGCCGCCGATCCGGTGCACGGTAAGGCCGGTCGAGGCGAGACCCTCGGCCAAGGCTTGTTCCATGGCCGGGGAGCTGTGCCGACCATCGCGCCCGGTCGCCACGCTGGTGCCGCCGTTCTCGATTATCCGGGTTCCAAAGGTTCGCCCGATGGCGCGGGCGTCAGCCTCGAATAATGTGTCGCCGACGACGCCGCGTATATCGTATTCACGCAGCAGGGTCGGGTGAAAGACATGATGATCGCTCATGCCGAGATCTCCATGCCGACGGCGCTGCGGCCGACGCAACTATAAGAAAAGCCAGCGGCGACCATTTCCTCGGGATTGTAGACATTGCGCAGATCGACCATGACCGGCTTACGCAGCAGCGCTTTAACCCGCGCGAGATCGAGCCCGCGAAATTCGTTCCACTCGGTGAGCAGCGCGACGGCGTCGGCTCCCTCCATGGTCGCATAAGCGTTCTCGCACCACGCGACGTCCGGCAGGAGCTGTCGCGCCTCTTCCATGCCTTCGGGATCATAGGCCCTGACGGCTGCGCCGGCGGCCTGCAGCGCCGGAATGATGTCCAGGCTAGGAGAGTCGCGCATGTCGTCGGTGTTCGGCTTGAAGGTCACGCCGAGAACGGCGATCGTCTTACCGGTCACGTCACCGCCGCAGGCATTGATGATCTTCGCCGCCATGCTTTTTTTGCGCCGGTTGTTTATGTCGACCACCGTCTCAACGATACGCAACGGCGCGCCGACTTCCTGAGCCGTGCGGACCAGGGCCAGGGTATCCTTGGGAAAGCACGACCCGCCATAACCAGGTCCAGGGTGCAGAAACTTGCTGCCGATCCGGCCATCGAGGCCAATCCCCTTGGCGACGTCATGGACGTCGGCGCCGACCTTCTCGCAGAGATCGGCGATCTCGTTGATGAAGGTGATCTTCGTCGCCAGAAAGGTATTGGCGGCGTATTTGGTCAGCTCACTGGTTTCCAGTGAGGTGAAGACAATCGGCGTTTCGATCAGGAACAACGGTCGGTATAGCGCCCGCATGACTTGGCGTGCTTGATCGCTGTCGGCGCCGATAACCACCCGGTCAGGCCGCATGAAGTCGTTGATTGCCGCACCCTCGCGCAGGAATTCGGGGTTTGAGCAGACATCGAATTCGGCGTCCGGGCGAACCCGGCGGATGATCGCCTCGACTTCGCGCCCGGTACCAACCGGTACCGTCGATTTCGTGACGACCACCGTATATCCGGTGATCGCTTCGGCGATTTCCTCGGCGGCGGCGTGGACGTAACTCAAATCCGCGTGCCCGTCGCCGCGACGACTGGGCGTACCGACGGCGATGAACACCGCATCGGCGCCGGTGACGGCCCTTTTTAAATCCGTGGTAAAGGTCAGGCGGCCGGCCTTGACATTGCTGGCGACTAGGTCTTCCAATCCGGGCTCGAAAATCGGTACGTCGCCCCGCTTGAGCCTGTCGATCTTCGACACGTCCCTGTCGACGCAGATGACATCGACGCCAAACTCAGAAAAACAGGCGCCAGTCACCAATCCGACATACCCGGTCCCTATCATCGCGATTCGCATAGGGCGATCCTGTTCAGCAGAAGGATTTGAGAATACGCGAGACGTCGTCCCGCATGTCGTCACGATCGAGTGCGTAGGCAATATTGGCTTCCAGGAAGCCGACCTTGCTGCCGCAATCGAACCGCCGGCCGGCGAACCGGAAACCATTGAAAGGTCCTGATCCAAGCTGGCGAGCAAGCGAGTCGGTTAATTGGATTTCGCCACCGGCGCCGCGCTCGAAGCGACCGAGGTCCTCGAACACGCTGGGTTGAAGGATATACCGACCGACGACCGCCAGGTTCGAGGGGGCTTCCGCCGCCGGTGGCTTTTCCACTAGGCCGCGAACTTCGATCAAACGGCCCTGAACGGTCGCCGGGGGCGATCACGCCGTAGGAGGATATGTCCTCGTCCGGCACTTCCATCACCGCGACCATATTCCCGCCGACGTCGTTATAGGCTTCGATCATTTCCTTGAGGCAGCCGGTTTTACCAAGAATCAAGTCATCGGCGAGCAGGACAGCGACCGGTTCCATGCCGACGAAATTTCGGGCGCACCAGACCGCGTGGCCAAGGCCCAGGGGTTCCAACTGCCGGGTATAGGCGATTTGACCCGGTCCCGGGATCGTTGCCTTGACCATCGCCAGGGCTTCATCGCGGTGGCGTGATTCCAACATCGTCTGCAATTCATAGGCATGATCGAAGTGATCCTCGATCGCGGTCTTGCCGCGGCCGGTGACGAAGATAAATTCCTCAATGCCGGCCTCGCGCGCTTCCTCGACCGCGTACTGGATCAGTGGCTTGTCGACAACCGGCAGCATTTCCTTGGGCATCGACTTCGTCGCTGGAAGGAACCGGGTGCCAAGGCCTCCGACGGGGAAGATTGCCTTGCGTATGGGAACGGGCATGTAAACTCCAGGCGTGGTCGGTATCGCCAAAGTGAAGGCCAGGGTCGCGGCAAATCACGGTTAGGCATCCAGGGCCACCGAGCCGGGTAATGCCATATCCGAGCGTTGAAGCCAAGCCAGCCATTAGGGTGTGCTGAGAAGTACCTCTTTGGCTTGATTGATTTGGGCGGCCAGGAAGGTCGAGCCGCCACGGTCGGGATGGTTCGCCAATATCAGCCGGCGATGGGCCTCGCGAATGCTTCTCTCGTCTGCGCTTGCATCGAGGCCGAGAATTTCCAGCGCCTGGGCCCGGCTCATCGTGCCGCCCGGCATGGCTCCGCCGGAACGTCCGGCCGGGCCGGCTTCGGAGAATCGCCAATCGTCACCATGGGCCCGGTCGATGAAGCTCTCCAGCAGTTGTATGGATTGGGGATCCGACTGGCATTCGTCTCAACAGGTCGAGCAATGCCTCCAGGCTCATCTCCTCCAGCTGCTGGCCGGCGTGCTGGCCATTGGTGACCGTACCGGACATGGCGCCGGTGTCGTGGTCCAGGACCATATCCAGGAAAGCCGAGTGTACCGTTGAGGTTTGCCCGGGGCTCGGCCCAGCAGCGGTCTTGGCGGCATTGCGAAAGTGTCGGACGATCCGGCGCCAGCGCATCAGTGCCGGCAGCAGGAACAATCCTGCGGACCATAGATAAGTGGGGTTCCCCTTCGCCACCAGGGCGATGACCCCCAGGGCGATGACGATGATCAGGGTCCATTTGAGGACAAAGCGTAGTTTTGTCGGCTCAGTGTTCAACAACCAGTAACCGGCTAAGCCGATACCGATGGCTAGACACACGCCGAGGACGAGAAGATGCAGCATGGGCAGGTGTTCAACTCCGCATCTGGTGAGTTAGCCGCAGAGCTTCGCCGCCCTTGCGCTTGGAGTAATTTTCCAAGGCCCGACGCCCGCCGGCGGCATAGACCGCGACCGCCGCCAGCAGTTCACGAAGCTGGCGGGCGCTGGAGGCGTCGAACGGGCAATACGCGCCCTTGGTGAGGTGCGCAACCTGCTCAAGTCCACGCCTAGCGATCGGGTCTCCCCCTTCATGAAAGCAGAACACCGGCACCCCTAGCATGCCCAGTTCGCCGGCCGCGTGGCAGACTTTGTCGATATCCTCCTCAAAGGAATCGCCGACGAAGATCAAGGCTTGGGTTTGCTCTTTGCGGGTTTCCGTGACGGCATGGCGCAACAGCCGTTCGATCTGGGTTTGGCCGCCAAGGCAATGCACGCGGGTCATCTCATGCAGTAATTTGGTTGAATCCGTCATCCATTTGGTCGCGCGAAACTCCCCGAAGCCTCGATAATAGGCAAGTTGAATCTCCAGGCCGCCAAGCTCGGAGGTTTCCTGAAACATCTCACCCTGAAGGTGGCAGGCTCTATCCCAACTGGGCTCGCGGCTGGCGGTGGCGTCCATGGCGAAGATCAGCCGACCACGCTTCCCGACGCCGACCGGTGGCGGCATTTGCCGGACCTTGCCCAGGAAGGCGTCGATCTCGCTTGTCGGAGACTTTTTGGATTGTCCGACGAAAGCGTCGATCTCGGATTGTGCGGAAGCGGGACGCGGTTTTAACGGCGCGTTCGCCTCAGTTTCCCGCAAATCCTTTTGTTTGCCGGCCATCACGGTGTCCGTCCGGTTGGTTTCCCCCCTATTATGTTGGTTTAAATAGCCTGAAATCCAGAGATCATCTTGATCGAGGCGAATGGTGAACGGGCGAGGGGTCGATGAGCGGTTGTAAAATTCACCAGCAGTGCCGTCGGATGGCCAGCGGGTTGCTGAGATGGCTGCGGCGTTATCGGCCCATGAAGGAGAATCGCCGCCGCCTTTTGACGCCGATTCCTTCCGTCGCTATGGCTTCGGCGCGGAACGACGGTTTGACCTGATCGCTGGTCGAAGACCAGGGTCAGGTTATAGGCTATGCGTTGTTTTGTGATTCGTTCCATGTCGGCGTCGGTACGCCGGGCTTGGCGCGGGCGAGATTGGTCGGCGCGCTCTCGCGGATTTGTCTGGAACGCGGGGGCCTCTGGATCATCTGGCAGTGCCAGCCCGGCAATGTTGAAGCGTTGGAATTTTACGACCGCATCAATGGGCGCCGATCCGCCGCCGCCAATTTCGAGTTGGCCGGTGATGCCCTGGCGGCAATCGCCGACACGGTTCCGGGGACCGATTGACGTTTAACCCAGCTCTTACTGGGCTACGCCCATGCTGTCGCCCTCGGCGCCACTGGCCGCCTGGCGGCTGGGTAGTTGTAAAGCATTGATCAGCCCCCGGACCTCCTGACGGGCGGCGATGTGGCTGAGCTTCGGTTTACCGAAATCGCCGATCTCGAAGGTGTCCAACATCGTCAGGCCGCGCAGGAACAGCTCTCGAAAGATCACCCGCTCGGAAAAGCCAGGGGCGATCCTGAAACCGATCCGTTTAGACAAATCCTCCATAACCCGTGCCATGTTGATCTTGTTGCGTGCGTTGATGCTGGATAGCCGGTTGCGGAGCACGATCCAGTCGATGGTCCCGCCATCGCGTCTTGCACGAATCTTGCGTTGCTCCCACACCATCTCGGAATAGACGCTTGGGTGTTGCACCATGACGGTGCTCCCGTCGACATTGGCCAGAAGATCGAGGTCGATGAAGCTGTCATTGATCGGCGTGACTAGCTTGTCAGCGTAGGAGGTGGCGAGCCTGCCTAGATAGGTGTCGGTGCCCGGACAATCCACGACAATATAGTCGACCTGTGCGCGCAGCTTGGTGAGTACGGCCTCCAGGCGCGCCTTGTCTTCCACCTCGGCTTCGTCGCGCATGGGACGGTCGCTGCGGGACAGGGACACGTGCTGCGGCATCGGCAGCCTCAAAGCCTCGCGTTTGACTGTCTGGGCCCGATTTGAGAGGTAGCGCGTCAAGGTCCATTGCCGGCTGTCAATGTCGAGTGACCCTACTTTGAAGCCAAGTCGCAACAGGCCAACGATGACGTGCATAGCCGTGGTTGACTTACCGGAACCGCCTTTCTCGTTGCCGAAGACGATCACTGTCGCTGGCAGCGCATCCCGGTCACCGGCGGTCTTACCGGGCGTTGCTTCGCCGGGCCTGGCTTGGACGGTGGACGAGGCGTCGGACGGACTCAAATTTTATGCTCCAAGGGGTGGATGCAGGAGCCTTTTACTTAGACGGCTTGCCGGGGTGGGTAAAGCCTGCACGGCGGCCTTAGGCCTTGCGAACCCAAACAGCGGTGTCATGAAACACAGCGCCGCCATTCGGCGGGCCGGGATCGGCGCTGACTAGGGCGTTGATGCCGATACCCTCTTCGAACGCCGCGTTCGGCCACACGCTTTCCACGACGATGACATTCGGCTGGACCCCATCGAACAGCGTGGCATGCAAAACCACGCTCCCTTGATCATTACCCAGCCGGACCCGGTCGTCCCCGGCGATGCCCAATTCGGCGGCAGCTGTGGAGTGCAGCATGACGGTGGGCCGGCCCTCCCGCTTCTGACTGGTTGGGGTCTCGGTGAAACTGGTATTTAGAAAATTACGGGCCGGCGAGGTGATCATCCGGAACGGACGTTCGTCGGTCGCCTCGTCAATGGTTCGGCAATGGTCCGGCAACGCCGGCAGCAGATGGCCGAGGGGCCCCATTGCCGACCAATCTGCACGAAATCGAAACCGCCCGCTCGGTGTAGGGAAGCCATTTTGAAAATGCGCGTCCTCGAAGCTGGGCTGCACATCGTGCCATTTCTTCACCAGCATTTCCTCGGCGCCGGGCCAGCCGGAATCGCGCAACGTGCGGTCGACCAACTCCCAGGCGGTCATCTCGAAACCTGGATGCGCCGCCCCTAGGCGTTTGGCGAGCTGGCTGTTGACCCAATGATTGGAGCGAGTTTCGCCTGCCGCCTCGATGATGGCCCGGTGAACCTGGATGTGCATTTGCCCGCCGGCTTGATACAGGTCGTCATGCTCTAGGAAAGTGGTCGCCGGAAGCACCACATCGGCGTGTTGAGCGGTTTCGGTCATGAATTGCTCGTGCACGCAAAGGAACAGATCTTCACGGCGCAATCCTCGCAGCACCCGGTGCGTGTCCGGTGCGACGGCCGCGGGGTTGGTGTTCTGGACCAGCATCGCGGTGACCGGCGGGCCCTTGCGAACGGTCTCATCCTCATAGGTCAAAACCGGACCGATGCGCGACATGTCCAGTATCCGGATCGACGGGTCGATGGCGTCGGTTCCCTCGACCACGGCCTTGTTCCACTTGTAGACGATGCGGTTGGACCAGAAGGCGCCGCCACCGCGATGACGATATTTGCCGCCGACCGCCGCGATCGAGGCGACCGCATGCACTTGGCTCGGTCCATTGCGTGAGCGCGAGAAACCAAAGCCAATTCGGATATAGGTGCGGTCGGTGGCGCCGATCCGCTTCGCCAGTGTCTCGATTTGGCTTGCCGGAACGCCACTGATCGACGCGGCCCAAGCCGGCGTTTTGGTCTTGAGATGCTCTTCCAGAGCGCGCCAGTCGTCGGTGAATTGCTCCATGTAGGCGCGGTCGGCAAGTCCGTCGCGGAACAGAACATGCATGATCGCACTGGCGACCGCACCGTCGGTTCCAGGCTGCACGAGAACCAATTCGTCCGCTGCTTCGGCCGTTGGGCTGCGATAGGCGTCGACGACGACGAAATGCGCCCCGCGAGACTTACGGGCCTTGGTCACGTGGGTCATGATGTTGACCTGGGTGGAGACTGGGTTACCGCCCCACATGATAATCAGATCGGACTCGGCCATTTCGCGCGGGTCCGGGCCCATGGGGCCGCCAGCGCCGGCGGCCCAGCCATTGTGCACCAGATCGGTACAGATGTTGGCGGCCTGGCGGGAGTAGCGCATCACGTTGCGCAGCCGGTGAATGCCGTCACGTTGAACAATGCCCATAGTGCCGGCGAAATAATAAGGCCACACGGTCTCGGAGCCATGCTCGGCCGCCTTGGTCTTGAAGGCGTCGGCAACTCGGCCCAAGGCTTCGTCCCAAGAAGTCTCGGCGAACTTGCCCTCGCCTTTGGCTCCGGTGCGGATCAGCGGCTTCAACAACCGGTCCGGATGGTGCACCCGCTCGGCATAGCGCGCGACCTTGGCGCAGATCACGCCGGCGGTGTAATTGTTGCTTGCGGCGCCACGAACCCGACCGATGGTTCGGTCATCCAGGCGTTCGACCTCAAGCGAGCAGGTGCTTGGGCAGTCATGAGGACAAACGGAATGATGCAGATCGAACGGCATGGCGTTGCCCCAGGGTGGTGGCTTTAATTGAAGGATAGGCTTACACGAGAAGCGGCGCAACGTGGGATGGGCGCGCCAGGACTGACCCACGCGAGATCGGGTGATCTCGATGGACCGTCTATGCGGCAAGTGTAACGATCATCCTTCTCCTCTCAAGTGGGGGGCTTCTCTCAAGCCATCCGCGGCGTCTGCCGGAAAATCACAGGTGATTCCTGCTATGGACTATCTCGCTGTCTTCGCGTCGGCATTTCTCGCCGCGACGTTGTTGCCGGCGGCTTCCGAGGCGGTGCTCGCCGGAGCCTCGACGAGTGCCGAGGCCAATGTGTTGCTATTGCTCGGTGTTGCCAGCGTCGGGAACACCCTCGGTTCGGTAGTCAATTGGTTGCTTGGCCGGCTTCTTTGGCGGTGGCGGGAACACCGCTGGTTTCCGGCCACGCCGGCGTCTTTGGACCGGGCCTCGGCATGGTTTCGGCGATTTGGCGTCTGGTCTCTATTGTTCGCCTGGCTTCCGCTAGTTGGCGATCCGCTGACTTTGGCCGCGGGAGTGTTGCGGGTGAATTTCCTGCCCTTCCTAGTCCTGGTGACGCTGGGAAAGACAGCCCGTTATGCCGTCGTGCTTGGCGTGGTCGAGTTCGTTGTAGGATGACCGGGTCCGGATGCGGTGTCAGACTGTGCAAGGCGTTGGTTATTATGAATTCCCGCCTCCATGGAGCCATCTTTACACCGCGGATGGCTGAAGCAGAAATACGCAGCATCGCGGTACCCAAACGCTTGGTCAGAGCTTGTTGCCCCCGCACCTCTTTTGCCGTGAGTTGACGCCAACACGGGGAAGTCCTTAGTGCGTACATGCACGATGGCCGAGTGACCACCAGTTTGCACTTTCTAAGATCGGAGGTTCATCGAAAAATGGACGCTCATGATCTCGCCGCGACTGCAGGTTCAGTCCTAGTCCGGAAGGACGGCTGGCATGAGGAGTTTCACCCTGGTCAGAGCTAAAAATTAATCCACATTGATGCCGTAGAACGTCGCTGCGTTGCGTCGAAATATCTGGTCAAGCTCGTCCGGGGATAGGTCTTTCAGAATCTCCAGCATGCCCTCCAGCTGGGCCCGGTAGCCTATCCGCAATCCCGCCACTGGGAAGTTCGAGGCCCACATGCAACGCTTGACGTCAAAGATTTCAACCGCGTCCAATACCACACCGCGATTACCCTCGATGGTCCAGGGCGCGTCTTTTAGGCCGAACTCCGAAAGCTTTACCTGAACGTTCGGGCAGGCGGCGATCGTCTTCATCGCCTTTTTCCAAGCGACAACGCCGGCATCGCTGCGATCCCAGGGAAAGCCGGTGTGATTCAGTACCACGGGTAAATTTGGGTGTTGGCTGATCGCCTCGGCGGCCTCATCGAGGTGCCAGTATGGCACTCTCAGATCGTAGGTCAGCCCAAGTGTCTCCAGCACCGCCAGACCTTTGCGCCAAGCCGGGTCCTGGATGGTCCCGGGCGCGCCGGGTGTCATGGTGTCCGGTGTGAGCGACGTCACCGGCTTCGATCGCACGCCGCGAAACAACGGGTATTGCATATGGTCGCGCAGCACCGCTTCGCAATTGTCGGCGGCCAGCCAAACATGGCCGACGACGACGTTGGGCAGGCCATGGGTGGCGTTGATCGCATGTAGCCATTCGGTCTCCGCGACCTGCCGCCGACGGTCCCACTCGGCCTCGACATGGACAGTTGCCACAACCTCGAAACCCTCGGCGTCGCATCGGTAGTCGTCGGGGAGGTAGTTACGTTTCAAGGCGGAATAATCGCCAAGAAAGAAGGTGGTCTCCTCGTGGTCAGCCAGCCAGGGGTAGTAATTGCGTTTCAAATCCCAGAAGTGATGATGAGCGTCGACTATTTGCATCGGCTGACGGCTCCGGTCTGCTGGTTGTGCCGATTATTCGGCCGGGTTGGCGTCAATGTCGGTGATCGGGACCGCCTTGGGTAATCTTCGGCTCTCCCGCAAGCTTAGGGTCGCATGGATCGCCAGGACGATGATAATCAACCCGCCGCCGACAATGGTTTGCAGTGGCGGTTCTTCGGTGATCACCATCCAAACCCAAAGCGGCCCGAGGATGGTCTCGATCAACAGAATTAGGCTCACTTCCGGGGCTGAAATGTAGTGGGGTGCGCGGGTGAGAAAGACGAAGGATAGGGGCAGAAGAATGAGGCCGAGAACGGCCAATAGGCCAAACTGTTGGGGCTCGAGATAAAGATCGCTCGCCAGGCCTGCGCCGATGAGGCAGACAAAGATTCCGGCGATGCCGATGGCTGGCGACATATCTACCGGCCGGCCAAGGCGTACTAGGACGAAATAAATCCCCAGCCCAACTGCCGAGATCAATGCCGCGACATTGCCGAACAGATTCTCGGTGTGGAGTTCCCCAATAAACACCATGCAGATCCCGAGGGTGGAAAATACTGTCGCGATCCAGGTTCGCCTCGGAACCCGTTCGTGCAGGAAGGCGACGGAGAACACTGCCGCGAACAGCGGCGCGGTCGCTAGGATGACCAAGGTGTTGGCGACCGTCGTGCTCTGGACCGAAAGTTGAAAAAACACGTTGTTGACGGCGAACAGCAAAGCGATCAACAAACCGAGCCAGCCGATCGCATAGGTCCGCGCCGCGGCCGCGACACCAAAACGCAACACCATGATCACGATCATTCCGACCGTTATCAATCCGCCGCGCCAGGCGATGAAGGTCCAGGGATCAGCGTCGACCAACCGGATAATCAACGTGTCAGGCGATAGCAACAACACTCCCAAAATTCCAAGAATAAGACCTTTGGCGTGATTGGAGGCTGTCGACGGTACGCGCATGCGATGAATTTCCCATATCTTCTGGTCGCGGGGCCTCAAGGAGCCAGCGGGCAGTTTATCGGCGCCGTCGCGTCCCCGCCATCACCTTGATGGGGTTGGGGATCCGTTTGGCGCCTTTGCCTTGAAATTAGGTGGGTCGAGCCGTGTGCCGCAATATGCGGCATCGCTCGGCCAACGCTCCGCCCCTCCGTTCGGCTTCGGTGAGGATCAAATCCAACCCGTCATGCCGATTGGACGCCATCAGGGCCGACCTATTTTTGAGTTTCTGCACGACGGCCGGGTTTAACCCTCATCCAACCAAAGCGTCCAGTCCCGATAGGTTGACAGCCTCTCCTGGCCTCAGTATGTTCCGCGGCCTTATCAGACTAGAGCTGGACGAGATCGATTATGAAGGTCGCCAATTCTCTGAAGACGCTCAAGACCCGGGACCGCAATTGCCGGGTCGTCCGTCGCAAGGGGCGTGTCTACGTCATCAACAAAGTGAACCCTCGCTTTAAGGCTCGCCAGGGCTGATTGTTTTCGGTGGGTTATAAGGGGCGGCCGTCGGATGACGAGCCGCCTTTTGTCGTCCGACTGGAAACCCCCCACTTTTGCCATGGAATGGCTTTCGTTTTTCAGGGAGTGATCCCGGCTTTTCATGGAGCGGAAAGCATCACCTGCCTTCGAGCGGCGCGGCTGTGATAGATTATAGGTCTTGTGAGCGGAGGAGCCGCTCCCTCGTCACGGAGGCCGCTCGATGTTGATGCCCAAGCCTGACTCCTCGATCATCGCCCGCCGCGCCGAGATCATCGAGCGACTGCGACAGATCGTACCGGGCGAGGGCGTGATCGCCGAACAGGACGAAATGCGGGTCTACGAATCCGACGGGCTGTCGGCGTATCGGCAGATGCCGATGATTGTCGTGCTGCCGGAAAAAACGGAACAAGTTGCCGAGATTTTGGCTTATTGCCATGGCGAGGGAATCAAAGTGGTCCCACGGGGGGCCGGCACGTCGCTGTCGGGAGGTGCGTTGCCATTGGCCGATGCGGTGTTGCTTGGCTTGGGCAAGTTCAACCGCGTTCTGGACGTCGATTTCAAAAACCGCGCCGTCGTCACCCAGCCCGGCGTCACCAATCTCGGGATCACCCATGCGGTGCAGCATGATGGCTTCTATTACGCGCCCGATCCATCGAGCCAGATCGCCTGTTCCATCGGCGGCAATATCGCCGAGAATTCCGGCGGCGTGCACTGCCTCAAATACGGCCTCACAACCAATAACGTACTGGGAATCGAGTTCGTCACCATCGAGGGCGAGGTGATGCGGATCGGCGGCAAGCACCTGGACTCCGAGGGCTATGACCTGCTCGGTTTGATGACCGGTTCGGAAGGCCTGTTGGGCGTGGTGACCGAGGTGACGGTGCGGATCCTGAAGAAACCTTCGACCGCCCGGGCGCTGCTGGTTGGGTTTGCCTCCAGCGAGGAGGCGGGGGCTTGCGTGGCCCAAGTGATCGGCGCCGGCATCATCCCCGGTGGTATGGAGATGATGGACAATCCCGCGATTAACGCGGCCGAGGACTTTGTCGGCACCGGGTATCCACGCGACGCTGCGGCGCTACTGATCGTTGAACTGGACGGCCCGGAGGTCGAAGTTAACCATCTCATTGGTCGGGTCCGCGAGGTTGCCGAGGCTAACGGCGCCACGTCGCTCCGGGTCAGCGAGAACGAGGCGGAGCGCGACGCGTTCTGGGCTGGACGAAAATCAGCCTTCCCCGCCGTTGGCCGGATCACGCCTGACTATATGTGCATGGACGGCACGATCCCGCGCAAGATGCTGCCGGAGATTTTGCGCCGGATCAGTGCGCTATCCGAGAAGCACGAGATGCGGGTCGCCAATGTCTTTCACGCCGGTGACGGCAACCTGCATCCCTTGATCCTGTTCGACGCCAATCAGCCAGGCCAGTTGGAAACCGCCGAGACCTTTGGCGGCGATATTCTGAAAGCGTGTGTCGAGCTTGGCGGCGTGCTGACCGGAGAGCATGGTGTGGGGATCGAAAAGCGTGACCTGATGGGCGAGATGTTCACCGAGGTCGATCTGAATCAGCAACAGCGGGTCAAATGCGCGTTTGATCCCAAGGGTCTGCTCAATCCTGGCAAGGTCTTCCCGCAATTGCACCGGTGCGCCGAGCTTGGCCGAATGCATATCCACAAGGGTCAGATGCCCTTCCCGGATATTCCGAGGTTTTGAGGATGGGTGTCGATCAAATGCCGGTGCATCCCGCCATTCCGTCGTGCCCTCTTCGAGTGGGCAGGCGCTGATGGCGTCCACCTTCAAGCCGACCGATGAGGCTCAGGTGTTGGACGCAGTCGCTTGGGCGATCAGTGCCGAAGCACCGCTGGAGGTCCTGGGACGGGCCAGCAAGCGCGGTCTCGGGCGGCCGTTCCAGGCTGATCACACGCTCGACCTCTCGGGGCTCTCGGGCATCAATTTTTATGAACCGGAGGAGCTGGTCCTGTCGGCGAAGCCAGCGACGCCGCGTGCCGAGATTGAGGCTGTTCTGGCCGAACGCGGCCAGATGCTGGCGTTTGAGCCGATGGATACCGGCCCGCTGTTCGGGCTGCCAGCGGATCAGGGCAGTATCGGTGGCACTTTCGCCTGCAATCTTTCGGGGCCGAGGCGGATCAAGATGGGCGCGGCTCGAGACCATTTACTCGGCTTTAACGCGGTTTCCGGACGCGGCGAGGCGTTCAAGTCAGGCGGTCGGGTGGTCAAGAATGTCACTGGCTATGATCTTTCCAAACTGATGACTGGGTCGTTCGGCACCTTGGCGGCCGTCACCGAATTGACCTTCAAGGTTCTACCGGCGCCGGAGAAGACCTATACTGTGTTGCTGTTGGGCCTGGATGATGGCGCCGCGACACGGGCGATGGCGGCGGCGATGAACAGCGTCCATGAGGTGGCCGGTGCGGCGCATCTGCCGGCTGGAATCTCCGGACGTTCTTCGGTTCCCTATGTCGCAAATGCCGGGGGAGCGATTACCGCGTTGCGCCTGGAGGGCTTTGGACCGTCGGTCGAACAGCGATGCCGCGAACTGAAGGATGAACTGGCCGGGTTTGGCGCGATCGAGGAATTGCACAGTCGGAACTCCGTCAAGTTCTGGGCCGAGGTGCGCGACGCGGTGTACCTTGCGGAGCCGGCGGACCGTTTGATCTGGCGATTGTCAGTCCCGCCTTCGGCTGGTCAAGGCGTGGTCGCGGCTTTAGCCATGGGTCGGGACGTCGAGGTTTTCTACGATTGGTCCGGCGGCCTGATCTGGCTTTCGCTGCCGCCAAGTGATGACGCGGAGCACATAGCCGTGCGTGCCGTCGTCGCGCCGAGTGGAGGCCATGCGACCTTGGTTCGAGCGCCGGCGAATATTCGGGCGGCGGTCCCGGTCTTCCAGCCCCAACCAGCGCCACTGGCGGCGTTATCAGCGCGGGTCAAGGACAGTTTCGATCCACGGCGCGTACTCAATCCAGGCCGCATGGTCGCAGGAATTTAAAGAGACCCAATGCAGACACATTTCACCCTGGCGCAGCTCGCCGACCCGGATATCAAAGCCGCTGACAGTATTCTCAGATCCTGTGTGCATTGCGGGTTCTGTACCGCGACCTGCCCGACTTACGTGCTGCTCGGCGACGAACTCGACAGCCCACGCGGCCGGATCTACTTGATTAAGGACATGCTGGAAAACGATCGACCGGCCACGGCCCAGGTCGTCAAGCATCTCGATCGATGCCTTTCATGCCTGTCCTGCATGACCACCTGTCCGTCGGGCGTGAACTACATGCATCTGGTGGATCACGCGCGAAAACGGGTCGAGCAGACGTTCCGGCGTCCGGCATTTGATCGCTGGTTGCGCGGTTTACTGGCACTGATCCTGCCATCGCCGACGTTGTTTCGCTTGGCGTTGGCCGGGGCATGGTTGGCCAAGCCTTTGGCGCCTTTGGTTGGCAATGCCTTTGGCGGACGGCTCCGGGCGATGCTCAAGCTGGCGCCGAGCACCCTTCAGCCGCCAAGCCGGGTCGACTGGCCTCAGGTGTTTCCCGCCGAGGGCAAGCAGCGGACCAGGGTGGCTCTGTTGTCCGGCTGCGCACAGCGGGTTTTGGCGCCGGAGATCAATGAGGCGACGGTGCGATTGCTCACCCGCCATGGGGTTGAGGTCGTGGTGGTCAAGGGCGCCGGCTGCTGTGGGTCACTCAACCATCATATGGGCAACGAAGCGCCAGCGCTGATGGCGGCGCGGGCCAATATCGATGCCTGGTCAACCGAAGCGGTGCTGCGCGGGCTGGATGCCGTGGTGACCAATGCGTCGGGCTGCGGCACCACGATGAAGGATTATGGCTGGATGCTTCGCGAGGACCCGGCCTATGCGGCTAAGGCGGCGCACATCGCCTCGATCACCCGTGATATCGTCGAGGTGATGGAAGAGATCGGGATTGTTGCACCGGCGATCCAGACCGGCCAGTCGGTCACCTATCACTCGGCGTGTTCGATGCAGCATGGCCAGCAGATCAAGTCTGCGCCGCAAACCTTGCTGCGCCAGGCTGGTTTCACCGTCAAGGATGTGCCCGAGGGCCACCTGTGCTGTGGTTCCGCCGGGACCTATAACATCCTGCAACCGGAGATCGCTGAACGCCTGCGGCAGCGTAAGCTGACCAATATCGCGATGACGGATCCCGAGATAATCGCGACCGGTAATATCGGCTGCATGACCCAGCTTTCTAGTGTGGCTGGCGTGCCGGTACTGCATACGGTGGAGTTGCTGGACTGGGCCACCGGCGGTCCGACACCGCGCGCTATGGGCGAGGGCAACCTGCCGATCAGGTGACCGTCAGATTAGCTTCGCCCTCTTGGTTCCGGACCGGACTGGCGTCATACTAAGCAGATGCGGACCCTCCTGACCCCGTTCCTGGTTCTCCTCGCTCTTGCCGGGAATCTGGCCGTAGCGTGGGCCGACCAGAAAGACCCCCGGCTTCTGGCTTTGTTCGTCGGGCTGGAAGCGGCGGTGGATGTCGATCAAGCGCAATCTATCGAGCAGAAAATCTGGCTGATTTGGATCGACCACGACGACCCGAAGATCGACGCGTTGATGCAGGTTGGGAACCAGCTGATGGTGCCCGGCGAGTATCAGCGCTCGCTCGCCGCGTTCAACCAAATCATTGCCGAGGCGCCGGGTTTCGCCGAGGGCTGGAACAAGAGGGCGACCGTTCTCTATTTGCTCGGGGATTTTGAGGGATCGGTCCGGGATATTGAGCGCACCCTGGCGCTAGAGCCTCGACATTTCGGTGCCCTAGCGGGACTGGGACTGATTTACCGGGCTATAGAAAAGCCGGAAAGCGCGCTGAAAATCTTTGAGAAAGTCCTAGAGATCAGCCCACAATCGCTCGGCGCCCGGCTGCATATCAAACAGTTGCGCAAGGCATTATCGGGTGAGAAACTTTAATCACTTCGCGCAAACCTTCCTCAGTGCGCGCCAGCCTTCCGGAGAAAGCGCCTGGTTGCGGCCTGTCCCTTGCTCTAGGGCGTTTTGCCGCCGGCCCTGGTTGCTGGGATGAGTGGACAGCCATTCCAAGTTAACCATCATCTTTTGCAACCCCTCGGGGAGCTTGGCCTCGCGGTTAAAGAAATCTGCTATGCCCTGGGTCGTGATACCAGCGTCGTTGAGGGCGTTGATCGCGATGTCATCCGCTGCCGCCTCGTCATCGCGCGAATAGCTGAAGGTGATCACCAGTGCGGCGACCGACTCAAAACCCAAACCGCCTCCGAAAATCGCATCGACGACAGCCGACAACAGACCTCGGCGAAAATATGCCTCGGTTGGATGGTTGAGCTTCATATGCCCAAGCTCATGGGCGATGATCCCGGCAACCTCGGCGGAGGATTCGGCTGTTTCGATCAATTTTTCCGTCAGCACCATGTGCCACCCAGGCAAGGCAAAGGCGTTGACCATGGGAAATTGGGTGACATGAATGGCGATATCTTCGTCGACGCCGACCGTACTCGCGAGTTGATCCACCAGCCCTTTAAGGGCCTGCGTGCCGGCCTCGGCGATGCATAGGCCGGCCGGCTCGAATATTTGCTGTACCGTCCTGGCCCCCACCGCGCGCTTGGTCGTGTCCGGAACCAGGAAGCCGAAGACGCTGGAAACCGCCGGCACGAGGACGAAGATCACGGCCATCACGGCAACAAGCGTACCGGTAATCGCGGCCCAGCGGCGTAGGCGCGAACGTCGCAGGAACGGTGGATCTAGCACCTCTGGGGCATGGCGCCTGAGTCGATCGATCAGGGTGGGCTCGACGAGCACTAGCCTGGCGCCGGAATGATTGTTTGGCCGAAGCGCGACATGCTCGGCGGGAAGGAATGGCTGGATCCGGCGGCTGAGCGTATAGGGGCATTCCACCGGCGCGCCGCCGTCCAGGAGGGTGATGGTGAAGTGCGCGGTGTGGAAGGTGACGGTGACCGGGTGTTTGAGGGCGGTGTGACCATCGAAGAAATAGGCGGCATCGGAGGCGCCCCGGGCGCTGGATTGATCGTCAAACTGATCGCTAGACAATTTCGAAGCCTCCGCCAAGTTCCTCGCCGACATTGGTCGGGTCATAGGCTTCCTGAAGCAGCGCCTCCACCGAGATTTCCCTGTTGATCCGAAAGCAATTGCAAATCAGTTCGATCTTGCGGATCCATGTCAGCGGCCAGAGCAACCCGAGTGAGAACACTATCAGCGCCCAATTGCCCGCGGCATAGCGCAGTAACTGCCAACCGGTGACGTCATAGGCGACGTCGATCTGGTCCTCACCGATCAAAACCGATTGCGCTGCCGCCCGATAAAATTTTGCCCAATACCAGGCGAACGGCGCTAGGGCGAACGGAGCAAGAAGCAATCCGGTGATAAAATCGATCCCCACCGCGGTGCCTGGAGTGAAGACCGAAGTGCCAGAGATTGCTCCGGTAAAAGTCGAAATAACGAAAGAGAATAGCAAAATAAAACCCAGAACCATCGACAAAAGCGAGCACAGAAAAAATCGACCATACAGGTTTCTGGAACTCAGTGAGGATCGAACTTTCAAACCACCAAAGCTCAAACAGTTCAGCTTGTAGCGCATGAGAAAGGCGTGTGCGTAGGGGTAAAGAATGCCGCCGGTGAACGCCACGCCGGCTGCCAATAGCAAGGCGCGCCCGGCGAAATCGGTGGCGTTTCCGTTAACCCTTGCTCTAATGCCGCGCCAGCTTGTCCGATTGGCCCGGTAGCGAAAACGCAAAAAAATAGCGACTTCGACAATCCAGTAAAAACCCACAGCCGTGATGAAGCCGATAATCTGTTCCAGGGTGAACAGTCCCATGGACTGGAGTGCGAAATTTAGCCCGGCGATGATCAGGGTCACCGGAAGCACGATATAGAACATGACTTTCAAAAAGCCGATGAACAACTCCCACCCACTGCCGGTGTATTCGAACGGATCATCCAGAAGCACGACGCGCGACCAAAGTTGCCGGCGAATCCGGGTCATTCCCCAGAAGCGATAGACCGTCAGGGTCAACAGCGAGAGAACGACCGTGGTGACATAGGCGACCCAAAGTTGCCCGAAGCCACCGGGAATGTGAGTCAGTTGTATCGGGAGATCGGGCCCTATGGGGCGCTCCGGTTGCCCCCAAGGCCCCACCGGAACCTTGGGCGGGGGCGGAAACCCGGGCGTGAGATCATCGTCCGACAGAGTTCCATCCTCCGGCTCAAAAATGTTGTCTGACGCTAGGCGATCGGGCTTCGCCTCACAACCTCTTGCGTTTTTCGGCCAGTGGTATTCTCTTGGGTACTCATCGTTCCCCCGTCTCGCCGGAGAACCGACCGTCATGTCTGAAGCTTTTGATCTCGTCATACGAAATGGTCAGGTGATGACCCCTGGCGGCCTGGTCGAGGCCGATATCGGTATTTCCGGGGGCAAGATAGCCGCGATCGGCGCATTGGCCGATGCGCCGAGCGCCGATAGTCTGGATGCGGCTAGGCTGCATGTGCTGCCGGGTGTGATCGACACCCAGGTGCATTTCCGCGAACCCGGCTTAGAACACAAGGAAGACATCGCCCACGGCACCAAGGCGGCGATCAAGGGCGGGGTGACGGCAATCTTTGAGATGCCGAATACCAGTCCCTTGACCCTGGACGAGGCGACACTCAAGGACAAGCTAGACCGGGCCGCCGCGACCGGCTGGTGTGACCACGCCTTTTTCATGGGTGGCAATCATGAGAACGCCCACCGATTGGCGGAGTTAGAGAAACTTCCGGGTTGCGCTGGGGTGAAGATCTTCATGGGTAGTTCCACCGGCACTTTGTTGGCCAAGGATGACGAGGTGATCGCTGCCGTGCTTGCCAACGGGACAAGGCGGGTCTCGGTCCATGCCGAGGACGAGGACCGGCTGATCTCGCGGCAGAACATCGCGACCGAGGCGGAGAGCGTAGAGGCGCACCCGGATTGGCGCGATGTTGAATCAGCGGTACGGGCGACGAAACGTATCGTCAAGTTGGCGCGCGAGGCGGGACGGCGGGTGCACGTTCTACATATCTCTTCCGCCGACGAGATGGAAATCCTGGCGAAACACAAAGATCTGGTGACCGTCGAGGTAACCCTAAACCACCTGACCATGGCGGCGCCGGAATGCTATGAGCAGCTGGGCGCCTTTGCCCAAATGAACCCCCCGGTACGCGACGCCCAGCATCGCGACGGCCTCTGGGAGGCGGTGCGCAACGGCATTGTCGATGTCTTCGGCTCTGATCATGCGCCGCACACTATCGAGGAGAAGGAACGGCCCTATCCCTCCAGCCCCAGTGGCATGCCAGGGGTGCAAACCTCCCTGCCGTTGCTGCTTGATCACATGAATGCCGGGCGTTTGTCGCTGCAGCGGGTGGTCGACCTGACTTCGGCTGGGCCGCAGAGGATTTTTGGGATCGCCGGCAAGGGACGGATCGCGGTTGGCTATGACGCTGATTTCGTTCTCGTGGACCTCGCCGCGAAGCGGGAAATTACCGACGACTGGATCGCCAGTAAATGCGGCTGGACCCCGTTCGACGGGATGAATGTTACGGGATGGCCGATTGCCACGGTGCTACGTGGCGCCATTATGATGCGGGATGACGAGGTTCTCGGTGCTCCGGGCGGCCAACCGGTCCGTTTTGTCGAGGCCATGGGAACGACCTGACAATGGCGCCCAGTGGCTCTGCGCGCGGCCGGGGGCTCGATCGGGTGATGGACACTACGATCGGCGATGCCTTTCGGGCTACCGTGGATCGATATCCCGACGGGGGATTCATTGCGGTCCCGTCCGCCGCGGGCAGGGGCTATCACGAGGCCGGCATTGAGTTCACCTATGGCGAGGCGGCGATTGCCGTCGATGCCCTGGTTGCACGGTATCGCGAGGCCGGTTATGGCCATGGTCACCGGGTCGCATTGGCTCTCGACAATCGCCCAGAGCATGTGCTGCACCGAGTGGCGTTGAACAGCCTTGGCATCTCCTGTGTGCCAATCAACCCGGATTATCGCAGCGCCGAAATCGCCTATCTCCTGGAGCATTCCGACGCGGCATTGGTCGTGCACCTGGCCCGGCATGGCGAAACCATCGCTACCGCCATTGCCGAGATCGCCAGACCCGTGCGCAGTTGGTGCTTTGAGGCAAATGAAGACGCCTTTCCGCTGGTGATCGGCCCGGCGTCCGGAGGGGTTCCCGGCCCGGCTACCGAAGGGCATTTGCTCTACACCTCCGGGACGACCGGCCGGCCCAAGGGTTGTGTTCTTTCGCATCAGTACGAATTGATGTGCGGCGCCTGGTACGCCTCCCTGGATGGCTTGTTCTCCTTCCGGCTAGGCGTGGAGCGGGTCTACAATCCGCTGCCGCTGTATCATGTGAATTCCGGCATTGTATCGATCTTGGGCATGATGTTGATCGGAGGCTGTCAAATTCAACCCGATCGTTTCCATCCCCGGTCCTGGTGGCGCGATGTGGTCGAGACAAAGGCCAGCGTCATCCACTACCTCGGCGTGGTGGCACCGATGTTGCTGAACCAGCCGGATGACCCGCTGGAACGGTCGCACAACGTTCGCTTCGGCTTCGGCGCGGGGGTCGAGCCGGATCTGCATGCGGTCTTCGAGGAACGCTTCGGTTTTCCGTTGATCGAGGTTTGGGGCATGACCGAGATGTGCCGGGTGTTGGCTGCCAACAACGAACCGAGGAAGCGCGGCACTAGGGCGATGGGCAAACCGGTGCCAGGGCTTGATGTCCAGGTCCGTGACGAGGATGACCAGACCGTGCCGGCGGGTGAGGTTGGCGAGATGGTGGTTCGGTTCTCCGCCGCGACCCCACGGCTCGGCGCGTTTTCCGGGTATCTGAAAGACCAGGTTGCGACCGAGGAGGCTTGGCGCGGCGGTTGGTTCCATACCGGCGACAGCGTCCGGCAGGCCGAGGATGGCATGCTGCACTTCGTTGACCGCAAGAAGAACATCATCCGGCGCTCTGGCGAGAACATCGCCGCTGCCGAGGTCGAGGCGGTGCTCCAGACCCACGATGCGGTAACCCAGGTAGCGGTGCTGGCAGTGCCGGACAGCACCCGTGAAGAGGAGGTGCTAGCCTGTATTGTCGCCGCGCCAGGCTCCGAGACGGGGGCGGCTCTGGCCCAAACATTGTTCGATCACTGCTTTGAGCGTTTGGCCTATTTCAAACCGCCGGGCTGGGTGATATTCGTCGATGATTTGCCGAAGACCGGCTCGCAGAAAATTCAGAAACACCGGATCTTCGAGCCTGGAGTTGATCCGGTGGGGGCACCGGGAATGATTGACCTTAGGGCGCTAAAACGGCGGAGGTGAAGAGCGATATGACTGACAGGACGCTTCTCGTGGTCGGCGCCACCGGCCTGCTTGGCCGCGCGGCCTTGGTGCATTTCAAGAATTTACCGGGTTGGCGGGTGCTGGGGATGTCGCGCCGGGCGTCGGATGTGGACGGTGTCACCCATCTGGCGGCTGACCTGATGGACCGGACGTCCGTCGAGCGCCATGGCGACGCGCTGTCGACGGTCACTCATGTTCTTTACACGGCCCTGTTCGAGATGGAGGACCTGGTTGGCGGCTGGCGGCACGGTGAGCAAATGCAAACCAATCTGGTGATGTTCCAGAATCTGCTTGGACCCGTTGAGGCGGTCGCCGATGGACTCGCCCATATCAGCATCCTGCAGGGCACCAAAGCCTATGGCATCCATGTCGAGCCGATGCGGGCGCCTGCGCGGGAACGCTGGCCGCGCCATGATCACGAGAACTTCTACTGGCTCCAGGAAGATCACTTAAAAGCGCGCCAGCAGGGTAATTCCTGGACCTATGCGATCTGGCGCCCACAGGCGGTGTTTGGCCATGCGCTAGGCAGCCCGATGAATTTGGTCGGCGCCGTCGCGACCTATGCCTCGATCTGCCGGGAGCAGGGCGTGCCCTGCCGCTATCCCGGCGGTGTCCCGATTATTACCGAAGCGACGGATGCGCGTCTTGTTGCACGCGCGATCGAATGGGCCGCCGATAATGAGGCGGCGACGAACCAGACCTTCAATATCACCAATGGCGAGGCTTTGATTTGGCCTAATCTATGGCCTTGGATTTGTGATTATTTTGGTGTTGAACAGGGTGACGCGGCACCGCAATTGCTGACCGAGACAATGCCGGCAATGGAGCCGCTCTGGGCCGAGATGGTGCGAAAATACGATCTATTGCCGCATAGCCTTGCCACGTTGATCGGCAGTTCCTGGCAGTTTCTTGATCGCGCCACCCGGCCAAACGGTACCACCGTTCCGCCTTCTTTGGTGTCGACCATCAAGCTCCGTCAGGCCGGCTTTGCCGGCTGCCTCGATAACGAGGAATCGCTGCGCTACTGGTTCTCCGAAATGCGGGACGCGCGGGTGCTGCCGCGCTGGTAGCCGGGTCAACCTGGCCATATCCGGCGGATATCCCCTTTAGATCAGCGCACCACGTCTCCCTGAATTTGGGTGCGCTGCATGCGCCTAGCGTCTTCATGATTATCATGAATTGCCAAATGCTGGACACAGCGGTTGTCCCAGAACGCCACCGATCCGGTTCGCCAGCGGAAACGGCAGGTGAATTCTGGTCGGCAGGAATGGTCGTAGAGAAAATTCAGCAGCGGTGCGCTCTCCTCGACCGTCAGACCCTCGAAGTGGTGCACGTAGATCCCATTCAGGAATAGGCCTTTGCGACCGGTCTCGGGATGCGTGCGCACAACGGGATGGGCGCTCTCGGTCATCCGCCAATCGGCATCCTCGCGCACCTTGGTGGCCCGCTGGGCGTTCAATCCCAAGCCGGGGCCGGCCACCCGGGAATCATTGTGAACCGCCTTTAGTCCCGAAAGCATTTTCTTCATGCCATCCGACAAGGTCTCGTAGGCCATGTACTGATTGGCGAAAAGCGTATCTCCACCCCATTCTGGGGCCTCCAGCGCGAACAGGATCGCGGCCATGGGTGGGTTCGCCATCATCGTCGTATCGGCATGCCAAGTCTCTCCGGCGGCGCGTTTGTCGCCAGGCTTACGGGTCAAGTATACCATCTCGGCATTTTCTTGACCGAAGTTGAAATTCGGATGAATAAACAGCTCGCCAAATCGCTTGGTAAAGGCCTTGTGGCGTTCGATGTCGGTGATGTCCTGATCGCGGAAAAAAATTACCAGGTGGTGGAGCAGTGCCTGGCGAATTTCAGCAATGGTCGCGTCGTCCAAATCCTCGGCGATATTCACGCCGCCGATCTCCGCGCCGACTGCCGTTGACAGTGGTGCGACGGTGATTTTTTTGAAATCAGTCATGATGGTCCCTTCCCCTTATTCCGCTGCATGCTTGCCGACCGTCCAGCCTCGGTCTGCGAGGTTTTTGACCGCGAAGGCCTTGGGAGCATCCTCCAGATCGCTGGCGAAAGTATCGTTCCAACGGTTGAGCCAGCCGAACAGCGAGATCACCGAGACCATCTCGATGATCTGCCCCTGGGTGAAATGTTCTCTCAAGGCGTCGAAATGCGCCCGCGTCGTGGCGTTCGGGACTTCCCCGGCGGCGAGACCGAACTCGATCACCGCACGCTCGGCATCGCAGAACAGCGGACTGGCCCGGTAGTTCAGCAGATCTTGAACCTTCTCGGTGGCGAGGCCTTTCTTGCCGCCATTGGCCGCCGTGTGGGCCTGGCAATAGATGCAGCCCGCCGCCGTGCTGACGGCATGCGCGGTGAGCCATTTGGCCTCCATCGGTAGCTCGGTCTCGGTGCGCATGATCGCGCCGATGAGGTCTCCGAAGGCACGCAGGATGTCCGGCTTGTGCGCCATGATCCGCATGCTTGTCGGCACATAACCGCTAGCCTGGCGGGCGATGGAGATGATGTCCTCGACCTTGCCTAAGGCGTCCATAGCGACGGGCTCGATATGGGCCGAGCCGGTGGGTTTCGCGTCTGTCATCGATCTATCCTCCCCTAACCCATGAGTTCGCGACATTTGACGGCGATGTTGGCAGCGCTCATGCCGTATTTCTCGCGTACCTTCCGGGTCGGACCAACGGTCGCGAAGGTATCGGGCATGCCAACGAAGCGCATACGGGTGGGATGCTCCTCGGCGACCAGTTCGGCAATCGCGCCGCCCAGCCCGCCGGTCAGATGATGCTCTTCAGCGGCGACGATACCGCGAGTCTCTGCCGCTGCCGCCAGCACCGCATCACGGTCCAATGGTTTGATGGTGTGCATGTTCAGCACCCTGACGCCGATGCCCTCGCTGGCTAGCTCATCCGCCGCCGCCAAGGCTTCGACCACCATGCATCCACAAGCGATCACGGTGACGTCGGTCCCGCGCCGAAGCGTGGTCGCCTTGCCGATGGTCGGGCTGGCGTCGACGGCGGTAACCGCAGGCTCATCAAACTTGCCGCCGATCCGGACATAGGACGGTCCGTCCAAAGTCTCGGTCGCCTGGGTCAGGTGCCATGCCTCCAGCGCGTCGGCGGGAACCATCACCGTCATATTCGGCAGGCTGCGCATCAGCGCGATGTCCTCCAGCGCATGATGGGTGCCGCCGGAGACCCCGAGGACGATCCCCGAGCACGCGGCGCCGATAACCACGCGCTGGTTGGCGTAGGCGACGTCATTGCGCAATTGCTCCATCGAGCGCGCGGTGATGAAGGGCGCATAACCACACAGATAGGGTCGCATGCCGGTTGTCGCCAGACCGCTGGCCATGCCCATGGCGTTCTGCTCGGCGATACCAGCCTCGATCACGCGTTCCGGCGCCGCCGCCACCATCTCGCGCAGGCCGATCAGATCCAGTGTGTCGGCCGAGATCGCCACCACTCGGTCATCACGGGCCGCCATATCAGTGACCGCCAGGCCGAAGGAAAGTCGCGACTGGTTCTGCACCTTGGCGACCCATTCGGGGTTAGTGCTGGCGGCGCTCATGCGGGTTCTCCCAGTTCGGCCATCGCTTTTTCAAAGACCTCGTCGGGGACCATGTTGTTGTGCCAGAGATGGGTGTCTTCAGCGAAGCTGACGCCCTTGCCCTTGACGGTGTGGGCAATGATTATCGAAGGCTTATCCTCGACATACGGAAGCTCGTCGAGGGCGCTGATGATCTGGTCCATGTCATGACCATCGATCTCGCGCACCGCCCAGCCAAAGGCCCGCCATTTGTCGGGCGCCGGCTCCAAGGTCAGCATTTCGGAAACGTGGCCGCTTTGTTGGACCTTGTTGTAGTCGAGGATCGCCGTCAGGTTCGCGGCCTTCTGGTGTGATGCGGCCATTGCCGCTTCCCAGTTCGAGCCTTCTTGAAGTTCGCCATCGCCGAGCATGACGATGGTGCGGAACCCCTTGTTCTGCAGCCGGGCCCCCAGCGCTACGCCGAGCCCGATAGACAGGCCGTGGCCGAGGCCGCCGGTGCTCATCTCCACACCGGCCATCTTGATGTCCGGGTGCATGCCGAACAGTGATTCATAGGCATAGAATTGGTCCAGCACCGCATCGTCGATGAACCCGGCCTGGGCCAGCACCGCCCCGAGGGCCGCATTGGCATGGCCTTTGGAGAGGATGAAGCGGTCACGGTCCGCCCAATCAGGCTCGCTGGGACGTAGCCGGAGGTGATGGAAATACAGGGCCGCGAGAATATCCGCCGCCGATAATGATCCACCCATATGCCCGGATCCCGCAGCATGCAAAGCACGCCAGACATTGCGTCGGATTTGCAACGCATGGGCACGCAATTCGTCAAGCGTGGCCTCTCTATTGGTCAGCATGGCCAGGGGCTCCCTCGGGGTGGTCAGTGCATACCACCCTGTAGTTTTTCAAAAGCTGACGCAGGTGGCCAGCCCGTTCTCGTGCCGGGCGGTGAAAATCAGCCCGCTGTGACCCAACGATGATCACAGGTGCACGGAGGCGCGTTGTGGCTGAGCCGTCTTTAGCGTACGGTGCCGGTTCAATTTGTCCGTATGAGGCGTCACGCTATGAAACGATCGAGAACCCTGACTCTGGCGCTGATGAGCGCGACTGCGCTCACCCTGGCAGCCTGTGACAATCCGGAGGAGGTGGCGGTCTTTGAGACAGTCGAGCAATGCGCTACCCAGGACGGGTTTAATCTTCAGGCTTGCGAGGCCAATATGAAGCAGGCTCAGGCCGAACATGTTCGCGTCGCGCCGAAATACACCTCGGCGGCCGATTGCGAGGCTGATTTCGGCGCCGAGCAATGCGAGACCTCCCCCCAGAGAACCACCAGCGGCGGCTCGGTCTTCATGCCGCTGATGATGGGTTACATGATGGGCAATATGATGAGTGGGCGTTCCGGCGTCGCCACGCAACCGCTCTATCGCTCCAGGGATGACGCGAAGAACTTCCGTACCGGCGACAATCAGAAAGTTTCGGGCAAGACCGGTATTTCCAAGGTATCAGGCCAAACTGCGCGGGCGCCGAGCACCAAGACCTCGACCATTAAGCGAGGCGGTTTCGGCTCTGCCGCCCGCGCCCGCGCGTCGATGGGCAAGTTCCGCAGCTTCGGCGGCTGAACGCCTGCTTCATGCAACGCATCACGATTGAAGAGCGCGACGACTGGAAAACCCAGGCGGACGAGCTGGGCTTCAATTTTCATACCCTCTATGGCGCTGCCTATTGGGATGAGACCGCCTGCTATCGCTTTGGTCTGCAGCAGATAGAGAACGATATCGAGGATCCCAGCGAGGAAATCGAGAAAATGTGCTTCGAGGTGGTCGCCCGGGCGCTTGATAGCGAAGAGATCATGGGCAAGTTGGCGATCCCCGAGGGGTTTTGGGATTACATCCGTTCTAGTTGGATGAACCAAGAAAAGAACCTATATGGCCGTCTGGATCTATCCTATGACGGCAATGGCCCGGCCAAGTTGTTGGAATACAATGCCGATACGCCGACCTCGCTCTATGAAAGCGCGGCCTTCCAGTGGGTCTGGTTGGAGCAGGCGATGAAGCGGGAGATCATTCCGCCGGGTTGCGACCAGTTCAATTCCATCCACGAAACCATGGTCGAGGCGTTCCGTAATTTCGGCATCCCGGGGAAATTGCATCTGGCCTCTTGTAAGGGCAGCGACGAGGATGCCGGGACCGTTCATTATATCGAGGAGTGCGCCGCACAAGCCGGTTTGGAAACGGCTTTTCTGTTCATGGAGGATATCGGCATCGACGCCGCCGGCCGCCTGACGGACACGGATGACTTGACTATTTCGACCTTGTTCAAGCTGTACCCCTGGGAATGGGTGATGGCCGATGAATTTGGCCGTGCCTTGCCGAAAAGCGGCGTGACGGTGATTGAGCCGGCTTGGCGCGCGATCCTGTCGAACAAGGGCTTGCTGCCATTGCTCTGGGAGATGTTCGAGGGCCATCCCAACCTGTTGCCGGCCTATTTCGCTGATGATCCCCGCGCTGCTGATCTGCAAGGCGGCTATGTTCGCAAACCGCTCTTGTCCCGCGAGGGCGGCAATGTCGAGATGGTGCGGCCCGGCGAAGAGACTCTCATGGTCGAGGGCCCCTACGGCGAAGAGGGCTTCATCGTCCAGGCGCTGCATCCGTTGCCGGTCTTCGAGGGTAATCATACGGTCATCGGCTCCTGGCTGGTGGCCAGTAAACCTTGCGGCATGGGCATCCGCGAGGACAATTCGCCGATCACCAAGGACAGCTCGCGGTTCCTGCCGCATGTAATTTTGGACTGACCGGCCGAACGTTCCTTAGCCACCGCCGGCTGAGGGCGGGCGGCGCACCAGGCTCCAGACATTCGGCATCTCACCGACCGGTACTGTGATCAGGCTCGGCGCATCGAGGGCGAGGTGACGCGACAGTACTTCCTCCAATTGCGCCTCGCTTTCGGCCTTCTCACCCTTCATGCCGAAGGCCTCGGCCACCTTGACCCAATCTGGGTTGGCCAAGTCGACGGCGATATGGCGGCCACCGAACTGGTTGGCCTGGATGGTTTTGACATTGCCGTAGGCGCTGTTGTCGAAAACCACGACGGTGACCGGGATCTTGTGCAGTACGGCGGTCGCCAGTTCCTGCATGGTGAAGCCGAAGCCACCATCGCCGACCGTCGCCACCACCTTGCGGTAAGGGGAGCCGATTTTCGCCCCCAATGCGGCTGGATAGCTCCAGCCCAGGGTCGCCTGAAAGCCCGGCATGAAGAAGCTGCGGGGTTGATAGAACGGCATGCCGAAGCGGCTGAACACCGTGAAGCGCGTAACATCGGCGAACAGCATGCCGTCCCTTGGCAGAGCCGCTCGGACCGCCCGGTTATAGCCGGATAGCGGCTCCAGGGCGTCAAGCTGAACGGCGATCTCCTGACGCACCGCATCGGCGCCTTGCCATAGCTCGGTCCGCCTTGGGCCCAAGTTAGATAAGGCCATGTCAAGGCGGGCGAGGCCAATCTGGGACGAGGTGAGCAGCGCCACGTCGGATTTGCGCGGCTTGACGATCTGTGTCGGGTCGATATCGATGCGGACCAATGCAACCTCGCCGACCCGGCCCCAGGCCAGTCCAGGCGTCGAAAAGCGCCGGCCAACGACCAGTGCCACATCGGCATCATCCCAGAGGCGCTGTCCGGCGAGTTGGTTGAAAGCCAACGGATGCTCGTCCGACAATGCGCCGCGACCGCTGGGTGACATCACCACCGGCGCGCCAAGCTTCTCCGCTACTGCCTTCAGTTCCCCCTCGGCCCCAACCACGCCGCCGCCAACCAAAATGATTGGCCGCTTGGCGCCATGCAGCCGCTTTGCCGCATCGGCGAGCAAGATCGCATCGGGTTGGGGTGCCGGGCGCGGGGTTGCGGCGGGCAGTGGTTCGACCTCTGCAGTGGCCAAATACTGGTCCGGCGCCATCTCAAACAGGGCGGCCTTGTTTCGCCCGGAATGGCAATGGGTAAAAGCGGCGTCGAGCAGCGCCGGAACCTCACTCGGGTGATCAGCGCGCTCGGCCCAATCGACCACGCCCCGGCTCATCGCCAGCTGGTCCTTGACCTCATGGGCGATGCCGTAATTCTTGCCAATATGCTGCGAAGGGATTTGCCCGGTGATCCCGAGCACCGGTTGGTTCGCCGAGTTAGCGGTGATCACCGCCGTCATCGCGTTCAGCAACCCCGGCCCGGGCACGATCGCAAACACCCCGGTGCGCCCAGTCGCCTGGGCATAGCCCATCGCCATGAACGCCGCGCCTTGCTCGTGCCGCGAGTGCACCACCTTCAGATTGTTCCGGCGCTCGTAAAACGCGTCATAAAGCGGGTCGAGCTGAACTCCGGGAATGCCGAAGACGGTATCGACGCCATTGTCGATCAACGCGCGGACGACGGCCTGGCCGCCAGTCATGACGGGCATGATGAGACTCCGTGGTGAGGGTGGCGGTGGAGACGCCAGGAGCGGGAAGTTTGGCCGACGGGAGCGTCTGGAGCAATGGGGGAGGGGGTATTGGAAGTGGGAGTGAAAACGGAAAATTTCAAAGTGTTCAACGATCCGCCGGTAGCGCATCTAAAATCCATTTCGCCTGTTGAGCGGCCTCACTTGGATGCAGGGACTCGATTGAGTGGCCGGTGAGGCTGTGCAACGCCCGGGAGGTTTCCCGGGTGAAATGAACCGTTCCGTCTGCGTCGAGTGCGCCAATGCCGTCCCAGGCGAGCGATGCAGTGTTGGTCGCTACCGCTGCGTCCACACTCCAGCCCTCGGCCAAGTCTAGCTGCAGATGCTTGCCCTCGACAACTACCGGATAGCCGCCGGGCAAACCCAAAATCCCCGGCAGGTGCGTTCGGCTCGGCCCTTCCGCCGCCAATGCCTTGAGCGCAACAAGGCAGGCTGATGCGGTCACCCGGTTGAAATGCAGGTCGTACGGAAACGGAAACGGCTCGCGCAGGATCCGGTGGCCGAGATCGCTTACGTCCTTGCCCGCCGCCAAAACCTGCAGCTGATAAGGCGGCAGCGCATCCAACGGCTCTTCGCGCATCACGTAATATTCGAAGGCGTGCTGGGCGACGAGCCGTATCTCGACCTCCGTTGGATCGACAGACAGGGCCTGCCCGACCCCGGCCTGAATTTTGGCGATCGGCTCCTGCAAATTGCCGACCCCGCAATGTGGTCCATGTCCCGAGCGGGTGAGGCACGGATTGATCACATCGGGAAACGAAGCGGCGATCCAGATGCCGTCAAGATCCGCCTCGGCCATCCGCTCGCGCAACACTGCCATTGGCGCCAGATGCAGGCTCATCAGTGCGGCAAAAGGCAGCGCGCCGGTTGCCGGGTCCTCGGTCCGCCACCAAGGCCGAAGCGATGGCGCGCTGAAGATAACGTCGGGAGCAAGCGCCCGAAGCTGTTTCGCGCAGTCCGGATCGTTGAAATCGAGCTCCACTGCCTCGAAACGTGGGAAATATCCGTCCAGGCCGGCCCCGATTAAGGCGTTGTTAATGCGCTGTTGGGCTTTGCGGCCGGAGCGGCTGGCGACGACGATGCACCGGAACAACCCGCTCCGGCTCACCGCCTCCAGAACATGGGTGCCGAGCTCGCCGATGGAGATGATCAGCAGGGTGTCGAAACCTGGCGCCCCGGATACCCTTGCCGTCTCGATTGCCCCTGGCCGCCCCAAGCCGCTCTATGCCGCCACGCCGAAATCGATCACCGAGCGGATCACCTTGCCGGCCTTCATGTTGGCGAAGCCTTCGTTGATCTCCTCGAGCTTGATCGTATCGGACACCCAATCATCCAGATGCAGCCGCCCCTGCATGTACAGCTCGATCAATCGCGGCATGTCGACCCGGAAACGGTTCGAGCCCATGGACGAACCCTGGATCTTGCGCTCGTCCAGGAAATCAAATCCATGCAACTCGATCTTCTCGCCGAAGGGCACCATGCCTACAATGGTGGCGGTGCCGCCCATGGCCAGCATTTCGAAGGATTGCTCCACTGTCTTCTTCAGTCCGAGACACTCGATCGCATGGTGAACGCCGCCCTTAGTTATCTCCATGATCCGGGCGACCGGGTCGCCGTCATTGGGGTCGACGAGATCTGTCGCCCCAAGCTTGGTTGCGAGTTGTAGTTTGGTTGGGTTGGTGTCGACCGCGATGATGCGTCCGGCACCGGCGACAAAGGCGCCATTGACCGCCGCCATGCCGACACCGCCGCAACCGATGACCGCTACAGTCTCGCCCATTTTGACGGCCGCGGTGTTGACCGCTGCGCCAAAACCGGTGATCACCGCGCAACCGATTAGCGCCGCGCGGTCGAAGGGCATGTCCTTGCGAATTTTTACGATGGCGTTCTCGTGCACCAGCATCTGCTCGGCGAAGGAAGATAGATCAAACCCGGTATGCAGCTGTTCCGGCCTGTCCCATTCGAGGCGGCGGGCCTTCCCCGGCGGTAGCTTGACGTCGGTATTGCTGCAGATCATCGGTCGCCCGGTCATGCAATTCTCGCAGATCCCGCAGAACACTGACATGCAGGTGATGACATGGTCACCAGGCTGCACATAGGTCACCTCGGAGCCGACTTGCTCGACGATCCCGGCGGATTCGTGTCCCAACACGACCGGTAGCGGGTGTGGATACAACCCCTCGATGAAATGCAGGTCGGAATGGCAAAGCCCGGCGACGGCAGTACGGATCATCACCTCACGGGCCTGCGGTTTGCGCACGGTGATATCCTCGATCACCAGCGGTGTATTTGGCTCGTAAAGGACGGCGGCTTTCATCGGTTCGGTGCTTCCTCTTTGCTTTTGTTTATTTTTACAGGAACTATCCTAGATCATTGGCAGTTTTGTAAAGAACCCCGCCTCTTCCATTTTCCGCATCTCCGGCTTTCGTAGGGCATCGGATCTTCCAGGGCGCCCACTAGCAGAACTGTGATTGTCGTTCCCCTCGCGCCCATCCCGTCACCAATAGATCGTGGAAATTCACCCGCCGACCATTAAACAAACGGGACAGGTTTCCAACGCGATGGAAAGGTATTCATGGGCAAGACACTGTTTCAAAAAATCTGGGACGAGCATGTCATCCACGAACGCGAGGACGGCAATGCTCTGCTTTATGTCGATCGCCACTTGACCCATGATCTGCATCACCGTCTGTTCAAGGTGCTGCAATCGAAGGGCCTCAAGGTGCGCGAGCCGGATAAATTGTTCGGCGTCCCCGATCACAGCGTCCCAACCACCGCCAAGACCGTCGAGGATATTCCCGAGGGTGAGATGCGCGAGACCGTGGCCGGCCTGCAGCAAGCCGCCGATGATTTCGGCTTTCACCATTTCTCAATGACCGACGAGCGTCACGGCATCGTCCATGTCGTCGGCCCGGAGCAGGGCATTACCTTACCCGGTCTGACCCTGGTTTGCGGCGATTCTCATACCTCGACCCATGGCGCGCTCGGCTGTATCGCCTTCGGTATTGGCTCGACCGAGGTGCAGCATGTTCTGATCACCCAAACCCTGTGGCAACGCAAGCCCAAGACTATGCGGATCACCATCACTGGCCAGCTTGGTTTTGGGGTCAGCGGTAAGGATGTCATCCTCGCGGTGATTAAAAAGATCGGCGCCGCTGGCGGGACTGGCTATGCCATCGAATACGCCGGCTCGGCGATCGATGGCATGTCGATGGAAGGGCGGATGACTGTCTGCAACATGACTATCGAGGCGGGCGCACGTTTCGGCATCATCGCGCCGGACGACAAGACGATCGAGTACTGCGCCGGTCGACCCTTTGCACCACAAGGCGAGAAGTGGGATGAAGCCAAGGCCTATTGGCGCGGGCTGACTTCGGACGCCGGCGCCCGGTTCGATGTGGAAATCACCCTGGACGGCGGGGCCATCGCGCCGATGGTTACCTGGGGCAACAGCCCGCAATGGGTCTTGCCGGTCACCGACTGCGTGCCAGACCCAACCAGCGAGGTCGATCCGCAGGTCCGCGCCGACATGGAAGCGGCCCTCGACTACATGGATTTGAAACCCGGCATGGCGTTGTCGGATATCAAGGTGGATACGGTTTTCATCGGCGCCTGCACCAATAGCCGGATTGAGGATATGCGCGCCGCCGCTGCGGTCGCCAAAGGGCGTCGAGCCAAGGCCCGCACCCTGGTGGTGCCGGGATCCGGTCTGGTGAAGAAACAGGCCGAGGCCGAGGGGCTCGACAAGATCTTTATCGAGGCGGGCATGGAATGGCGCGAGCCGGGGTGCTCCATGTGCATCGCCCTGAACGGCGATATGTTGGCGCCGGGAGAACGCGCGGCCTCAACCAGCAACCGCAACTTCCGCGGCCGCCAAGGCCCTGGTAGCCGCACTCACCTGCTCAGCCCGGCGATGGCCGCCGCTGCGGCGGTAACCGGTCACCTCACCGACGTCCGCACGCTGATCGAGGAAGTTTGATGATGACGTCGAAGCCGGGCTTAACCCCGTTCACCACCTTTAGCTCGGTCGCGGTGCCGATCGATATCCCCAATTGCGACACCGACCAGATCATCCCGGGTCGTTTTCTGCGCCGCGCCTCTACGGATCCGGACTATGACCGCATTTTGTTCCACGATCTGCGGTTCAACGCCGACGGCTCTGAGAAGGATTTTGTCTACAACCGCGCGCCTTATCGGGAGGGCCGAATCTTCGTCACCGACATCAACTGGGGCTGCGGTTCGTCGCGGGAGCACGCAGTATCGGTGCTAACCGCCAATGGTGTCCGGTCGGTGATCGCGCCGAGCTTTGGCGATATCCACTACAGCAATTGCATTAAGAATGGCGTATTGCCGATCCAACTCTCGGGTGAGCATTGCGCGACCCTGCGCCGGCAATTGCGCGAAAGCCCGGGCGCGGAGATCGCTATCGACCTGGATACCCAGAGCCTGACCGGTCCGGATCAAACCGGTTACGCCTTCGAGATTGATGCATTTGATAAGCACCGGCTGCTCAACGGACTGGACGATATTGGCCTGACCATTGAGTTTGAGGACAAGATCGCCGATTTCGCCAAGACTTACGCCAAGCGGCACGGTTGGGCCGGCTGATGGTGGTGATTTTCCCGCCAGATCCGTCGTCCTGGCTCCATGGCGACGGGCACCCGCCCGGTAACCGATAAGGACATCACAAAATGACCAAGCGCCTGCAGGATAAAGTGGCGATCATTTCCGGCGCCGGCTGTGTCGGGCCGGGCTGGGGAAACGGGCGGGCCACGACCTATCGGTTCATCGAGGAAGGCGCCAAGGTCTTCGCCGTCGACCGATCCGAAACCGCACTTCAGGAAACCGTGGAACGGACGGCCGAGCTTGGCGTCGAGCTGTGCACTCATATCTGCGACGTTACCGATGGCGCCTCGGTAGAAACCATGGTCGCGGCGTGTATCGAGCGGTTCGGGCGCATTGATGTTCTGGTCAACAATGTCGGCGGTTCAGCCGCTGGCGGGCCGGTGGAAATGGCCGAGGAGGTCTGGGACGCGCAGATCGACCTCAATCTGAAATCCGTGTTCCTCACCTGCAAGCACGTCTTGCCGCAGATGGAAGTGCAAGGCAGTGGTGCGATTGTCAATCTCGCCTCGACCTCGGGGCTTAGATGGACCGGCTCTGCCCAGGTCGCCTATGCCGCCACCAAGGCCGGGGTGATCCAATTGTCCAAGGTTGTGGCCATGCAATACGCCCCACATGGCATCCGGGTGAACACGATCGTTCCCGGTCAGCTGCACACACCAATGGTCGAGGTCCGCCTCGCCGGACAGCGCGCCGGCGGCGACGTTGAGAAACTGCTGGCGCAGCGCCTGGCCCGAATTCCCCTCGGCTTCATGGGCGATGGTCGCGATACCGCCAATGCGGCGGTCTATCTCGCCTCTGACGAGGCGCGCTTCGTTACCGGTACCGAGATCGTGCTTGATGGGGGAATGTCGGTGCGGGTCGGATAGATGACTGATCTATCGGGGAAACCCGGTTTATAAGACAGGCAAAAAACGGGGACGTAGGGAAATGCAGTTCGAACATGTTTTGGTGACCGGCGCCGGCGGGTTGATGGGCGGTTATGTGATCAACGAGCTGAAGGGGCGGTGCAAGCTTTCTGGCCTGGATGTGTTGCCCGACAAGAGCAACATCCCGCATATCGCCGATACCATCGTCAATCCCGATGCGGTCAGCCGGGCCTGCGAGGGCATGGACGCCGTCGTGCATATCGCGGCAATCCCGAATATCTGGAGCGGTACCGGCGACGAGATCATCCACACTAATGTCACCGGCACCTGGAATGTGCTGAAGGCCGCACAGGATGCCGGCGTCAAACGGGTGATCATCACCTCCAGCGACTCTGTTGTCGGCTATACGGTGTTGTCGGGCTCGATGATCTCGCCGGACTATTTGCCGATTGACGTCGACCACCCGCGCCGGCCCACCGATCCCTATGCCCTCAGCAAGAAGCTGTGCGAGGAAATGGCTCGGAGTTTCGTTGACCGAGGGGCTTTCGAGGTTGTGGCGATGCGCCCGGTTTTTGTGCTTTACCCGGATATGGAGGGTGAGGTTAGAGCGCGTGCCGCCGACCCGGCCGGCTACCAATGGCCGGCGGCTGGGGGCCGTAAGCCACCGGGGGGCGGCGCTATGTTGCACTATGTCGATCCGCGTGACCTTGCGATTGCCTATCGGTTGGCCCTGGAATTGGATGATCCCGGGTTCGGTCCGTATTTTCTCTGTGGCCCCAACACTCTGGCGCCGGAACCGACGCTTGAGCGTTTCGCCGACAAGGCTGGTCAAGAGGTGGAGGTACGGGACCCGTCCCTTTACGTGGAAAACCCGCACGCGCCGCTTTACGACCTAACCCATGCCGAAGAGCACCTCGGGTTTCGGGCGGTGCACGATTTTCGCGCGAAAATATATGGCTAGAGGGGCGACCGCGCCGTTACCGAATGCGGCCTCGGACCGCCAAAGGCCCATGGCGTCCTCGAGGTCGGCCGGGCCGGTGGCCGGCCGCATGCCGCGACCGCCTTCACCATGACCGCCCCGCCGGGTCCGAGGGGCCGATATAGGGTAGCCCGGCTGCGCTAACCGCCCGGGTGAATTAGGCGTTCTCGCTGAGAAATCCATAGCCCAGATGGATCGTATCGACGTAATTCGCCAGCGCCGCTGCAGCCATCCAGTCGATATCCAGATAAGCCGCCGACCCAACGCCCGAGTGCGCCACCGCGTGGTCTGCCCGTCGGACATGCAGAGACGCCGCATCGTCCTCGGTGAAAACCGCGGTCGTGGTAAATTCGGCTTCCGCGGCGGCGCGGGCAATAGGGATGGCAATCTCGTCACCGTTAGCAATCAGAATATGTTTCATCGTGCTGGCGCCTTTATGTCAGAGAGCGCCGGCAACCTAGGTCGGCTGGATCAGCCGCGACAAGACTGCGACAGCCCACGAACCTGATATTCGGTTCACACGGGCCGAGTTTGCAACGAAACCATCATCGCGATGGACCCACCGCCGTGCTGGCACTACCGTTTCATTAAACGGCGAAACGGGAGGGAACGATGGTGGATTGTGTTTTGGTCACGGGAGGATCGCGCAATATCGGCCGAGGCATCTGCGAGCGTCTCACCGAGGATGGTCACACGGTCGTACAGTTCGACGTGCTGGAGCCGGAAAATCCGGGTGCGGCGATATTCGTGAAAGTTGACCTCTCCAACGAGAAGGCAACGGCGGATGCTCTCACCACCCTCAGCCAACAGCACCGGGTTACTCGCCTGGTCAACAACGTCGGCATTTCCAGCGTCGCCAATGTGGAAGACGTCAGCCTCGACGAGTTCGATCGGGTGATCAGGATCAACACTAGGGTGGCCCTGCAATGCGCCCAAGCGGCGGTTCCGGGCATGAAAGCGGTGGGCTTTGGTCGTATCGTCAATATCGCCAGCCGGGCGATCGTCGGCATTCCCCAACTTTCATCCTATGCTGCCAGCAAGGCCGCCGTGGTCGGCTTGATGAAGACCTGGGCGATGGAGCTGTCACCCTCCGGCATCACCGCGAATGCCGTGGCGCCTGGCCCCATCGACACCGACATGCTGCGCGGTGCCTATACGACGGAAGTTTATGAGCAAGTCCGCGCTTCGGTGCCGGTCGGCCGTTTCGGTCAGCCTGCAGATATAGCAAATGCGGTCAGCTTTTTGTTGGATGATCGCAGCAGCTTCGTCAATGGCCAGGTGCTGCATGTCTGCGGCGGCATGTCTATTGGGCGCGCCGGCTGATTCCATTTTACCGAAGCAGGCAGTCGTGATTTTACGCGCTGGCGCCGTCACGCCATCGGTAATAGGCGACCGATGCAGGTAGGAACCAAGGCGTCCCGGTATAGAAGGGCCGGGTTTGGAAACTGGCGCCTACGAGCCCGGTACGTCCCTCGGCCAAGCCGAGAACCTGCTGACCGACCCGAGTTCCCAGATAGCCGGCCATCGCCACGCCCGAGCCGCAATAACCCATGGCGTAGTGCAGACCATCATGACTGCCTATATGTGAAAGCTCATCGAAGGTATAGGCGACAAACCCCATCCAGGAGTGACTGATCTTGACCTCGGCGAGCTCGGGGAAAATGCCGATCAAATCGCGCCGGAGCATCGCGCCGCTGCGTAGCGGGTCGGTCTCGCCGCTGGTCACCCGGCCGCCGAACAAGATGCGCGTGCGATCCGGGGAGGGACGATAATAGTAGACCACCTTGCGGGTATCGCTGATGACCTTTTGGCTTGGGAATAACCGGTCCATCACATCAGGCGCCAGCGGCTCGGTGGCGATGATGTAGCTGCCGATCGGGATCACCCGGCGGCGTAACCAGGGGGTGAGGGATCCGGTATAGCCGTTGGTCGCGACGATGATATCGCGGGCCTGAACGGTGCTCCGGGAAGTAACGACGGTGAACCCGCCGGAGGTTTTGTTCAGCGCGGTGACCGGGCAATGCGGGACAATTGTCGCACCCGTTGCTAGCACCCGCTCCAGCAGTCCCTGATGGTAGCGGCCGGGATCGAGGGAGGCGTGGGCTTCCATCACCACCCCACCGTGATAGCTATCGGTGCCAAGCGTGCGGCGCTGTTCGGCGCGCGGCACTACATGGGCCGGCACTTCCAGCCCTTTCGGCTGATTAGCGATGTCTCTGGCCAGGATCTCGAATTCCCTGGGATTATGCGCGGCGTGAAACCGGCCGGGCACCAGAAAGTCGCACTCGATCGCTTCGGCGGCGACGAACGCTTTGATCCAGGCGAGCGAATTGTGGCCTTCCTTGACGATATTGAAGGCCGTCTCGGGGCCGTGCTTACGCGCCAATGCGTGATAGTCTGGTTTGATACTGGTGCTGATCTGGCCGCCATTGCGCGAGCTGCAGCCCCAGCCAGCGTCCTCGGCGTCCAGGACCAGGGTCGAGCGACCGCCGCGCGCCACCTGCAGCGCCGCGCAAAGTCCGGTATAGCCAGACCCAACGACCACGACATCCACTGAGGTAGGGAGCGTCGGGACGTCAAGGTTGGGGCGCGGACTTCTCTCCCACCAATAGGGCTGGGCCATGAAGTCGCTGGTAAGAATATCGTCCGTTCTGTTTATTTTCATGGCCGGGTATCCGCGAGTCTGGGGCGATGGGGAAAGCGTGACGCAAGACCTTGCCATAGCTTGATTGGAGCGCCAAGGTTCGCGCAAAACGGCCTCCAATACCGATACGGTAACTCTCTCCTTCCGACCCGATGTCACTGGCCCCGCTCTTCGGGGTGTCGACCGGCCAGTGCAATTCAGTCATTCTTGCGGGGTCGGTGGAGCAACATAGCCTAGTTTTGGCGAAGCACATTCCCCGTTCGGATGGTCGAATGATGAGCCTCGCGAAGATAATGAACGAGCGGGTTATCAACGATACTATCATGTTCAGTTGCTGAAGGAGCAGAGTTAAGCTATGTGTCGAACTCACTAGAGGAATTGAAAGCAGTTGCCGTCGACATGGTGGCAACCACATCGGATTCCCCGGGTTGGCGAGTGCTGAGCATTCCGGCTTCGACCACCCCGGCGAATAAATTCCAATAGCCTCTGCCGCATAGTATGAAACATAAAACCGCCAACTATCCCGAGCTTATCGGTTCGGTTGACTGATCGTCTGCATCGGGCGTCGGCAGAGGAATATCGTTCCGCCGCTTGGCGGGTTCGGCTAGCATGCGGCTAAATTCGAGGCGACCAAACCTGGACGCTAGTCGCGTCGATATACTGGGCTGTGTTGGACATTCTAAAGGATAGGTAGCATACCGTGGCGAGCGTTGGAGCGTTTGAACGTGTAATTGGAAAACGGTCGACACCGGTTGATCCGGTATGGCTGGAGCAGCATTCCCGACGCTATGGGTCAGTCGAGCTTGATATAGGCACCGGTGATGGGCGTTATGTGCTGGATGCCGCGCGGGAAGATTCGGAACGCCTCGTCATCGGCGTTGACGCGGTTGCTGGGAACATGGTCGAGTCGGCGCGTAAAGCGTCTGCCTCGACGCGCAAGGGCGGGTTGGAGAATGCGGTCTTCTTTCGCGGCGGCGCCGAACAATTGCCCGGTCCGTTTTTTGACCTCGCCGACTGGGTGACGATCAACTATCCCTGGGGATCGTTGATGCGGATTGTGGCCGAGCCGGACACGGATGCCCTGCGTGGCATACGAGCGAGTTGCAAGCTTGGGGCGGGGCTGCGCATTCTTCTGAACTATACTGTGATCTCGGATCGCCCGTATCTTGAGCGTCTGGGCCTCGGCGCTTTGGTCGATCCGGTTGATAACCCAAGCCTTAACAGCGCCTATAAAGGCGCTGGTTTTGTTCTCGATGGTTGTCAGATTTTCTCCGGGGATCCGCCGGTTCGCACCCGCTGGGGCCGCCAATTGGTGCGCGGCGCGGCGCGGCAAACCCTCTCGATCGAAGCGACGGCGGGCGCGGCTCGAGACGCCCAATGGGACGAGACATGAAACCCGCGCGCCAGGGTCGAACGGTGGACAATCCAGCGGCGAAACCCGGCCCTGTTGGTATCGCGCGCGCGATACCAACAGGGCCGGTCACAATTAGCGCCCGCGGACATCCTAATATCCGCGCAACCCATGCAAACACGTTCGAGCTGACGCCCGATACCTCGGTCACCACATCCGGGACCTGCATTATTGGGATCGACGCAGACTGGTCTGAGGACGCGCTCCTGGCGTTGCGTGGCGGCGTGCGTATTACTATCCGCTCTGGTTCCATCGAGGAGACCGTGCGCGCCCGGATTAACCCTACCTTCATTCGCGGCGATCCGCTGGTTATCCGTCGGCATCCCGACCCGCAGCCACGCAGCCTATGCATTGCTGCCGAGAAAGGATCCGCAGCCTTGGATCGGTCGCTAGCCGAGGCGCTGCGCCAACCCGATGCCAATCTTGAGGTTACTCTGGAGATGCTTGGCGTTCCCGGCGCCTCGGACGGTGCGTTATTCGTCATCGCGACCCCGATCGGCAATCCCGGGGATCTGTCGCCGCGCGCACTTGCCACCTTGCACAGCGCTGATCTGATCGTCGCGGAGGACACTCGGACCACCCGCGCGCTTATCGGGCGGGGCGCTCCGGACATGCTTTCGCTGCATGATCACAACGAGCGGGGCCGGGTTACCGAGGTGCTGCGCCGGCTTGACACGGGCGCGCGGGTCGCCCTGGTGTCTGAGGCTGGAATGCCGTTGATTTCGGACCCGGGTTTTGTCCTGGTCCGGGCGGCGGCGGCCGAGAACTATCTCATCTCCCCAGTGCCGGGCCCCGACGCGCTGACGTCGGCATTAAGCATCTCCGGCCTTCCCACCGATGATTTCCGCTTCATCGGCTTTCTGCCGCGCAAGGCGGGCGAGCGTCGGAGCGCTCTGGCGACCTTGCGCACGGCCTCCTATTCGACCGTTTTTTTCGAGGCCCCACACCGTATTCTCGATGCCCTGGAGGCCTTGCTCGAGGAAATAGGAGATCGCCGGATAGCCGCCTGCCGCAACATGACTAAACCCGGCGAGGAAGTCATTCGCGGTCGGGCCAGCGAAGTAATCGCCGTTCTGAGAGACCGTGAAATCATTCGGGGTGAATTTACTGTCGTTGTCGAGTGTGCCGCCGCTGCTCCTGACAGCGGCCTTGGCGATGCGCTATTGCAGATGGCGGAAAGCCTAGTCGATGCCGGCGTCCCGACCAAGACCATCAGCGCCGCCTTGGCCAAGGCCACCGGCGCAAGCCGGCGAGACATGTTCTCGATCGTGTTGGACTTGAAGAGCGCGGCAGCCGACCAGGACACCGCTGGCTCCGAGGATCAAGATTGAAATGGCACTCTCGCCTCCTCGGGTCGTTTTTGCGACAGAGGCGCCACGATGCCCGGTCGACAGTGCCGCCAATTCGACACGCGCATGGAGGAGCCGCGATGTAGGATACAGCACTGAAGACCCGGTCCATCGGATTGGGCAATGTCGGCGGCAAGCCAGCCGCTCTCAACCCTCCTGCGAATCTCATTCGCCGTTCTGCCTTCGGTTTTAATCCTACCGATTAGCAGGTTGCCGGTCGATTAGCTGACTCGGGTTGACGGTTGGCTCCCTCGTGGTCCAACAATTCACCCGCCCGCGCCGGTCCGGCGATCGTGGTATCTGGGCGCAACTTCAGAGGTGGGGAACAAACATGGGGTACCGGGTAGGGGTCGACATCGGTGGAACGTTCACGGATTTCTGTGTGTTCGATGAGGACAGCGGCGCGCTGGAAACCTTGAAAGTGTTATCGCGACCGGACCAACCCGGCGCCGAGGTGACGACCGGCCTTGCCGAGATCACAGCGCGCCATGGCGTTACCCCTTCGGCGATATCCTATTTTACCCATGGCACGACAGTCGGCGTGAACACGGTCATTCAGCGCAAGGGAGCCGTACTCTGTCTGTTCACCACCGAGAATTTCGAGGATGTGCTTGAAGTTGCCCGGCTGAAGATGCCGGATCCTTACGATCTGTTCTCGACCCGCGCTGAACCGCTGGTGACCCGTGACCGGGTGTTTGGCATTACCGAGCGGATCCTGGTTGATGGCTCGGTCGATGTGCCGGTGGACGAGGCCAGTGTGCGCCGGGCCATCGACGGCGTGCGCGCGGTCGGCGGCGAGGCGGTGGTGGTGGCGCTGCTGCATGCTTACCGCAATGCCGAGCATGAGCGCTGGGTCGCCAGCGTCATCCGCGCCGAGGCGCCGGAGCTCGACGTGATCCTCGCCAGTGCTGTCTGGCCGGTGATCCGCGAGTACGAGCGTACAGTGACGGCCACCGTGGCCGGCTATGTTCAACCCCGTGTGGCGCAATATCTTAGCGCCTTGCAGCAGGCGCTCAGCGACGCAGGGGTCATTGCCGAGGCGATGATTACTAAATCCAACGGCGGGGTGATGACAGCTGAGATCGGTAAGACCGATTGCGCGCAAATGCTGCTCTCGGGCACCGCGTCCGGCGTCATCGGTGCCGCCAGTATTGCCCGGGGCACCGGGGCGCCGGCGGCGATGAGCCTGGATGTTGGCGGCACCAGCGCCGATGTTGCGATCATCATAGGCGGCCAACCACAATACGGCGTCGGTGAGATGATCGGTGAGTTTCCGATCCATATCCCGACCGTTTCGGTAACTTCGATCGGCGAAGGTGGTGGCTCGATAGCTTGGGTCGATGGTCATGGCATGCTGAAAGTTGGACCGGAAAGCGCCGGATCGTCGCCCGGCCCGGCCTGTTATGGCAAGGGCGGGGAGCGTGCCACCATTACCGACGCGCTGGTGGTGCTCGGCTTTCTCGGACGTGCCGCGCTTGGCTATAGCGCCGTTGAGATGCATCCCGAACTGGCCCGCACGGCGATGGCGGCTATCGCCGTGCAACTGGCGATGAGCGTCGAGGCGGCGGCCGAGGCGGTGGTTCGGGTAGCGGTCTCCGGAATGTACCTGGAGGTCAGTAAGCTGGTCTCGCGGCGCGGCATCGACCCCCGGGAACTCTCGTTGATCGCTTTTGGTGGGGCCGGGCCGATGCTCGCCTGCTGGCTGGCCCGGGAGTTGTCGATGCGCGAGGTCGTGGTGCCCCGCGTGCCGGGTGTGCTCAGCGCCTTTGGCGGCCTTATCGCCGACATCAAGAATGACTTCATCCGCACCATCTACCTGGATCTCGACGAGGCCGCGATTGAGCCGATGCAACAAGGCTTTGGTGATTTGGCTCGCCAAGCGATGGTCTGGATCCGTGACGAGCAGGGCTTCCAGGAGGATGTGGCGATGTTCCCATCGGCGGATATCCGCTATCGCGGCCAATCCTATGAGATTGATACCCCGCTCGAGGCGACTTGGATCGAAGAGGGCGATATTCAGGCGATTGCCGGCACTTTTCATAATTTGCACGAGCAGGTCTATGAGCACGCCGACCGGGCAGCGAAAATCCAGATTATCAATCTAAGGCTGGTGGTAACCGGACAACCACCGAAGCCGGCCTTCGCGCCGGCGCCAAAGGCTAGCGGTTCGTTAGTCGCCAGCCGTCAGGTCGAGGTTTTTCACGATGGTGAGTTACATTTGGCCGATATCCATGCGCGCGTTGACATGGCGGCGGGGCATCGCTTCAACGGTCCGGCTATCATTACGCAAGATGACTGTACGACCTGTGTCCTGGCAGGGTTTTCCGGCGTCGTTGATGACGCGGGTAATCTCATTCTGACGAGAAAGGACTAAGAGATGGCGATCGATAAGGTCACTCTGGAGGTCCTGAAGAACCATTGCCGGGCGGCCGCGGAAAGCATGGCTTTTACTCTGTATCGCACCGCGCATTCGACGTTCGTCAAGGAAACCGAGGATTTTACCACCGGCCTGACGACGTCCGATGGTGAGACTTTCGCGACCCCGGTGGAGCTTGGCGCCACATGGTTTGTTGGCCTCAACTACAAGACCGTCATTGAGATGATCGACGCCTATGACGAGGGCGACATCTGCATGACTAACGATCCGTATAGCGGCCATGTCTGTACCCACTCGCCGGATATGCATGTCTGGAAGCCGGTGTTTCACGAGGGTAAAATTGTCTGTTTCGTGGTGGGGCATATCCACAATACCGATGTCGGCGGCGCGGTCCCGGCTAGCATCTCGCGCACGCTTTCCGAGGTGCATCAGGAAGGCATCCGCATCCCGCCGGCCAAGGTGATGCGCAAGGGCGTGTTTAATCAGGAATTGATCGACGTGATGCTCGCCAATGTGCGTATGCCGGAGCAGAATTGGGGTGATTTGAAGGCGCAGATCGCGGCGATGAATACCGGCGAGCGCCGGGTGCACGAGATGATTGGCAAATTCGGCATCGAGGTGTTTCGTGAAGGAATCGGCGACCTGCTCGATTATGCCGAAGCCCAGGCGCGGGCAATCGTCGCGGAACTCGCTGATGGTGATTATTTCTTCGCCGACTACATGGATGAGGACGCGGCGGATGGTTTTCCCTGCCGGCTGGCCCTGACCCTGCGGATCAGAGGCGAGACGGTCGAGCTGGACTTTACCGGTAGTGATCCGCAGGTCGAATCCTCGATCAATATGCCGACCGGCGGACAGGAGCGTCATGCCTTGCTGATGGTCGGCCTGATCTATGTGCTCTATTCCCTGGATACCCGATTGTTCCTCAATTCCGGGGTCTGTAGGGTGGCCAGTTCGGTGCTGCCCGAGGGGACGATCGTCAATCCACATTTCCCGGCCGCCGTAGGGCTGCGGACCCTGTCGGTGCAACGGTTGATGGGGGTAATATTCGGAGCCTTCGTGCAGGCGGCGCCGGACCGCTTACCGTCCTGCCCTGCGAGCGGCGGGCCGATCATGAACGTCAACACCATCGATAATCGTACTGGCCGGCGTGTTGTTGCCGCCATCGGACCGATCACCGGCGGCGCGGGCGGCGACCCTTGGCGCGATGGCGCCGAGGGATCGGGCGCCAATTCCTCGTTCCTGAAGAACACCCCGGTCGAGATCAATGAGGCCGAGGTGCCAATCAAGATCCAACGTTATGGCTTGACGCCGGATTCCGGCGGGCCGGGTAAGCATCGGGGCGGCCTGGCGCTGGAGATGCGGTTCGAGGCTCAGGCGCCAAACACCAAGGTAACGGCGCGCAATATGGATCGTAGCCGCTTTTCCTCCTGGGGCGTGCTCTCGGGCGAAGCTGGGAGCCTCTCGCGTTTCGTGCTCAATCCCGGCACCAACCGCGAAAGGAACCTTGGCAATATCGACTTTCTGAGCATCGATCCGGGCGACGTGGTGCACGTCGGCTCCGGCGGGGCTGGCGGTTGGGGCGATCCGTTGGAGCGGGATCCGGAGCTGGTGGTGCAGGACGTGCGGCGGGGCTTTGTCTCGAGAGGCGCTGCCGAGAGCCGTTATGGGTTGGTGCTTGGCGACGGCGGCTATGACAAGGCGGCGACGGTGCGCTTGCGGGCCGAGCGCGTCGCGGCACGACTAGATGGCGAGTCTTTCTTTGATTTTGGCAAGGGCCGCACCGATTTCGAGGTTGTTTGGAACCATGGAAACTATGATGTTCTCACTGAACTGCTGGCCGCCACGCCAGTGCATTGGCGCTTTTTCGTCAAGCATCGGGTGTTCGAAGCGATCGACGGGATCATTGCCGGAGCCGGGGCTGTTGATGAGCCCGGCCAGGCGAAGGTGAAGGACGACGGTAGCGATGTACGGGCCTGCTATCAGCGGGTGCTTAAGGAGTTTCCGCAATTGCGTGCTGCGGTGGAAGGCTGAGGGGCCGAGGTGAAGGTGAACCAACCGGACATACGGGTCGGCGTCGATGTCGGTGGCACCTTCACCGATTTCGCCTGCGTGCTGCCGGATGGCCGGCGTCTGGTGTTCAAGATTGCGAGCACGCCGGGCGACCCTAGCTTGGCGGTGATTGCCGGCTTGCAGGAATTGGTCACGACCCATGCGGTCTCCGCTGCGTCGATCTCGGTCTTTGCCCATGGCACCACCGTGGCGACCAACGCGGTGCTGGAGCGCAAGGGAGCGGTGGTCGGCTTGCTGGCGACTGAGGGCTTTCGCGACGTGCTGGAAATTGGCCGGCAGATGCGTCGGCAAATGTACAGCGTTCGGCTGGCGACCGAGACCCCGGTGTTTCTGGCGCCGGGGCGTCGGCGCGTTGGTGTCGCTGAACGGATAGGCCCGGACGGCGCGGTGCTGCGCCCGCTTGATGAGGCTAGCGTGATCCGGGCCGTGGAACAGCTGCTGGCCGAAGGCGCAACCTCGCTCGCGGTGGCGCTGCTGTTCTCCTTCGCCAATCCGACCCACGAACGGCGCATTCGCGCCATCGTTGCCGAACGTTGGCCGGAACTACCGGTCTCGCTTTCGAGTGACATCGATCCGGTATTCCGCGAATATGAACGCACGGTGGTCACCGCCTTTGACGCCTATATCAAGCCGACCGTTGATGCCTATCTGGCCAATCTGGCCGAGGCGTTGGTCGGTGAGGCGGTCAATGCGCCGCTGCGGGTCATGCAATCGCGCGGTGGCTTGGCTGGTGCGGCCATCGCCCGGCGCCGGCCGGTGAGATTGTTCCTGTCCGGCCCGGCGGCGGGGGTGATCGGCGGATTGGCGGAAGGCGAGGCGAACGGTTATCGCAATCTGATCACCGTGGATATCGGCGGGACAAGCTGCGACATCGCCCTGGTGAATGATGCCAAACCATTGGTTCGACAAGAAGGCATGATCGACGGATTTACCGTGCGGGTGCCAATGGTCGATGTGAATGCGATCGGTTCCGGTGGCGGCAGTATCGCCTGGATTGACCGGGCCGGGGGCCTCAAGGTCGGTCCGCATTCAGCCGGCTCGGCGCCGGGGCCGGCCTGCTACGGCAGGGGTGGTGTGGAGGCCACGGTTACCGATGCCTCTGTTGTGCTGGGACTGATCGATCCAGGCTATTTCGCCGGCGGGAGCTTGGCGCTGGATGGCGAAAAGGCGCATGCGGCCATTGCCGAGCGTATTGCGGGTCCATTGGCGCTGTCGGTCGAGGCGGCGGCACTGGGTATACACCGGGTGCTGACCGCGCAGATGGCCGAGGGCATCCGGTTGGTTTCGATCAAGCAGGGATTTGATCCGCGCGATTTTACCCTATTGGGGCTTGGCGGTGGTGGGGCGCTGCATGCCTGCGCGCTGGCCGAAGAACTGTCGATGACTCGGGTTCTGGTGCCGCGATATCCTGGAGTGCTGTCCGCCGCCGGCCTGCTGGCCGCACCGGTGGAACACGAGGTGTCGGCGTCCTTCGCGCGACCGATTTCCGGTTTACCGCCAGCGGACGTGTCGGCGGCGCTGGCCATGCTGGATATCGAGGCCGCCGCACTGATGTCGGCGGAGCATCTGAGCACCGACAGTATCAAGATCCAGCACGCCGCCGACATATGCTATGTCGGTCAGGGTTACCATCTTGAAGTGCCCTTGGATCTGGTGGGACCGGACCCGCTCGGGACGCTATATCGGGACTTCCTGGTGCTGCACGATCGGATCTATGGCCATTCGGTCGAGGGTGAGACACGGATCGTCAATTTGCGCACCGTGCACCAAGGGCCGATTGACACGCGGCCTGCGGCCTTGCAGGTGGAGGCTGGTGATCCGGTCAAGGGGATCCGTCCGGTGCTTGTCGGCGAGGGTGCGGTGGCGCTCCAGGCGCCGGTGCTCGACCGGGCCCGGATGGTGGCGGCGCACGAATTCGACGGCCCGGCGATCATTGAGCAGGATGACACCACGACCTGGGTGGCGCCGGGTTGGCATGGCCGAGTGCTGGATACACTCATGCTGCTGTTGGAAAAGACCGGAGACGCGGACAGGGATGGAAACAGGGACGCAGGATGATGCCGCATCACAATGATTTACCGGATCCGATCACCGTCGAGGTGGTTCGTAACAAACTTGAGGGGATCGCCAATGAGATGCAGTCGACCCTGTTCCGCAGTTCGTTCTCGCCGATCGTCAAGGAAGGGTTGGACGCCTCGGCAAGCCTATTCACTCTGGAGGGCGAGACCCTGGCCCAGGCGATCGCCATCCCGATCCACCTGGCGACCTTAATTCCGGTTGTGCGGGCGATCCTCGACGAATTCCCTGCCGCGACCATGGTCGACGGTGATGTTTACATCATGAACGATCCTTATCTCGGCGGCACGCACCTACCGGATATCGCGCTTGTCATGCCAATCTTCCACGATGGCCGCCCGATGGCGTTCAGCGCCGCGATGACCCACCACCAGGATGTCGGCGGCATGTCGCCAGGCTCAGTACCGACCAACGCGACCGAGATCTATCAGGAAGGTATCCGGATCCCGCCGCTGAAATTCATGGATCGCGGCGTGGTGAACGATACTTTGATAAAAATGTTGCGCTTGAATGTGCGCATGCCGGACAGTTTTACCGGTGATTTGAACGCGCAGATCGCCGCCTGCGAAATCGGTCGCCGGCGGTTGGGTGAGCTTGCGGCGCGCCATGGCGGTGCGACGCTCACGGGAATTTTCGCTGATCTTCTGGCGCGCTCCGAACGGATGACCCGCGAGGCGATCCGGGCGATTCCCGATGGCCGCTACGGCTATCACGACTTTCTCGACAATGACGGGATCGATCTGGATACGCCGATCCGTATCGAGGTGATGGTGACGATTACCGATGATACAGTACATGTGGATTTTACCGGAACCGATCGCCAGGTGCGCGGGCCGTTCAACTGCATGCCCTCGGGCTCCCACGCGGCGGCCTATTTTGCCGTGCATGCGATGACCGACCCGGATATTCCGACCAATGGTGGCTGTTTTCGCCCCATCAGCCTGCATCTGCCCGAGGGCAGTTTGGTCAATCCCCGTGAGCCGGCGCCGGTCAATGCCCGAACCTCGACCATCAAACGGATCTCCGGTTGCATCGTCGGGGCGTTAGGCCAAGCCGTGCCCGAGCGAGCGCCGGCCGACGCGGCGAGCGAAATGCTGCTGTTAGCTTTTGGCGGGACCCGGCCGGATAGCAGCCGGTATGTCATTGGCGAGCTGATTGCCTCGGGTAGCGGAGCCAGCGATGGGATGGACGGGGTTGATGTGATCGAGACCGACGGCACTAATTGCATGAACCTTCCCGTTGAAGCGTTGGAGATGGACGCCCCGATCCGGGTCCACCAAACCGAACTTCGATCTGGTTCAGGCGGTCAGGGGGCCTTTCGTGGCGGCTTGGGGCTGGTGCGGGAATACGAAATCTTATCCGGCGAAGTGGTCTTCACCCACCGGGGGGAGCGCCATGCCTATCCAGCGCGCGGCCGGCTTGGCGGTGGCGCGGGGGCTCAGGCTCGGTCGGTGATCCGCCGGGTCGATGGGACGGAGCAGGTAATCAACTCGAAGACCGTCGAACGGTTGGGTCCCGGCGATCGTGTGCTTGTGGAAACCGCCGGCGGTGGCGGCTATGGCGATCCAGAGGCAAGGGAACCACAGGCAAATGCAGCTGATCGGGCGAACCGGAAGACGGCTTCAACCTGAGCGATTGTCTCGACGATCGGCCTGGAGTGATGACAGAATTTTAGATAGGCAAGCTCGAGCTACCCATTAGGTAGGTATCCACCGCGTGGGCGGCCTGACGTCCCTCTCGGATAGCCCAAACCACCAGGGATTGGCCCCGCCGCATATCACCGGCGGCGAAAATACCCGCACGTGAAGTTTGGTAGCGTTCGGTGTCGGCTAGGACATTACCGCGCTCGTCCAGCTTGACGCCGTAACCCTCGACCGCACCGTCGTGGCGCGGATGTAGGAAGCCCATCGCCAATAGGACCAAGTCAGCCTTGATCTCAAAATTCGAACCCTCGACCTCAACCATCGCCATGCGACCGCCGGCGCTAGCTTCCCATTTATTGCGGACCAACTTAAGCGAGGTAACCCGTTTGCCGTCGCCCTTGAAGGAGCCAGTCGAGACCGACCAATCCCGCTCGGCCCCTTCAAGATGCGACGAGGAGGTCCTTAGCTTCAATGGCCAGTTCGGCCAGGTCATGGACTTATCTTCGGACTCGGGCGGTTTCGGCATGATCTCAAGCTGGGTCACCGAGGCGGCACCCTGACGAATCGAGGTGCCGACGCAGTCGGAGCCGGTATCGCCGCCACCGATTACAACTACATGCTTGCCGCCGGCCAGGATCGGACGGTTTTGACCAATATGCTCTTCGGCGACGCGCCGGTTCTGCTGGGTAAGGAAATGCATGGCGAAATGCACGCCATCAAGCTCGCGGCCTGGAATTGCCATGTCGCGCGGTTGCTCGGATCCGCCGGTCAGAACCACCGCGTCATGCTCGGCCATCACATCGTCGACGGAAACCGTCGTGCCGACCTCGACATTGGAGCGGAATTCGACGCCTTCGGCCCGCATCTGCGAGAGCCGGCGATCGATCAGATGTTTCTCCAGCTTGAAATCGGGGATCCCGTAGCGCAACAGACCACCGAGCCGGGCGTTGCGTTCGAATAAGGTTACCCCATGACCAACCCGCGCCAATTGCTGAGCGCAGGCGAGGCCGGCCGGCCCGGAGCCGATAACCGCGACCCGCTTGCCGGAGCGCCGTGGCGAAATCTTCGGCTCGATCCAACCTTCCTGCCAGCCGCGGTCGATGATCGCGGCCTCGATGTTCTTGATGGTCACCGGATTGTCGGTAATGTTCAGGGTGCAGGACGCCTCGCATGGGGCAGGGCAAATTCGGCCTGTGAATTCCGGGAAATTGTTGGTTGCGTGCAGCGCGTCGAGGGCGCCGCGCCAATTGCCCTCATGGACCAGATCGTTCCAGTCGGGGATCAGGTTATTGACCGGGCAACCGCTGTGGCAATACGGAATACCGCAATCCATGCACCGGGCGCCCTGCTGACGCAGCTCAGCCTCGGGCAACGGAATCACGAATTCCCGATAATGCTTGATCCGTTCGGAAACCGGCGCGTAGGTGTTGTCGTGGCGCTCAATTTCCTTGAAACCTGTTGGCTTACCCATACTCACTCACCCGCTAAAACACTGACGTCTTCTCGCTCTTCCATTTGGGAAGGAGTCTGCATTTCCTGCAGCGCACGGCGATAGTCAACCGGAAATACCTTCACGAACATTGGTAGATATTGATCCCAAAGATCCAGGATCTGTCGCGCCCGGCCGCTTCCGGTATAGGATTTATGTCGCTCGATCAAGTCTTTCAGACGCCGTGCATCATGGCGGGTCAGGTCTTGCGCCAGATCGACCTGGGCATCCTCTGGCGGGCCATCCTCGTCTATGGATTCCAACTCGACCATCGCCAGGTTGCAGCGATCCTCGAAGTCACCTCGTTCGTCCAGAACATAGGCGATTCCGCCGCTCATTCCGGCGCCGAAGTTACGCCCGGTCTGGCCAAGCACCACGACGACGCCGCCGGTCATGTACTCGCAGCCGTGATCGCCAACGCCCTCGACCACCGCCGTGACACCGGAGTTGCGCACGGCGAAACGCTCGCCCGCGACACCGCGGAAGAAGCACTCGCCCTCAATGCCGCCATATAGCACCGTGTTGCCGACGATGATGTTTTGCTCGGGCGCGAAATTGCCGGCTTTGGCCGGGTAGATGATCAATCGGCCACCGGAAAGCCCCTTGCCGACATAATCGTTGCCGCCGCCTTCGAGCTCTAAAGTGACGCCCCGGCTCAGAAAGGCGCCGAAGCTTTGCCCGGCGCTGCCTTTCAGCTTTACCTGAATGGTATTGTCGGGCAGGCCATCATGGCCATATTTGCGCGCGATCTCACCTGAAAGCATGGCGCCGATGGTGCGGTTGGTATTGGCGACTGGGGTCTCTATACGGACCGGCGTACCAGACTCAAGTGCTGCCGCAGACTTCTCGATCAGCATGTTGTCCAATGCCTTGTCGAGACCGTGGTCCTGCTTCTCGCACTGATGGATCGCCACCCCGGCAGGGACATCGAAATTGTACAGGAGGCGCGAGAGGTCCAGATTGCGCGCCTTCCAATGCTCGATCACCGCCTGGGTGCCAAGATGTTCGCGCCGACCGATCATGTCTTGGAAATTGTGGAAACCCATCTGGGCCATCAATTCGCGCACTTCCTCCGCCAGGAACATGAAGAAGTTGATCACGTGCTCCGGTTGGCCGGTGAACAGCTTACGCAGTTCGGGGTCCTGGGTCGCAACCCCGACGGGACAGGTGTTCAGATGGCATTTGCGCATCATGATGCAGCCTGCCGAGACCAGGGCCGCCGTCGCGATACCGAACTCGTCGGCTCCCAACAAAGCGCCGACCACCACGTCGCGCCCGGTGCGGAAGCCGCCATCGACCTGGACCGCGATGCGCCCGCGCAAGTGGTTGCGGACTAGCGTCTCATGGGTTTCTGCGAGGCCGATCTCCCACGGGCTGCCGGCATGCTGGATCGAGGTGATCGGGCTGGCGCCGGTACCGCCCTCGAAGCCGGAGATCGTAACATGATCGGCATGCGCCTTGGCAACACCGGCGGCCACGGTTCCGACACCCAGTTCCGAGACCAGCTTGACGCTGACCCGGGCGGCGGGATTGACGTTCTTCAAATCATGGATCAGTTGGGCCAGATCTTCGATCGAATAAATATCGTGATGCGGTGGCGGTGAGATCAGCCCGACCCCGGGCGTCGAACGACGGACCCGGCCGATCCACTCGTCGACCTTGTGACCCGGAAGCTGGCCACCTTCGCCGGGTTTGGCACCTTGGGCCATCTTGATTTGCAGATCGGTCGCGTTGACTAGGTACTCGGTGGTCACGCCAAAGCGCCCGGAGGCGACCTGCTTGATCCGCGAGACCATTGAATCGCCGTTCTTCAGCGGTGCGAAGCGCCTGGAGTCCTCGCCGCCTTCGCCACTATTGGAGCGCCCGCCGATCCGGTTCATGGCGATCGCCAAAGTGGTATGCGCCTCCCAGGAGATTGAGCCGAACGACATCGCGCCGGTGGCGAAACGCTTGACGATTTCCTTGGCCGGTTCAACCTCGTCCAGAGGGATCGGGGTGTCGCTCAGCTTGATCTCGAACAGGGCGCGAATATTGCGCAGCTTCAGCGACTGATCGTTCATTTTTTTGGCATAGGCCCGATAGCGTCGCGGATCGCCGGAGCGGGCAGCGTGCTGCAACAGACCAATGGTTTCCGGCGTCCAGGCATGGGTCTCCCCACGCAGACGAAACGAAAGGTCGCCGCCGATATCCAACGCACCGCTGAACTGCAGCACGCCTTGATAGGCGATCGCATGCCGGCGCACCGCCTCGTTTGCCAGCTCTTCCAGTCCAATTCCGCCGATGGCGCATTTGGTGCCGGTGAAATAACGGGCCAGGAGTGTGTCGGACAGGCCCACAGCGTCAAAGACCTGAGCCCCGCAATAGGATTGATAGGTCGAAATACCCATCTTCGAGATGACCTTGAGGATGCCTTTATCCACTGCCTTGATATAGCGCTGGTGCAACTCCTCGATCTCGGGTGGCTGGTGCATGCGGAGCCGCAGATCCGACAGCGTGTCGAATGCCAGATAGGGATTGATCGCTTCCGCGCCATAGCCCGCCAGCAGACAGAAGTCGTGGACTTGGCGAGCCTCGCCGGTTTCAACGACGAGGCCGACGCTGGTCCGCAAACCTTCGCGGATCAGGTGATGGTGAACGCCGGCCGTCGCCAGCAATGAGGGGATCGGAATATGGTCGGCATCGACGTCCCGGTCGGAGAGGATGAGGATATTGTATCCCCCCTTCACCGCGTCCGCGGCCTCCTGGAACAACCGCTCCATGGCATTTTCCATCCCGCCGACACCCTCGACCGCTGGATAGGTGATGCTCAGGGTCGATGTGCGGAAACCGTGATCCAAATGGTTCTCGATCTGGCGAATTCGCTCCAGATCAAGGTTGCTGATGATCGGTTGGCGTACTTCCAGGCGATGGCGTGAGCCGGCACCCTCGGGTTCCAGAAGGTTCGGACGTGGCCCGATCAGAGAAACTAGTGACATCACCAATTCTTCGCGGATCGGATCGATCGGCGGGTTGGTCACCTGGGCGAAGCATTGCTTGAAATAATCAAAAAGCAGCTTCGGTCGGTCAGAGAGCACGGCGATCGGCGTGTCCCGTCCCATGGAGCCGAGTGGGTCTTCTCCATTCAGGCCCATGGGGGTCAGGAACTGGCGGACATCCTCCTGGGTATAGCCGAAGGCCTGCTGGCGGTGCAGTAGGGTTTCGGCATCCGGTGGCATCGCGCCGATCTCGTTTGGCAAATTCTCAAGGTGGATCTGGGTTCGGTCGAGCCATTGCTGATACGGGTGAGCCGAGGCCAACGACGCCTTCAACTCCTCATCGTCGATGATCCGGCCTTTTTCGAGATCGATCAGCAGCATCTTGCCGGGCTGCAAGCGCCATTTCTGAATCACGCTGTCATCAGGCACTGGCAGGACACCATCCTCGGAGCCCATAATGACCAGATCATCATTGGTCACTACGTAGCGCGCCGGGCGGAGCCCGTTCCGGTCAAGGGTGGCACCGATTTGGCGGCCGTCGGTAAAGGCGATCGCCGCCGGTCCGTCCCAGGGTTCCATCAGGGCCGCGTGATACTCGTAAAAGGCCCGCCGCGACGGATCCATCAGCGGATTATTGTTCCAGGCTTCCGGAATCATCATCATGACCGCATGGGACAGCGAATAGCCGCCGGCGACCAATAGTTCGAGTGCGTTGTCGAAGGTGGCCGAGTCCGACGCGCCATCACCGATCAACGGCCAGAGCTTATCGAGGTCTTCGCCAAGGATCTTCGACGACATGGTCTGCCGCCGGGCGGCCATCCAGTTGATGTTGCCGCGAACGGTGTTGATCTCGCCGTTGTGGCAGAGCAGGCGGAACGGCTGCGCCAGCTTCCAGGACGGAAAGGTGTTGGTCGAGAACCGCTGATGCACCAGCGCCAGCGCCGATTCTGTGCGCTCATCATGCAAATCGGGGAAATAGACCGGTAGATTGCCGGACAGCACCATGCCTTTATAGACGATCGTCCGCGACGACATCGAGGTGATGTAGAAGAGGCCCGTTTCATCGCCCTGGCTGGCGTCGACCGGATACCAGATCTTGCCGTGCGATTGTTTGCGAATCACGAAAAGCTTGCGCTCGAACGCATCCTGATCGGCCAGGCCGGGGGGAGGTGCGAGCAGAAATTGCCGAATCAATGGTTCGTTCGGGCGGACACTCTCGCCGAGACAGGAATTATCGGTCGGAACCTCGCGCCAGCCGAGGATTGTCGCACCTTCGGCGGCAACCGCCCGCTCGATGCTGGCGAGGCAGCGATCCCGTATCTTTTTCACACGCGGTAGGAACACCATGCCGACGGCATAGCCGCCAGCGTCAGGCAAAGTGATACCCTGTTCCGCCATTTCCTCGCGCAGCAACCGATCCGGGACCTGGATCAGTATCCCGGCGCCGTCACCAGCCAGAGGATCGGCGCCGACGGCGCCGCGATGGTCTAGATTCACAAGAATCTGGAGGCCTTGGCGAACAATTTTGTGGCTTTTTCGGCCTTTGATGTTGGCGACGAAGCCTACACCGCAATTGTCATGCTCATGGGCCGGGTCATAGAGCCCAGCGCGTTGATCGCGATCAAAACCGTGCATAACCTTGGTATCCGACAATTCGTCCCATTTAACCCAATCGAGGTCGCGGCCGTAGCCTGACCGGGCGATGCCGGCCAAAGTCAACGTTGCATGGTTTGCGACCTCCTCTCGAAGGAGCCTTAACCGCCCACGCCAAACGGGTGGGTCATATCAAGACAACTACCCTATAGCAATTTGCGAATTTGTCACGACCTCGGCTACTAGCGCGCCGGAAAGTCAATAAATTCACCATTTTTGTGATGCTGCGCCAAGGCAGGACTTCCTGAACCCAAGGTCTTGAATTATCTTGGGGCCAGTCGGATCATGGACAGGGGCGCGGCAATGCAAATGAATCCATTCGAACGGGTCGTGATCGGCGATACCGGGGTCGAGGTCACCCGATTGGGACTGGGCGGTGTTTTTGTCGCTGGCCGGGACCATGATGACGGATCGATTACTGGCTACGACACTGCGCTTGCCACGCTTGATCGGGCCTACGAGATTGGCATTCGCTATTTTGACACCGCCCCGTTCTATGGCCGCGGGCGTAGCGAAAAGCGATTTGGCAAGATGCTGGGCCGCCGGCCCCGGGAGTCGTTCACTCTGTCGACCAAGGTTGGCCGACTTTTGGTTCCCGATACTGAGGACCCCGGCGCCTGGGCGGAGGATGGGATTCCCCATTTCGCAGCGAAATTCGATCTGTCCCGCGATGGGATCCGCCGATCCGTCGAGGAAAGCCTGGAGCGGCACCAATTGAGCCATGCCGAGATCCTGTATCTGCATGACCCCGACGTCGAAAACCTTGAGGACGAGGCGATCAGGACAGCCTTTCCGGCGTTGTTCGAACTCAAGGAAGAAGGCACCGTCAAGGCTATCGGCACCGGTATGAATCAATGGGAAATGCCGTTCCGGTTTCTTCAGGAATTCGCCCTGGATATCATCCTGTTAGCCGGACGCTACACCTTGCTTGATCAGGCAGCTTATCACGAGTTTTTGCCCGAATGCGAAAAGCAAGGGACGAAGGTGGTGACTGGCGGGCCGTTTAATTCCGGCATTCTGACCGCCACCGATTTCGACAAACCCGCGTGGTTCAATTATCAGCAGGCGTCGCCGGAGTGGCTCGATAAGGCGCGAGCGCTCAAGGCGGTATGCCAGCGCCATGGCGTGGATATGAAGGCCGCTGCGTTGCAATTTCCCCTGGCGCATCCGGCCGTCGCCTGCGTGATCCCCGGCGCTGCCAGTCCGGAACAGGTCGAGCAGAACGCGGCGCTGATCCGGACCGACTGCTCGGCTGATCTGTGGGCTGAAATGAAGCATGAAGGCCTTATCCCGCTCGACGCGCCGACCCCCTGAGGCATCGACCCCCGGAGGCATCGAGCCGGCGGAGATGGCGGCGGAGATGGCGGCGGAGATCAGATGAAGATTCGGCGGCAGCGGCACATGGCCGAGGGGTGAATCCGTCTCCTGCTTTATGCGATGGCGCATCTACCCCTGCCGCGCCGGGCAGGCTAAGCTTGATGCTGATCGAAACAAGCGCTTTCACACATTAAAATAATATTCGGCCGGACCATCCGGACCGAGCCGGCGGACGGGGAGCAAACCATGAACGGGATCGACTATGTCGCCCAAATTCTGAAGCAGGAGGGCGTCGAATGGATGTCCTGCTTTCCCAGCAATCCGTTGATCACGGCGGCCGCGAAAGTTGGTATTCGACCCATCGCCTTTCGCCATGAGCGCGGCGCGATGATGGCCGCCGATGGTTATAGCCGAATTGGCGATCGCCAGCGTTTCGGCGTCGTCGCGGTGCAGTCCCAAGCCGGTGCCGAGAATATTATGGGCGGTTTGTCCCAGGCCTATGCCGATAACATCCCGGTCTTGGTCATGCTTGGCGGTAACAACCTGAACCAGCTTTCGGTGCGCCCGAATTTCCATGCGGCCGAGAGAATGCGGGGCTGGGCTAAGCAGATCGAGACAGTCTATACGCCAAGCCAAGTCGGTGACGTGATGCGCCGGGCCTTCCACGCGCTACGGAACGGCTCCCCCGGACCTGTCGTGGTCGAACTGACCGGCGATGTTTGCGGCCAGGAAGTGCCAGAGGCGGCGAGAAATTATAAATCTCCCAAGCTCACCCGGCAGGTCCCGGAAGCCGGCGATATCGCCGCCGCGGTCGAGGCGTTGCTCAAGGCCAAGAAGCCGGTGATCTGGGCCGGCGCTGGGGTCTTGTCTTCCGGCGCGACCGAGGACCTTCGTGTACTGGCGGAGCTGGTGGCGACGCCGGTGTTCTGCACCATGCCCGGTAAATCGGCGATGGATGAGCGGCACTCGCTGGCGCTTGGCGCCGGTGGCGGCACCACCACCAAGCCCGCACACGTCTGGCTTGCCGAGAGCGATCTGCTTTTGGGGCTCGGCACCAGCCTTACCCGGTCGCCCTATGGTCAGGCGATCCGAGGCGGCAAGACCTTGATCCACAACACCGTCAATCCGGACGATATTAACAAGGACGAGGCGGCGGATGTTGGCCTCGTCGGCGACACCCTGCTGACCATCCGGGCGCTGATCGCCGAGGTCAAAGCTCGGACCGGCGGCGCGGGTGCCGGTGACCGAGCCAAGGTCGAGGCCGAGGTGGCCGCCGTGAAGGCCGAATGGATGGCCGAATGGATGGCCATTCTCACGTCCGACGAGGAGCCGCTGAGCTATTACCGGGTTATCCACGAGATCAACCAAAACCTTGATCTAGAGAACAGCATCGTTACCCACGACGCCGGCGCGCCGAGGGACTCGATCGTCCCGTTCTTCAATGCGACGACACCGCACAGCTATATCGGCTGGGGCAAGACCACGCATCTGGGCTTTGGCATACCGTTGATGATTGGCGCCAAGATGGCCGAGCCGAACAAGTTTTGCCTTAACCTGATGGGCGACGGCGCATTCGGGATGTCCGGCACCGATATCGAGACCGCTGCTCGGTCCGGCGCGGCGATAACTACGGTGCTGCTGAATAACAGCGCCATGGCGACCTATTCTGGGCCGACGCAGGGGGCCATCGGCGCTGAGGCACGGGAGCAGTACGGGGTCTCCACAATGCATGGTGACTACGCCAAGATCGCCGAGGGCATGGGCGCCGTCGGATTGCGGGTGAGCAAGGCCTCGGAGATCGGGCCGGCGCTGCAAGAGGCAAGACGCTTGAACGCCGATGGACGGACCGTCTTGATCGAGGTCGCCGCGAATGTCGAGGAGCGGCGCTCCAGATTTGTGCCGCGGTGATCTAAAGCGAGTGGGAGAGGTAAGCGATGAGCACCAAAGGGATGGCCTATATTGTCGGGGCCTATGAACACCCGACCCGTAAGGCCACGGACAAGTCGATTGCACAGCTCCATGCCGAGGTCGCCAAAGGCGCGCTGGCGGATGCCGGATTGACCAAGGATGATGTCGACGGCTATTTCTGCGCCTCCGACGCGCCGGGGCATGGGCCTCTCAACATGATCGACTATATGAACCTCAACGTTCGCCATGTGGATGCGACCAATACCGGCGGCTCGTCGCACATGATCCATGTCGCGCATGCGGCCCAGGCGATCGCATCGGGCAAGTGCTCTGTCGCGCTGATTACCCTGGCCGGCCGGCCACGCAGCCAGGGTCAGGAAAAAGGCGCGATCCCGCGTGCCGACAACCCGCTGCAGCCTGATTTTCAGTGGGAGAACCCGTACGGAATCACCACGCTCAACATCTACGCCATGGTCGCTATGCGGCATATGTACGAGTTTGGCACCACCAGCGAGCAGCTCGCCTGGGTCAAGGTCGCCTGTTCGCACCATGCCCAGCACAATCCGAATGCCATGCTGCGTGACGTGGTCACGGTCGAGGACGTGGTGAACTCGCCGATGGTGTCGGACCCGCTGCACCGGATGGATTGCTGTGTGATTAGCGATGGCGGCGGCGCGTTGATCGTCACCAATCGGGAGATCGCCCGAAGCCTGAAGCGGCCGATGGTCAAGCTGATCGGTGCCGGCGAGGCGCCGAAGGGGCAGACGGCCGGGGCTGTCGACCTCAGTTATTCCGGCGCTGCTTGGTCCGGCCCCCGGGCTTTCGCCGAGGCCGGTGTGACCCAAGCTGATATCAAATACGCCTCGATCTATGACAGCTTTACCATCACCGTCTTGATGCAGCTTGAAGACCTGGGGTTCTGCGCCAAGGGCGACGGCGGCAAGTTCGTCTCCGACGGCAATCTGATCTCCGGCGTCGGCAAGTTGCCGATCAACACTGATGGCGGAGGGCTGTGTAACAACCATCCGATGAACCGGGGCGGCATGACCAAGGTGATCGAGGCGGTTCGTCAGTTGCGCGGTGAGGCCCATTCGGCGGTCCAGGTGCCGAACTGCGATATCGCGCTGGCGCATGGCACCGGCGGCGGCCTCGGTACCCGCCATGCCAGCGCCACCTTGATTCTCGAACGGGAGTAACTCGATGGCTGAGCGCATAATCCCCGATCCCAACCCCAATCCCGAGACCGAGGTGTTCTGGGAGGCCACTAAGGGCGGCCGCTTCATGCTGCGCTATTGCGGCGATTGTGGGAAAACCCATTGGTATCCCCGGGCTATTTGCCCGCACTGTTTCAGCGACAGTTCCGAATGGCGCCGAGCCTCGGGACGCGGGAAAATCTACACCTACAGCGTCATGCGCCGCGCCGCTGTGCCCTACGCGATCGCCTATGTGACCTTGGAGGAGGGGCCACGGATGATCACCAATCTGGTTGACTGCGTGTTGGACGAGCTTGCGGTTGGCCAGGACGTTGAATTGGTGTTCAAGCAGAGCGAGGGCGGTTACGCGGTGCCGATGTTCAAACCAGCTGGCTGAGGCTTGCGCTCTAGGCCTTGAATCCGAAGTTCGTTTCAGTTTGTGGAGCGCTAGTTCGATTTTCGGATTTGATGAAGGCACTCGCTGACATATTAAATATAGTGTGGTTTGCGGATTTGAAGTGGGCAACGCCTATGGCCCAGACAAAGAAGCGAACTTCAAACTCACCACACGAGGCCCTTGCCAATCCCGAACGCCAAGGCGTCACCTCAATGGCCGACGGATTGGGATCCCAACCGGATCAACCGGATGCGAAGGGTAACGACGTGGCTCTTTCCAATCTTGCCGCCCCGCCGGTCGCGCAATATGACATGGTCAACCAACAGGTGCCGGTCATCGATCTTGGTGGCGCGCTTGAGCGGTCCAGCAATAATCCTTGGGGTTATTTGGACCGGGAGTTGACCAAAAATATCCGGGATAAAAAGGAAATTTTCGATATCGGACCGGAGGTCGAGGTGGGAGCTATCTCTAAGGATCCGTTTTCTGGTACGACCCCCTGGCCAGCGGAGCAACCGGCCTTCGAGGCGGTGATGCGGGCGCATCTCGAGGCCTGCGAGCGGTTGTCGATAACCATGGTCGAGGCCATTTGCCTCGGGCTTTGGTTGCTACGCGCTTGGCTCGCCGCGAACTTGAGCCCAGCCACACGATTTCTCCGTCTCAACTACTACCCGGTACAGGACCCGCTGTCGGATCTTCCGGTGGCGCAGCGAGAGGGTACGGATTTAGGCGTGCATCACAATTCCGACGCCGGCGCGGTGACCATCCTGATCCAAGATCAGGTCGGTTACCTGCAGGTCTTGAAGGACGGTATGTGGCATGGTGTAAAGTCGATCGAGGGTGCGCTCGTGATTAAATTCGGTGATATGGTTCAGGTCTGGTCGAACGATGAATATCGCACCACGCCAATATATGGTTGTGCACTGGAGAGAGTTCCGACGCAAACGGGCCGGCGGTGACTTCGCCAATACTGGCTGAGAAGTTCAGATCACCGACTATCTTCTTTGATGCAGATCGGCCTTTGATTAAAAACGTGCCCGATGGATCGGGTTGAAAGGGAATAAAGATGGATACTATTCGCATTGGTTTGATCGGCGCCGGGGGCAATACCCGGTCCCGTCATATTCCTGGATTCAAGGCGCAAGAGGGTGTCGAACTGGTAACCGTCGCCAACCGCACGGTCGGCTCCGCCCAACGGGTCGCTGATGAGTTCGGGATTCCCGACGTCGCGGTCGATTGGCGCGAGGTGCTGGAGGATGACACGGTCGACGCGGTCTGCATCGGCACCTGGCCCAATATGCATGCCCCGTTGACGATCGCGGCGCTGCAACACGGGAAGCACGTGTTGTGTGAGGCGCGGATGGCGCTGAATTCGGGGGAAGGCCATGAGATGCTCGCCACCGCGCGGCAATGTCCGGGGCAGATTGCGCAAATCGTGCCGGCCCCGCACACTCTGGCTTTCGACCAGACCATCGTCGAGCGGATCGTCTCGGGCGGTATCGGCGAGTTGATCGCCATCGATGCGCGGGTGACGGTCGGCAGCAATTTCCCCGATCCAAGCTCGCCGATGCACTGGCGCAACGACCGAGATCTTTCCGGCAACAACATCATGAGCATGGGGATCTGGTATGAGGCGATGATGCGCTGGGTTGGTCCGGCCGCCAGTGTTTTTGCGATCGGTCAATCGGTGATCAATCACCGGATCGACGCCAACGGTCGGCGCGCGGCGATGACGGTCCCCGACCATATCGATGTCGTCGGCGCGATGGCTCAGGGCGGCCAGATGCGCTTTAATGTGTCCACCGTGGTTGGTTGCGCGCCCGCCCTGGCGGATATCCATATCTTCGGCACCGAGGGAACCTTGCGCCTGCACCAGAGCCAATCCGAGCCGATGGCGTTGCACTATGGCGCCCGCGGCGATTCAGGTATGACGTCGGTGAAGGTTGACCCGGCCAAACAAGGCGCCTGGCGGGTCGAGGAGGAGTTCATCAATGCCATTCGCGGGGTAGAGGAAGTCACCCACACCGACTTCCAGACCGCCGTCAAATACATGGAATGGACCGACGCGGTGGCGCATTCGGCCCAGACCGGCGAGCGGGTGAGCCTGCCGCTTTCGTGATCCGGGCCTGATCCGCGTCCACTCCCGGCCTAACCCCGGAGCCTCGTTCCGGTAATCCGGCGGGCTATTCCCGGCGCTCTATATAGTCGGCCAAGGCTGGTGACAGGCCCTTGGTCGGCTTACCGGCGGGACGGGCGAAGCTACCCATGGTGGCTTTGCCTGGGGCTAGGTCGATCAGGGTCTCAGCCAGCCGAACGGCGCAGGACACCCCGTCGAGAACCGGCACCGGGATCTCGTGCGATACTTCGCGCGCTAGGCCGGCGATGGGCCCGCCGCCCATGATGACCACCTCGGCCCCATCCTGGGCGACCGCCTTGTGGCAAAGCGCGACCATAAGGCGGCCGGTCTCGGCTCGGGCGTTGGTAATGTCGCCGGGGGGCACGGCCAGCGGGTGGACCCCGACCAGACGCCCGGCGAGGCTGTATCCCTCGGCGCATTCCCGATACCAGACTCCCAGCCTTTGGGTCAGGCAGACGATCGCATAACGACGCCCGAGCGCGTGGGCGGTGAGGAACGCCGCTTCGGAAATTCCGACCACCGGAAACCCCATCATCTCTTTGGCCGCGAATAGGCCGGGGTCTCCGAAGGCGGCGACGATTGCCGCATCATATCCGTCTGGCTTTTCGGCCAGAACATCGAGCACCGCGTGCCCGGCGATCGCCGCTTCGCCCCGGTTCTCGATATATTGGGCGCCGAAAGCGGCGGTGGCTGCGTGAATTTCCGTACCCTCGCGGGCTGACAGCCTAGCTTCCACCGCCATGAGGTTGGTGATTGCCTCGGTGACGTTTGGATTGATCAAGAGAATATTGCGCGCCATCGCCCTAACCGACCTTTCTCACCGGTGCGGCTTTCGGGCCCTTGGGCCGTTTTGGTCTCTGGTCTTTGGGTTTGCCAGCGAACTTTTTCTTTGGATTGGGGCTGCCAACCGCCGCACCGGGTCGTTTGGCGAGTTTTTTCTTTGGTTTTTTTGGCGAAGCGGTATCGGTGCCGGCCATCACCGCGCTCAAGATCGTATCCAGTGAGGTGGCGGCTGTTGGTGTCTTTTTGATGTAGGTTTTGGGCGCGCGGGTTGTCGGCTCGCCGGGGGTACCGGCAAAACCACGCTTGGGTTTCTTTGGCTTTCTCGGCACTGGGATATAGGCGTCGGCGACCCCGGCGCTAGAAACCGGTTTTGGCGTCGTGGAGAGTGTCGATGTTGGCCTCGTGGAGAGCGTCCACCTTGACTTCGCGTAGGCTTCCGGCGTCGCCGGTTTATTGGAAAAATTACGTTTTGGCTTTTCCGACTGGCTCCGTGAGAACGCCTGTGGGTTGGCTGTTGCCGCGTCTGCGACTGGCTCTGGCGAGGGCAGTGGCGCCGGGGTTGGCTTGGTGTCGAATTCCACCTCGCCTCGACGTTGTGGCTCCGTCCGTGGTTCCGTCGTCGGTTTTGCTTGGGCCGCCGGTTTTTCTGGGACCGCTAGTGCAGGTTTGGCGTGATGCAACGGTTGGGCATCGGCGGGTCTGGTGTCGGCGCGCTTGGCGGGGGCTTGCCGTTGCTCCGTTGGCGGAGCGTCCAACCGGGTCACGATGATCGAGTTTTCCAGCTTGCGGCTTGGGCCGATGGTTTCAAGAAAGCGCTCGACGCAGCCGGCGGCAAGCTCCACATGGGACTCTTTTTGCTGAATTTTTATGGCGCCGACCTCTTCCTTCGTGAGCTTGCCAAAACGGCAGAGCATCGGCAGCAGCCAACGGGGTTCGGCATTCTTCTCGCGTCCGATCGATAGGCTGAACCAAACGCCATTCTTGAAGTCTTCGCGTTGCCTGCGCTGCGGTTCTGGAGGGATGTTGTCCAACAGCTCCTCCGGCGCTGTCTGGCCGGCAAGGTGTTGGCGCATGAAGGCGACAGCGATCTGCTCGGCGCTATGCCGGGTTAGTAACTCAGCGGCGAAGGTTTGCTCGTCCTTGCTGATTGGGCCGCCCAGGCTGGAGTCTTCGAGAATGCGCTCACGGTCACGGCGAATAATATCGTCAGCCGATGGCGGCTTGCCCCAGCTGGCCTCGATCTTGGCGCTGGCCAACAGCCTTTCGGTATGTCGGCGTTTGATGAACGGCACAATCAGAGTGCTGATGCCCTTGCGTCCGGCCCGCCCGGTTCGTCCACTCCGGTGCAGCAGGGATTCGGGGTTCTTTGGCAGGTCAGCGTGGATCACCAGCTCAAGATTGGGCAAATCGATGCCGCGCGCTGCCACATCGGTGGCGATGCAGACCCGGGCGCGTCCATCCCGCAACGATTGCAGGGCATGGGTACGCTCGTTCTGGCTCAACTCGCCGGAAAGCGCGACCACCGAGAACCCCCGATTGCTGAAGCGACTGGTCATGTGATTGACAGTCGCCCGGGTGGCGCAGAAGACGAGCGCGGTGCTGGCGTCGGAATAACGCAAGATGTTGATGATGGCGTTTTCCCGGTCATTCGGGGCGACGACCAGGGCGCGATATTCGATGTCGAGATGCTGGGATAGCTCTTCGCTGGTGGAGACCCGCACAGCGTCGCGCTGGTAGCGTTTGGCGAGCGTGGAAATAGTCCGGGGTACGGTTGCCGAGAACATTAAGGTGCGCCGGTCGGACGGTGCAGCCTCGAGGATGAACTCCAGATCATCGCGAAAACCGAGGTCCAACATCTCGTCGGCTTCGTCCAGGACCACGGCTTTAAGGGCGCTGGTGTCCAGGGAGCGACGCTCGATGTGATCGCGTAGGCGGCCTGGTGTCCCGACCACAATATGCGCGCCACGCTCCAACGCCCGACGTTCGTCGCGCATGTCCATGCCGCCGACGCAGGAGGCCACGGAGGCGCCGGTAAACTGGTACAGCCATTCCAGCTCGCGCTTGACCTGCAGCGCCAGTTCGCGTGTCGGCGCCACGGTCAGGGCCAGCGGCGCGCGGGCATGGACGAACTTCTCGACGCCGCCAAGCAAGGTTGGCGCCAGGGTCAGTCCGAAGGCCACGGTCTTGCCGGACCCGGTCTGCGCTGAAACCAGAAGATCGGCGTCTTTTAATTCAGGGGCCAGCACCGCGCGTTGCACTGAGGTCAATACCGTGTATTCGCGTTTACTCAACGCTTGGCCAAGCGTGGGAACCACGCCTTCGAATTCTGTCATCTGTTTGCTTTCGGAATACGGCTTTCGTGCGCCGGGGCATCGGCGTTTGTCGGCGCGTCCACGCGCGCGGCAGACCAATTCATTATGACCGCAACTTATTGTCTTTTACTCATTTTGTACAGTGCCGGACTGACGGTACGGCCATAGATCGTTCGGGCTTGGTTTTTTATTGGTTAAGGGGCGTTCGGCGGAATTGATGCTCTGGGTTATTCTTGGTTGTGTTGTGGCTGATCGACGAAGTGCCAGCACGTCAAACGCTATCGCCGAAACCCTGGGAGAGAACGTGACCACGAAACCAACAAAGAGACCCCAACCGTCTGAACCGGGCGAGGCGGGCCCGTCGATACTGCGCAGACTCGCCGAACCGACAATGACCGATCGACTAATTGATTATGCTTACGGCAAGCTGTTCGGGTTGCGCGGGCAACTGGTTATCGCTTCGGTCTTTCTGGTGGGCTGGTGGTCAAATTCGTCACTGGGATCGACGGTGTTTCCCTTGGTTCGCGGACTTGCCAACTCGCCTGGTACAACAGCGTCTACGAGCCGTTCCACCAGGGCCCCATCCTGGCCAACACCTGGCGGAGTTTTAACAAGGTGATGGTTGAGACGGAGACGATGCTTTATCACATTAATCTCGGGCACAATCCATATCCCTCGTCCACCGATAGCAACGTGGTCGGCGGCCGGAAAATCAACAAGGACAAATTCTTCTGGAAAGCTTTGGTCGCAAAACTCAAGGAAGACCGTTTGGCGATCGGCAATTGCCTGCGCCAACTTCTTGCATATGATTGCGCATGGCGACTCTGGTGAGATTTCTTTTAAGCCATGATGATCCAGGCGATCGCGAGACCCTCCAATGAACAAATCTGCGAAGAATCCCATGGAAATTCATATTGGTGTCGATGTTGGCGGTACGTTTACCGATTTCGCCGTCAGCATTCCCGGCCAGAACCGGCAAATTCTGCATAAGCTCGCCTCAAGTCCGGACCGGCCCGATCAGGCGATTGTCGATGGGTTGAAGGAGGTGCTGGCGACCCATGGACTCGATGCCGGGAACATCGTCCGGTTCGGCCATGGCACAACCGTTGGCACCAACGCATTGATCCAACGCCGGGTTGGCAAGGTGGCCGTGGTGACCAGCCAGGGGTTTCGCGACCTGCTGGAAATCGGTCGGCAGATCCGGCCCAAGGTTTACGATATTCATCAGGATTTTCCAAAACCGCTGGTGCCTCGTTGGCTGCGTTACGAGGTGCCGGAGCGCATGCGGGCCGATGGTGTGGTGCATAAGGTCCTGGACGAAGCCGCAGTGCGCCGGGTCGCCGAGGAGATGGCCGGTGAAGAGATCGATTGCGTTGCCGTCTGTTTCCTGCACTCCCATGCTTTTCCGGCGCATGAGGAGCGCGCCGCCGAGATTCTTCGGCATAGCTTAGGCGAGGACGTGTCGGTGATGACCTCGTCCATGGTCTATCCGGAATTTCGCGAATATGAGCGGTTTTCGACGACGGTTCTGAATGCGGCGCTATTGACGGTGATGGGCGCCTATCTCGACCGGCTGACCAAATCGGTGGCCGACCTCGGCGTCGTCGTGGAGCCGACGGTCAGCCAAAGCGGCGGTGGGTTGATGTCGGCGGGCTATTCCCGGCGCTATCCGATCCGCTCGGCTTTGTCCGGTCCGGCGGCGGGCGTGCTCGGGGCGGCGTATCGCGCCAAGGCAACCGGCGAGGCGAACGTGATCACCCTAGATATTGGCGGCACCAGCGCCGATGTCTCGCTATTGGCTGATGGCGAGGCGTCGGTCGTGCACAGCCGGCGGCTGGCGGGCTTCCCGTTGCGGTTGCCGGCCTTGGATGTCAACGCGGTCGGCGCTGGTGGCGGCTCAATCGCCTGGATTGATCGCGATGGATTGCTGAAGGTGGGACCGGACAGCGCCGGCGCGCTGCCGGGGCCGGCCTGCTACGGCCATGGCGGCGAGGCGGCCACGGTGACCGATGCCAATGTCCTGCTCGGACGATTGCCGAGCGATTCTCTGTTGGATGGGCGCATGGCGATCCGTCGGGATCTAGCCGAAGCCGCCATCGATCGATTGGCCGAACAGTTGCAGATGAGCCGCCAGGTTACCGCACTAGGGATCGTTCAGGTCGCTTGCGCCACCATCGTCAAGGCGATCCGAGCGATCTCGGTCGAACGCGGTCACGACCCGGCGGATTTCGCCCTATTCGCCTTTGGCGGCGCCGGGCCGCTGCACGCTGCCGACGTGGCGCATGAGCTGGGGATAAAGCGGATCTTCATCCCGCCCAACCCGGGTATTTTGTGCGCCGAGGGGTTACTTGGCTCGGATCTGGTGGCGGATCTGGTGCAGCCATCGCTGGCCAGCTTTGGCGTGGAGGCGTCAGAAACCCTGAATGCGGCTCGTGCAGTGCTGGAGCGGCGCGCCGACGCCTGGTTCCACGACGAGAACGTGGCGCCGCCCGACCAGCGCGGGGCGTGGTCGGTTGATTTGCGTTATGCCGGACAGAATTTTGAGCTGTCGATCCCGTTTGATGCAACCGCATTCGATCCGGCCAAGGCGGCGGCCTTGCGGGAAGCCTTCGATGCCGAGCACGAGCGGGCCTACGGGTTCGCTCAAGCCGGCGAATCGATGGAAATCGTCAGCATGCGGGTCAAGTTGACTGGCGTGCTCTCGAAACCGCCGCTCCCCAAGGTCGCGGGCTCGGCGCCGGCCAAGCCGATGGGCAGCCGGCTTGTCACTTTCGCCAAGGATGAGGTGTGCGAGACGCCGATCTACCGGCGTGATGCGCTGAACAGTGGCCAAAACCTGATCGGCCCCGCGGTGATCGAACAGATGGACAGCATGTTGCTATTGTTTCCCGACGACCGGGCCACCGTCGATCGTTGGGGCAACCTGGTTATCGATCTTGCGGACCGGGGAGTTTGATCATGGTGACGTTGACGCCGATCGAGGTTGAACTGCTGCGTAATGGGCTGACCAGCATTTGTGACGAGATGTTTCTGGCGATCATGAAAAGCGCCTATTCCACCAACATCAAGGAGCGCCACGACCATAGCGCCGCCATCTTCGACGCTGCCGGTCGGGTGGTGGTGCAGGGTGAGAGTTTGCCGCTGCATCTGGCTTCAATGTTAGGGCTGGTCGAGGTGGTGCTCGAGCGTTATGGCGCCGAAAACATCCGCCCCGGTGACATGTTTCTTTCCAATGATCCGTTTGTCGGCCGGGGCTCGCACCTGCCGGATGTGGCGATCCTGGCGCCGGTGTTTCGTGATGGTGAACTGGTATTGTTCGTCTCGAATATTGCGCATCACTCCGATATTGGAGGGATGGCACCCGGTTCCATGGCCGGCGGGATGACCGAGATCTATCAGGAAGGCCTGCGTATCCCGCCGATCCGTATTGTCCAGGACGGCGAGATCCTGCGCGACGTGCTGGATCTGGTGCTTTTGAACGTTCGGGTGCCGCGCGAGCGCCGGGGCGATTACATGGCGCAGATTGCAGCCAACCGTCTCGGGACCCGCCGTCTTGAAGAGCTGTTCCGGCGTTGGTCGCGGGACCAACTGGTGGTCGGCTGTGACGGGATTATCGACGCGGTGACCCGGCGTATGCGGGCTGGTATCGCGGATCTTCCGGATGGTGAATACCACTTCGAGGACGTCTTGGATGACGATGGCATGGGTACGACAGATATCCCCGTCGTCGTGCATATTCGGATTGCCGGCGAGGAAATTTGGCTCGACTTCGCCGGCTCCGGTGCTCAGGTCAAAGGCAATATGAACAACAGCTTCGCTGGCCTGCAAGCCAGCGTGTTATTCGCGCTGAAAGTGCTGATCGATCCTGATGGGGCGACCAATCACGGTATGCTGGAGCCTGTGCATATCAGCGCCCCTGAGGCCAGCGTGGTGAACGCGTCTTTTCCAGCGGCGACGGCGGCCCGGGCGCAGACTTGCCAGCGGATCATCGACTCCATCCTGGGCGCCTTGGCAAGCGCTGTCCCTGACCGGGTGATTGCCGCGAGCAATGGCGCCAACGGTGTGGCCACCTTCTCCGGAACCGGTCCCGACGGCCGATATTATCTCTATATGGAGACCATAGGCGGTGGCGCCGGCGCCCGCGCCTATAAGGACGGTACCGATGGCGTCCAAGTGCATGTGACCAATACCTCGAACCTGCCGGTCGAAGCGCTGGAGAATGAATATCCGCTATTGGTCGAGCGTTACGAGCTGATCGATGGTTCCGGCGGCGCCGGCGCCTGGCGCGGCGGTTTGGGATTGCGCCGGGTTTATCGCGGCCTCGACCACACAGTTACCTTTTCCGGTCAGGGTGAGCGCGCGGTACACCCGCCCTGGGGGTTGTTCGGTGGCCAGCCCGGCGGCACCGGCTCCATCGCCTTGCTGCATGATGGCGGCGCCCGAGAGGGACTGACGATCAAGCCGGCATCACTTGAGGTTGGGCCGGATGCCGCGGTCTGTATCGAGACGCCGGGCGCCGGCGGTTATGGTCCGCCCGGGGATCGCGATGCTAGCTCGCTGGAAGAAGACCATCGGTCGGGGAAATACACCGCTGATTTCATGCGTGAAACCTATGGATATGAGGGGCCTGGGGGATAGCGCGATGGTCGGCGATCAAGCCCACGGTAATGCCCTTTAAATACCCTCTGATTTCGTCCACCTTGCGTAAAACCAGCTTCGACAGGAGACCCAGGCATGGAAGTCGGCGTGCAAATGATCTTCCAGAAATGGGGCTATGACGACGCGATGTCGGACAGCCAGATCTATGACGAGGAGATCCGCCTCGGTGTATTGGCCGATGCGCTTGGTTTCGATGCGCTGTGGCCGGTGGAACATCATTTCGAGGACTATTCGTTTTGCCCCGATAACGCCCAGTTTCTCTCTTTTATGGCGGCGAAAACCAACCGGATCAAGTTGGGGACCGGGGCGGTGATCTTGCCGTGGAATCAGCCGCTACGGGTTGCCGAAAAGATCGCCATGCTCGATGAGTTGTCCGGTGGACGGGTGGTATTCGGCATGGGGCGCGGCCTGTCGCGCCGGGAATACGAGGTCATGGGCATCGACATGGCAACCTCGCGGGATCGTTTTGACGAGGCCGCGGCGATGATCCTGAAAGCGCTTGAAACCGGGTACGTCGAAGGCGAAGGGCCGTTTTATCCGCAACCTCGCGCCCGGATCCGGCCAAAACCGACCCGTTCGTTCCGGGGGCGGGTTTCGGCGGTGGCAATGTCGCCGGACTCGCTGGAACAGGCGGCCAAGCTCGGGGTGCGGATGGTGGTGTTCAGCCAGAAGCCGATGGATAAGCTGGTCGTTGATGTTGATCGTTACCGCGCCTTGTTCGGCGAGAACCATCCGGCTGAGCCCGTGCCGGCGCCGATGGTCTGCGATTTCCTGTATTGCCACGGCGATCCGGCACTGGCCGAGGAGCGGGCCCGTCGCTACATGTCGGCTTATCTGACCAGCGTGCTCCATCACTATGAGTTGGCCAGTGACCATTACAAGGACGTCAAGGGTTACGAAATCTATGGCCGGCAGGCCGAAACGATCCAGCGCATCGGCCCGGATGAGCTTTATGAGATGTACCTGACCGTCCAGGCTTGGGGTACCCCGGATCAGATCCTGGAGAAATACGCTGAGCGGCGGAAGCAACTCGGAGAATTCCATATCACCAGCTGCTTCCGCTTTGCCGGCATGCCCTATGAAGAAGCTGAAGCCAGCATGCGGCTTTATGCTAAGGAAGTGCTGCCGCAAGTCCGGCGCTGGGAGCGTGAGGACGCGGCAGCGTAGGGGTGATGGTCAAGGCCTGGTGCTTTTGGCTAACCCTTGGGCCCGCAGCCGCTCCGTCAATAATTCCATCCGCTCGTTGCCCCAGAATAATTCACTATCTAACAGGAACGACGGCACACCGAAGACGCCGTGCAGATGTGCATCCTCGACCAAGGTTTTGAAAGCCTCGGCGCCATCTCCGGAAAGATAGGCGGCAAAGCCCTCCCTATCGCCGCCGCATTCGCCGAGGACAGAGGCCACTGCGGCGGCGTTCTCGATGTCCAGCTCGCGTTTGAAGAACCGGTCGAAGGTCACATCGATATAGGCGTCGGCGATCCCGGCGTGTCTTGGCGTGCAGTAGGCCGATCGAGGCGATTGTTGAGTCAAACAGCTTGCGTGGGCCGAGGATCGTCATGCCGCGTTGGTTGGCAAGCCGGCGCACGTCCATGTAGGAATATTTGACCCGGCGCCATTGATGTTCGTTACGAGTACCGACGGCGCCAAGATAGTCGGCGATCGGCAGATTATAGGGGCGCCAATCGATCGCCAGGTCGTAGGCGATTGCCATGGCCCGGATCGGCTTGATCGCCAGATAGGCATAGGGGCTCTTGAAGTCGATATAGGTGGGGATTTCCAAGCAAGTCATGTCCGTCGGACCATTCTGTTTTCTTGTGCTCAGGCCAGTGTCTCGCGGCGTAACCGTATGCCAGCGGCCTCTCGGTCCCAGGTGTCCTCGGTAATGCCGGCCTCACGCAAGCCGGTTTTCTGAATCTTGGTGGTCGGCGTTTTCGGCAGCGCGTCGAGGATGCGGATATAGCGCGGCACCATGAAGTGGGCCATGCGCGGGATCAGAAAGTCGATCAGTTCGGCAGGATCGACGGTCTCGCCCGGTTTTGCGGCGAGCACCACCATCACCTCGTCCTCGCCATGCTCGCTGGGCACCGGGATGGCGGCGCACTCCTGGACCGCTGGATGATCGTTCACCACCACCTCAACTTCGAAGGAGGAAATGTTCTCGCCGCGCCGGCGGATTGCGTCCGTCAGGCGGTCGACGAAATAGTAATTAGCCTCAGCGTCGCGTCGGAAGGCATCGCCGGTATGGAACCAGCCATTGCGCCAGGCGCGTGCCGTGGCTTCTGGGTTCTTGTAATAGCCGTGATTGATCGCCCAAGGCATATCGGGCCGGATGATTAGCTCACCGACCTCGCCTTCGGCGACTTCGATGTCGTTCTCGTCGACGATTCTCAGTTGGTTCACCGGACGCGCCTGGCCGGCCAGGCCGGGTTCGCGCGGATTGGCCCGGGAGATAATCGGGGTATTGACCTCGGTCATGTTGAAGATGGTGTATAGATCGGTGCCGAACCGCTCCTGAAATTGTATCGATTCCTCGGTCAGCGGCACTGAGAAAACCATGCGCAGCGGATGATCGTGATCGTCCGGGCGCGGTTTCTGCTTGATCAGAAAGCTGCACATCACGCCGAGCAGAAAAACCATCGTACTTTCGGTCGCGCGCACTACATCCCAGAAGGTTTCCGTGCGAAATCCGGGACTCATGGTGATCGAACCGCCCCGGCACAGCATGGCGTAGGTGATGAAGCATCCGGCGATATGGAACATCGGTAGATTGATCAGCGCTCGGTCATTGTCCCGGAGGCAATACCAGGCGTCGTGATCCATGCCATTATAGGCGTGAAAGTAGGACGACATCGTGCCCTTCGACGGACCGGTGGTGCCGGAGGTGTAGACGATGGATTGCAGGTCCCAGGGCTGTATCGGTCGAGAGGGTTCGGTTGGTTCACCGGCGCGCGCGACGACTTCGTGATAGTCCAGGACCGTCAGCCCGCCAATCGGTCCGGTGGCTCCACCGCTAAGCACGACGGTTTCCAGGCAGGCGGTATCAATTTCCGTCAGGCGCGTCGCCAGGTCATGATGAGCGATGATCAGCTTGGCGTCGGCGTTCTCGATGATATGGGCTAGCAGGCCGCCACGATAGCCGGTATTGATCGGGATATAGACGGCGCCGATATGGTTGATCGCCAAATAGGTTTCTAGCGCCTCGGCGTTGTTCGGCAGCCAGACCACGACATGATCATCCTGGGTGACGCCCTGGTCTTGCAGGGCCGCCGCGACCTTGCGGGTGCGGGCGAGAGTCTCGGCATAGGTCCAGGAGCCACCAGTTTCAAAGACCGCGAAGGTCTGTTCGGGTCTCTCGCGGGCATGACGCTCAAGCACGTAACGTGAGACGCAGACATCGGCGTTGGGCAATGTCCTGGGCAAGTTGGCCTCCAGGTGGTTGTTACAAGTCTGCCTAAACGGCAAGGACCTCGCAAGACGCGCGTCGGCTTGGTGACTATGATGCCTGCATCACCGGCTTGCTTGACGCTAAAACGAGTTGGGGAGCCGATTTGGCCTACGGGTGTGGGAAAGACTAATGAATCGAAATTTCTGTTCGAAGGTATGCCCTGTGTCACTTCGACCCCGGACCTGGAGTGCTGGAAGATTGATCTGTTGGAGAGTACGTCGGATAAATACTGGCGGCGGACCAGGAATTGACCGATTGATCGGTTGGCTGGCCGGTATGTAGATGATCTGCCGCTGCAGGAGCGGTTTCGTGCCATCGGCAACGCGTTTCAGGTGGCGTACAAGACCTAACTGCCGGAACGCCGACAACCCGACGCGCCCCGTGTGACGCGTTACGGCTATGGCCTGCCCTGGGCTTGCTAAGTGCGTTCGTACAGCGAGATGCATCCCGGCTTCATCGATTAAAGTCCAGTAGATCCGTCAATTTGGTGACCACTCGGTCCGGGGTCACTGTTGAATCGCTCGGCAATGCGCCGTCGCCACGTGGATCACGCCAGATAGCGTAAATGCCAAGCCGTTGCGGCGCGGCGACCTCCCATTCCAGATTGTCGCCGACAATCCAACAATCTTCCGGCCCGGTGCCCAGTGCGGCCATGGCCTGGCGATAGGCTTCCGGTTCCGGTTTGCCTATACCGGCCTCGCCTTCGATTTGGATGTGCAGGAAGTGCGGTTCCAGCTCAAACCGATTAACTTTCGCGCGCTGAGCGTCGGAAGCGCCATTGGTGATCAGCGCCAGGGCGATCCCCTCGGCCTTAAGCGCTTCAAGGGTTTCGATCGCGTCGGGATACAAGCTAGTGCGTTCGAACATCAGCGCGCCACAACGTTCGGCGATGGCCCAGCGAAGATCCTTGTGGAACCGATCCGGCTGGCTCAATCCACCATTCAGGATCTCCAAGCGCGCCATTGACAGGTCGAGGCGTCCGGTCCGGTGACGTTCGGGATCGGACCAAAAATGTTTTGCTGACCCATCGATACCTTGGACCATGTCCTCAAGGTCGTCAGGCAGATCAGCGTCGTCGCCGTGGCTATCCCTCCATACTTCGGTGATGGCATCGCGCCAAAAGGTCGTTCGATGCAGGTGCGGAGAGATCAACGTGTCGTCGAGGTCGAAAAGAATGGCCTTGGGCCGCATGGCGTTTCCATCAGATATGAAGGTCGGGGGTATGGCCGTCTTGGTACCCGTGCAGCGCCTCGATGGGAAGCGCCGGTAGCGCTTTGTGGGTGTGAAAGGCCAATTGGCCCTCAATTCCGGTCCGCGCTAGGGTGTTGGTGAAGATCTCGCGGATATCCTGGCGTATAGTGTCGGGCAGTGCCTTGAGCGAGTGGATCAGTAGATTAACGTTCTTTTGCTTGGCGGTGTCATCGATCCGCAGATCAAGAAGTTGGCCCAATGAAAGGTCGGAAAATTTTCCCTACGGGGACGATATAAAGAGAAAATATGAAATAAAATAACTAATTCATAGATTAAATTTTTTAACTTATTAATATATCCTAGAAATTTTCTATTAAAGCGTGATTAATTCGAAAACTTTCTATGTTAGAGGTCGGTATTCAGCAGGGCGCTCCAGAGCGTTGATGTGGAAACGAATTAGGCTGTGAGAACAGAGAGACGTATCGCCCTGTCCCCTTGGCCGGCGATGTTTGGACGTTTCATAGCCGTTTTGGGCCGACAACCAATTTTCTTCCCTGCGGCGCCATCACGTATCGAATGGGCGCGGATGTCGACTTTTTATCGGACGGCCAATCGGCGATAGTTCCCTTGAGTGCGGCGACGCGGGACCGCGCAACCCTCGGGAGGCGAGCATGTCGGTCATTCTGGGTAGTGGAGAGCATCGTTATCGGGTCGTCGAGAATTGGGGCAAGGTGCCCGACGGCTGGAAGCTGATGGATGTCGCGGCCGTAGCGGTCGACAGCAAAGATCAGGTCTACGTGTTCAATCGCGGCGAGCATCCGATGATGGTTTTCGACCGCGATGGCAACTTCCTGCGTTCCTGGGGTGAGGGAATGTTCAGTCGTGCCCATGGTCTGCATGTCGGCCCCGATGACATGCTGTATGCCACCGATGACGGCGATCACACGGTGCGCAAGCTAACGGCCGAAGGTAAGCTAGTGCTGCAGATTGGCGTGCCGGGCAAGCCAGCGCCGTTCATGAGCAACGAGCCGTTCCACCGCTGCACCCACACCGCGTTATGCCCGGATAATCACATCTTCGTCTCTGACGGATACGGTAACGCTTGTGTCCACAAATATTCACCGGACGGCAAGCTAGTGAAGACTTTTGGCGAGCCGGGCAACGGACCAGGACAGTTCAATCTAGTTCACAACATTGTCGCTGACGATGACGGCTGGATCTATGTTGCCGATCGCGAGAACCACAGGATTCAGGTCTTTAACACCGATGGAAAATATGAAACCCAGTGGAACAACCTGCATCGACCCTGCGGTCTGTTCATGCCGCGGGGCAAGTGTCCGCATTGCTACATTGGAGAGCTTGGACCGGGCATGGCGGTGAACCGTCAATACAAGAATATCGGCCCGAGACTGTCCATCGTCACCAATGAGGGCAAGCTGTTGGCTCGGCTTGGCGGTGAAGACGGCCCAGGCCCGGAACTCGGCAAGTTCTGGTCGCCGCATGGCCTGGCGGTGGATTCACGCGGCGATATCTATGTTGGCGAGGTGTCCTATACCAACTGGAAGAACCTGAACGGCGACAAGGAACGGCCGGAGCATCTCAGGAGCCTGCAGAAGCTGGAGAAGGTGGCTTAGCGCTGGCGGCGCCTTACCTGAGCCCCTGCAACAACGGCATGACCTGACTGGCGAAGCGGTCCACCTGTTCCATCCGTTTCTCATAGGGGCCGACCAGATCGATGATAATGTGGCGCACCCCCGCCGCGTGGAATTCGTTGATCTTCTCCGCCACGTCCTGGGGCGAGCCGAGCGCGGCGTAGCGTTCGGCGGCGCGGCGGAAATCCATGGCATAGCGTTTGGTCAGCGATTCCGTCGCTACTTCTAAGGCGGTCTCATAGTCGTCGTCGACCCTAGTGAAAACCAGATGGCCGGTGCCAAAATTGTCAATGGTGCGCCCGGCCTCGCCCGCCGCGTCCTCGATCTTCACCAGGGCATCCCGATACATTTGCGGGGTAATTACATAGGAAACATAGCCATCGGCGAGCCGGCCCATGCGCCGGAAGGCGGCGTCGCGGCGTCCACCGCACCAGATTGGCGGCCCGCCGGCCTGACGCGGTGGTGGCGTCATCAGGACGTCGGAAAATTGGTAATGCTTGCCGTCATAGCTGGCCGGTGCACCGGTCCAAAGCTTACGCATCACCTCGATCCCCTCGCCGAGCCTGGCGCCGCGTTCGTTGATAGGCACGCCGGCGACCTCGTACTCTTTGGGAAACTCGCCGCCGATGCCGACCCCGAAGATGAACCGACCCTCGGACAGATGATCCAGGGTAGCCGCTTGTTTGGCTACCGGTCCGGGGTGGCGCAGCGGCAATAGATAAACCCCGATGCCCAGCAACAGCCTCGGGCTAGCCACCGCCGCTTGGGCCAGCAGCTGGAACGGGTCGAAGAACGGCAGTGGCA
>CALMRI010000018.1 GCA_937776645.1 uncultured Alphaproteobacteria bacterium | reverse complement strand
GGTGTAAAGAACGGCAGAATAAGCTGTTTATAGTGTTTGTGCTCCGGCGGATCGGCAGTGATCGGAGGGTTTTCGCTCCCATAGAGCTTCATCTCCGCAATTGCTTCCTCACGCATCTCCGGCGGCAGGGGTATGACGGCAGGGGATCGCGAAGACAGCTCCGGGACCATGCGGACCAGTTCTCTGAGATCCTCGTATTTTGTCGCCATGTAGGAGCCGCCCCAGCGCTCCGAATGGGCGATCGGACAGCGACCCTGCAATTCCTTCCACACCGGAAACGGTTCACGCACATAATCGGCGTCGAAAAGGTCGTAATCGGTGGCCCAATCCTTGACAGGCGGCACTTCCTCACTCATCCGATCATCCCCACAAATTGCCTTACCCCGACCCAGCACTCGATGCCTGATCAACGGACGGCAGTCTAATCTGCTATTAACTCGATGGCGAATTCCGGGCAATTTTCTATCGCCAACCGCGCCGCATCCTCCTGGTCAGCCGGCACTAGACCATCTCCGGCGGCAGAGGCATTACCGAAATCGTCCAGATCAAACAAATCAGGTGCGATCGTCTTACAACGATTGTGCCCTTGGCAGTTGTCTGGATTCACCCGAATGCGCATGGTCGTCCCTCGATCACTTTCACGCCCGAGAGCACCTTAGCAAACTCGGGAAATGCCACACAAAGAATTAGGCCTAACATTCGTTAGATACACAAACTCGATCAAGCGGCGAACAGCACCGGGATCGAGAACGCCCCATCGGCCGCATCCTCGAAACCGACCTGCAACGCCGTCCCGATAGACAGCGTCACCTCCGGGTCGCGCAGAATACCGACAAGACGGACATTCTCCTCCAGATCCACCGTCACGAAAGTGGTCGGCAGATCCGCCTTGAAGGACGGGTGAAAGGCGTGGTGCGAGACCGACCAGCTATGAACGGTTCCGCGCCTCGATGCCTCGATCCAATGAACCTCCATCGAATAGCACTGGTCACAGACCGGCCTGGGATAATGTCGTATGCTCCCGCAATCGGCGCATTGCTGCAGCATCAGGCGGCGGTCGCGAAGACCGTCCCAATAGGGCTGCGAGTCCGGGTTGGGCAGTGGGTAAAGACGCTCGATCTCCATCGTTCCTTGCTCGCCCACCTCTAGCTCCTCATGATGGCGACGGTGCCATCACCCATGTCACCATAGCCGGTGACTAAGCCGATCCTGGCACCCTTGACTTGTGCAGCGCCGGCGTCGCCGCGCAACTGTTTCACCAGCTCCACGACGTGGTTCATCCCAACGATATGCGCCTGTGACAATAGCCCACCATGGGTGTTGAGCGGCAGATCCCCATCGAAGCCGAACGAGGTGCTGGAAACGAAATCGCCGCCCTCGCCCTTCTTGCAGAACCCGAGATCCTCAAGCTGACAAAGCACAATATAGGTGAAGCAGTCATAGATCTCCGCGACGTCGATATCACTGTGGGTGATGCCAGCCATGCCAAACGCGCGCGGCGCCGCCTTGGCAGTGCCGAGAGTTGTTATGTCTGGTCGCTGGGTAATCGCGCTGGGCGAGTCCGGGTGACCTTCGGCGACACCCATGATGTAGGCCGGTTTTCTGACCATGTCCTTAGCGCGCTCCGAGGCGCTGACAATTACCGCCGCGCCGCCATCGCTTTCAAGACAGCAATCGAACAGCCGCAACGGGTCGGCGATCATCCGCGAAGTTTGGTGATCGTCCAACGACATCGGCGCCTGCCTGAGAGCGTTATCGTTCATCGCCGCGTGTTTACGACCGTTCATCGCGATCTTGGCGAAATGCTCGCTCTTGGTGCCGTACAGCTCCATGTGCCGCCGCGCCATATGCGAATAGAGCTGCGCCGGGGCCAGAGTTCCCAGCGGCATCTCATATTCACCGATGGTACGGAACTGCGGCATCTGCTGCACCCGGTTGCCAATCCGACTGCCGGAATAGCCATTGCGGCCAATCGGGATCAGGACATGGTTGGCTAGGCCGGTCGCCACCGCCGAAACCGCCGCCTGGATTCCAGCGACACAACTTGCGCCACCAAGCGGCGTGGTCGCCGAGTAGCGCAAATCCGGCAAGCCCAAATTGGTGATAAAATCCTCGGCAACGGTCGATCCACTGGCATAGGGGACCACACCGTCGATATCCTTCGGCGACAGACCAGCATCGGCGATCGCCTTCAGCGACGCTTCCATCTGAAGCGCCGTATCACTCTTGCCGGAACCCCGGGTATAGGCGGTCTCGCCAATGCCGGTTATGGCTCCCTTTTCGAACAAACCATCGCTCATGTCCGTCTCTCCAGCATCACCAGACGTATTGTCTGGACCTTGAGCAACAGCTTACAGGTCCAGTCCTCCTTGGCCAGTCCCGACGCGCGCTGACGGCGGATACCAGATTTCCGATCTCTTGGCGGCGGCCTTCTCTCACGCCGATTTCTTACACCGTTTTCCGGCGCCGGTTCGGCTCAGCTTGCGGGTTGCTCATGAAAGATCCCTACGCACCGCTAAAATACAATGACGAGGCAGTTTTCAATCGTGGGCCTGTTGCAACTCGATCATGTTGCCGAATGGATCCTCGAAGAAAATCTGGTCCGAGCCTTGGCCAACTAGGTTCTCGTAAACCCAAAATTCGACGTTCCTTTGCTCCAGCTCGGCACGGGCCGCATCGATATCCTCGACCGAGAACGCTAGGTGGTGGCGGCTTGGGTCCTGAGTCTGGGAGCGCGCCGCCTTGGACATCCCCTCGGCGCCCATAATGTGCAACTGCTGACCGGTGTCGTCTTGCTCGAGGTTCACCCAAAACCCCGGAATTGTCGGAATGTGGGGTCGCCCGCCATCGTGTTGCAAACCGAGCAGTCCGGCGTAGAAATCATGGGCCTTCGCCACATCTTCCTCGGTTGGCCCGATGCGCACACCGGCATGAAGCAATTTTCTGACCTTAATGGCCATGATCGAAGCCCCCTTTCTTACGCGCTTTCATATGTCTAACCGACCGGCCGAGCGTGTGGCAAAAGCTGGCTTACATCCGGCGATTTTTCCAACCCCCAGATCGCCTCGATCAACGGATCGACCTCGGTACAATCCGGAGCTTTCGACACAGCCAACATCCGCAATTTTTCCTCGAGTTCGTCATCGGTAAGCGGTCGCTGGTCGGTGCCGCGGGCATGCTCGATAAAGACCTCTTCATTCGTACCATCCTTACGCTCGACCACCAGCCGGACCGATGGCACCGCCCGGCTGGGATCATCAACCAGTTTCACCCGGCGCCTGAGCGCGAGAGCCGCCGGGTCATTGACTGCGGCGTCGGTAAACTGCTCAAGACCCGCGCGACCCTGAAGCAAAGTGACCGCCACCGCGTGTTGGGCGCTGACCTGTGCCTCACGCCCGGTAGTCACACCCGGTCGATCGGCGCGGTGGCGCAGCAACGGATTGCCGTGCAGGGTAATGGATGCGATCGCATCGACAGGCGTGGCGCCGCTGGCTCGTAATTCCAGACATCCATCAATCACCGCGTTCAAGACGATGCCGCAGGGATAGGGCTTGTGGATATTCCTCAGCGCCTCCCAACGGGTTCCCAGCCCCTCGGTCACTTCCTCCAAACGCGGCGCCTCACCGGTAACGTTGAGAAACCCGCGAACGCCCTCCAAGGGACGGTCCGGGCCGTCAAAGCCGCGCTCGGCGAGCAGTGCCGCCAACAGCCCGCCCCGCGCGGCACCGCCAACGCCAACGCTCTTGGCCATGAACCCTAAAGCCTCGACCGATCCAGACGCCTGCGCCGATGCCGTTCCCAACGCCCACACCAGACGCCGATCATCGAGGCCCAGCGCCTTGCCAACCGCCATCGCCGCGCCGAAGACACCGCAGGTTGCGGTGATGTGCCAGCCTCTGTTGTAATGCTCGGGAGAGATTGCGTTGCCGATCCGGCATTCTGTTTCAATGCCCAGCGCCAACGCGTGGATCATCTGCTGGCCGGTGACCGCTCGGCGTTCCGACAGCGCCAAAAGCGCCGGGACGACCGGGGCCGCCGGATGGATCACCGTGCGCAGATGGGTATCATCATAATCATAAACATTCGCGGCGGCGGCATTCAGAAACGCCGCGCTCAACGGATCAACCCGCTCGGGCCGACCGATCACCGTCGCGTCACCAGGCGCGCCAAACTCCGACAATGAGCCGAGCGCTATATCCAGAGCCGGGTCCCGACACCCGGAAAATGCGGTCGCAAAGAAGTTCAGCAACGATCGCCTTGCCTCATGGCGAACCGGTTCGGGAATGTCCTTGTACTGCGATCCGGCGATAAACTCGGCCAGGGTGCGGGAAACATCGGCGCCATCGGTGACTTCAGTGGACATGGCTTTTCCATCTTAATTGCTGGGAAATGCACGGCGCAGGCCGAAATCCCGGATCGCGCAAATAGCCTCAAAAACACGGCTTCTGCATACCTGGATCAACCGGATCCCTCGTCGAAAAAGGCCAATAGCCGCTGGTTCAACAAATCGGGCGCTTCCTCGGGAATGAAGTGGCCGCAGTCCGCAAAAACCTCCCCGCGCACATCCAAAGCAACCCGCCTTAGCGATTCCTCGGGCTCCGATCCCCGGCCCCGACCATGCGGGTAGCTGACCCCGCCGCCGATCGCCAGTACCGGCATCGCCAGTTTGAACCTGGCGATTGTCTCCTGGTTATCCGCCGCGTCCCGATTAATGGCGCGATAATAGGAGAACCCGGCCCGCATCGCGCCGGGTTGGGTATAAGTGCGCAGGTATTCCGCCAAATCATCCTCGCCGATGGCGTCGGGGCGAAACGCGAAAGTACGGTAAAACCATGCGAGGTAGATGTCCTCACGGCCATCGATCAACGCTTCGGGCAGATCCTGCGTCATGTGGAACTGATGATGCCAGCGCTGCCCGCCCTGCGAGAAATCACCGCCGCTGCCCGGAATGACAACATCAAGGATAACCAGGCAGCGCACCGCATCGGGATGCGCCGCCGCCAATGCATAGGCCGTCGGGCCGCCCCAGTCATGGCCAACCAAAAAGAAGGTGTCATAGCCGAGCACTTCATGGACCAAGCGCCAAATATCATCGGCAACCGTGCGTTTGTCATAGCCGGCAAGGGGCCGAGAACTGTCTCCAAGGCCTCTCATGTCCGGGGCGATCACGGTGTATTTTTCGGCCAGCGCCGGGATCACGTGTCGCCACTCCCACCAAGTTTGCGGCCAACCATGCAGAAGCACGACGGGCGGCCCCGCGCCCGCTGTCACATAGTGCAGCATCACCTCGCCCAGATCGGCGTGATGGTGGGTAATCTCCGGAAATACGCCCATGGTCCTCCGCCCCCCGGTGCGACCGATCAACCGGTCATAGTTGAAGCGTAGTTCAAGCGCCGGGCCGGGACCAGCCGATGGCGAACCTCATCAGGAACATGGGAGAGCGGCCGACGCCGCGACAATCCTCAGCATGATCCCACCGGGGGGCGGCATCTCGTCCGACAAGGCCGTTGCTAGTCTTCCGATTTCATGAATGCCGCCGCGAAAAAGACCGGGTCGTTCGAAGAATGGTTCCGCGGGCGGGCTTTGCAATGGGGTGGTTCGTCGGCAAGTTGGAATTCTCCTTACCTCGCATCCGGACCCCAAGTCCGAACCCTATCCGTATCAAGCAATCCATGAGCGCGTGACGCGAGAGGTTTTAGAGGCCGAAAAGCTTGGCTTCGAAACCGTCTGGATTGCCGAGCATCACTTCTCCAGCACCTACGGCACCCTACCGGATCCGTTCAGCCTATTTAGCCTATCTCGCGGCCAAGACTACACGGATCAAACTGGGCGCGGCGGTGATGGTGGTACCGCTGCATCACCCGATGCGGATCGTCGAGAACGTCACCTCTCTCGATATCCTCAGTAACGGACGCTTTCAGCTTGGCCTTAGTTCCGGCTACCCGTCCTATGAGCTCGAGGGCTTGGGGATCAGCTATGAGCAGCGGCGGGAAATTCAACAGGAAGCCATCCCATTGATCTTCAAGGGCTTTCACGACAAACGCGTAAACGCCAACGGCAAACACTTCAAATTCAAGATGGACGAGCAGTATGAGGTCTTCCCGCAGTCGATCCAAAAGCCGCACCCGCCCTCCTACATGGACGCAGGCACCAATGAGTCGATGCAATTCGCGGCGGAACAGGGTTTAGGCCTGATGCAAGACTCGCACCCTTGGTCGAGGTCATGGCGAGCATGTCCAGCACTATCGTAGGCACATGCCGACGGCCCCGGCGCCCTATAATCAAATCCAGCTTTCGGCAATGTCGACGTGGTGCGCATGGTCTATGTCGCGGCCACCCACGCCAAGGCACGCGAGGATAGCGAGGCGGGGATCACCCATCACATGAATACTTTCCTCGCGGCGGGCAGTTATCTCGGTGACTTGACGGAGAAGAAGGGCGAGGATTAGTTCGACTATGACAAGCTAGCCGAAACCACGATCCTGCATGGATCTGCTGACACGGTCATTCGCCGGATCGAGGAGTTCAGCAAGATCGGCGCCACCTCTATCATGATCCATTACCCACCCTATTATGGCGTTCAGAAAACCATCGATATGCTGCGGCTTTTCGCCAAGGAAGTGCTGCCGCATATCCGGAACAAATAGGCGGCAGCCAAGAACCAGATTGCCCGTCACGACTTGCGCAAACGCGGCATCGGCCACGCTTGGAACGTCGCTACTGATAGCTGGATTACCAACGAAGGCGGAGAAGATTGATGGCGGGACTACGCGAAGTGGCCATCGGATTGCGGTTCCCCGAGGGTCCGGTCGCTATGCCGGATGGCACGGTCCTGGTGGTGGAAATCGCCGCCGGATGCCTGACACGGGTCGCGCAGGATGGGACAAAGACCGTAGTGGCCGAGACCGGTGGCGGACCGAACGGCGCGGCAATTGGTCCGGATGGCCGCTGCTATCTCTGCAATAATGGCGGCATGCCGTTCCTCGAGAAAAACGGCATGCACTATCCAAGCTTATCAACGCCGGACGTAGCGCATGGCTGGATCGAGGCGGTGGATTTGCAGACCGGCAGCGTCGAGGTGCTGTATCGGGAGTGTGACGGTAACCCGCTGATCGGCCCGAACGATATCGTCTTCGACGCCGAGGGCGGTATGTGGTTCACCGACCATGGCCACACGCGGCGGCGGGATCGGGATCGCGGCGGCGTCTACTATGCGCGCGCCGACGGCTCCTTCATCACCGAAGTAATCGGGCCGATGGACGGACCGAACGGGATTGGCCTCTCGCCGGACGGCGCCGAGCTCTATGTCGCCGAGACCCATTGCGGCCGTCTCTGGGCCTTCGAGATCGACGGCCCCGGCAAGGTCAAGCGGACCCGTGGCCCGGTTCCTTGGGAGCGCGGACGGCTGGTCGCAGCGCCGGCCGGCTACCATCTGTTCGATTCGCTCGCGGTCGATAGCGACGGCAATATCTGCGTCGGCTCGCTGCCCAACGCCATCGGTGTGTTTTCAGCGGATGGAAAAGCTGAGGAAAGTATCGCGATGCCGGATATCTTCCCGACCAATATCTGTTTCGGGGGGCCGGATCTCCAGACCGCCTATATCACCTTGTCGGCATCGGGCGTGCTGGCGTCGATGCAATGGCCAAGACCAGGACTGGCATTGCACTTCCTTAACCGATAAAGCGCGCCCAGCTTGACCCCATCGACGGCGTGCCGTTCCCGACCGCCCAGGCCTAAGGCACCGGGGGAAAGAACCCTGCCGGTTCTTCTCTACTTTGCCGACCGTCCAAGGCTGCGCTGCAAACCATAGACGATCAGGCCGACGGTCAGCCCCCAGAACGCCGAGCCGATGCCGAAAGCGGTCAGGCCGGATGCGGTGACGACAAAGGTCATGACCGCGGCAAATCGGTCATCAGCCTCGGCCAGGGCAGAGCTTAACGCCCCGACCAGCGGGCCGGTCAGCGCAACCCCGGCAATGGTGACAATCAGCGCTTCGGGAAAACTCGCGAACAGGGTGACGACCGAGGCGCCGAAAATCCCGAGCACCAGGTAAAATAATGCGTAAACCGGGCCGCAAAGCCAGCGCTTGTCCTGGTCCGGATGCGCGTCCGGTCCGGTGCAGATCGAGGCGGTAATCGCCGCGAGATTGGTGCTATGCGCGCCGGCGCCGGCGGTCAGCAGGCTAGCCAGCCCACTCACTCCCAGGATCGAGCGCGACGGCACCGGATATCCGGCCGCGCGCAGCACCGCAAAACCCGGCAGGTTCTGCGAGGCCATGGTCACCAGATAGAGCGGGATACCAAGCCCGACCAGGGCTGCCGGCTCAAACACCGGCGCAACCCAGGCCAAGCCGGAGATTTGGAACGCGCCGACCGGCGACGTCATGCCCAGAACATGCGCCAGCGCCACGCCAATCAACAAAACCGCCAGCACCGCCCATGACGGCGAGAACAGGCGCAGGATCGCAAAACCAACCAACAACGGCAGCACCAGCAACCACTCGGTTTGCAGAACCCCCCAGACCGCGACCACGAACTCGAACAACACACCGGCCAACATCGCCGATCCGATGGCGGTCGGGATCTTCTCGGTCAACACGCTTAACGGGCGAATGGCGGCGGTCAGCAACAGCAATACCGCAGCCAGGAAGAACGCGCCCACCGCCGCGCCCATCGGCACCCCAACCGACGCGGCGATCAGCGCCGCCCCCGGGGTAGACCAGGCTGCGACGATCGGCAGACGGTGTCGGATACTGAGAAAAGCCGTGATCCCGGCAATCGCAAAGCACAGAGCCGAGACCCAGGAGGAGGTCTCCACCGCACTGGCCTCCACAGCCCGCGCTGCCGACAGAATAATAGCCACCGAACCGCCGAACCCGACCAACACCGCAACCAGGGCGGAAATGATGACCGACGCCCGCATGTTTTCCCCCATCTCGCCACCGAACCGCTTGGCGACGCGGCTCTTCAAGACTCAAAACGCCGCGCCCTCGACACAATCATCATGAAGGTCGAGGTTTTCTCAAAGATGAAAACGGTCTTCGGATGAATGCGCGTCAGGCCAATAGCGATCATGAACGACGCAAAGCCGCGTGCTATGCTTACCCCTAGCAACCACCACCGCAAACGACAAGGAGGCCAGTTCGATGCGCCTTGGAATGTTCATGCAGCCGGTCCACGACCCGAAACGCAACTTCACTCAGGTTTTGGAAGACGACCGACAAACCATCCTGCTTGCCGATAAGCTTGGCTTTGACGAGGTGTGGGTCGGGGAGCATACCTCCGCGACATCCGAGCCGATAACCGCACCCCTGGTCTTCCTGGCGACACTGATCGAGCAAACCAAGCGGATCAAGCTGGGCACCGGCGTGTTTTGTTTACCCCAGCATCATCCCGCGCAAGTGGCAGGTCAGGCGGCGATGTTCGACCACCTGTGCAAGGGTCGCTTTCAGATGGGCATCGGCACCGGCAGTCTGTCTTCCGATGTCGAGCTGTTCGAGGTCGGCGGGGATACCGACCGCGGCGCCATGGTCCAGGAGTCGATCGAGCACATTCTGGCGATCTGGGAGGGCAAGCCTCCGTATAACCGCCAGGGCAAATACTGGAGTGTCAAAATCCAGGATATGGGCCGGGTCGACTACGGTGTCGGCGAATTTCCCAAACCGTTCCAGCAGCCGCATCCGCCGATCGCCATCTCGATCATGTCTCCCAGCTCAGGCAGCGCCAAGATCGCTGGTGAGCGCGGTTGGATCCCGATCTCCGGCGCGGCGTTCTTGCACCCGCGCTATACCGCCAGCCATTGGGCCACCTATGCCGAGGGTTGCGAGAAGGCCGGACGACGCGCCGACCCGGATATCTGGAGGATCTCGCGCAGCATCGTTGTCGCCCCGACCGATCAGGAAGCCCACAACTACATCATGAACCCGGACGGCCCGATTAGCTTTTGGTATCGCTATCTGCTGACCTCCTTGAAATCGCGCGGTCTAGCCAAGTTCGTCGCACCAGAGGGCCACCCCAATCCGGATTCCCTGACATGGCAGGCCGTCGCGGAATATCAAGTCGCTTGGGGATCACCGTCGACCGTGGTCGACAAGCTCGTCGCCTTGCACGATCTGACTGGGCCTTTTGGAGTGCTGACCGCGATGGCCCATGAATGGGACGATCCCGCGTTCTGCCGCCGTTCGCTCACGCTGCTCGCCGAGGAAGTGATGCCGATGTTCTCGCAGCATACCAATGCCGGCCGCACCGCCACAGCGGCTGAATAAAGGGAATGCCGATGGCTATGCGAGAAGACGATATAGCCAAGGCCGGCGTGCTGTTGGCCGGCGCCTGGAGTCAATCGGCCCTGCTGGAAGGATTGCCGGACCATCTTTATCCCGGCGATTTTGCCGAGGCGGCGGCGATTCAAACCACAATGGCCGCCGTAATCGGTGACGAGGTCGTGGGCTGGAAGGTGGCCGGGGCACCGGGACCGATGATCGGGCGCATCTTCGGTTCGCATCTTTATGCCGGTTCGGCGGTCCTGCCGGCGCGCCAAGCCGTCCACCGCCCGGCCATCGAAACCGAGGTTGGTTTTCAATTGAACACTAACCTACCGGCGCGGAGTCACCCCTATGAGCGTGCCGAGGTCATGGCGGCCGCAACCCTCACCTTCACCTTCGAGATCGTTGGAACTCGGTTCTCTAACGGCATGCACATCCCCGACACCGAGTATCAACGGCTGGCAATCATCGCCGACAACTCGGCCGGCGCCGGTCTCGTTGTCGGACCGCGAGTCCAGGACTGGCGAGATCTATCGCTGCTCGATATCCCGATTGAACTGCGCGTCGATGACGGCGAGCTGGAACCGTCCAACCCGATGGAAAACCGCACCGATCCAGTGGTGACCCTGACATGGTTAGCCAATGAGCTCTCGGATCGAGGCATCGGCCTGCGGGCCGGCCAATACGTCACCACTGGCAGCGCCACTTTGCTTCGGGAAATTAACCCCGGAAGCACCGCTGTCGCTCGGTTTGGTGATTTTGGCGAGATCAAGATCGCGTTGGAAGTAGGCTAACGCTCCGGCGATATTTGAATCGGGGATACCGGGTACCGTGCTCGCATTGCACCACATGCTCTCGCGACGCCTGCCATTCTTCTATGGCTGGGTGGTTTTGGGTTGCGCGTCTTGCGCCGGGTTCGCACGGCAAGGTCCCGCAGTCGCCACTCTGACGATTTTCGTCGCGCCGATGACTACCGAGTTCGGCTGGTCCCTGTCAGAAATATCCGGCGCCGTATCGCTGGGCGGCCTGCTGGCGGCGTTTTCCTCGCCACTGCTCGGTCCGCTGGTCGACCGTCACGGCGCCCGCGCGATGCTGTGCTGGGCGGTGTTGATCACCGGGGTAGCGTCGCTCCTGTTATCTCAGACACAGTCGCTGTTGGTGTTCTATCTACTGTTCTGCGTAGCTCGGATGAATTTCGCCGGGCCGTTTGACCTGGGCATCTATGGGGCGGTCAACAACTGGTTTATCCGGCGCCGGCCGATCGCCAATTCGATCGTCACAGTGGCGCTGATGGTCGGTCTAACAGCGATGCCATTGATCGCTCATTTCGCCATGATCAGCGGCGGTTGGCGCGCCGGCTGGGTCGCGGTTGGCTTGACCGTTCTGGTGATCGGGTTTCTGCCAACCTTCCTGTTGATGGCCCGCCGACCAGAAGACCTGGGGCTGCAACCGGATGGCGACATCGACGACGCCGGGACCGAGAGCAACCGGAGTGGAGCAGGCAAACCGGAGCCAACATTCACTCGCGCCCAGGCAATGCGGACGCCCGCCTTTTGGATGCTACTGGGGTTCACCTTTCTCGGCTATCCGGTGCAGTCCGGGGTCAGCCTGCATCAGGCGCCGCATCTAATCGAGCGAGGCCTGGACCCGACCACAGCCGCGACCGTAGTCGCCGCGTTCTCGCTGTTTACCGGCGTCTTTGGCTTTCTCTGCGGCATGATGGTGCGCCGATTGGGCATCCGTTTGGTGTTATCGGTCAGCGGTCTGTTCATGACCGCTGGTTGCCTGGCGATGATCTGGGTGCATGAGCCGGCCCAGGCCTATTTTGCCGCCGCAATCTTTGGCGTCGGGCTCGGCGGGTTGCTGACAGTACCGCCGATCGCTTGGGCCGACTATTTTGGCCGCAAAAGCTTCGGTGCGATCCGAGGCGTCGCCCTCAGCGTACAGGTTAGCGCGCAGGCCACCGGCCCGCTGATATCAGGCGTGTTGCGCGACTGGACCGGAGACTACGTCCTCGCGCTGCAGGTCTTCGCTGGCCTGTCGCTATTGGCGACGATATTAATTCTGCTTGCACGGCCGCCAAAACACGCGTGAGCTTTTTGCACCGCGGATACCCGACGGCCCTTTCTTTCCGGAGCCCCTCCGGTTTACCTTGGGTAAACGCTATCGGATGGAACGCCAGAGTATGCATATCGCTCCACTATCGACCGCGCTCGGCGCTGAAATCTTGGGTATTGACCTGGCCGGCGAGATCCCCGACCAGGCCGCCGCCGACATTCATGCCGCCTTTCTGGCGCACAGGGTCTTGTTTTTCCGCGATCAGAGCCTTTCGCCACCGGCATTCGTTCAATTCGCCCGGCTGTTCGGCGAGCCGGACATCTACCCCTTCATCAAGGGGTTACCAGAGACGCCGGAGGTGATCGAGATCATCAAAACCGAGGCCGACACCAAGAATTTCGGCGGTTCCTGGCACTCTGACACCAGCTATATGGATTGCCCGGCTCTGGGCACGACGCTCTACGCGCTGGAGACACCCGCATTCGGCGGCGACACGCTTTTTGCCAATACCACACTGGCCTATGACGCGCTGTCGCAGGGCATGAAAAAGCTACTAGGTAGTCTCGCCGGGGTGAACTCTTCCGAGAAGGGCTATCAGGGCGGTCGCGCCGCCGGCATGGCCCGGCTCGATGCAATGAAAGACACGTTTGAAGCCCAAGCCAAGACCTATGAGAACGCGCATCCCGTCGTCCGCACCCACCCGGAAACCGGCGCCAAGTCGCTCTATCTGAACCGCTCTCACACCCTGCGCTTCAGCGGCATGACAGTCGAGGAAAGCGCACCGCTGATCGACTATCTCTGCAATCACATGATCCGCCCGGAGTTTACCTGCCGGTTCCGTTGGCGGGCTGGGTCTGTCGCCGTCTGGGACAACCGCACCACCTTGCACCACGCGGTGAACGACTATGCAGGCCAGCACCGGCACATGCATCGGGTCACCATCAAGGGTGACCGACCGTGCTGACAGGCCGGCCAGCCTCTTCCAACGACACCGACCTCGCCGATTCCCGCCTCACTGCCATCGTCATCGCTGCAGTCGCGGCCGCATCGGCTGGATTGGTCCTCTCGCCGGGTTTGCCCGAGGATCTGGGACGACCCGGTGGTCCATTATTGCAGAGCGCGGCGATCATCGGCTCGATGCTCCTCGTCGCCTCTTTCGTCGCAGTATTGCTGAAGAAGATCGGCCACCCTGGCAAGGCCGGCTTCCGGGCCCATGTCTGGCTAGCCAGCGTCGGAGCCGTCTTGGTGATCGTGCATTCCACCGGCTCGGTAGCGAAAATTCCGAGTTTGTTGCTGTTGTCGCTGGCTGGCTTGGTGGCGCTCGGCGTCTGGTCACGGCTCGCCGGGTCGAAGCGGATGGCCCGGACATTCGGCTCCAAGCTGGCCGGGTTCTCCAAACCGGACGAGGCCACGCGGGCCCGGTTGGCCGAACTGATCACCCACAAGAAATCGCTGCTCAGCACCATCGACTCCAACGCGCTTGAGGCGGTGTTCTCGCTCAAGCCCCGCCATTGGATTACCGCCCCCGGCACCGCGCTTACCTATCATCGGGCGGTGATGGAGGAGCATCGGTTGATCGGCACCCGAGCTTCAGTCTCACTAGCCCAGGCTTATTGGCGACCATTGCATCGTCTGCTGGCCTGGGGGTTCGTCGCCGGACTGCTAATCCACGTGATCACCGTCACGGTGTTCGCCGGCTATGTCGCCGATGGTCGGGCGGTCTATTGGTGGCGGATCGCAGAGTGGGGCTCATGACCCGCCTGGCGTTGATGATCGACCTGGAGCGCTGCACCGGGTGCAAAAGCTGCGAGGTGGCCTGCAAGGCTGAGCATGCGCTTGGCCCGGGTGAACGGCGCAACAGGGTGGTATGGCTTGGCGGCACAGCGTCAGAAGAGAATCAGGGCCGCCCACCGCTCGATTTTCTTGCCCTTGCCTGCCAGCACTGCGAACGACCGGCCTGCCTACGCGCCTGTCCAGTCGAACCGAAAGCCATCACCAAAGATCCGCAAACCGGCATCGTTCAGGTCAACGAGGACTTGTGCGTCGGCTGCGGCGAATGCGTGACCGCCTGTCCCTACGGCGCCATGGGCTATGACGCTGGCGGCCATCACGCAGTCAAATGCGACCTGTGCGTCGAGCGCCGCGCTGATGGCGAGCCAACCACCGCCTGCGCCTCGGTCTGCCCGACCAATGCCATCAGCTTTGGAGAGCGTGACGCATTGGATCGCCAGGCCATGGCGCAGGATCGCCGGCGCATCGACAATGATCCGTTCCTGCTTGGCCCGGCGACAATCTATCTGGACCGCACCGACCCATTGCGACCGGCGCTCGACGCGCGCGAGCGAACGGTTCCGGCGGTGATTGATCCGGGCCACGCGATGGCTGGCGATACCACCGCCTATCCTTATGGCGTGAAGCGGGCCGACCGACTGGCCGACCGGATTGAACCCGGCGGCTGCAACATTTGCTTCAACAGCTGCACGACGAAATTCCATTTCCACAAGGGCCGGCTGGTCAAGGTGACCGGCAACGAGGAAGACCCCGTTCTCCAGGGCCGGGTCTGCCCGAAATCCCAACTCTCGCTACAGCTATATTCCAGCACCGAACGGCTGACCCAACCGTTGAAGCGGGTCGGCGCGCGCGGCGAGAACGCGTTCGAGCCAATCTCCTGGGACCAGGCGCTGGACGAGATCGGCGCAAAAATGGCCGCAATTCGCGCCGAGCATGGCCCGGAAGCCCTAGGGCTGTTCTCCGGCACCCGAACCGGCACACTGACCAATCGCGGCTATATCCGGATGTTCGCCAAGCTGTGGGGGACGCCGAATTTCGTGACTACCGAGCCGTTTTGTTCATCCGGCAAGAACCTCGCCTATTCGATGATCCAGGGCTATAGCGGGCCGGGCAATACCTATACCGAAGGCGACATGGGATCGGCAGCGCTGCATGTTTATTGGGGCGACAATCAGGCCGAGACCCGACCGGTTCATTTCGGAATGATCAATGACTGGCGGCTTGAGCGCGGCGCGAGGATGATCGCCATCGACCCGCGCCAGACGGTGACCGCCTCGAAGGCCGACTGGCATCTGGCGATCCGCCCGGGCGGCGATATGGCCTTAGGGCTCGCGGTTGCCCACCACATCCTGAGCCAGGATCTGCACGACCAGGAGTTTTGCGATACCTGGGTGCTGGGCTGGGAGCGCTGGCGCGATTTCATCGTCGAGAAGGGCTACACGCCGGACTGGGCGGCGCCGATCGCCGATATCGCCGCCGACGACATTCGCCGGCTGGCCGAGGAGATCGCGGCGGCCGATGGCTGCATCCTCTATGGCAGTCGCGGCATCAACCAGCACATGAACTCAACCCAATCGAACCGGGTCCTGATGTTTATCGCTGCGGTCACCGGCAATTGGGGCCGGGCCGGCGGCGCCTATTTCAACATGTCGGCCTCGCTGCCAATCGATCTCAACATCCCTGAGGAGCGCTGCGCCAAGATCAGCCGGCCGAAGCTGCGCACCAGTCCGGTCGGCTGGACCGAGGCAATGCTCCAGGACCGGCCTTATCCGCTCAGGGCGGTAATAGCCAACAACAATCCAATGGCGCTGTGGCCGGATCAGACCGAGACCCGCAAGGCCTTCGCCGCGCTTGATCTGCTGGTGCACGTCGATATCTTTCCCAATGAGACCAGCGCCTGGGCCGACTATGTGCTGCCGGCAGCGACGGGGATAGAGAAGGGCGAGGTCGGCCGCGCCTGCGAGGATCGGCGTATCGTCTGGATCGACCGGATGATTGATCCGCCGGGCCAGGCCAAGCCCGATGGCTGGATTTGGATCGAACTTGGCAAGCGCTTTGGCTTCGAGGACGTGCTGCGCGAGGAATGGAAAGACTCGGCGCGGTTCTGGGACGAGGCCCTGATCAGCAACATCCAACTGCGAGGGGTCACCCAGAAACGCCTGCACTCAACGCCCTATCGCTGGGTCCGTTTCCCGGTCGAGACCGAGCAGGCACCAGAGATCCAGACACTATACCTGGAGGGCACCTCCGCGCATGGGGCGCCCGCGGGCCACCGCTTTCCCACCACCAGCGGCAAATTGGAATTCTGGACCGAGGCGCTGGAGGCCAAGTTCGAGCCCTATGGCCTGTCGGCGCTGCCAGAGTTCTATGGCGAGCGCGAAAGCCTTGTCGACATGGCGTATGTCGAGTTGCTCGACGACGACGCGGTAGAGGGGGTGATCGGGCCCTTCGCATCCGGCGGCCTGGCGCCGCGCGGCCGTATTGTTCAGCCTGATGAAACTCACCCGGCGGCCAATTTACGCGCCCAGGGCTACACCTTGGAACTTCTGACCGGCAGGCCGGCGGCGCCGCATTTTCACAGCTGGACCCATTACGCCTGGCAAGCCCAAGAGATGTGGCCGGATCTCTATGCCCAGATCCATCCCGATACCGCCGCCGAGCTCGGCCTGGCCGACGGTGCACGAGTGACCGTCGAAACCTCGCATGGATCGGTAGAGGCCTTGGCCTGGATCTATCCTGGCATCCGCCGTCACGCGGTGTTCGTACCAATCGGTTGGGGCGAGCGTCAGCCGTTCAATCCGTGGCGGCCAGTCAATTTTCTGACCGATAAGAGCCAACGCGATCCAATTTCCGAACAGACCAATTTAAAGTCTCTGCTATGTCGCGTGACGCCGGTATAGCGGGGAAAGACCGCGTCACGTGTTGTGAGCAATACACTCTCCATTGGTGTTTTCGGACAGAAGCGAGCACATTTTTCGAAGGCTAAAGCCGGATCGACGTTACCATCGATCTTCGAGGCGGCGATACCAGTAACCAGGATCGCGAAGACACTCTGCACTCCGGAAATTTCGCCGCCTGGATGGCGATGCCTATGAAGCGCTTGGCCAATTGACGGTCCCCGACCAGATCCGGGACGCGGATCTGGCGTTAACCCTGGAGGAAATCCCAGACCAGGGGCCCGGCCAGTTCATCGTCAAGGTAAAGGCAGTCTGACCATAAGCCAAACCAACTTCGGCATTCGCCCGGGAGTCTGGGTGGATACCGCTGTCGTCGCCGACACCGTGATCGAATTCCCGCCGGCGCCGACGATCCGCTTTGGCGCTAACGCCTTGCTGGCTGACAGAAATTCACCCGTATGATGGAGGCTGCACGCGGGATCTAGGCCCCATGCCCAAGGATGATCTCTGACTGATCGTCCGGCACATAGAAATACGAACCCGGCCGGAAGTCATAGCCTAAATCTCCCAGCAAACGCCGTTGGCGCGGCGTGGCGCGCTGAGCGACATCCGGTGTGGAATCGAAATCGTAGCACCGCATGAACATCTGACAATAATTGTACAGCAAAGTCTTGCGTCCATGCCCGGACAGATTCTGGGCTGGGCCATGCCAGAGCGCGTGCGAGAAGATATAGCAATCCCCGGCCTTACCGTTCAATTGCACGGCGCCCGGTGTGCCCGGCCCAACCGGCGGGTCCTGATTGAACTGGAGCGGTCGCATATGACTGCCAGGGAACACGGTGAAATTGCCGCTGTCGGGGCCGTTCACATCGGAAAGCAGATACATCGCCTTGACCGCGATCGGCCGACTGGTCTCGGTCACCCGGATTTCCCGCTGCCCCTCACCGCCATCGGTGTGGGTGTAACCGGGGAACCCGTCGCCGGAGCCCCGCACAATCGCTTGTGACATACTAAAAATAATGTTTGGGCCCATGATGTCGACAATCAGCTCGAAGACATTTGGGCGATCAATCAGATCGATGAAAGCCTGATTATAGGGAAGGATGTCGCGACGATCCATGAACGACTCAGGATTCTGATCGGGACATTTCTCGACCCAGCCGTAATGGCCGCGCGGTAGCATTCCCGCCATTGGCTCCCAGCCTGGACGGGCGCGCATGCCATCGATCTCATCGGAAAACAACGCGACCTCCTCGGGCGAGAGAGCGCCTTCCAAGACAATGTAGCCATTGACCGCCCAATCAATGCGTTGCTGTTCTGTCAATTTTTGCACCGGTCCGCTCTCCCATGCTGCCCCCGAACGCGACACGTCCCAAGGGTATTCCTGTCACTAAAGGCAATGGTGTGCGAAACCGCCGTTCGGTGCAATCAGTGGGCTGATATGGTGAGCGCCAGCGTGCGACGTGCCGTGCCCAAGAGTGCATGGCACGGCTTCAACAAACCTGCGATGCTTTTCCAGTCACCATCCCGGTACAAACCTAACCCGCCGAGGCAGGCCGTCATGACCCCCCAAGACATCCTCTCCCACCCCTCACGCATCCTCACAACCGCTCAGCGGCAAGCCTATTTTGATGTCGGCTTCGTCACCATGGAGGGCGTGATCCCAACCGAGTGGATGGACCGGCTTCGTCAAACCTCCAATGCGCTGCTGGATGCAAGCCGGACTATCACCGCCTCGAATGCGGCCTATGATATCGGCCCAGCCCATTCACCAGAGCAGCCGCATGTACGCCGGCTCAAAGCCTTGGTCGACCGCGACCCGTTTTTCTGGGAATTCGCGACAGAGTCGCCGCTTGCCGATGTCGCCGCCGACCTGGTTGGCCCAGATGTAAAATTCCACAGCTCGAAGCTGAACTACAAACGGCCGGGCTCCGGCGAGATCGTCAAATGGCATCAGGACACCTTGGCCTGGCCGCACACCAATTACAGTCCGGTCACCTTGGGCGTCTATCTGGGCGAGGTAACGCCGGCGCATGGCCCGCTGGTCTGCATCCCCGGCAGCCACGACGGCCCGTTGTATTTTCACACCGACGCGAACGGTACCTGGACCGGCTCGATCTCGGACGCCGATCTAGAAGGCATTGATCTAGCCCGTGGCACCGAGGCGCTTGGCAATTCCGGAACCCTGGTGGCGATTAACTGCCGCACGATCCACGGCTCACGGGCCAACAGCTCCAGCCAGGTCCGACCAATGGCGCTTTATGTTTATAGTTCGGCCGACGCCTTCGGCTGGATGCCACCGCCCTCGCCAACCAGCAAGACCGGCGAGTTGGTTCGCGGTGCCCCACCTCGATTCGCCCATGTCGATCCCCGTCCCTGCCCGGTGCCGCCGAACTGGGACGAAATCGGCTACGGCTCTATATTTACCGCGCAGGCAGAAAAGAGTTAGCTCGTCAAAATGTTAGCGGTCGCCCATTTGCCACGACGGTTAAAAGCGCGTTCGGCACGGGGCGTATTACCCATGTCACTTGATCGGACCTCAATCGGGAACGGTCCCGCTACCCTATCCGCGCCGTCATGCCGCCATCGACCGGCAGGTTCACTCCAGTGATGAACCGAGCGTCGTCCGAGGCAAGGAACAGCGCCGCTTGAGCGGTATCCCAGCCCGTACCCATCTTGCGATTCAGCGGCACCTTGGCGTCTCGGTCGGCCCGGACCGCGTCAGCCGAAACACCGTCGACGATCGTGCGGTAGCCGATGGCTATCGGCGTATCCATCAGGCCGGGCATAATGACGTTGCAGCGGATGCCGTAATCCCAATTGGTGCTGGCCAGCATGTGACAGAACGCGTTCATACCGGCCTTCGAGGTTTTGTAGATAACCCGGTCGACACTGCAGATCGAGAAGATCGACGAGATGCCGATGATCACCCCGGCGCGTTGCTCGCGCATGATTGGCACCACCAGACGCGAGGTCCGGTAGAGCCCCTTCAGATTCACGTCCATGACCCGGTCCCAGACCTCCTCCGGCAGCACCATCGGGTCACTATCCTTGCCCTCACCGGTAATACCGACGTTGTATTGCAGGATGTCGATGCGGCCGTGGCTGTCCATGCAGGCCTGGACAAAACCAGCGCAATCCTCGTTGCTGGTCACGTCCCCCCGCACAGCGGTGCAATCGCCACCTTCGGCGCGGATCATCTCGGCGGTTTCTTCGGCCGAGGCCAGGTCACGATCGACGGCGATCACCTTGGCGCCTTCGCGGGCGAAAAGGATCGATGTTGCCCGGCCATTGCCGATGGTATCACCCGCTGCCTGTCCCGCGCCGACGACCAGCGCCACCTTATCTTTCAGCCTCATGATCCTTGCCTCCGATCCCGTCGAAATTGCCTCTAGCATCTTGCCCTCCGGCCCAATGGCCCTCAACCTTGCTTACGACTGGCGCTCAGTGTGATCCCAACCATGCTTGGCGCCGGAGCCGATCCACACCAGCCGTCACGGGAGACCACCATGCAACTCACCGTCGCCGACGCCCGATCCTTGGTCGAGGATGTCATGAAGGCCCTGGGCCACGACAAGGATGATTCCTGGATCATCGCCGACCACATCATCGACTGCGAGTTGCGGGGCCTGACCTATGGCGGCCTGCCCCGTGCGGTGAGTATCTCTGAGCGGATAGGGCGGACTGGAAAAGCCAGAAAACCGGTTGAAACCCTGCACGAAACACCGGTTTCGGCGCGACTGGCTGGTAATGACAACATCGGCTATGTCGTGGCCTATCGAGCCACCGAAATGGCCATCGCCAAGGCCAAGATCAGCGGTATCTCGGTGATTGGCGCGGATGGTAACTGGTACACCGGCATGCTGTCCTACTATGCAGAAATGGCGGCGGCCGAGGGCTTGCTGACGATGATCATCTCCAACGCCACGCCCTGGGTGGCGCCGCATGGCTCGGTTGACGGAAGGTTCGGGACCAATCCGGTGTGCTATGGGTTTCCCAGCACCGCCGACCCGATTATTTGGGATATCGGCACCTCATCGATCATGCATGCCGAGGTTATGCTGGCGCGCCGGCTTGGCGAGCAGATCCCCGAAGGACGGGCTTTCGACCTGCAAGGCGCTCCAACCACCGATCCCGACGCCGCTCTGGCCGGAGCCTTCACGCCCTGGGGCGGCCATAAGGGCGCCGGGTTGGGCATGGCCGTTCAATTGCTCGGCATCTTCGCCGGGTCACCGGTCGAGGTGCCTGATCTGGCGAATTTCGGCTATCTCATGGTCACCATGAAGCCGGACCTGATGATGCCGGAGCAGGAGTATCGCCAGAAGGTCACAGACTATGCAGAGTCGGTCCGGAGCGCCCGCCCGGTGGCCGGCGGAGAGCCGGTCCGCATGCCCTTCGATCGTTCCGCCCGGGTCCGGCGCGAGCGGCTCGCAGCAGACAGCATCGAGGTGACCGATGCGGTGCTGGCGCGGTTGCGCGAGGTCGTCGGCGGATAGTCTCGCGACGCTTAGCGGTTCGCGAGCTTCCTGACCAACTCTTCCTCCACATCCAGGAGGCGGTCCTTGCCGAAGAACATCTGATCGCCGACGAATAGAGTCGGGCTGCCGAAACTGCCGCGATCGACGCTAGCCTGGGTAGCCTGCAAGAGCTTGTCCTTGACCGGTTGCTCGGAAACCCGGCCCAAAATATGAGCGCCGTCGAGCCCCACCGCGTTCAGGGCGCCGGCAATGATTTCGGGATCATCCATCTTCAGTTCGTTTTCCCACATGGCGGCGTAGACGGCCTCTATGTAGTCGGCGAAATACCCCTCCTCCTGGGCGACGATCGCACCGCGCATGACCTGCACGGTGCTAATCGGGAAATGCGGATTGCGTTTGTACTTCGCGAACCCATGCTTGGCGATAAACCGCTCCATCTCGACGCGAAGATATTCCGGCTTGTTCTTAATTTCGCCGAACTGCTCCATCGGCGAGAGATTGCCGGTAAGCTTGAATACCCCGCCCAAAAGCACCGGCACATAGACACAGGTCACGCCGGTGCGGGCCTCAATCCCAGGCAAAAGCCGGTGGGTCATATAGGTATTCGGGCTGGCAAAATCGAAATGGAACTCAAAAGACCGTCATGGCGATGGTGCTCCTCGCTCGTCACCCAACACGGCCTCCAATTAAACCGGGAAACCGGGCCAAAGTCGCGGTATAATTCACCGAAGCTAGAATGTGAGGAACCAACCACCGTGGATGCAATCACCCCAGAGTCTTCCAGCGGCGCCGATTGGGATAGCCTTCCCTTCGACAACAGCTATGCACGGCTCCCCAAAAGTTTTTTCACCCGGCTGGACCCGACCCCGGTCGCGACGCCCCGGTTGATCAAGGTGAACCAACGGCTCGCCAAGGCTATCGGCATCGACCCGGAGATTCTCAGCGGACCGAAATCCGCCGAGATCCTAGCCGGCAACCTGGTGCCGCAGACCGCCGAACCGCTGGCCATGGTCTATGCCGCCCATCAGTTCGGCAATTGGGTTCCAAGATTGGGCGACGGACGCGCCATCCTGCTCGGTGAGATCGTCGGCCCAGACCAAATCCGGCGGGATATTCAGCTCAAGGGGGCAGGCCCGACGCCGTATTCCCGGATGGGCGACGGCCGCGCCGTGCTCGGTCCGGTGATGCGCGAGTATATCGTCAGCGAAGCCATGGCCGGTCTCGGTATCCGCACGACCCGAGCCCTGGCGATGACGATGACCGGCGAGATGGTCATGCGCGAGGGCCCCGAGCCGGGAGCGGTGCTAACCCGTGTTGCCTCCAGCCACATCCGCGTAGGTACTTTTCAATACTTTCACGGACAACGCGATGCCGAGGCGATCCGCCGCTTGGCGAATTATGTCATCGACCGGCACTATCCCGAGGCCCGCGACGCCGCGCAGCCCTATCGGGCGCTGCTTGAGGCCGTGGCCGGGAATACCGCCGAGCTGGTCGCCTCCTGGATGCTGGTCGGCTTTATTCATGGGGTGATGAACACCGACAACACCGCAATCTCCGGCGAGACCATCGATTATGGTCCCTGCGCCTTCATGGATGCGTTCCACCCGCAAACCGTGTTCAGCTCGATCGATCAATCCGGCCGCTATGGCTATGACCAGCAGGCCTCGATCGGGCTTTGGAACATCACTCGTTTCGCCGAAACCCTGCTGCCGCTGCTCGACGCGGACGACGAGACGGCGCTGGCCTCGGCCAAGCAGGCGCTGGAAGTTTATTGGCCGCGTTTCGAGGCGGCCTTCCACGTCGGGCTCTGCGCCAAGATCGGCCTGCCAGGCGGGGCGAAGGGGGATTTCGACCTCGCCATGGATTTGCTCAACCGCATGGCCCAGCAGAAGGCCGACTTTACCCTGACCTTCCGCCGCCTCTGCGATGCCCCAGCCGGTGATCATGCCGCCAAGGCAATGCTGCGGACCCTGTTCGAGGATCCCGCCGTGTTCGACGAGTGGGAGGGCCAGTGGCGTCCCCGGATAACCATGGATGGCACCGATGCCATTCAGCGGCGTCGGGCGATGCGGGCGGTTAATCCAGCTTTCATCCCCCGTAACCATCAAGTCCAGCGCGCCATCGATTTTGCCACCCAAGCCGAGGATTTCCAACCGATGGAAGACCTGTTGAGCGTTCTAGTCACGCCCTTTGAGGACCATCCCGGGCATGAGGAACTTATGCTACCGGCAACAGCCGATCAGGCGGTGACGCAAACTTTCTGCGGGACGTGAACCTTAGGCGTGAAGCGGCTCAGCCACCGGCCAGCCGAGGTAGGACGAATACCTCGGCTCCTGGCCGGATCTCCTGGGACCAGGTGTCGCGAAAAATCTCACCGTCGATCGACACCGCGACACCCTGTTCAAGATGCTCGCTCAGGCTCGGCACTTCGCGCTCCAAGGCGATTAGAAGCTGACGGATGGTGCCGGCCTCAATCTCCACCGTCTGGCGTCCGCCAGCGGCGCTCTTCAAGGACCCGGAGAGTGTGACATGAAGCACGCCGATGCCCGCCCTGTTCCGTAACCAGCCTACGCGACTGCTTACTCGACTGCCTACTTTGCCGCCAGCTTCGCCGCGTCGATGGCCTGTAGCACCCGAGGTGGCGACATCGGCAGATGGGTCAGACGGACACCCGCCGCCGCCGACACCGAGTTGGCGACCGCGGCCAATGGCGGCACGATCGAGGTTTCACCAACACCGCGTACCCCGTAGGGATGACCGGGATTGGCGACCTCGATAATTACCGTGTCGATCATCGGCAGATCCGAGGCCACCGGAAGCCGGTAGTCGAGAAAGCCGGCGTTCTGCATCCGGCCATCGGCGCCGTAGATATATTCCTCGTTCAGCGCCCAGCCAATGCCCTGCGCTGCGCCACCCTGGAACTGCCCCTCGACATAAGAGGGATGGATCGCCTTGCCGGCGTCCTGGACCACGGTGTAGCGCAGGATCTTTACCTGGCCGGTTTCCTGATCAACCTCGGAATCGACCATATGAGTGGCAAAGCTGACCCCGGCGCCGTCGGCGTTGATTTCCGAATGCCCGGCGATTGGTCCGCCGGTATTGCCGGCCTTGGCCGCGATGTCGGCCAGCGACAGCGGATCAAATTCGCCGGCGTTGGCACCGGAAGGCTTTGCTTCACCGTTCTCCCAGACTACAGCATCAACCGGGATATCCCAGATCAACGCCGCCCGTTGGCACAGCTTGGCAACAGCGTCCCGCGCTGCCGCTATCGTCGCCATCCCGGCGGAAAACGTCACCCGGCTACCCTCGGAGGTGTCGTTATAACCGAGCGAAGCGGTGTCGGCGATGATCGCCCTGACCTTGTCATAGGCAATGCCCAATTCCTCGGCCGCCATCAGGCACATCGAGGCCCGCGAGCCGCCGATATCCGGCGTGCCAAGCGAGAGGTTAACCGTGCCGTCCATTTGCAGGTTCATCGATACACTGGTCTGCCCGCCAAAGTTGAACCAGAACCCGCAAGCAATTCCCCTGCCTTGGCCTAGCTTCAGCGGCGCGGTGTAATGCGGATGCGCCTTGGCGGCACGCAAGGTCTCGGCCAGCCCGATGATCCCGAATTTCGGACCATAGGCCGACTTGCTACCGGAACTGGAGGCGTTCTTCAGCCGAAAATTCACCGGATCAAGGCCCAACCTCGCCGCCATTTCATCGACGACGCTTTCTACCGCGAAGGTCGACATCGGTGCTCCAGGCGCCCGATAGGCCGCCTGTCTCGGTCGGTTGACCACCACGTCGTAACCGGAGACATGCAGGTTCTCCAGGTCATAGCATGCGAAGGCCGACATCGCGCCGAACTCGACCGGCGCGCCGGGGAACGCACCGCCCTGATAGCAAAGTTCCGCCGCGCCGGCGGTGATCCGGCCGTCCTTGGTAGCACCGATCCGCACTTTCATCATCGTACTGGAGGTCGGGCCCGTCGCCTTGAACACCTCGTCCCGGCTCATCACAATTTTCACCGGTCGGCCAGATTTTTTTGATAGCATCAGCGCCAGCGGCTCGATGAATACCGTAGTCTTGCCGCCAAAACCGCCACCGATTTCCGAGGCCGTGACCCTGAGCCGCGAGGCATCGATGTCACAGAGCTGGGCGCAGGTATCGCGCACCACGAAATGCCCCTGGGTGCAGCACCAAAGCTCGGCCATGCCATCCTGGGCGACACTGGCGAGACAGGCTTGCGGTTCGATATAGCCCTGATGCGTCGCCTCGGTCTTGAACGAGCGTTCGATAACCGCGTCGGCTGCCGCGAAACCCTTGGCCACGTCACCGTGACCAATCTCCAGAAATTGGGCGATATTGGACGGCTTGATCGGCGCCGGGTCGATGCCCTGGGTGATCATATCCTCGTGCAGCAGCGGTGCGTCTTCAGCCATCGCCGCCTCGACATCGGTCACATGCGCCAGGACCTCGTAATCAACCCTAATCAGTTCTAGCGCCGCATCCGCGATCTCGCCATTCACCGCTGCGATCGCCGCCACGGCATGCCCCTCATACAACGCCTTGCTCTGGGCCATGCAGTTTTCCAGCACCGCCCGCAGGCTCCGGCGCACGCTCCCGAAATCCGCCGCGGTGACCACCCCCTTCACCCCAGGTAAAGCCACCGCCTTGGATGTGTCGATACTTTTGATGCGGGCATGGGCATGCGGACTGCGCAGAATCTTAGCGATCAGCATGTCAGGTGCGCTGAGATCAGCGCCATATTTTGCCCGCCCGGTCACCTTATCGACCCCATCGGGGCGGACCGGGCGGCTGCCGACGACCTTAAAATCACGGTTTGGAGAGACGGAATCATGATCCAGAGACATGACCAAGGCCCTTCATTGCCAGCTGAAAATCAATCGGCGCTACTGCGGCTTCACCAGAAGCGAGTGTCGCTCCATTGACGGTAGTACAGCAACCTGAAAGCCAAGATATCCGGAGGTTTTCTCAACGCTAGATTAGCAATTCCAGCACAGCCTCGACAAGGCCCAAAAAAATGGGGCCGCCATCAGCGCGACAAGCATCGCATTGCGCAGTGCATTGATCATTCGAGGATGTCCGAAAGGTCAGAATTACTGACGTAAATATTGCACCGCAAAATAGGTCAGTCAATGCGACCTTTTTAACTTTTGCATGATATTTCACGTGATCATATATAAGATTATAAATTCGGCGCTTTGCCTCAATCCCCCTATTTCTCTGGCTTATGCGCCCTTAGTACGAGGGCCATTTGGGCTTCGAATCCAGGATTACTTGGGCTTCAAATAGTACAGTTCATCCCCGGTCCAACCGACTCCGTCCGGCACGGTGTAATAGAAAACCGCCACCATCGAGGCGAAAAACCATCGCCCATCAACCCGGCGATAGACATCGTCATAGCGCCCGCTGACCAGATACGAGGTGCCGAACCGCCCATAGCGCGCCTCCAAATAGGAAACCCCGCTGCCAGTATCGCCGGCCACCTCGACCCGGTGACTATGAATGAACTGCTTGATATAAAAGCGCTCGCGTTCGCCCATGCCGCTAAACCCGGCATTGATCGGGGCCCGCCCTTCATAAGTTGCGAGATAACCAAGCTCGACCCTCGCGTCGTCGGTGAACAGATCAACAATCTCGCCAAAGAGACCGTCATTGATGTAACCATGATACCGGTCCCGGAGTAGCCGGATCTCGTCCTTATCCTCGAGCAACTGGAGACGGCGCTCCAGCGCATCGATACGATCTGTCTCGGTCATGAGCGGCTCCTGTTTCGGCAGGCTGATGCGGTAGGCCCAGTCTAAACCATCCCAGGCCGATGCCAAAAAGGCGTATGCTTAAAATATCAGGTTGGCCGCCAATTCCGGCTATTCCAACGTGACCCTGGAGGCGGTCACCGGCAACCCCGGTACGTCGGAGCGGGTCTTGTAGACCGTTCCGCAATTGTCACTTGGACCACCGCGACTGCCGGTGACCACATAGAGGTCCATCAGGTCCGCGCCGCCGAAACAAACCGAGGTCACCATCGGCAACGGTACCGGCAGGCTTTTGCGTAACGACCCGTCCGGCTCGTAGACATCGACGCGGGAGCCATGCGCCATCGCGGTCCAGATCGAGCCGTCCTCTGCCACCGCCAGTCCGTCGGCATGGGCCTCCGGCGGAGTTTTGACGAAAGGACGCCAGGGACCGACACCGCCATCGCTGTCGACATCGTAGACTCGGATCACGTCGTCTCGGGCATCGGCATGATACAGCCGCTTTCCGTCCGGCGAAAAACCCATCCCATTGGTGAGCATTACCCCGCCCGAGAGGGTTCGAACCGAGCCGTCGAGGTCGATCAGGTGCAGGTGACCCGGCTTGGGGACAGCGCCGCCAAACACCACAAAGGACAGGGAACCGGCATAGATCCGGCCCTTAGCATCGGTGGTGAAATCGTTGAAGCCAACGACCTCCTCGTTCACGTCGCTATCCAGCAATACTTTGGCGCGCGCGCCATCGAAACTTTTGTAGGAAAGGTTACGGCCACCGACCACCAATCCGTCATCCTGGTGCAGCACGATCCCGCCGATGCCCTTGCGATGCGCCACGACGGTGCTGATCGTGCCGCCCTCGGCCAATGCGAAAACCCCGCCATTCAGCACGTCGCTGTACAGCAGGCCTTTGGTCGGGTGCCAAGTCGGGCCTTCCACGAGGCCATAGCCGGTGGCGAGTTGTTGCATGGGTTAATCCTCTTTACGAGCGAACCCGCCGCCTCCGCTGGTGCGGCGGCGGCGGTAAAATGCGGATAGTCCTCAGGCGTCGTCGCCGAGCACTTCCTGAAGCACACGGCCGGCATTAACCGCCGTTGGCCAGCCGGAATAGAACGCGACATGGGTGATCATGCCTTTCAACTCCTCGGCGGTGACGCCATTATCCAGCGCCCGCTGCAGATGGCCTTTGAGTTCCGGTGTCCGATACAGCGCGGCGAGCACCGTGCAAGTGACCAGACTGCGGTCACGTTTGGTCAGCTCGGGCTGCTCCCAAACATCGCCGAACAACACTTCGTCGCGCAATTTTCCGAGCTGCGGGATCATCTCATAAACGGTTTTCTTAGCCATTTTCGTTTCCTCCGTTGAATGTGAATACAAATACTGGACCTACCGCGACGGCGCCTCGTCCAGGACCGCGACGATGCCCTGCAGATCCGATGACGGTGCCGGATAGCGCTTGATCACGTCGGGATCGTGGCCCGGCACGATATGGGTAAGCGAGCCGCCGAGTTTGCGAAGGGCGCGATAGGATTCGAGCATCTCGAAGATGTTCTCATGGGTCATGAAAACCGGCTCTTCCTCGATACTTTCGTAATAATGCGCGGTATCAGAGGCCAGTACGATCCAGCCCCGCTTGGTATGGACCCGAACCGCCATCAGGCCACGCGCATGGCCGGGAAAGTGGTGCAAGGTGATCCCCGGCAGCAGGTCATCATCACCGTCATGGAACACCGCGCGGTCGCCATAGACCATGGCCAGCATCTCCTGCACCTCTTCAAGCACGAAGGAGTGGCGCAGCACCGGATGCGTCATCGCCCGGCCGGTCACATAGGACATCTCGGAATCCTGAATGTGGAACCGCGCCTTGGGAAACATCGGCAGGTTGCCGGCATGATCGTAGTGCATATGGGTGATGATCACGTCCTCGACCGTGGCCGGATCAACGTCGATAAGCGTCAGGCATTCGGCTGGGGATCTGAGATAAGTTCGACCGCGCCGCTCCCCCTCCTCCTTGCCGAAGCCGCAATCGACGACAATAGTCCGCTCAGCGTTGCGGATCACCCAGATGTAGTAATCCATGGCCATCGGCGCCTCATGCGGGTCGCCCTTCATGAACATCGTCCCACGGGTCCCCATGCGCTCGCCATATTTGATCGCATAGGCCTCATAGATCGGCAGGGTCATCTTCGGCTCCTCGATAGTCGGACGCGGTAATGGCTGCTAAAATAACCGTTTGCTGGCAATTTCGGCGCCGTCACTAAGTGCCCGGAGCTTGGCCCAGACCACGTCCGAGGTGAGCCGACCCATCCCGGCCGCGGTATCGAAGCCGCAATCGGTTCCGGCCATCACCCGCCCCGGATCGCCAACCGCCTCGGCCGCCAGTTCCAGCCGATCAGCGATCACCTCGGGATGCTCGACAAAGGTGGTCAGAGTATCGATGGTCCCGACGATCAAATATTGATCCGACGCCAGTTTGTTACCCTGAAACAGCTTTATCTCATGGGTGTGCCGGGGATTGCCGAACGGGAATAAAAAACCACCCACTTTGGCCTCCAGTAGGCTTGGCAGGATGTCGCCAAGCGGTACGTCCTGGTCATGTGGCGATTCGTAATTGCCATAGCAGACATGCAAGCGTACCCGGTCGCGCGGCAAGCCTTCGATCATCCGGTTGATCCGAGCAATCACCTTGTCAACGAAACCGACAAACTCGGATAATGGCTTGTCATGAAACAACATATGCCGCTCAAGGCCCAGGTCTGGCGCATCGATCTGTAGAATGAAACCGGCATCGACCGCCGCCTTGTACTCAAAGCTGAGGGCATCGGCGAGCGCGTCGAGATAGGCGTCATCATCCGGATAGTAGTCATTCTTGAGTGCGGTGGCGACGATGCCCGGCGAAGGCGCGGTCATGAAAGCGTCGGTGAAGACGCCGGCGTGCTTGTCCAGCGCCGACTTGAAGACGGCGATCTCGGTGGCATTGGCCTGGTGATCAGCATAGGCGACCGGTCCGATCGCCATCGGCGGCTGGAAATTATTGACCGCCGTACCCTTGGCTAGCATTTCGCGCCTGAGCGCCAGAAATTCCGGATAGTCGTTCAGTTCGTTTCCCGACGGTCGATCCCACCCACCGCCAAAACCGGTCATACGACGTTGAAGATAAAGGAAAAATGCCTCTCTCACCTGCTCACCATCGCTGGGGATATCAACACCGGCGGCGCGCTGGCGATCAACCACCCATTGGGTCGCCGCCTCGCCCTCGGCGTCGAGCACCGCCGCGTCGATTTCCTGACCCTTGGTGCGGGCGACATAAAGCTCCACCAACGACCGCGGTCGCGGCAGGCTGCCGGCATGGGTAGTCAGAATGCGTCCTGGATTGCTCGCCATGATATGATCTCTCCCTCGCCCAACGCGCCGGCAGGATCAAAGCCTGAGAGGGCCCTCCGCCGCAACGATCAATCGTCGACGGCGCTCGGTATCACGATGCGGGTGATGCCGGGGTCGCTCTCAATTCAGCGATATCGCCGACCACCCGCAGCCGTGCCCGCACCGCCCGGCCTGGCATGTAGGCGAGCGGAATACTGTCGACATCGACCACCTTGAGGCTGGCCGGATCAGCGCCGCCGGCAATGGCCCGGTCCCGAGCCATGGTCTCGGCCAGCACCAGCAAATCGTTACGCTCCATGTCGCGGAAGATATGGTCGACCTCGCCGGAAATCTGCGCCATCGCCGCGCCGACCGCGTTGGCGACGGAGTGGTGCGGGACCCGGATTACCTTAGAAATTCCAAGCATTGTCTCAGGTGTCAGCATCGCGCCGCCGCCGACTGCCAATAGCGGTAAGTCGCTAGCGTCGGTCTTCATCCGGTCAACCGCCTCGGCCAGCATCAGATGCACTTGGGCAATGGTGTCATTGACCAGACCGGCACCCAGGCCAGCGACCCGCGCCTTGTCGCCGATCTCCACCAGCCCGGCGGCGACCGCGATATCGGTGAGCGTCATGGTCGACCCGCCGAACACCAGCGCCTCGCTGGTCAGCCGGTGACCGACACTCAATGGACCAATTTTTAGCGGGTAATCTTGCACTATAGTGCATCCTCCCAAGCCGATAGACAGCAGATCCGGCATCCGAAACAGGGTCCGAACGCCGCCGACCTTAACCACATTATTGGCCTCGCGCGGATAGCCGGACTTTAGGCATCCGACATCACTGGTGGTGCCCCCGGTATCGACGACCATGGCCTCCTCAATCCCGGCAAGGAAGGCGGCGCCGCGCATGCTGTTGGTCGGGCCGGAGGCAAAACTGAACACCGGCTGATCGCGAGCCGTGGCGGCATCGACCACTGTGCCGTCATTCTGGGTGATGTAGAGCGGCGCACTGATGCCGCTGGCCGCGATCGCCGCCTCAAAGGCATCGATGGTCCGGTGCGACAGATCAATCAGGTAGGCGTTAAGCAGGGTCGCGTTCTCCCGCTCCAGCAGGCCGATCCGCCCGAGACTGGCGGAGCGGGTAATGCGCAATTCCGGATGCACCTCGCGCAGGATCTCAGCGGCCCGGTCTTCGCAGGCGCTGGTCAGCGGCGCGAACACCGCGCTAATCCCGACGGCAGTAATCCCGGCCGCCTTCATCGCCCGGCCGGCCGCGGCGATCGCCGGCTCATCCAGCGGCGCGATCGGTCGGCCGTCATATTCATGGCCGCCCTGGACCAGATAGTGGCCGCCATTCGAGACCGCAGCCAGATCCTCGGGCCAGTCCACCATCGGCGGCAAGGAGGCGCTGGCCGGCAGGCAGATCCTGAGCGCCGCCGCCCGGTTGAGGTAACGCCGCTGAACGACCGCGTTGACGAAATGGGTGGTGCCGATCATCACCGCCGCCACCTCGCGCATCGGGCCACGCCCCGACCCGGTGCCCGATCCATCCGAAGCCGACGTCATCGTTAACCCTACCGTCGCGCCAAGCTCCCGCAGCGCGTTTCGAATACCGCCAGTCACATCCTCGGTGGTCGCCGTCTTGACCGCGCCCAACACGGTTGCGCCCTCGACCAGAACCGCGTCAGTATTGGTGCCGCCAACATCAATACCGATGCGTTTCATCACCCCTGCCTCTCAAAGACCGAACGAAAATCGAGATCGAAGCCGAAGGCCCGAGGCCCGACGGTGGCGAGGCCCGCTCCGGTCAAAAAGCATGCCGGTCCCCGCAGCGCCAACACAGTGACCCGCTGGCCATAACGGATCACATCGGTGCCGATGCCATCGCCGCTGACGCTGTCGACGACACAGATCAGATCCGGGGTCATCACCACAGGCGTCGCTCCGCAGAAACCGACCGAGAACTCGTTCTGGAAATGCACAGTGAACAGCCCGCCGGCATCCGGGCCAAGCCCCTCGATCCGCGCCTGACCACGCAGAAACCCCTCGGTCGCCCGGCGGTCCACATCCACCACCTTGCCGGTAAACAACTTTATCCCGCCACCCGCGACCAGGATCGCCTCGACCGGATCGCCATGCGCCCGGCGCGCCTCCATGACGGCCTCGCCGAGGACGATCGCCTGGGTCGCGGTGTCGAGAATGCCATGCGCCTTGATCTCAGCCCCGGTCCGGGGTGCCATGCAGATCGCTGCGGTGGAGCCGACCTCGGCGGTAATCTTGCGGCTGATCCGCTCCACCCAGCCGGTATCCAGCGCCTGGGAAATGATGATATCATTGGCCCGAATATCGGAAAGCGCGAACGGTGCCGGCGCCAGACCGGCAACCGCGAAACTGGTCATCTGCAACTCTGGATAGGCCCGCCCCATGCCGTCGGCGTCAACCACTGGATAGCCGGTCAGCGCCGCCACCATCATCGGATGCACCCCATTGCCGCCGCCGATCTCCATGCTCATCACCGCATCGAACGGCCGGCCGAGATGCCGCTCCATTGCCCGAAGCGGTCGAAGCGCATGCTGCGCATCAGGTATCCGCTCCTGACCAACCAGCGGCGCTCCCATGGTCGACAGCACTGCCACCAGCGCCGCATCATCAAGCCCGCGAGGATCAATCAACCTCGCGCCGCCGCCGCTCTTGAACAGCTCCAGAACATTCATCAACTTATGATAGGGATCACCGCCACCGCCGGTGCCAAGGATCCACGCACCCAACGCCAAGGCCTGCATATCATCGGCGGGAAGATCGGCATCTTATGGGGTGAGGTGGCGAAATGCACGGGCCGGGATCGAAAGAAAAAGTCGGATTGAAACAAATCAGCTGGGACTACCGCCTCAAACGATTGTCGACGCCCTCCTAAATTCGTCATCCCGGCCCCGGTTTCACGAGGGCAAGGGAAGGCCGGAACCCATTCCACAGGACTATCGGCGTGACGGCTGGGCCCCACGTCTGAGGCCGACACGGCACGAGAGTGCGCAAAACGGTGATGATCGAGGCCCGCGCCGATTCTGGTGGAATGGGTCCCGGCCTGCGCCGGAATTCCGGCATTTTAGGGTGCTGGGACGACAAACTTTAAGTTGGTAGGACCACGGTGGTTGGGGTGCAGCTAAATCCGTCGTCCCGCCGCAGGGCGGGACCCATTCCCCAGGCCGGCGATGCAGTGTCGCGGTTTCGAACCCGCCACCGCAGGCAGCATGGGTCCCAGCCTTTGCCTTCCCTCGTAAAAACGGGGGCGGGATGACCGCTAGATCAGGGCATTTTTAGCGATAGGGATCCACCTCTGAGGTCGGCGCTCCGATCGGGGGAGGTGCCTCCCTGACCAAACACTTAAGACCTTCTGCTGGAGGATTGGGTGCTAAGCGGAACGCCATTACGCCAGGTGCCAGAGCTTTTGCAGCGCGAGCATACCCGATTGCCGGCCCAGTCACTTTCGAAAGTGGCCCTGCACCTGAGACATTGGCGGGTTTTTGGCGGAACGACAGGGGCTTGGTCGTCGGCGGACACTGAATCCTGGGTCATCGACTATCCTTTAACCACGTGGTCTGGTCGAGGCAGATGGCAAGCATCCATCTCGGTCGACCCACTAGGAACATCAAAGAAAAAATCACCACCACGACGGACGCATCGCGCCAGCCGAAACTCTCGTGGTAATTTATCTCGAATTTTTATGGTGATCTCATAGTAAATTAAAATAACCGGAAACGCGATTCTTAATGCAAGGCTAATTAAAAGCGGGATTCGATGGGTGGAACCAGACACTTATCTCTATATTGCTAGAATATTACGCCAAAACAGCCTAATTGCATCCCGCCGCCGCTCATTTTCCCCATTTCAGCGCGATCAAATCCAGCGCCCTGGCCATCCGCAGCAGCGTCTCGCGGGTCGGGACGTCCAGAGACGGTATCGGGTGGCGGACCGCGTCGGATTTGATCACTCCGCCTTGCATCATCACCGTTTTGCAGGCCCGCAAGCCGCATTGCCGGTTCTCCAGGTTGATCAACGGCAGCAGTCGGTTGTAACCGGCCTCGGCCGCTGGACGGTCGCCGGCGAGGTGGTCGATGACGATCGGCCGGATCTTCTCGCAGGCCAGCGCGCTGGTCATCGTGCCGGTTGCGCCAGCGTCGAGATCAGCGAGCAGAGTGATCCCCTCCTCGCCATCGAAGGGGCCTTCGATATGTGCGCCGGCCGCGGCGATCAGGGTGCGCAGTTTGGCCGCGGTGCCAGGGGTTTCAATCTTGAAATAGCGCACCTGGTCAAGCTCCCGGGCGATCCGCGCCAGCAGTGGTATCGACAGAGTGACGCCGGAAAGCGGGGCGTCCTGGATCATGATCGGGATGTCGATGGCGCCGGCCAGGGCGGCAAAATGCTCGTACACCCCCTCGTCCGAGGCCTTCAGCAGCGCCCCGTGATAGGGCGGCATCATCATCACCATGGCGGCGCCCTGCACCTCGGCCCGGCGGCAGCGCTCGACCGATATGCGGGTGCTGAAATGGCTACAGGTGGCAATCACTGGGATCCGGCCGTCGATATGCTCCATACACAAGGTCTGCAAGATCTCGCGCTCGGCGTCGCTGAGCAGAAATTGCTCAGAATAATTCGCCAGTATGCAGACCCCGTCGACGCCCTGGTCGATCATGCAGTCGATCACCCGGCGCTGTCCGTCCAAGTCAAGCTCGCCGGTTTCGGTAAACGGCGTCGGGACGATCGGGAAAATACCGGTATAGGGGGCGCCCATCGGTCTGCCTCGCTAGTGTGGATGTTAGGATTGAGCCTACCCTCAAAGAACGGCCCAGGCGAGAGGGTCGAGACGCAGGACAACGTCCGCCGCCGATAAAATCGTCCGAATCCCCATCGGGGCTTGCACCGGAACCTGGAACTTGGCAGCAATGCGACCATGGGAATGGTCGGACAATCACTGGAACGGGTCGAGGATCTGACGCTGCTGCGCGGCGGCGGCCGTTTCGCCGATGATTTGGCGGAGCCGCCGGGCTGTTTGCACGCGGCGTTTCTGCGCGCGCCCGTCGCCCACGCCCGGATCGAGGCGGTGGATGTCAGCGCGGCGTTAGCCTTGCCGGGGGTGACGACGGTGATCACCGGGGCTGATATCGCTCGGGAGACCAAACCGTTTCTGTCCGGTGTCAAGGTTGATGCGCCGCAATTCCCCCTAGCGGTGGACCGGGTGCGCTATGTCGGGGAGCCGGTCGCCATCGTCATCGCCAGGGATCGTTACCGGGCCGAGGATGCGCTGGAGCTGATCGACGTCCGCTATGAGCCGCTTGCCGCCGTCATTGATCCTGAAATCGCCGCCGGCGACGACGCCCCGCTGCTGCATAACGATGCCGGCCATAACGTGCTGCATGAGCGCCGGTTCCGGTACGGCGACCCGCAAACCGCTTTTGCCGAGGCGGCGCATGTGGTCGAGACCACAGTGCGCTACCCACGCAATTCCTGCACCCCAATCGAGACATTCGTGGTGCTGGCCGAGCATCGTCCGGGCGAAGATACCTATGAGGTAACGGCAAATTTCCAAGGGCCCTACACCCTGCACACGGTGATGGCCCGCGCCCTCAAAGTGGCCGGCAATCGGCTGCGGCTTAGAACACCGCCGGATTCAGGTGGTTCGTTTGGGGTCAAGCAGGCGGTGTTTCCCTATGTCGTGGCGCTCGGCATCGCCGCCAAGCTGGCCGGCCGGCCAGTGAAATGGGTCGAGGACCGGCTGGAACATCTGGCGGCGGCGACTTCGGCGACCAATCGGGTCACCACGATCCGCGCGGCACTGGATGGCCAGGGTCGGATCACCGCGCTGGATTATGACCAGCTGGAGGATTGCGGCGCCTATCTGCGGGCCCCGGAGCCGGCGACGCTCTATCGCATGCACGGCAACATGACCGGAGCCTACCAGATCGACAATCTGGCGATTCACAACCGTGTGGTGGTCACTAACAAAACCCCAACCGGCTTGATGCGCGGCTTTGGCGGCCCACAGGTGTATTTCGCGCTGGAACGGTTGGTCGACCTGGCGGCGACCCGGCTCGCCCTGGACCCGATGGAACTGCGTCGTCGCAATCTGATTCCCGGCGAGGCGATGCCGTTCACCACCACCCCCGGCGCGGTGCTGGACAGTGGCGACTATGCCGCGACCCTGGCCAAAGCGGTCCGCGAGGGCGGCCTGGAAGAGCTGAAGCAACGCCGCACGGCGGCTCGGGCCGAGGGCCGGCTCTACGGTATTGGTTACGCCGCCGTGGTTGAGCCATCGATCTCCAATATGGGCTACATCACCACCCTGTTGACGCCGCAACAGCGCCAGCGGGCCGGCGCCAAGAACGGCGCCCTGGCCACCGCCACCGTCAGCTTCGATCCCTCCGGCGCGGTGACCGTCGCGGTCTCCTCGGTGCCGCAAGGCCAGGGCCATCGCACAGTGCTGGCCCAGGTGGTAGCGGACGAGCTTGGCATTGATCCGGGGGACGTGGTCACTGTGACCGATCACGACACCCTGAAGGACCCCTGGTCGATCGCCTCAGGTAATTATTCCAGCCGCTTCGCCGGGGCGGTCGCCGGGGCAGCTAAGCTGGCCGCCGAACGCCTTGCCAAGCGGATGAAAGCCATTGCCGCACCGGATCTCAACGTGCCGATCGGCGATGTCGAGCTGGTCGACGGGCTGGCCCGTTCGATCAGCAACCCGGACAATGTGATCGCCCTGGTTCGGGTCGCCGCCAAGGCGCATTGGTCGCCGCTCTCGATCCCCGAGGATGCCGGCGCCGGGTTGCGCGAAACGGCGTTCTGGGTCGGGCGGGAACTGCGCGAGCCGGACGAGCAGGACCGGGTGAACTCCTCCGGCGCCTATGGCTTTATTTTTGACTATTGCGGCTTGGAGGTGGACCCCGCCGATGGCTCGATCCGCATCGATCGATATGTGACGGCGCATGACGCCGGGCGGCTGCTGAACCCGGCCTTGGCAGATGGGCAGATCCGTGGCGGCTTTGCCCATGGCCTCGGCGCCGCCTTGCTGGAGGAACTCGCTTATGCGCCGGACGGCAGCTTTCTGTCCGGCACTTTCGCCGATTATTGTCCACCGACCGCCAGCGAGCTGCCCGAACTGATGATCCTGCACGACCAGTCGCCCTCACCGTTTACTCCGACTGGCGCCAAGGGGCTTGGCGAGGGTAATTGCATGTCGACGCCGGTCTGTATCGCCAATGCAGTGGCCGACGCGATAGGAAAACCGGTCCTCACACTGCCGCTAACCCGGCCTAGGGTCCTGGAATTGCTGGGCGAAAGCGAGCCGGCCGACCCGTCACCGCCGCGCCCGGCAATCATCACCTCGAGCGGTAACGGGCACGCGCTCAAGGGCAATGGATCGCACATTGTCCCGGCCTCGCCCGAGGAAGTCTGGGCGGTTATCCTCGACCCCGACCATCTAGCGGCGCTGATTCCCGGCTGCCACAACCTGGAGCGCACCGGCGAGAACGCCTATCGGGCCGAGGCGACCCTCGGCGCTGGACCGGTCAAGGGCCGCTTTACCGCCTCGGTGACCCTGCGGGATCTCGATCCGCCACGGGCCTTGCAGCTGTCCGGCTCTGCCGCCGGCGGCCTCGGTACCGCCACCGGTCAGGGCGAAATCAGACTGACCCCGGTCGAGGGCGGCACCAGGGTGGATTATTTCTATGCCGTCTTGATCAGCGGCAAGGTCGCGGCGGTCGGCGGCCGCCTGCTGGATGGCACGGCGCGCGGCGTGATCAACCAGATCTTCACCCGCCTTGCCGACAGCTCCCAAAGCCAGACCGAGCCCAAAACCGAGACCATGCCCAGCTTGCGATCGCGGCTGCCCCGCTGGCTTGGCGGCGCACCATGAAGCCGGCGGGTTTCGACTATGCCCGACCGGACCGACTCGACGAGGCGCTCGCGGTTTTGGCTGAACACACCCACACGGCGCGGGTCCTGGCGGGCGGCCAATCGCTTGGCGCGATGCTGAATATGCGTTTGGTGACGCCGAAGGTGCTGATCGATATCTCGGCCTTGGCCGAGCTGGGGCACATTCAAGCGGACGACGGAATGATCGAGGTGGGCGCGGCGGTCACTCAAGATCAGCTGCTGCGCTGGCCCGGCCTCAAGGAGCAGCCGTTGCTCGCGCAGACCCTGCCCTGGGTCGGCCATTACCAAACCCGCCAACGCGGCACAGTTTGCGGTTCCCTGGCGCATGGCGATCCAAGCTCCGAATTGCCGTTGGTGCTGGCGATGCTAAAGGGCGCGGTGGTGCTGGCCAGCCAGCGCGGATCCCGAACCCTGACGGCGGCGGATTTCCAAACCGGGACGATGCAAACCGCGATGCGAGACGATGAGATGATCGTGGCGGCGCGGTTCCCGCTGGCCGCGCCAGGGTGCAGCAGCGCGTTCCGCGAGATCGGCCCGCGTCGCGGCGACTTCGCCATCGTCGCGGCGGCGGCGGTCGGTGATCAAGACGGCGTTTCTCTTGGGATCGGCGGGGTCGCAGACACCCCTGCCATCCGCCGCCTACCCTGGCTGGACGGCGCTGGTCTTGACGATGCATTGAACACGATCGCCTGGGAATTGCGCGGCAGCTCAGACGGTCACGCCAGCGCCGCATACCGGCGGACCCAGGTGCGCAATCTTGGCCGGCAGGTGATCGGGGAGACTCAACATGCGTTATTTAACCGCTGACGCCAAACACCCGGTGCGCTTTATCCTGAACGATCAGCCGGTGGAGGGGAACGCCGAGCCGCGTTTGCTGTTGACGGACTTTCTACGCCGCGAGATAGGCCTGACCGGCACCCATGTCGGCTGCGAGCATGGGGTCTGTGGTGCCTGCACGGTGCGGATCGACGGCGCCTCGACCCGGGCTTGCTTGGTCTACGCGGTGCAGGCCGAAGGCCGCTCGGTCGAGACCGTAGAACGCCTCGCCGTCAATGGAGACCTGAACGACCTGCAGCGTGCGTTTCGCCGCCATCACGCCCTGCAATGCGGCTTTTGCACCCCGGGCATTTTGATGTCACTGTCCCAGTTGATCGACGAGGAACCAACGGCTGACGAGGCCCGGGTGCGCGAGGTGTTGTCCGGGCATATCTGCCGCTGCACCGGCTATCACGGGATCATCGCCGCTGCTTTGGACGTGCTGGCGGAACGGCAGGCGGGACGCCATGTTTGATCTCGGTCGCGGCCTGCTCGCCAGCGCCGAACGGATGCCCAGCGCGATCGCCATCAGCGACGGCCCGATCCGGCGGACCTATAGAGAATGGCGGGAAGCTGTGCTGCGGGTGGTCGGCGGTCTCGACGCCATCGGCCTGGTGGTCGGTGACCACGTGGTGACCCTGCTTAGCAACCGATACGAGGCCGCGACCCTGCATTTGGCCTGTCAGATCGCCGGGCTGACGATCACCCCGCTGAACTGGCGCGCCCGGGCCGAGGAACTGGATTATGTGCTGGCAGATTGCCAAGCCCAGGCGCTGGTGTTCGAACCGCTGACAGCCGCAGCGGTAACGGCCAGTGAACGGGCAATGGCGGTGCGCCGGATCGGCCTTGATGACGCGCCCGGCGCTGGCGTCGCCTGGCAAACTCTGGCCATGGCCGACCCGACCCGGTCGGTGTCCCGCGCCACGCCCGAGACCATCTCGGTGATGCTCTACACCTCCGGCACCACTGGTCAGGGCAAAGGTGTGCCGCGGACGCACCAAGCAGAGCGGGCCTCGGCGCTGGCGCATGTCGCGCAGAACCTATACCAACGTGGCGAGATTACCCTGGGCGTCATGCCACTGTATCATACGATGGGGGTGCGCTCGCTGCTCGCCTCGGTGATCATCAACGGCCATTTTATCTGCCAGCACCGCTTCGAGCCAACCGAGGCGCTGCGGCTGATCGAGGCAGAGCGGGTCAGCAATCTCTACCTCGTGCCGACCCTGTATCATGATCTGCTGGCGGCGCCGGGTTTCATCGCCAGCGATACCAGCTCGGTGCGAAAACTAGGTTTCGCTGGCCAGGCGATGACCGATGGGCTTCTGAAGCGGCTCGAGGCGGCGTTCCAGCCGGACCTGTTCGTCAATCACTACGGCTCTTCGGAGATCTACACCTTCACCATCGAGCCAAACGCCGCCGCCAAACCGGGCTCAGCGGGCAAAGCCGGATTGAACCAGGAAATACGGGTGGTGGCGCTGGGCAGTACCGATCCGCTTGAGACCGTCGGCCCGGATGTCGAGGGCCAGATCATCGCGGCGCTGGACGGCGACGAGGCCTTCACCGGCTATTGGAACCGCCCGGACGCCAATGAAAAATCGCTGCACGGCGGCTGGTACTTTACGGGCGATGTTGGTTACCAGGACGCCGAGGGCGACCTGTTCGTTACCGGCCGGGTCGATGACATGATCATTTCCGGCGGCGAGAATATTCTGCCGGCGGAGATCGAAAGCGTGCTCTCGCTGCATCCGGCGGTCGGCGAGGTTGCCGTGGTCGGCCTGCCGCACGAACGCTGGGGTCAACAGGTCACGGCCTTTCTTACCCCGCGTCAGACCGTTGACCACGCAGCACTCGATGCCTGGTGCCTGAAAAGTGATCTGGCGCCATACAAGCGGCCCCGCGCATATGTCTTCGTCACCGAAATCCCCAAATCCCCGGTCGGTAAGATCCTTCGCCGCTTGCTGGTAGCCGGCGAGTACAAATCCGAATAGTCATCCGTAAAGAGCGTCACACTTCACATAGGAGAGATCTCGATGAAAGTAGACGGCAAATGCATGTGCGGCCATATACAGTATGAGGCCGAGGTCGATCCGGAAAAGGCGACGGTTTGCCATTGCACCGATTGCCAGGTGCACGGGGCGACAGCTTTTGGCGCAGTCGTCGGTGTGGTGAACAAAAATTTTCGGCTGTTGAGTGGTAATCTCAAGATCTATGTGAAGACCGCCCAAAGCGGCACCAAAAGGGCACAGGCGTTTTGCCCGGAATGCGGTACCCGTATCCATGCGAGCACCGTCGGCGACGGCGACCCGTTCTTCGCCCTGCGGCTTGGAACCGTGCGCCAGCGTGATCAATTGCCGCCAAAGCGGCAGGTCTGGCGCCGCTCGGCGCTCCGCTGGATCGATGATTTGAGCGCGATCCCACGATTTGATGGACAGCCGGATCTTTGAGTTGGGTTTTGCTAAACGCTGTGGCTGCTTCGCCATTGTTGACCCAGCCCCGGCACCAAAGCTATCACGCCTCAAATCTACCGCTCCAGAGGAAAGCACTATGACCAATGCCTTCGCCGCCAAGCGGCATGAGATCCTGGCCAAGTTAAACGGCTTTCGGGTCGAGATCGATGCAGCGCGGGAGCGGGCTGATATCATTCTCGACCGGCCGCCGCTGAACATCATCGAGATCCCCCAGCGCGATCAACTTCGCCTAGTGTTCGAGGAGCTGGACAAGGATGACCGGGTCCGAGTGATCGTGCTCAGGGCCGAAGGCAAGCATTTCTCCTCCGGCGGCAATATCGCCGGCTTCCTGGCGGCGGCGCCGGAGCTGGTCTCGCGTCTAGCCGACAATATCGCCGCGCCGGCGCGCTGCCATAAGCCGGTGATCGCCGCCAATCGAGGCTATACCTTCGGGGTCGGCTTCGAGTTGTCACTGGCTTGCGATTTTCGGATCGCGTCGGAGACCACTCAATACGCCCTGCCGGAACAGCGGATCGGCCAGATCCCCGGCTCCGGTGGTTCGATCCGCCTGCTGCACATGATCGGCATGCAGCGGGCCAAGGACATGACGTTTCGCTCGCGCCGCGTCTCGGCCGCCGAGGCTAAGGAATGGGGTTTCATCTTGGAATGCGTGCCGGACGCCGAACTGGAGGCTGCGACCGACAAGCTGGTCGACGAGCTCTGCACGTTCTCACCGCTCGCCCAGCGGACCATCAAGGGCGTGCTCAACGCTGCCCAGAACACCACCGTCGAGGCCGGCATCGAGATCGAGGGTAACGCCTATGGGAGGCTGCGCTCATCCGAGGATTTCGCCGAGGGCGTGGCGGCGTTCCATGAGAAGCGTAAGGCAGACTTCAAGGGTAACTAGCAAGCGCCGGTAGCAGCGCCCACGCGCAAAAGTTAAATTTATCGAAATAGACCCAAGACCACCAAACTGTTTAGGGAGACAGAGCCGAGGTTCTGGTTGGTCTCGATCCCACTGCCTGTATCTGTGCCAGAGCCGCCCCGACATTGCTCAGGGTCGGTGGGAGCAGTTCAAGATCTTTGGCCAGCATTGAGCGCAACTGTACATCGATTTCGTTGTTTTCCTAGTCCTGCAGAACCTTGGAATCCCCCTCGACACCGGTCTGGTCGTCGCCGGCATCTTATGGGTGTTGCTGTCAGGGTCTGCGAAATAAAAGATCCCTTCATCTGCCGGCGGCGCGGTGGCCACCGTGGCCTCGTCACGGTTGATCAGATTAATCTTGTTGAATTCCGCCTGATTGACCATCAGGTCGATCTGATCAAGAATCGGGTTGATGTGGATTAAAACGATCGTCTAATCTTAGAGATCAGCGGTAAAATATACGATATATTTTTCCTGTCCTTATTCAGTAGATTGGAAAAGCTTGTCGCGGCCGTCTCGGCGGCTTTCACCACGCCGGCTACGGTGCTGAGCCCCTGGCAAACCGTCTACCAGGCCCGCACCTCACCCCGCACCCCCTAGGCGATGGCAAAGCTGGAAGCATCGGGAATCTTCAAACCGGTTCCAACCCGGTTAAAGATCTCCGCCGCCTCTATCTTGCGGCCACTAAACACCCGCGTCGCCAGTAGTGCTTCGGAATTTGTCAGCGTGCTAAACATCCTCGGAAGCTCCAGTCTTCCACTTCTAACGGGCATCTTAAATTTGGCGGCAAATCCGTTAATTTATTTATTTAAAATATACGCCACATCAATTCTTTTGCGACGCCACCCAGCATCCGGATTTCAATACCCTGGCCCGAATTGGCCGCCTTTGCCAACCGCTCTTGCCCCAACCCGGCGACCACGCGATAACAGCGGGAACAACAACACATGTTCTCGGAGGACAGGGTCATGAAGATCGGTTTCATCGGTTTGGGGATCATGGGCGCGCCGATGGCGGGCCATCTGCTGGCGAGCGGGCACGAGGTCGTCAGCTCTATCCACAAGACGCCAGCGGCCAAGGAATTGCTGGATGCCGGCCTCACGGTCGTCGACAACGCTAAGGCGGTGGCTGAGGCGGCCGAGATCATCATCGTCATAGTGCCCGACACGCCCCAGGTCGAGGCGGTTCTGTTCGGTCCCAACGGTGCTGCAGAAGGACTTTCCGCCGGCAAGTTGGTCATCGATATGAGCTCGGTCTCACCGATCGAAACCAAGGTTTTCGCGGAAAAGATCAAGGCGAAGCGCTGCGGCTATCTCGATGCACCGGTCTCCGGCGGCGAGGTCGGGGCCAAGGCGGCGTCCCTGACCATCATGGTCGGCGGCAGCCAAGCCGATTTCGACCGCGCCACACCAATTTTCGAGCTGATGGGCAAGAACATCACCCTGGTCGGCGATAATGGTGTCGGCCAGACCACCAAGGTGGCGAATCAGATCATCGTCGCGCTGACCATCGAGGCGGTTGGCGAGGCCCTGGTCTTTGCGTCGAAGGCCGGCGCCAATCCAGCCAAGGTGCGCCAGGCGCTGATGGGCGGTCTGGCCCAATCCCGCATTCTTGAAGTGCATGGCGAGCGGATGATCAAGCGCACCTTCGACCCGGGCTTCAGGATCGAATTGCACCAGAAGGACCTGAACCTGGCTCTGCAGGGCGCCAAGTCTCTTGGGGTCAGCCTGCCGAACACGGCGAGCACCCAGGAGTTGTTCAACTCCTGCGCCGCTCACGGCGATCAGGTGCTCGACCACTCGGGCATGGTGACGGCGCTGGAGCGGATGGCCAACCACAAGGTCGCCGAGGTTTAAAATTGGGGCTGAAGGTAAAAATCAGGTGGCGGCGCTATTCCTCCGGCGCCACCTGCTCGGCCTTCCAGACGATGTAATTCGCCGCCGCGTATAGCGCCAAGAAGAACGCCCCGATACCGCCGAATAGCTTGGCCGGGCCGGGCTGGCCACTGAATAACGCATAGATGGTGACCGCCAGGCAGAGGAATATTGCGATCACCATGCGGTGTGGTTGGCGCACGAATTTGCGCTTGGACCACCGCGCGCAGGTCTCGGCGGAGGGCAGCATTGTTGGTCTCCGTATGGTGGTCTTCACAGCGTAGCAATTGGCCGGCGACCCTAGGCGTAGCCCTCGACGATCACAACCCTTGGCCGTCAAAACGTCACCCGCACGCCGCCGGAAGCTGAGGCGCTGGGCAATCCTCGCCAAACCGGTGCATAATCCGGAAAACTACCATTCATCCAACGGAGCATCCCTATGAGCCTCTCGGGCAAGACCGCCTTCATCACCGGGGGTGGCAAGAATATCGGTCGCTGCATTGCGCTGAACCTCGCGGCGGCGGGCGCCAATATCGTGCTGAACGGTGCGACGGACCAAACCGCCTGCGAGGCTACCGCCGCCGAGGGCCGCGCGTTGGGGGTCAAGACCCAGGTAGTGATGGGCGATGTCGGCGCCTCGGCTGAAGTCACGGCGATGGCCGGCCAGGCGCTGGCTGCCTTCGGCCGCATCGACATCCTGATCAACAACGCCGCGATCCGCCCGTCCAAGGCGTTCCTGGAGATGAGCGACGAGGATTGGCACCGGGTCATCGACGTCGATCTGCACTCCGCCTTCTATACCGCCCGAGCCTTCGGCGGCGGCATGGTCGACAAGGGCTGGGGCCGGATCATCAACATCACCGGGATGAACGCGATCCATGGCTATAAGGGCCGCGCCCCGGTCTCGGCCGCCAAGCACGGCCTGTGGGGCCTGACCAAATCTCTGGGCAAGGAATTCGGCCCTAACGGCATCACCACCAACGCCATCTCACCCGGCCCGATCGATACATCCGGCGATGCCGCGCAAACCGAGCATATCCACGCGATGATCCCCCGGGTGCCGCTCGGCCGGCTCGGCATGCCCGAGGAAATCGCCGCGCTGACCGGGTTCCTGTGCTCGGATGGCGGCGGCTTCGTCAATGGCCAGATGATCAACTGCAACGGCGGCGCCGAGACCTGAGAGAGGCGATCATGCGCTACGATATAGTCATCATCGGCGGCGGGATCATCGGTTCCTCGATCGCCTATCACCTGGCTCACGATGGCCGGGCGGGCGAGGTCGCGGTGATCGAACGGGATCCGAGCTATGGCGAGGCGGCAACACCGCGCGGCTCCGGCGGCATCCGCCAGCTGTTCAGCTTGCCGGAAAACGTGTCGATGAGCGGCTATGGTCTGCCGTTCTATCAAAACTTCGCAGAGACGATGGCCGTACAAGATGGGGCCGGGCAAAATGAGACAGGTAAAGCCGAGCCGGCGGATATCTCGTTTCGCCGCCAGGGTTATCTGTTCGTCTCCGATGGCGGCGACGCGGCAACCATGGAAGCCAATTTCCGCAACCAGGAGGGTCTCGGGGTCAAAGCCGAACTGCTGGACGGCCCCGGTCTTTCGCACTTGTTCCCGGCGATCCGCACCGATGACATCGATCTGGCGGTCTACTCCGCCGATGACGCCTGGATCGATGCTTATGCGGCGCTCCAGGGCTTCAAACGCAAGGCCCGTAACCTTGGTGTCAGCTATCGCCAGGAGGCGGTCGAGGCGGCCAACTTTTCCAAGGCCAAGATCGAGGCCATCACCTGTGCCTCGGGGGAGCGGATCGAGGCGGATCTCTTCATCCTCGCCGCCGGCGCCTGGTCCGGGGCGCTGGGGGCTCTACTCAGCATCGATCTGCCGGTCGAGCCCATGAGCCGTGAGAGCTATTTCTTCCGCTGCGCCGCCGCGCTGGAACCGCTGCCCTTCATCAAGACCGAGACCGATCTGGCGTTTCGCCCGGAGGGAACCGGTTATACCGGCGGGGTGCCGGATTGGAGTGTGCCGGCAGGCTGGAATTTCGAACTCGACCCGACTCGGTTCGAGGAGATTGTCTGGCCGGCCCTGGCACACCGAGTGCCGGCGATGGAAACCCTGAAGCTGGAACGCGGCTGGCGTGGTCACTATGCTCGCAACCGCCTCGATTACAGTGCCATCATTGGTCGGTGGGAGGCCGAGCCGAGCAATCTCTATGTCGCCACCGGTTTTTCCGGCCACGGCATCATGCACGCGCCCGCAACCGGCCTGGCGATAGCCGAACTCATCCTCGGCGGACGCTTCGAAACCATGGATTTAAGCCGCTTCGGCACCGGCCGGATACTACGTGGGGAGCCCTATCGCGAGGCCGGGATTGTCTGAGCGCACCGGCAACAACCGCCGCTCCAGCCCCTAAGGTTTTGCCATCCCGGAGCCATAAAACAATCCTGCTATCCCGGCACAGGCCCATTGCTGTCCGGTAAAATCTGCCCGTCGTCCTCGCCAACAGCAGGACCCACGCCTGAGCACGTTAACAGTGACTGATGGGCGAGGAATAGGGGCAATATATAGCCATTTTTCGCCATTATCGGCCATTCGCGCCACCGAAGAGCCTCAGGGTTTGACCCTGCGTTCGCCAGGGCGGCGGGTGCAATTTTCCCGGCCTTGGTCCAAGGTCCATGCCTGAAGCGGTTCGGCGTGACGGTAGGCCGCGTATATCGGCGCGACAATTCTGGTATTGCACCATTCGTCACTCGCCACAGCCTGAGGGGTGGGCCCTGGATCAAGTCCAGGGATGCGGGTCTTCAAGATGGCCGAGTTCTTTCGAACGCGGCGCGTATTATCAAGTCTTCGCATCCCAAACCACCCGGCTCATCGTTGGTCGGGCGTTGGCCTTGGCAGATTTTGACTTTCCCGAACGGCAGTGGGTGCAGGCCGGGATGGCAATTGTTGTTTTAACCGAGCGAAAACCCGCTACCGCGATACGCCTATCACGCCCTCAGCGATCAGCGCGTCAGCGTCGGTGTCGGAGATGCCGGCGCTGGCCAGCACCTCACGGCTGTGCTGGCCGAGGGTTGGCGGGGGCCGGAGCGCTTCGGGGCCGTCGATATTGTTGGTATACGGCGCGCCGACTAGACGGAGGTCCTCGTCGATACCCTCGGCCCGAGGCACGGCGGTGAGGATGCCGCGATGGGCAAGCTGCGGGATCTCGGCGGCCTCGGCGATGGAGTTGATCTTGGCGATCGGCACCCCACGCGCCGCCAGTCGATCCTCCCAGTTCTGGGCGTGATCCTTGCTTAGCGCCTCGATCATCGCGGCCCGCACCAGATCCTTGTTCTCGATCCGCGCGGCGGGGGTGGCGAATTTTGGGTCGTTGAGAAGATCAGCGATACCAAGCTCGTCAAAAAAGCCCTGGACATGGTTCGGCATGATCGCCGCCGACAAGAGCGCGCCATCGGCGGCGGGAAAGCTGTTCGCCGTCGGAATGCCAGTCGCCGATTGATTGCCTATCCGGTTATCGGGGCTTTGATCGATCAGATGGCGACCGAAATTCGCCGCCTGCAGCGCGATCGCACAATCGAGCATGGCGACGTCGACCAATTGCCCCTCACCGGTGCGTTGCTTGCGCAACAGGGCCGCCGTAGTGGCAAAGGCGGCGGACATGCCGCTCATCATATCGACCGGGAAATAGCCGGTGCGCAGCGGCCCGCTCTCGTCGGTCCCGTTATTCGCCATCATCCCGGCGGCGGCCTGAACCGCACCGTCATAGGCAGCGTCGCCGGCCTTGGGGCCGGCGCGGCCAAAGCCGGAGATCACCGTGTAGACGATGGTCGGATTGGTCGCCCGCACGCTTTCATAATCCAGGCCAAGCCGGTCGACGACACCCGCACGGAAATTGTGGATGATCGCATCGGCACCCCGGATCAGATTGGTCAAGATCGCCTTGCCCTTGTCGGATTTAAGATCCATCGCCAGGCTGCGCTTGCCGATATTCATCGTCAGAAACCCCGCCGCCATGCCCTTGGAGGCCAGCCGGCTCGGCAGCACCCGGTTGCGCATCTGGTCGCCGCCCTCTGGCGGTTCCACCTTGATCACATCGGCGCCGAGCAGGGCAAGCTGCTGGGCACAGAACGGTCCGGCGAGCACCTGGCTCAGATCCAGCACGCGAATTCCCTCAAGCGCCTTGGCCATATACGTCTTCCCCGCCAGCTTCGCTGATAAGCAACGCCGGGATCTTGCCAGTCCGTCGCCTGGGGTCAAGCGGTGGCGCCATCACGGCTCGCGTTTAACAGTCCTGAAGCATCGGGGATATTGGCAAGGGCCAGCGGTTTAAAATAATTTGACCCGCCCCCTGGTTCTGATCTGGGGTTGCGGATTTGTCTTGATCTGCCGCTGCTCCCCCATTCGTGAAGCGGTGGAACAGGATCCTTCTTGATCCCAGGCTTGCGCGCAGCGTTGAGATTGCTCGCCTTTGGCGCGATAGACGCGATACAAAGCATTGGTACAGTTTCAAAGAACGGAGCAGCCCATGGCCGGCCCGCTTGCAGGTTTTCGTGTGATCGACATGACCAGCGTGATTTCCGGCCCCCTGGCGACGATGATGCTGGCCGACCAGGGCGCCGAGGTGATCAAGATCGAGAACCCCAGCGGTGGTGACTTCACCCGCGCCATGGCGAACCGCCAGGGCGGCTTTTCCGCCTCGTTCCTGAACAACAATCGCTCCAAACGCTCGGTCGCAGTCAATACCAAGGACCCGAGGGGCATGGTTCTAGCAAAGAAGTTGTTGGAGGGCGCCGATGTGTTCATCCAGAACATGCGCCCCGGCGTCATCGAGCGTATCGGCCTGGGCGAAGACGTGGTGCGCCAAATCGCGCCTGAGATCATCTATGTCTCGATCAGCGGCTTCGGCGATCGCGGCCCCTATGCCCAGCGCCCGGTCTATGATCCACTGGTTCAGGCGCTCTCTGGGTTGACGACGATCCAGGGTGGCGCCGACGACGCCAGACCTCGGCTGGTGCGGACCATCGTTCCCGACAAGCTGACCGGCGTGATGGCGGCCCAGGCGGTCACCGCCGCGCTGCTCTCGCGTGAGCGCACCGGCAAGGGTCAGCATGTGCGCCTGTCGATGCTCGACAGCGTGGTGAATTTCCTCTGGCATTCCGACATGGCCAGCCAGACCTTCGTCGACGGCGAGTTTCCCCAGGAAAAGGCCCAAAGCTTTATCGATCTGATCTATGAGACGAAGACCGACTATATCAGCGTCGCCGTCAACACCGACAAGCAGTGGAAAAGTCTCGCCAACGCGCTGGAGCGTCCGGAATGGCTTCAGGATCCCCGGTTCCTCACCCCGGCGCTCCGACACGCCAATATCAATGACCGACTGGGGATGACCCAGGAGGTACTGTTGACCAGAGCAGCGAAGGAATGGTTAGAACTTCTAGAGGCCGCTGACGTGCCCTCGGCGCCGATCCTGCGCCGGCGTGACGTGATGTATCATCCACAGATCCAGGCCAATGAGACCATCGCCGAATATGATCACCCCGAGGCTGGCCGGCTGCGTCAGGCTCGGCCGGCGGCGCTGTTTTCGGACACTTTGCCGGAAATCACCCGAGGGGCGCCAATGCTTGGAGAGTTCACCGAGGACGCCATGCGCGGGCTCGGTTATGACGCGGAAACAATCGCCAAGCTGGCCGCCGATGGCGTGATCGGCGGCCCCAGGAAACGACAAACGGCGGAGTAACCCGGCATGCTTGATTTCTACTATTGGCCTACCCCGAACGGCTGGAAGGTCGCGATCCTGCTGGAGGAGCTGGGTCTGAACTACACCACCCATTCAGTCAATATTGGCAAGGGCGATCAGTTCAAGCCGGCGTTTCTGAAGATCAGTCCTAACAACCGGATGCCAGCGATTCTCGACCACGATGTCGAGGGTGAGCCGATCTCGGTTTTCGAGTCTGGCGCCATCATGTTCTATCTTGCCGAGAAGACCGGTCGTTTCATTCCGGCGGATCCCCGGGGCCGGATCCAGGCGCTGGAATGGCTGTTCTGGCAGACTGGCAACCAAGGGCCGATGGCCGGCCAGCTCAGCCATTTCGTCAATTATGCGCCCGGCGAACACTCGTATTCTCACACCCGCTACGCCAATGAATATGACCGCTGTGTCGGGGTGCTGGAGCGCCAGCTCGACGACCGGGCATATATCCTCGGCGACGACTACTCGGTTGCCGATATGATCGCCTGGCCCTGGGTGTTGATCGCCAAACCGCTGGGGGCCTCGCTGGACGCCTTCCCCAACGTTACTCGCTGGCGCAAAGTGATCAAGGACCGCCCGGCGGTGCAGTGCGCGGTCGATCTCGGTAAGGATTTTCGGCGCCAGGGCCGGCCCAGTGACGAGGAACGCAAATTGTTGTTCAATCAGACCGCCGCTAGCACCGGCGGCGCCGCCGAAGCGGCAAAAGGTTGAAGCCGCGCGGCAAGCCGCCATGAGGATACAAGCCGACCGTTAAGCCCCCCGGTTGCGTCAAACCGAATTATTCTCTATCCATCCCATGTTTTCCGAGCCATCGCTGGCCGTCAACTGGTCAACGCCCATCGAACGCCTCCAGCCATCAGCAAATCCGCTGCACGCGCGTCGTCAAGTGCGGCGATTCATCGACCTGCGAAGGCATTGCAAGACCCGGCCTTTGTTTTATGCGACAATCACCGCCGCGTTTCTGCGATTGGAAAATAATGCGCCTTCGAAATTGGCAACAAAAAATCATCGATGAATTTCCATCGATCGTTGAGAAACATCGGCGATTTATCCTCAAAGCACCGACTGGGGCGGGAAAGACGGTCCTGGCGAGCGAGATCGTCGCACAATTCTATGCGGGGCAGAAAATCCTCGTCCTGTGCCATCGCCTGGTGCTGCTGGAACAGCTTGAGCGCGCACTCAGCGCCAAACATCGAGTCCATAAACTGACGGTAAGCGATACCGCGCCAGCGTTTGACGGCTACGACATCTTACTATCGACCAATATACGGGCAATGACATTGCTAGCCGATGCGATCGCGATGGCCGATCTGATCATCGTTGATGAAGCGCACCGTGTTTCGCCGAACGGGAAAAGCTATAAAGAGATCATCAAAAACTTCGAGGAAAATGGGAAAAAGACCGCCCAATTCATCGGCCTGACCGCATCTCCGGAACGGCGGACCGGTGACCAGAAAGATCAACTCAATCTTGCTTTTGATGCGATTATTGACTGTGCGGATATCGAAAATCTGATCCTTGAGGGCATCCTGGTGCCACCGGTCTACCGTCCGCATTTCGTCCATGACTTGGATCTGAGTACCATCGACATCAGCTCCGGCGACTTTCCAGTCGCCAAACTGGCACCGGCGATCGTGAAATCCTCGATGATCGACTATGCATTGGACGCCTACGCGCAAGAGCGTGAGAACGTCACCCCAAAACCAATTTCAGCATGGTTTTGCCCGGATGTCACCGTCGCCCGGGTGACCTTGAACAAAATTCAATCGTCGGGAGTCGTTGCGTCAATCGTCACCGCCACCACGCCGATCAACGAAAGAATGCGCCTTCTGGCCCAGCATGAAACCGGGGAAATTGAGGCCATGGTCTCAGTGGGCGTCCTTGCCGAGGGCTGGGATAATCCGCAATGCAATATCATCGTCCACCTTCGCCCTACCCTGTCAAAAGTGCTCTGGGGCCAGACCGTTGGACGCGGGCTGCGGTCGGCGCCGGGCAAAGAAAAATGCATTGTCATCGATGTTAGCTCCAACTGGAGCACCTTTGGCCCGGTGGAGAAACTGCAATGGACTCTGTGGAGCCACCGACGTTCCTTTGAGCAATTCAAGAACCGCTTCAATTGGATTGGCCAGGAACAGGCCGCCAAAACCAACGAATTCGTGTATTTGTTGTGTGAAAACAAACTGCCGAACGGCAGACGCTGCTCCCACATCTATAAAAAAGCGATTTATGCCGACTCCCACTGTCCGGTGTGTGGGTCGATTTCGGCCATCGACATATTCCAGGAACAAAAATTTGAGGACGCGCCAAACGAGATCGGCGTGCGCCGATTGTTTGTTGATCGCCTGCAGGTCCTATACGGCGAAATCAATCTCTCAATCTGGAGCACGCTAGGCGGCACCGCCTGGAAATCCGCCGAGCCGAAGGAAAAGATTTTCCTATCGTTCTGCATGGCATTTGCCCAGGTTTCCTGCCATAAAACAGATTCTGAATCAGAGTTCTGGGATCTTATTTTAGCGGGGGAGGCTAAAATTCGCGGCTATCTTGTCGGATCATAAAATTCAAATGGTGAAGCAGAATTCGTTTGATATCGCCATCATTGCCGACGCCATGCTTGGCGGCAAACATATCCGCACCTTGCAATCCCACTACGGCATTTCGCTCTGCGGCGAGGTCTTGGAAAAGTGCTCGGCTACGGAAATAGAGCGAAAATATACCAAGGCCCTAAAAATAGCTGAACGCCTGGCGATACTGGGCTGCTCGTCTCGCGACAATCTCCCGTATTTCAGCGCCTCGGAGCATTTGGCAAAAGTCGACGCGTAAAGAAAATCGCTGCGTAAAACAGGCGCCGCCATCTTGCGACCCGCCTGGGATGGCGGACATGTCTCTATGTGAAAACCACAATTTTTTCTATTCGCTTCCGCGCGGATCATGAAAATGATGGTTGTTAAGACTTAAGCAAAACTTTTCTTTTAAGCGTAATGGCAAAAACATCTGACATCGCACACATCCCGACCTAGATTCGGGTGGGTGGCAAGCGGATTCGGAATGATACAGGGGGCGCGCGGAAGAGCGCGCAATATGGTCTCGTTGGCCAAGCCCTGTTGGACACCCTGGCCAAAGGCCTTGGCAAGGAATTCACCCCGGAGGTCAAGGCCGCTTGGGTTGAAACCTATGGCCTCGTCGCCAGCGTCATGAAGAACGCAGACGCATAGTCAACCTATTGGGCGAGGTGTTTTAGCGGTCGAGCCAGTGGATAGCCTGACGGTGCCCCGTCCCCCTTCGCCAAATCTACGACCTAGCCACCACCTGATCAACGACCCAGCTGTCAAAGGCGTGGCAGAGGGTTTCCATATGTGTGAACTTTGAGGCCGCCTGGACCGGAACCCGCAGGCCTTTTTGCTGAAGCTCGATCGCGGCATTGTCCTCGGGCAGGATCGCGTCCATGCGGTCGTAATAATTCTGAGCCACCGCTTGGAAGTCCTCGCGCCGGGTACAGGCCTCGGGGAAGAATGAAGCGCCAACCACCCGTACGCTTTGCGGTCCGGTCGGGTGCAGCTCGAAAACCCACAAGCAGTCAATGGTCCACCCCATCATCGTGCCCGGCAGGATGCAGGGGTAATAGGTGCCTTTGGTGTAGCGACCACTGAGGGTGCTGATCGGCTCGAACCCGGTTTTACCGTGGATCAGGCCGCGACTGCCTTCGTGCTCGGTGAAGTGGGTGATGCACTGGCCGCGCATCTGCTCATGGGTGGAGCGCTTTCGCCCGGCGACCTTTTGCCGGTTCAAGGTACCGCCATGGATAAAGGGGATGTGCAGGGAATCGTTAAAATTCTCAAAATGCAACTTCCAATTGGCCGCCACGTCCCAGGAAACTCGGCGGGTACACACCATGTTTTCCGGCCCGTAGCCGGTGCAATTCTTCGGCAGGTCGCCCAACCAGTCAAGCAGCGGCTCCGCGGCATCGTCAAATGTGACGAACAGGAACCCGTGCCAGCATTCCAGGCGAACCGGCAGCAGGCTCAACGCCGCGTGCTGCAAGCTCTCATCTTCCTCGATCATCGGCGTCGCGACCAGCGCGCCGTCGGTAGCATAAGTCCAAGAATGATACGGGCAAGTGAAGCGCCGGCAGTTCCCCTCGCCCGAGGCGACCGGCGTGCCCCGATGCCGGCAGGCATTGTGGAAGGCTCTGGTAGTCCCATCTACGCCTCGAACGATGACAATCGGCATGCCAGTTATCTCATGGGCGAAGAAGTCGCCATTGGCCGGGATCTGCGATGCGTGGCCGACATAGTTCCACGCCTTCTTGAAGATATACTCAATTTCCAGAGCATAGAATTCATCCGAGGTGTAGCACCAATTGGGAAGCGGGGTTGCCTCACCTGCGGGCCGGCGAACCTCCTGATACAGTGTAGGGTCGGTCATATCCACCGATGGCCTCGACAGCGAGTTCATGGTCCGATTGTCCCTTACAATGGAGGCCAAAGAGTAGAGCTGGAATTAGTGGCAATACAAGTGGCAACCACTGCAGCCGGTTCTGGCACGGCGTGGGCTTCGGTGGGGTACTGCTTCGGTGGGGCTGAACAATCAAGCCGCTGACAATCACCAGTTGAGTGGAGAAATTTTCCGACGCCCAGCCCACGGGATGCTATCGTCACCTCAGCAGTATTTCTTTTGGGGAGGGAAACCTCATGGCAGACTACATTCCACCCACCCTGGACTGGGTCCGCGACCAGGTCGCCTTATATGAAGGCAGCGGCGGCACCGAGGGCTCGACTTTGCGAGACACCGGCATGCCCTGCATTATCGTCACCCACATGGGTAACCAAACCGGTGGCATTCGAAAGATTCCGCTGATGCGAGTCAGGGTCGACAACAGTTATGTGCTGGTCGGTTCTTACGGTGGACGCCCGAAAAACCCAGTATGGGTCTACAACCTGAGAGCCAACGGCGACGTCGAAATACGCGACAAAACCGAGGTTAGCAAAATGCGGGTCCGCGAGGTCACCGACGAGCCCGAGCGGCAACGCCTATGGGACGCCAGCGCCGCCGTCTTCCCGCCCTATAGCGACTACCAAGCCAAGGCCGAGCGACGGATACCGGTGTTTATCGCCGAACCTGTTTGAGCGCTGTGCCGGTTGGACCGCTGGACCGGCGTGAGGGGGTAGGCCGCGGCGGGGGATATCGGCAACGCCGGCCCCCGGGTAAAGCGCCCAGGGGGTAAAACTCTGGAAAACAATAATGACCGTGCTGACCTCGCCAGCTCAGGCGATCACAGCGGCGGTATCGTCGGTCTTGAAGCCTGTTTTTGCCCGTCGGCATCCTGATAACCGGCATACCACGCGGCGGCACCACCCTGGCCGGCGCGCTCCTTGACTGTCTGCCGGAAAACTTCACCCGCGGTATTAAGCATAACGGCCCCTATCTCACCTGTTTTCCGGAACTTGTTTCGTTGCAGCATTTTCGAATCCTCGGCATCGACCGCCATCCCGTCTCCATGATTCTCTCCTGGCCGCGTTGGGGGACGCAATGGCGGTGCTGCGCGGGGATCTGGTGCCCCACGGCCACAATTGCTTGCGGAACGGCCGGCACTGGATGGCCAGGTGACCGCCGACCGGATCGAGCCGCCGGCCCGATGTTGCCCCCGCCGCGATCGCGCCGATCGTGCAGGCCTTTAACCGCCATGGCAGCGCCTATCGCGCTTTCTCTCCCGATCCATTAGACCAAGTCGCCATAAGCTAATCCCCGGCGACAGCCGGTCGTTAGACTGCCATCGTCGAATTGACGACGATGGAGAACATATCGACCGGTTGAAGGTTTAATATTAAACTACATTTTTATAATGAAAAATATTGTACACTATGAGTGGTTCTTATTTTAATTCTGCTTAATTATGCCTTGGAGGAGGTGAAGTTTCGAGATGGGAAATGTTATCGGCCGGCTTGAATTAATACTTCGGGCAAATCAACACGCCGATCCTCGCCGTGTGCCGGTGGTTGGCGGTATCGATCCTGGCGGTAATGACCGTGATTATTCTTGCCAGTGTGTTTTTCCGCTATGTGCTGGATGACGCGCTACCCTGGTCCGAGGAAATTGCCAAATACCTCATGGTATGGCTGACATTCATCGCCGCCCCCGTGGCTTTCCGGATGGGATCTCTGGTCTCCATTCAAGCCCTGCCTGACGCGCTAAACGGTTGGAAAAACGAGTTATTGCAAATAATAATACAGATTATTATTATTTCTTTGATGATAATGTTTATCGATATAGGAATATTCCTCACTAAAAATGCGATGATACAACGCGCTTCTTCGATTGATTTCTCAATAGCCTATGTTTATGCCTGTAAAGCCCCCGTTCTATGTACCACTTTCTGATAGGGTCTCGGGCATCGGTGGACGCATGTTCAGAGCCTGATGCGGGCGGATGTGATTGTACTGTTTCAGCCAAGTTTCGATGACGATTTGAGCCTGTCTGATTGATGTGAACCACTCTGCATTGAGAACCTCCCTGCGCAGAGTGCCGTTGAAGCGTTCGTTGTATCCGTTCTCCCAGGGGCTCCCCGGATAGATACGGATGGGCTTGATCCCAACCTTGGTAAGCCAGGTCTGAAAGTTCTCTGCGATGAACTCAGGACCATTGTCTGATCTGATGAACTCTGGTCTGCCGTGTTTCAAGAAGAGCGGATAGAGGGCTTCCAGAACCTCGGCATTGCCCATTCGAGTCCTCACGGCCACGCACAGAGCTTCGCGGGTGTATTCATCCAGCACGGTCAACATTTTATAGGGCCGGCCGTTGGCCAGCTTGTCATGGACGAAATCTATGCTCCAGATATGGTTCCGATATTTGGGGCGCAGCCGGATGATAGAGCTGTCCTTGTGATAGAGGCGCTTCCGCTTCCTGTGACGTTGCGGTATCTGGAGACCCTCTTCCCTCCACAGCCGCTCTACCTTCTTGTGATTGACTTGCCAGCCTTCAATGCGGAGTAACGCGGCAATCTTCCTGTAACCATAGCGGCCATACTGCTTTGCCAATCTGATCAAAGCCAGCCGAAGGCTGTCATCATTTTCAGGGGATGCCTCATAGCGCTGTGTGGACCGTGCCACGCCGATCGTTTTGCAAGCCCGCCGCTCGGATGATCCGAGTTTCTGACGCACATGGATTAGGGCCTGACGCAGATCGGCAATCGTCAGACCTTCGGCTTTAGATAATCGAGGCTCTCCCGCAGGATCAGCTTATCCAGCTCAAGGTCCGCAACAATTCTCTTGAGGCGGGAGTTCTCCTTCTCAAGGCCCTTGAGCTCCTGAAGCTGGGACTTGCCCATCCCACCGTACCTCTTGCGCCAATTATAGTATGTTGCATCGCTGATGCCTGCTGATCGGCAAGCCATCTCTACACTGCTACCAGACGCCAGACTGAGCTCTATCTGACGCAGCAGGTTCAATACATCTTCATCGGAATATCGCTTCCTTGCCATCCAAATACCTCCACACCTTCGTAAAATATCACGAATTACGTGGCACAGTTATAGGGGGGCAGGACAGGGCGTAGGATATTTCTAGAACCCGCTCCAGCCGCTTGGACTAGACCGCGCCAACGAGACCGCACCATGGGCTCCCGCGATACCCCGTGCCGCGGCGAAATACATCAACTTGCTCGATCAAGGCTAGGGTTTCCGGATGAATAATCGAAAACCCACGCTGCGTCAGGCCAAGGTATAATTTATGCTCGTTCAACATACGCCGCCGTTCGACCTTCGCCCGGCTGACAAAATTTCGCTCTCGTGTGCCCGCCACGCCAGACGAAATTCTTTCCGGAAATGATCCTTGAAGCAGGCTGATTGAAAGAGGATGCAGGGAACTCTCGACCGAATTGATATTGGAAATATAAAAGGCACGCGGGCAAAAACGCGCTTGATCCGCTTCCAGCCAAATGACCTGTTCGTTCGGAACGCCAGACAGCGCGGTAATCAGCAATTACCAAAAGATAATCCACAAGATAGAACCAATTGTCCGAGGCCCCGACCACAATGACACGTCGGTCCAGATGGACTCGGATGGTTTCATCCACTTCAAGCACGAACGGCCCCACCGCCCCCTCGAAGAACTCTCACGGCACCTTCGACATATACCACCATCTCAAAGGCAAGGACCCGTCCATCGCGTGCCATGGGCGCCCACTCCGCGCACGGGAGTGCAGATTCACCCCCGCCTCGATAGCTTTGCCAATATCAGCCGGCGGGGGACCGCTACGGTCGAACTGATATCTACCCACTTTCACTTAATGTGCACTTAGAACAAGTCCTAAGCCAAAGGGATGATCTATAGCCTATTGAAATGTTGGTGGGCCCGGAGGGACTCGAACCTGCGACAACGCCGTTATGAGCGGCGCGTTCTAACCAACTGAACTACAGGCCCAGAAGGTCGTTATGGGCAGGTTGGGCAGCAACGTCAACTGGAGCGCGCAGGCATTCATCGCGCGCAAGGCTTCCCGGCACACCCGCATCACCTGCCACACCCCCATCAGCCACGCGGCAAGACGCGCGGGCGGGCTTGGCTTATGGTCTGGAGTATCGCCAGTTTCCGCTTTGGCGTATGGGGGTGGCATGATTGTTTTGTTTACTGATTTTGGTCATCACGGGCCCTATGTCGGGCAGATGAAGGCGGTGCTGCACCGGATTGCCGGCTCGGTTCCTATCATTGATCTGCTGCATGATGCGCCGGCATTTGATCCGCGGCTTTCAAGCTATCTGTTGGCCGCCTACGCAGGGGAATTCCCGAGGGCTCGGTCTTTGTTTGTGTTGTTGATCCCGGTGTCGGCTCGGCCCGCCAGCCTCTGGTGCTACGGGCCGGCGAGCACTGGTATGTCGGGCCGGACAACGGGTTACTGCAGGCCGTGACCCAGCGTTCGCTTGCTCGCCAAACCTGCAAGACGATCGAACGGAGGCTT
>CALMRI010000017.1 GCA_937776645.1 uncultured Alphaproteobacteria bacterium | reverse complement strand
ATCCCGACGGACGGGGTGGTGGACACACTGCAGATGGCTCGCCGCCGTTTCCCCGGCGCGCAAGCCAGTCTGGACGCTCTGTGCCGGCGATTTGAGATTGATAATTCCCACCGTGACCTGCACGGCGCCCTGGTTGATGTCGATCTTCTGGCGTCGGTATACCTGGAGTTAATTGGTGGCCGCCAACCAGGGCTGGAACTGACGGAGAAAGCCGGGCCCAGCCAGGCCCTGGCACCGCGCCAGACCACGAGCAGAGAACGGCGAAAATTTACCGCAAGCCTTGAAGAACGGGCTACTCACGGCCAATTGCTCGATCAATTGACCGACCCGATTTGGCGAGATGATGAAACGTGAATGAAGTCCTGGCCGACTTGTTGAGCCCCGGCCTATTGAATGAGGGCCTCCTCGGCCGGAGCGTGGCTAGCCTCTTTCTGCGATTGTCGGTAAAGCTGAGCAAAATCGACCGGTTGGATCAACAGAGGGGGGAACCCGCCGTCCCGGGTGATATCGGCCACAATGTTCCGGGCGAACGGGAATAACAACCGCGGGCATTCGACGAGCAGCACGGCCTGCAAATGCTCTTCCGCGAGGCCTTCCAAGGCGAACACGCCGCCATAACTAAGCTCAGCGAGAAAAAGGGGGCCTTCGTCGCCGGTGCCTTTGACCGTGGTCGTCAACACAACCTCGTACACATCGTCGGCGAGTTTGGTTGCCTTGACGTCGACCTGCACGTCGACCTTTGGTTGACCCTCCTGCGCCTGCAGGCTCCTCGGCGCGCGCGGATTCTCAAACGAAAGGTCTTTCACGTATTGCGCACTGACTCGTATCGGTAGTGACCCGGCCTCTGCGGGTGTTGGAGCCGGCGCATCGGTGCTGTCGGTCATTGGAAACCCTTCGGGAAAACGATCTGGAGCCCAGCTATATGAACCGCCGAGGTATCACGGATCGGGGACTCTCACAACCACACCCCGGCCTTCGGGATCGACGCGCAGGACGGTCCCGTTGGTCACTTTCAGGCCCGTTACGCCGCGGATAAACCCCCAATGTGTGACAACGGCAACCTGGTCCCGATCCGGCAGGGTCGCCGAGGTTTTGATGAAGTTGCGGCCGCGCGCCGCAACGAGATCGTCGGTCTCATCCTCGTTGGGCCACCAGCGCTCCTCGAGATGCGAAAAATCAATTCCGGGCCACTCCCGCATTAGGACGTCGCGCGGCGTGCCGATATCACAGGAAAACGCATAGTGCTCGCGAACCGTTGGGTTGACCGCTATCGACAGCCCCAGCCTCTCGGCAATGATTGACGCGGTTTGCAAGGCGCGTCTGTAGGGACTGCTGATCAGGCGGCGGACGTTCATGCCCTCAAGAAAGCCGGCTGCTTGCTTGGCCTGAGCCGCGCCGAGCTCGGTAATCGCCGGATCCTCGATGCCCGGGTCCTGGCGGGTCTGTCCGTAAATGACATTGAATTCTGATTGGCCGTGGCGAATGAATATCATGGCTTGGTCCGATCCTCCGGCCGGGCGGCCTCATCGGAGCGGTGATCCGGCAAACTCGGTCGGTCGATATCCGCACCACACGCGCCATTCGGCTCGCTCACAACTTGAAAGTCCCCATCTATAGTGCTCCCGGTCGATGGACCGTGGACATTTCCTTGGCTACCGGAAGACATGTGGGTGTGCGCCTTGGCAAGCACCGAGCGCAGCAACAACGCCATCACTAAGACCCGGATCGGGGGAATGAAAAGAAGAAACCCAATCACATCGGTTACGAAACCGGGAAGGAACAAACAAACCGCCGCCAATAACAAACCGAGGCCCCCAAGCACTTCGGCTAGCGGCATCCGCCCATGCCGGATGCTCTCTCGGGCGCGGGTTAGCGTGGTAAGGCCTTGAATACGAAAAAAGATTGCACCGACCGCCGCGGTGGCGATGGTTGCGCCGACCGTTGGCAGCCCGCCAAAGCGCCCGCCGACCTCGATAAAAGTCAGTATCTCGGCGACGGGTAATCCGACAAATAGACAGAGCAGGATAAGGGCGGTCATGGTTGCTCTTTGCGCAGTGACAGCTTAAGTAGTGTGGTGTACAGTTCTCGTTCAACGAACGCGATCGATCGTATCTTAGAAGGAACGACGTGATGCTTGCTGAACAGGCGCACGCTGACGATTCCTGGGTCTTGTGAAAGACAGGTAGAGAAAGGTCGGGCGGCGGTCCAGTATAACCTCCGGCCGGAAACGCGAAATGGGCGACGGTTTCGCATTCTTCGACATTATTATTTTCGCGATGCTGGCCGGGTATCTGGTTTTCCAGCTCCGCCGTGCGTTAGGGCGTCGAACCGGCCACGAGCAGGATCGCCGCGCCAATCCGTTCAAGCGCCAACCCGATGATGCGGCGGAAAACGACAATGTGGTCGCGTTGCCGGAACACATTGATGCTGATTCTCCGATCGAGGAGACGGCGAATTTCGCCTCGCAATTGAGCGGCCACACCAGACTCAAGACGATTGACCCGGGCTTTGATGACCGCGAGTTTTTGCGTGGCGCGAAAGGGGCTTTTGAATGGATTGTTGCGGCCTTTGCGCGCGGCGACCGCAAAGAGCTGCGTAACCTATTGGGGGCCTCGCTCCTGGAGAGCTTTGAGGCGGCAATCGATCAGCGTGAGCAGGCCGGGGAGACGCTTGAGACCACCATCGCGTCAATGAATTCGGCAACGATTAATGACATAACCTTTAATGGCCCGGTGGCGTCCATTGTCGTCGAGTTCACCACCGGCCAGGTCAAGGTGGCCCGCGACGCAAAGGGCGAAGTGGTCGAGGGCGACCCCGATAAGATCGAGACATTGACCGACATTTGGATCTTCTCTCGTGAATTGGGGGCAAGTGATCCGAACTGGCAGCTTGTCGGAACCCAGGACCCTGAAAAACAAATCTAAAGACGGCGCGGCCGTCGCACCGATGGCGAAGCGGATCATGAACAGCCCTCTTCGCCTCTCGGCGTTGTTGCTTTTTCTGGTTGTGGCAGGCTGCGCGCAAGACCGTGCGGCGGTTACGCCGCCGGAGACCACCGGCGCCTCAACAGCTGCTCGCTTCAAGCCGCTTGCCTTCTCGGAGCTGCCGCAGTGGGTGGCGGGTCGCCAAGGTGAGGCGCTTGCTGCGCTAAGTCGATCCTGCAGCAAGCTTCTGCGAAGGTCGCCGGCCCAATGGATGACAGACAAATCCGTGGGTGGCCGTGTGGGCGATTGGACCTTGGCTTGTCGGTCGGTTCCGTCGAGCATGGCAGGTCATGACGAAGCTAGGCGTTATTTCGAAACCTGGTTCCAGCCTTACGAGGTTTCTGCGAGCCGATCGGCGACCAACCCATCTGAGGATGGATTGTTTACCGGATATTTCGAGCCCAACCTCCGCGGCTCGCTGAACCAGAGCGATAAATTCAATATACCCTTGTACCAACGACCGGACGATCTGGTTCTCGTGACGCTTGGCGATTGGCGCGACAAATTGCGTGGCGAGCGCATTGCTGGGCGAATCATCGATGGCCGGCTGAAGCCGTATTATTCTCGCGCCGACATCGAAGCTGGGGCCATCAAGGCAACGGCGCGGCCCCTGGTATGGGTCGACGATCCGGTCGACGCGTTCTTTCTTCATATTCAAGGTTCCGGTCGGGTTGTTCTGCCGAACGGTGCGGTGGTCAGAGCGGGCTATGACGGCCATAATGGCCATACTTACCATGCGATAGGGCGGTATTTGATCGAGGCTGGCCAAATCACCTCAGAGGCGATGTCGCTGCAATCGATACGGGCTTGGCTAAAAGCTAACCCCAAGCGAATGACCGCCATGATGAACCGCAACCCCTCCTATATTTTCTTTCGCTGGATCAACGGCGCTGGTCCGATCGGCGCGCAGGGCGTGCCGCTGACGCCAGGGCGCTCCTTGGCGGTTGATCCGAGTATTCTGCCGCTTGGCGCGCCGATTTGGGTGTCTATCGACTATCCCGACGAGACCGGCCGGCCGCTGCGCCGGATGATGGTGGCTCAGGATACCGGCGGCGCGATAAAGGGCGCGGTGCGCGGCGATGTGTTTTGGGGCCATGGTGATGCGGCAGGCGCTCTGGCCGGGCCGATGAAGGCGGCCGGCCGGTTGTATCTGTTTCTCCCCAAGGCCCTCAAGGTGGCGCATCGGAGGTGACGATGTAGGTGCTGGCGCACGCCCTTGCAACGCGCCGGCGATTTGCCCATCCTGCCGACCAACCCGCTTACCGGAGCCGTTTGATGCCAGAAATCCAACTACGAGTAGCGGAGCGGCCACCGATCAAGGTTGGATTGTTCGTGACCTGTCTGGTGGACCTGTTTCGTCCCAGCGTCGGGTTCGCGGCGCTCGACCTTTTGGAGCGGGCCGGTTGCGTCGTCGAGGTTCCGGTCGGCCAAACCTGCTGTGGCCAGCCCGCTTATAATTCCGGCGATCCACAGGCCGCTCAAGCGGTTGCACATGGCCTGCTCGATGCTTTCGAAGGGTATGACTATGTGGTAGTGCCGTCTGGCTCCTGCGCTGGAATGATCAGCCAACACCTGGCGGAATTATTCGCTGATGACCCGGAAAAACAGCACAGAGCAAGGCATCTTGGCGCGCGAACGCATGAGCTGGTCTCATTTCTGGTGGACATACTCGGCGTAACGACGCTTTCGGCTCGATTCGAGGGGGAGGTTGCCTATCATGATGCCTGCTCGGGCCTCCGCGAGCTTGGTATCAAGAGCCAACCCCGCTGCCTGCTGGCCGGCGTCGAGGGGCTCGTGCTCAAGGAATTGAAGGAGCCGGAAGTTTGCTGTGGATTTGGCGGAACTTTCTGCGTGAAATATCCGCAGATCTCAGATGCTATGGTCAGCAACAAACTCCGCGATATCGAGGCCGCTGGCGCCGGGACGGTGTTGGCGGGGGATTTGGGATGCCTGATAAATATGGCTGGCAAAGCAAGCCGGTCGGGCTCGAAGGTTGAATTTCGCCACATCGCCGAGGTTCTTGTGGGAACCGGCGGGACCCCGGCGATCGGGCGCTCGAACCGATGAAGCATCACCCGACCTCAGCGAAATTTCCGAGCAATGCCAGGACGGCCCTAGCCGACCCGGTCTTGCAGGGAGCTTTGAGGAATTTGAAAAAGGGATTTCCGGTAAAACGCGCCGAGGTGGTGGCAGATTTACCGGAATTCGAGGCTTTGCGCGACGTTGCGCGGGATATCAAAGACCACACACTGAACCATCTTGACGCCTATTTGGAGATCTATGAGGCCAATGTGGTGCGCAGCGGCGGCCAGGTGCATTGGGCGCGCACGGCCGAGGAGGCCTGCGAGACCGTCATGACAATCTGCCGCGACGCCGGCGCCCGTATCGTCACCAAGGGTAAATCGATGGTGGCCGAGGAGATCGGCCTGAACGCCTATCTCGATACCCGGGGGATTGAGCGTGTCGAGACGGATTTAGGCGAGTACATTATCCAACTGCGCGATGAGCCGCCAAGCCACATCATCGTTCCGGCAGTGCACGTCACTAAGGAGCAGATCGGCGAGACTTTCCGGGCCGCCCATAATGGCTTGGATCCCAACCGGGACCTTTCTGAGGCTAGGGAGATCACCGATGAGGCGCGGGATCGTCTGCGGCAAAAATTTTTCGCCGCCGAAGTTGGCATTACCGGGGCGAATTTCCTGGTGGCTGAAAATGGCTCCAGCATCATCGTCACCAATGAAGGCAATGGCGACCTGACCCAGACCCTGGCGAAAGTGCATATCGTCGTCGCCAGCCTGGAAAAGCTGGTGCCGACCATGGAGGATGCGATGGCGGTCCTCCGGCTGCTCGCCCGGTCCTCGACGGGGCAGGAATTCTCCGTTTACACCACCGTATCGAACGGGCCGAGGCGCCCCGCTGATCTCGACGGTCCCGAGTCTTATCATGTGGTTCTGGTGGATAACGGCCGGACTGCGATGCTGGGGACCGAAAACCAAGACATGCTCAGGTGCATTCGCTGTGCCGCCTGCATGAATCATTGCCCGGTTTATAGCGCGGTCGGCGGCCACGCCTATGGCTGGGTTTATCCGGGGCCCATGGGGGCGGTTCTGACGCCATCGCTGATCGGTATCGAGAATAGTGGACACCTGCCCCATGCTTCGACCTTCTGCGGGCAATGTGAACAGGTTTGTCCGATGAAAATTCCGCTGACCAAGATGATGCGACATTATCGAAACCAGGCCTACGCGTCTGGTCATGGATCGAAAATCAGCAGGATTGCGCTGGGTATGTGGTCATACCTGGCCACCCACCCAGGGCTTTATCGCAGGGTTATGAAAATCGTGGCGCGAGGGCTTCGTTGGTTTGCCGGTCGCCGGGGAAGCCTCAGCCGCGTGCCTTTGGCTGGGGGTTGGACGGAAATGCGCGATCTTCCAGCGCCGGAGGGTGAGACTTTCATGGAGCGATACCGCCGGGAACGCGGCCGGGGGCCTGGGCAATGAGCGCCGCCAGAGAGCAAATTCTCTCTGGAATACGTAAAGCCCTAGGGCGTGGCCCGCTGGACGAGACCGGCTTGGCGCCGATCAGACAGCGGCTGCAGGGACATTCCCGCCACATCATCCCAGCGCGGGTGAATTTGGATGCCGAGGGGCTTGTCGAGCTGTTCATATCCAAAGCCAGGGGCGTAAGCGCAACTGTGGAAGCGGTTGCCGACATGGCGGCGGTACCACAAGCGGTTGCGCGTTATCTTACCCAAGAGAATCTGCCGGCCCGTTTGGTCCAAGCGCCCGGTTTGGCGGATATGGATTGGTCTCTGGCCCCGACCATCGCGGCCCGTTCCGGCCTTGCCGAGGAGCCGGACGAGGTTGGGCTGACGCCGGCGGTTGCCGGGGTTGCGGAAACCGGAACCCTGCTGCTGACCTCCGGGCCCGAAACACCGACCACCCTCAATTTCGTGCCGCCGACCCATATCGTCGTGCTGCGCCGGGATCAAATCGTCGGCGCCTATGAGGATGCTTGGGATCGACTGAGGGTCAACACCTTGCTCGCCGGGAGGCAGCCGCGTGCGGCCAATTTCATCACCGGACCGTCACGAACCGGGGATATTGAACAAAAAATCCAAATCGGTGTGCATGGCCCGCTGCGTCTTCACATCGTGATAGTCGAGTGTTGAGTTGATGGCTGGCCGACAGCGGACGGGATGGCCAAGCACCCAGGATCTTGAGCTGTTTCATCGGGTTCTTGTCGATGTGACGCCGCTTAGACCGGAGACAGCGTCGCAGCCATCGGCAGGACCGACCACGCTGCCAAAAGTGGAAAAACTGGTAAAAACAATTACAAGAACAAAGACTGAATCTCCCCTTAAGCCGACGGTTAAAGAGGCGGCGAGACCAGCCGTCCTGGCCGATCATGGGCCAGGACGGGCGCCGGGCCTTGATCGTCGCTCGGCGCTCCGGCTGAAGCGCGGAAAGACCGAGATCGATGGTCGGATCGATCTGCATGGGATGACTCAGGAGCAGGCCCGCTCAGCCCTGACCGGCTTCGTTATCTCTGGCTATCGCCAAGACCGCCGCTGTTTGCTGGTAATCACCGGCAAGGGGCGTCGCCCGGCCCGCGACGAAACCAATGCTTGGAGCGCTGAATCCGGGATTTTGCGCCAAAGGGTGCCGCGCTGGCTGGAAGAGCCGCCCCTGGTGGGTTGTGTCCTTGCCTATTCACCGGCCCAACCAGAGCATGGCGGATCCGGGGCGCTTTACGTACTGTTGAAGCGGCGACGCGGACCATGACGCCGTTCGGAGCCCGGCTACGCGATTTGAGGGCCGAGAAGAGCGTCACCATGACCAAGATGGCCGCGGCGCTGCAGGTCTCTCCGGCCTATTTATCGGCGCTGGAACATGGCCGCAAAGGTCGCCCGACGGTAGGGCTGCTTCATCAAATTTGCGCTTATTTCAGCTTGATTTGGGACGATGCTGAAGCACTGCGCCGGGTCGCCGAGTTGTCTCACCCCAGGGCCGTGGTCGACACCGCCGGCCTCAGCCCGAAAGCGACGGAATTGGCCAATCGTCTGGCCGAGAAGATCGGCGATCTTGATGATTCGCGTCTCGATACCCTGCTCGCCGAATTAAGCGACCCGGCGGACCATCCCGGGCCAAGGTATTGATTTCGTAGGCGGGTGGCTTTTAACTTCAGAGGATAAACTTGCTGAGATCGGTGTCCTTGGCTAGGTCACCCACGTGGATTTTCACATATTCGGCGTCAATTTCCACGGTCTGGTCCGGACCATCGGAAGCGCTGAAGCTTATTTCGTCCAGCAGTTTTTCCAAAACAGTGTGCAGGCGCCGCGCGCCAATGTTCTCGACGCTCCGGTTCACCTCAACCGTTAGATCGGCCAAAGCATCGATGGCGTCGGGCTTGAAATCTAGGGTCACCTGCTCGGTCGCGAGCAAGGCGGTGTATTGGGTGATCAGGCTGTTTTCAGGCTCCGTTAGAATGCGTCTGAAGTCGTTGCGGGTCAGGGCCAAAAGCTCAACCCGGTTCGGTAGCCGACCCTGCAGTTCTGGCAGCAGATCCGAGGGCTTAGCCTGGTGAAAGGCGCCAGAGGCAATGAACAGAATAAAATCCGTTCGCACTGTTCCATGTTTGGTAGCGACGGTAGTTCCTTCAATGAGCGGCAGTAAATCCCGCTGAACGCCCTCGCGCGAGACGTCGCCCCCCTGGCGTTCGGACCGAGCGCAGATCTTGTCGATCTCATCGAGGAACACGATACCATTTTGTTCGACGGCGTCGATCGCCTGACGGACCACGCGCTCTTCATCCAAAAGCTTGTCAGCTTCCTCGGCCAACAATACCTCGTGGGATTCAGCGACCGACATGGTGCGGCGTTTGGTCTTGCCGCTAAAGGCTTTGCCGAACATGTCATTGAGATTCATCATGCCCATTTGGGCGCCCGGCATGCCGGGGATCTCGAAGGTCGGCATGCCGCCACCACCTCCATCAATGGTCTCGATTTCGATCTCTTTGCCGGCCAGCTCACCCTCGCGCAGCATCTTGCGGAATTTCTGCCGGGTTTCCTCGCGAGCATTCTCCCCGGCGAGCGCAGTGATCACCCGGTTTTCAGCAGCAAGTTCGGCCTTGGCGTGGACATCCTTACGCATCTTCACCCGGACCATGGCGATCGCGGTTTCAACCAAATCGCGGATAATTTGTTCTACATCCCGGCCGACATAGCCAACCTCGGTGAATTTTGTGGCCTCGACCTTGAGAAACGGCGCGTCGGCCAGCTTGGCCAGACGGCGCGCGATCTCGGTCTTGCCGACCCCGGTCGGGCCGATCATCAGGATATTCTTTGGCTGCACTTCCTCACGGATTTCGTCCGGAAGCTGCTGACGGCGCCAACGATTGCGCAGGGCGATGGCAACGGCGCGCTTGGCGGCGGTTTGCCCGACAATGAAACGATCGAGTTCGGAGACGATCTCGCGGGGGCTGAAGGTGGTCATGTGGAAATCCCGGTGGTGGCCGCTTAAAGCGACTCGACGGTTACGTTCTCGTTGGTGTAGATGCAAATGCCGGCGGCGATTTCCATGGCGCGGCGGGCAATGGATTCGCTGTCCATGTCGTTGCGGTCGATCAGCGCGCGCGCCGCCGATAGCGCAAATGAACCACCGGACCCGATCCCGATCAACCCATCCTCAGGCTCTAGCACATCGCCGTTGCCCGACAAAATCAACGACGTGCCTTCATCGGCAACCGCCATCATCGCTTCAAGGCGCCGGAGATATCGATCAGTTCGCCAATCCTTGGCCAGCTCGACGCAAGCCCGGGTGAGCTGCGCCGGATGCTGCTCCAGCTTAGCTTCCAGGCGTTCGAACAGAGTAAAGGCATCGGCCGTCGCACCGGCGAAACCGGCGATAACCGATCCACCGGACAGCCGCCGCACCTTGCGTGCCTGACTTTTGATCACGGTGTTGCCGAGGGTGACCTGGCCGTCGCCGGCAATCACCACTTTGCCATTCTTGCGGACCGAGAGGATCGTCGTGCCGTGCCAAGTGGTTCCACTCTCGCTCATTGATCGTCCATTCTCATTTGTCTTCCTCGCCAAACGCCTGTCGCCGGGGCTCTCCAGAGGGCCAGCATCCCGGTTAAACTCGCCGGCGGACTGGCCAGCCACCGTCGTTCCTGATACATAGCGCGCCGAAGCGACGGGATGACCGATTATGACCGACCAGCGCACCGCGACCATCGAACGCGTTACCAAAGAGACGCGGATTCGCGCCGCCGTCAACCTCGACGGTAGCGGAACTTATGATGTATCGACCGGGATTGGTTTTCTCGACCATATGCTTGAACAGCTTTCCCGGCACTCCCTGATCGACCTTTCGCTTGAGGCGGAGGGAGATCTGCATATTGATTTTCACCACACAACGGAGGATTCTGGTTATGTGGTCGGCGAAGCCGTGCGCCAGGCGCTTGGCGCACGCACCGGCATCACCCGGTATGGCGCGGCGCGAATACCGATGGACGAAACGCTGAGCGAGGTAGCGCTCGATATCTCGGGCCGACCCTATCTCGTTTGGGCGGTAAAGATGCCCCAGGCCAAGTTGGGCGACATGGACAGCGAGCTTTTCAAGGAATGGTTCCAAGCCTTCGCCCAATCGGCTGGCATTACCCTGCATGTCCGAAATATATACGGCGAGAACACGCATCATATCGTTGAGTCCTGTTACAAGGCCTTGGCTCGTGCGCTGCGCCAGGCGATCACCATTGATACCCGCGCGGCCGATAGCGTGCCGTCGACCAAGGGTTCGCTGGGCGGCGCCATTTCCGGCGCGTAAAAAAACATTCGATTAAGCATTTTAGTCGACATTAGATTCGGGGATTGATCAGATCATGAGCGTCGCAATCATCGACTATGGTTCCGGCAATCTTCGATCCGCTGCAAAGGCTTTTGCCTGGGCCGCAGTTCGGGCTGAGCATACGCCCGAGGTGCGGGTGACTGCCGATCCTGACGACCTGGCGTCGGCCGATCGGATCGTGCTGCCGGGCGTTGGCGCTTTTGCTGATTGCATGAGCGGCCTTGAAGCGGTCTCTGGCTTGCGCGAGGCGTTGCAAGAGCAGGTAATTCGGCGCGGAAAGCCGTTTTTGGGGATCTGTGTGGGCATGCAACTCATGGCCCGAAGCGGTCATGAGCACGGCGTTACGGATGGACTCAGCTGGCTGCCTGGCGGCGTGGTCGAAATTTCCCCTTGGCCCGGGGAAAATGGAAAGCGCCTTAAGGTGCCGCATATGGGTTGGAACCAGCTTGTGATGAGTTCTCACCGCCATCCTGTGCTAGAAGGCCTCGATGATGGTTGCCACGTCTATTTTGTTCATAGCTTCCATATGCGCCCCGATGCTCCCGATCACATCGTGGCGACCACGGATTATGGCGAGTCGGTAACTGCCGCGGTCGCTCGGGACAATATCTTTGGCACCCAATTCCACCCCGAGAAAAGCCAGGCGGCGGGATTGCGCCTGATCAGCAACTTTCTCGCTTGGCGACCATAGGGGATGCAGCATGAGTTCCGAAAATAGAACCTTTGCGCCGACGGAAATTCGTGTTGAGCTTATGCACAGCCTCAACGCGGCCGATTTGAATGATTTGTGTGACGCTGCTGAGGCGGCGATCCGAGATGGCGGTGGCTTTGGCTGGGTTGAGCCTCCGGAGCATGACGTACTGGAGGCCTATTGGCGCGGCGTCATCCTGATTGCGGACCGGCATCTCTTGGTCGGCAGGCTGGATGGGGTTATCGCCGGCTCCTGTCAAATTTTGATCCCGGCCCGAAACAATGAGGCGCAAAGCTTTGCCTGCAATCTGACCACGAATTTCGTGGCGCCTTGGGCACGCGGGCACGGATTGTCGGCGAAATTGATCGAAGCCGCCGAGGAGCATGCCCGCGACTCAGGTTTTCAGGTTCTCAATCTCGATGTACGCGAGACACAGATCGCCGCGATAAGGGTTTATGAGAGCCTCGGCTATGTTCGGTTTGGCTCGCACCCTCTCTACGCTCGGGTTGGCGGTCAGGATGTTGCTGGCTATTTCTATTATAAAACTCTTGATCAGACACCAATCCAGCCGGGAGCGCCCTTGTGATTCTATTTCCGGCGATCGATCTGAAGGCCGGGGCCTGTGTGCGCTTGCTGAAGGGGGAAATGGACAGCGCCACGGTCTATAACGCTGACCCGGGGGTTCAGGCGGTTGCGTTTCGTGATGCTGGATGTGCCTGGATCCATGTGGTGGATTTGGACGGGGCCTTTGCCGGGCGTTCGGTGAATGGCAACGCGGTTAAGGCGATCCTTTCCGCCGGGGTGCCGATACAGCTTGGCGGCGGAATTCGCGATATGGCGAGTATCGAGGCTTGGCTTGGGCGCGGCGCGGCGCGGGTCATTCTGGGCACCGCGGCGCTACGTGATCCGGAGCTGGTGAGGATCGCTTGTCGGGCGTTTCCCGGTCAGATCGCCGTGGGTATCGATGCCCGGAGCGGGATGGTCGCAGCCGAGGGCTGGGCCGAAACCTCGACGGTGGGGGCGCTGGATCTGGCGCGCCGTTTCGAGGATTGTGGCGTCGCCGGGATCATCTTTACAGACATCGACCGCGATGGTGCGCTGGGCGGTGTAAATGTAGAGGCGACGGCGGCCTTAGCCGAGGCCATCACGACGCCGGTCATTGCCTCGGGGGGCGTGTCTTCCTCGGCGGATTTGCTAGCGCTTCGCGACCGCGCCGCGTCGGGTATCGCTGGGGTGATCTGTGGGCGCTCGCTCTATGACGGCCGTCTGGATCTTGCTGAGGGCCTGCGGATCCTTGCGGATGAGCGGGCACAGACGGGAGCAAAAATACAGGCAGACCGCCGCGCCGAGGCGTTGGGATGCTGACCGTGCGGGTTATTCCCTGCCTGGACGTCAAGGACGGTCGCGTCGTCAAGGGTGTGAACTTCCTGGACCTCGTCGATGCCGGTGATCCGGTGGAGCAGGCCCGGGTCTATGATGCCGAGGGGGCTGACGAGCTTACCTTTCTCGATATCACCGCCAGCAGTGACAATCGCGACACCCTGTTCGATGTGGTGGCCCGGACGGCGGAGCAATGCTTTATGCCGCTGACGGTCGGGGGCGGGGTCCGCGCGGCCGAGGATATTCGCAAGTTGCTGCTGGCCGGTGCCGACAAGGTTTCGATCAATACCGCCGCCGTGCACCGCCCCGACTTCGTGCGTGAGGCGGCGGAGAAGTTCGGTGCGCAATGCATCGTCGTTGCGATAGACGCCAAAAAGACCGGGCCGGGCCAATTCGAAGTCTTCACCCACGGCGGTCGGCACGAGACCGGCATTGATGCGATTGCCTGGGCGCAGCGGATGGTTGAATACGGGGCCGGCGAAATCTTGCTTACCTCGATGGACCGCGACGGCACTAAGGCCGGCTTTGACCTGCCGTTGACGCGGGCAATCTCGGATGCGGTATCCGTGCCCGTGGTTGCTTCCGGCGGCGTCGGCACGCCGGACCATTTCGTCGAGGGCGTGCTGGAGGGCGGCGCATCGGCGGTGCTGGCGGCCTCGGTGTTCCATTTTGGCCATTTTCGCATCGCCGAGGCTAAGGCCTGCATGGCCGAATCTGGGATTCCCGTGAGGCCGCACCCATGACCCATCCCATTGATGCGCTTTTCCAGGTGATCGCCGACCGCAGGGGCGGGGACCCGGAGCAATCCTACACCGCGCGATTGTTTGAACGCGGAACCCCGACGATTGCTCGCAAGGTCGGCGAGGAAGCTGTCGAGACGGTGATCGAGGCCGTTGCCGGCTCGAAACAGACGTTGACCGCTGAAAGCGCGGACTTGCTGTATCATCTGCTAGTGCTGTGGGCGGATGGCGGTATCGATCCGAAGGACGTTTGGAGCGAATTGTCGCGCCGGGCCGGCACCTCCGGGCTGGATGAAAAGGCCGGTCGGTCGGTCAAGGCCACCAGCGGGAAGGATTGAGCCATGGCCTATGATCCAGATAACATCTTCGCCAAGATTTTGCGGGGCGAGATCCCCAACCGGACGGTATTCGAAGACCAACATGTGCTGGCCTTTCAAGATATCAACCCGCAGGCTCCGGTCCATGTATTGGTGATCCCCAAGGGCCCCTACGAAAACATGACGGTGTTCAGCAATGAGGCGAGCACTGAAGAACAAGTCGCTTTTATGCGGGCTATAGGCGAGGTCTTAAGGATCACGGAGGTTGCTGAGGCCGGCTACCGAATCATCTCCAACAATGGTCAGGATGGTGTGCAGGAGGTGCCCCATCTGCACATCCATGTGCTTGGCGGCAGGCGTTTGGGACGCATGCTTGACCGCCCGGCGGCGTAGCGAATGATCTGTTGTTTGGACCCCGAGGTCGAAAACCACCTCGATTACCGGCACCCGGCATTTCATACAGATAGTCTTCCGCAGCCGGCGCTTTCAGATTGCTCTCGAACGCGATGTATTGCGCACACACGACGGACACCGAAAACTCGCTGATTGCGGCGTTCCTCGTCTTGTGCAGTTCAGGGAACTGTTGCGAGAGGGAAAATTTGACCGCGATCATTGGCTGGATTTTTGTAAGGATCCCGTAAAGGATTTCATTATGCCGGATGTTCGACCTCTTGAGGAAAGGGAGCTCCAACTTCAGCAGCCCCGCGCAAAAATCAGCGTTTCGCGCCCAATTTTGATCCATGATGAAGCCGATGGCTCCAACCCCGCCGGCGCCGCACGGGACTCCGATTTTTTCCGTCGCTTGATAACGCGGCGTTCGGAGCGGTTCTTGCGACAGTTGAATCGATATCGAAACGACTTGGATGTCCAGGCTGAGCCTGCTTAGAGCCGGGCTTCGATAGCGTCCCAGATCATGGCTTCGACATTGATATTGTCGAAGCGACCAAGCTCCTGAATACCGGTAGGCGAAGTGACGTTGATTTCGGTTAGATAGTCACCGATCACGTCAATGCCAACGAAAATTAGCCCGCGTTCCTTGAGCGCTGGCCCGATCGCTTCGCAAATCTCAAGATCGCGCTTTGTCATCTCGCATTTCAGCGGGGTGCCTCCGACATGCATGTTGGAGCGTGCTTCGCCGTCGGCCGGGACCCGGTTGATCGCGCCGACCGCCCTGCCGTCCACTAGGATCACCCGCTTGTCGCCCTGGCGCACTTCTGGAAGATAGCGCTGGGCAATGATCGGTTCGCGATAGAAATTGGTGAACATTTCAAGTAGCGAACTCAAATTCTCGTCGCCAGGCTTGATGTGGAATACTCCGGCGCCGCCATTGCCGTACAGCGGCTTGACGATAATGTCCTTGTATTCATCGCGGAAGGCGTGAACCTCGGCCCCGTCATTGGTGATCAAGGTTGGCGGCATCAACCCGTCGAAATGGGTGACGAAAAGCTTTTCTGGCGCGTTGCGGACATGGGCAGGGTCATTGACCACCAGGGTCTGCGGGTGGACATGCTCAAGCACATGCGTCGCGGTGATATAGGACATGTCGAAAGGGGGGTCCTGGCGCATCAACACCACATCCACATCGCTCGCGAGATCGCAGACCGCGCTCTCTCCCAGAGTGAAATGATCTCCCTTAACCCGGCGCACTGTCATTGGCCTCGCCTTGGCGGTGACCCGGCGGTCTTTGAACGACAAATGACGCGGTAGATAGTGCAATAGCGCGTGGCCGCGCTTTTGCGCCTCCAATGCCAGGGCGAAACTGCTATCGCCGTCGATGTCGATGAGTTCGATCGGGTCCATTTGAATGGCGACAGTCAGGCCCATTTCATGCTGCTCCATAAGGCGGTCGGCCAGTTTGGCTAATTGGGGAGGTTAAAGCGAAGTGGCGAGGGATATCGCCTTAGTTTACCAGAATCGCCGGGATCATGCGCGGGGCGGGCTTTGGTTGCAATCTTTCGATGGCAGGTGTTGCAGCGGTCGCGGCTCTCAGTTCAATTGCTTTTCCATTTCCTGCAGCAGCTGGGCGGTCCGGTGACGGTCAGCCGGGTCACCAGCGCCATCGTCCAGGTAACCGCGCAACAGCGTGATAGCGGTGCGGCGGTTGCCGATCCGGGCATTGACCATGCCGGCCTCGCGCTGCAAATGCGGTAGGTCCGGCGCCAGCATGCGCATTCGCTCCAGGGTCTCCAAAGCCTCGGGGAAGCGCTCGCTCTGGTGCAGTCGCAACTTGATATTGTTCTGCAGGCGCATCAAGACATGCCTGTCCGGCACCGATTCGGTCGCGGCGGGGGTCAATGCGCCTTTGCCTTGGAACATATCGTGGATCAGGCCGCGTAGGGCCGGCGCGTCCATCGAACGGCCTTTATTGAAGGGATCGAGGATCACCGGGTCGCCGCCAATCTGGACCCGGATCAGAAAATGATTGGGAAAACTTAGGCCTTCCGCCGCCCAGCCCTGGCCGCGGGCCGCATGAATGTAGAGGATGCCTAAGGCCACCGGCAGTCCTTTGTGGCGATCGATAACCCGCGTTAGGTCGGCGTTCTGCAGGTCGTCATAGGTGGCAGCGTCGCCCTTGAAGGCAAGGTCTTCGGACAGGGCCTGGCCAAGACAGGCGGCCCGGTCACCGGCACTGCTCCCCTCCGGAAGATCCGTGAGGCGTTTGGCCACCGCATTCACCATAGCAGCAAGGGCGGCCCGATAGTGCTCCAGAGGCACGGAGGGCCGATCCATCGCGGCGAAGGCCAGCGCGACCTCGGCGAGGTCCAGCGGTTGGTCCACCAAGCTAGCTGCTGCCTGCAAAGTGTCTTGCGGGGTCGGACTTTTGGTTATTAGGGTATCGCAATCCATCAAAGCTCCCCGCTCTTCAAGGCTTCAAGAGACTCACATAACTCACCACTTTGGCGACGTATTCGATGTTGCGGGCGTGGTTGATGACCCGGTCGAGCTCGCTCTGGCCTCGGGCGAGGCCGAAGAGGTAGACGATCCCATTGACCGTGTCGGTGCTGTAATTGATCGATTTCACGTCCTTATCCAACAGCAGCGCGCCCTGCAAGCGCTTGTTGATCACGATGTCGCGGGCGCGGTCGATGAGGCTGGCGGTATCGCGGACCTGGATTTCGTTGATCACTTCGCGCACGCCGTTGGCCTGCCACGCTAACCGCGTCGCCTCGATCCGATTTTCAGGATTCTGGACCGCGCCGGTGAGCAGGACCCGACCACGTTCCACCGCTAACCCGACTGCGCCGAATAGATCGATATCCTTCTGGAAAAGATAGTGATTGATTTCAGTGCGGATACGCAGGTCCGTGGTGGCGGAACGGATGCCTTTATCGGTTTGGCTCGCAGTTAACAGTGATGCTCCGGCGCCTACGGCGATCCCGGCCGGACTGCAGGCTGCGAGGCCGAGCATCGCCAGGCCAATCACGCCGAAGGTCGCGACGCGGCCCATGAGGTTGGAGCGGTCACCTAACATTCAAGTTCTCCCAGGCAGGATGCGATGAGTCTTTTTCCATTGTGGCGCCAAGCATTCTCAATATGGGACGTAAGTCGCCAGAGCGCTACCGTGAAGACGTCAAAACGGATGCCGGCCTTGGCGCGCCGGGGGGTGGCCCGAAGATACCATTTGAGCGCCCGCTCGATCCGTCGGCGCTGCCGCCAGGTTACCGCTTGCAGGGCGTCGGCATGGGTGGTTCTCACCTTGGCTTGGACGGCGACTAGCCAATCGCGCCGGGTCGCCAGAATGTCGATGTCCCCCAACTTTCGTGCGATATCCTTTTTCAAGGATGTGATAGCCCTTTGACCGGAGCAGCCATCGACAGAGGGTTTCGGCGAGCCGGCTTCGCAAATAGGCGAGAAGGCGATCATTTAGGCTCCGTTTTAAGCGCCGAAAACCAAGTATTTTCGGTTATTCCGGTGGTGCCGGAGAGCGCCGTGCGGTTCGCGGGTGCATCGCTTGACCATTGCCGGTCCGAATTTAGATCTTGGCGCGTTCATAGTTTTGCCATTTTGGCGCGGTTTACTCGTAACGTCAGCTTCAATAGCCTCGGTTTGTCAAACGGGGGCTTAGTACCGGGATTGGGAGAAGGTATTTGAACCGCGGACCAACGGAAAGTGTTGAGCGTTGCAAGTGGGCTGGGCAGATGAGCGGCCGCCCTCGCTGGGTAGGGCTTGCCGTGGTCCTGGCGTTGCTGGTCTGGGGTTGCCAAACCACGCCCGAGGGCCAAGAAAGCGGATCGATTCAGCCACAGCTTACCCAACAACCAAAGACCTCTATCACCGCGTCGATCGACCGGAAATCCGTTACTCTATTTGAGCCGTTGAGGCCGACGGGGGCAACACCGAACCACCTTAACCTGCTGGCCCCGCAGGGGCCGTCGACGCCTGAACCCGAGGTGACGGAGATCGACGCGTGGCGGGTGGCGCTGCTGGTTCCATTGACGGGCCGGGGTGCGGCAATTGGTCGCGCATTGCTCGATGCCGCGCAGTTGGCGCTGTTCGAGACGGCTCAGGATGATCTAGAATTGCTGATTTTCGATACTCAGGGAACCGTCGTCGGGGCGGAGGACGCGGCCCGATTGGCAGTGGCCGATGGCGCTCGTTTGATTCTGGGCCCGTTGTTTGGCGCGTCGGCCCAGGCTGTACGGCCCGTGGTCGAGGCGGCGGGAATCAGCGCCGTTAGTTTTTCCAACAACCGAGATATTGCTGGTGGCGGGGTCTATGTCTTCGGCTTTCTCCCCGATCAGCAGGTCCGGCGGATCATCAGTTACGCGGCTGGTAAGGGACATGTCGCGATAGGCGCGCTGGTGCCGTCATCGGGCTTTGGCGAGTTGGTGGTGGCAACCGCCCGTATTGCTGCCGAACAGCACGGGGCGGGTATTACGCGAGCGACCTATTACGACCCCAACGATACCGAACTGTCGTCGCTGATTCGCCGCTTCGCCGATTATGACTCACGAAAATCCGCGCTATCAGCTCAAAAAAGGGTGCTTTTGCAAAAAACTGATCAAATCTCGCGACGCGCTTTGGAGCGGTTGTCCGGTCTTGAGACCTTGGGGGCCCCGCCATTCGATTCGGTGCTTCTTCCAGCAGGTGATCCAGAGCTGCGCGGTCTCGCGCCACTGCTAGCCTTTTATGACGTCGACCCGGCACGGGTGCGGTTGCTGGGGACAGCTCTGTGGGACGAGGCCCGAGGTCTTGGCGTCGAGCCAACGATTGTTGGTGGTTGGTATGCGGCGCCGTCGCCGAAGGCCTGGGGGTTGTTTGAGGATAAGTTTGAACGCGCGTTTGCCAAGCGGCCACCGAGGCTCGCCTCGCTCGGCTATGACGCCATGCTGCTTGCCGTTGCGCTTACCTATGGCGAGCGTGGTGCTAATTATGAACCGGCGGCATTGACCGATGTCAGCGGCTTCGCCGGCGTGGACGGCATATTCCGCTTGCTGGCCGATGGTACCAATCAACGCGGTCTGGCGGTGATCGAGGTCGAAGAGCGCGGGGTCCAGGTTATCGACCCCGCCCCGAGCAGCTTTGCTGATCTTCAGTTTTAGGTGCTGGGTGAACTATTCAGCCGCTGCGTCACTGGGCCATTGAAGGGCCTCTAGAAGGGCGGCGAGAACGGCGTTCAGGCGCTGACGGCCTGAAGGCGTGGCGCGCAGAACCGTATCGGTAATATCAATATAGCCGGCGCCTATCAGGTCGGTGAGCATCGTGGGATCGAACAGGGCTTCGACCGTCCACCCAGTTTCGCGTCGCAGCCGGTCCCGCGACACGCCTTCGCGCAGCCGCAGCCCCATCATTAGCACCTCGGTCAGGCGCTCCTCGGGGACAATAGCGGCCTCCTCGGTGATTGCATGGCCATCGCGTTCGACCCGTTCCAGCCATGTCGCCGGTGCCCGGTGCGTCCGTAGGGCGCGGCATTGGCCAGCCGTATTGGTCAGCCGTCCATGCGCGCCGGGACCGATACCGAGATAGTCCTGGGCCCGCCAATACACCAGATTATGGCGGCATTCAGCGCCTGGCCTAGCGTGATTTGAAATCTCATAAGCCGGTAACCCCGCCCTTGCCAAGGTCTCTCCGGTTGCCTCGTAAAGCGCACCGCCTTCGTCATTGTCGGGAATAGCGAAACCGCCGCGCTGATGGATAGCATGGAAGGCGGTGCCCGGCTCAATGGTCAACTGATATAGCGAGAGATGCTCGCCGGCCAGGGCCAAAGCTTGCCGAAGCTCGCGGGTCCAATCTGTCACGGTCTGGCCCGGTCGCGCATAGATTAAATCGAACGACACCCGCGAGAAACAGGCATGCGCGATTTCCACGGCAGCGATCGCTTCGCTGGCGCTGTGATCGCGGCCAAGAAATTTCAGGGCGTCGTCATCCAAAGCTTGCACGCCGAGCGAAACCCGGTTTACGCCAGCGTCTCGAAAACCTCTGAATCGACCTGCCTCGACCGATGTCGGGTTGGCCTCCAGAGTAATCTCTACCTCCGGCCCGACGGACCATAGCTGCCGCGCGGCACTCAGAATTTCAGCAACCGTATCTGGCTCCATCAGGGATGGTGTGCCGCCGCCGAAAAAAATGCTGACCAGGTTTTGCGAGCACACCCAAGGCGCCATGGTCTCCAGCTCTTGCACCATCGCTCGGCGCCATTGGCCGTGATCAACCGATCCGGAGACGTGGCTGTTGAAATCGCAATAGGGGCATTTCGATAGGCAAAACGGCCAATGGACATAGAGGCCGAAGGCATCGTCCCCGGTGGTTGACATCACCGGGGCCCAAAAACTGTTGTCAGGAGTTTCTTGAAGGCATCGGCCCGATGGCTGATCGAATGTTTCCATGCCGGGTCAGCCTCGCCGAAGGTTAAGGTGTGGCCCTCCGGGGCGAAGATCGGGTCATAACCGAAGCCAGTGCCGCCGCGTGGCGGCCAGACCAGGTTTCCGACGACCTCACCCTGAACGGTCTCCACATGATCATCGGGCCAGGCCAGACTGAGAGCGCAGATGAAACGGGCCTTCCTGGTCTGGATGACGCCGGTTCGCTTCTCAAGCTCCAGAATTGCGTCATTCACCTTGGTCATCGCCATGGGGAAATCCTTTGAAGGGCCGGCCCATCGCGCCGAATAAATCCCCGGATCGCCGCCCAGCGCGTCAACTGCTAGGCCCGAATCGTCGGCCAGGGCTGGAAGCCCTAAACCGACGGCTGCGGCGCGCGCCTTCAGCTCGGAATTGCCGGCGAAACTGTCGGCCGTCTCCTCGGGTTCCAGCAGTCCCAACGTCCCGGCCGACACAGCCTCGATGGCCAGGGGCATCAGCAAGTCGATGATTTCGCGCACCTTGCCGGAATTGTGGCTGGCGACAACCAGCCGCTGACCCTCGAATCGCCGACCCTGAAACGTCTGGCCCTGCAATTGCGAGGTCATCTTTGGGTTAATCCAGGCCGAGTGCAGATTTTTGAAGCTTCACCAAATCGGCGATACCACTGCGTGCCAGCGCCATCAGTGAGTCGAACTCAGAGCCGGAAAAAGGCTCGTCCTCCGCCGTCGCCTGGATCTCGACGATGCCGCCGCTTCCGGTCAGCACGAAATTGGCGTCAGCCTGGGCATTTGAATCCTCAGGATAGTCGAGGTCCAAGACGGCTGTTCCCTGATAAACGCCACAGGACACTGCCGCCACATGATCGGTCAACGGCACTGATTTCAGCACCCCCAGGTCGACCAGGCCCGCCATCGCTTGGTAAAGAGCCACATAGCTGCCGGTGATCGAGGCTGTTCTGGTGCCTCCGTCGGCTTGCAGCACGTCGCAGTCGATCCGGATCTGGCGTTCGCCCAAACCCTTGGCATCGGTTACCGCGCGCAATGAGCGTCCGATCAGCCGCTGGATCTCCAAAGTGCGTCCGCCCTGTTTCCCCCGCGCCGCCTCGCGATCTGTCCGGGTGTGGGTAGAGCGCGGCAACATGCCATATTCGGCGGTTACCCAGCCCTGGCCCCGGCCCTTCATGAACCGCGGCACACCGTCCTCGATACTGGCCGTGCAAAGCACATGGGTGTCGCCGAACTTAATCAGACAGGATCCTTCGGCGTGTTTGGCGAAACCGGTCTCCAGGGTAACGGTGCGGAGCTGATCCGGCGCGCGGCCGGACGGTCTAATCAAGGGAGTGGCCATGGTTGCGAGGTCTCCGGGTGGTGCGGGATGAAAGCGGCGCGACCCTATCGGTTCGCTCTCTCGACGTCCAGCGTAGGCCCGACCTTGCGCGCCCGATGGCCACAGAGAACGCTTTGCCACGTTGACGTAGCGCCATACGGTTCCTAGATTTGCCGGATGGCAAGCTCAACTATCCTGACGCTGAACGAACGGTCCCGGGCGGTGTTTCAGCACATCGTGGATTCCTTCGTGCAAACCGGCGAGCCTGTGGGGTCGCGCACGCTGTCTCGGCGAATGGGCGCCAGCCTTTCGCCGGCGTCGATCCGCAATGTCATGGCGGATTTGGAGGATGCGGGGCTGTTATTCGCGCCGCATACCTCGGCCGGCAGATTGCCGACGGATCTGGGCTTGCGAATGTTCGTCGATGGTTTGCTGGAGATTGGCGGGGATCTTACCCAGGAAGAGCGGGCCAGCCTCGACGGTCAGTGCCAGGCCGCTGGTCGCACCTTCCCCGAGGTTCTGGCGGAGGCGGGGGCTGTGCTCTCCGGGTTGACGGAATGTGCGGGGCTAGTGATTTCGCCAAAAATGGATTCCCCGCTGCGTCAGATCGAATTCGTATCTCTATCTAGTCACAGAGCCCTGGTGGTGATGGTGAGCGATACCGGGCTGGTGGAAAACCGGGTGATAGATGTGCCGCCCGGTTTGCCGGCATCGGCGCTCGTCCAGGCGACCAACTACATGAATGCGCGGTTGGCTAATTCGACCATGGAAGAGGCTCGCATTCGGATTCTTGAGGAAACCGAACTTGAAAAGACCGAGCTCGATTCATTGACCAACCGGCTTGTTGCCGATGGTGTTGCGCTTTGGGCCGGAGGGGTTCAAGGCGGCTCGCTGATTCTGCGCGGCCAGTCGAAATTGCTGCAAGATGTCAATGCGGTCGAGGATTTGGAGCGCATTCGGGCGTTGTTCGAGGCTCTGGAGCGCAAGGAATCGATGGTCCGGCTATTGGACGCAACCGGAGACGCCGAGGGGGTTCAGATTTTCATCGGCTCGGAAAATCTCCTTTTCGAGCATGCGGGCTGTTCGATGATCATCGCGCCATACCACGACCAGCGCCGTCAAGTGGTTGGCGCGTTGGGTGTGATCGGGCCGACACGAATGAATTATGCGCGGATTATCCCGATGGTGGACTACACCTCAAAATTGGTGGGTCATTTGTTGGACTGACCGGTTGATTTTGTTCCTGAGTGCGATCCGATATTTGCAAACTCGCTCGGATCGCTTACATGAGGGGTCAATTCAAAACCATTGAGGCGAGCAGAGGGCATGATGTCTGATAAAGATCACGAAGCCGTCGATTCAGAAGATTCGCCGTCAGACGTCGAGGAAGCGCTATGTGAGACCGAGACCGAAGAGGCGGAGGTCGGTTCAGAAGAGTTGACCCGCGAGGCGGAGCTTGAGGCCAAGGTCGCCGAACTCAAGGACCAGCTGCTAAGAGCGATCGCCGAACAGGAGAACGTCCGTAAGCGGGCCGATCGCGAGCGTGATCAGCTTCGAAAGTTCGGCATTACCAATTTCGCCAAGGATCTCTTATCCGCCGCTGACAACTTGCGGCGCGCCTTGGACGCCGGGCCAGAAAACTTAGAAGGCGCGGATGAATCCGTGCGCAACCTCATCATCGGCGTCGAATTGACCGAGCGAGAGCTCTTGAGCGCATTCGAAAAGCACGGTGTTCGTAAGATTGATCCGATGGGTGAGAAATTCGACTACAATTTTCATCAGGCGATGTTTGAAGTCGAAAATTCTGGCCAGGAAGCCGGTGTCGTCGTCCAGGTTCTGCAGTCCGGCTACGCGATCGAGGATCGGATTTTGCGGCCGGCCATGGTTGGCGTGTCGAAGGCCCCTGCCGCCGAGGTTCCAGGGCATCTCGACACCACCGTGTGAATTCAGAAAATCAATATCTCGCTGTCGGGATCGTGGGCGCGGTAGCGGCGCTTGGCGGCGTCCTGGGACGTGACGGCATAGCAGTACACACAGCCATGCGGGCAGCTGTCATAGGCGCCGATATCCCTTGATTCGGCACATAGACAACCCGGTCGATTGCCTTTCGTCCGTGCCGCCAGGGGTATTCCAGCAATATCCGATAGGCGATCGACGTCAATACACCGGGCGCCGACCAAAGCCGGGGTTTCAAAAACCGGCTGGGAGCAAAGCGTCGGGCGGATATCGTAGCCGGCCGCGATATCTCCAAGATTGGACAGCAAGCGTTGTTTGGTTTCAGGATCCGGATCTGACCACTCGAAGCCATGAGTAATGGCGGCGCGTTCTGTGTTGCGGTGCGTTTTGCGGTAGATCTGCGCGAAGGACAGAACCATTTCATCGGTGCTGCCGGCCAAGGCCTGTGAAAGTGCCCCGACCTGATCGATGTGAAAGGATTCCGGTGTCTGGTCGGTCAGCAGTACGGGATCATAACGCCAGACGATCACCCGCCGGCCGTAACGCTGGGACATGGCCTGGACTTCCTCGACCGCCCGCCGCCAATCGATTACCGCAGGTTCCAGCGCCCGGGGATAGCCGGTGATGGTGTAGTGCACCATGAAGGCGGCTCCCTGGTCGCGGAGCCGGTCCAGGGTCCCGGCAAATGGGCCAAGCCGGCGGGTCCAGAAGACGAAACCATCCACCGCCGCCGGATCAAGCCAGATCTGGTTAATGCGGTTGGAATAGGGATTTTTCACCGCGCAGAAACCAGCGTCGAGACGGCGGTTGAACCAGTCGCCATAGAAGGCTGGGATATCCGTTCGGTAGCTTGCTGAGATGATCATTCGAGGCTGCTGCACTCCCTGGCCTAGTGCTGTTCGTGGGGGCTGCAGCGTGGCACCGATACCCGAACTGCACGCTTTAATGAAAGATTGCATGCGAACCGCGCTTGCAGCACCCGGACCACCCCCCTATATAGCCGGTAGTTCCACACCCTATACAATCGGGAACGGGCACGGTGTTTTAAGGGCCGAACCCGTTTGCTGACCGGAAGAGGTTTACATGGCTAAGGTAATTGGGATCGATCTGGGAACCACGAATTCCTGCGTCGCGTTCATGGACGGCGCAGAAGCCAAGGTGATTGAAAACGCGGAAGGTGCGCGCACGACGCCGTCGATGGTCGCGTTTGTCGATGGCGGCGAGCGCCTGGTGGGGCAGTCAGCCAAGCGCCAGGCGGTGACCAATCCGGAAAACACCCTATTTCGCGATCAAGCGCCTGATCGGGCGACGGCAAGACGACGCCAACGCTAAAAAATTCGCCGACTTGATGCCTTATAAGATCGTGGCCGGCGAAAACGGCGATGCCTGGGCCGAAGCCCTGGGTGAAAAATACAGTCCCAGCCAAATCTCCAGCTTCACCTTGCGTAAGCTGAAAGAAGACGCCGAGGCTTTCCTTGGCGACACGGTCGACCAGGCGGTGATCACCGTCCCGGCGTATTTCAACGATGCACAGCGCCAAGCAACCAAGGATGCCGGCAAGATCGCCGGGCTTGAGGTTCTACGGATCATCAATGAGCCGACGGCCGCCGCGCTTGCCTATGGTCTGGATAAGAAGAATACCGGCATCATCGCGGTCTATGACCTTGGCGGCGGTACGTTCGACCTGTCGATCCTGGAGATCGGCGACGGCGTCTTCGAGGTCAAATCGACCAATGGCGATACCTTCCTCGGCGGCGAGGACTTTGATCACCGGATTATCGATTATCTCGCGGATGAGTTCAAAAAAGAAAACGCCATTGATCTGCGCAGCGACAAGTTGGCGCTGCAGCGCCTCAAGGAGGGCGCGGAAAAAGCTAAGATTGAATTGTCGGCGGCGATGCAGACCGAGGTCAATCTGCCGTTCATCACGGCGGACCAGGCCGGGCCGAAACATCTGAATATCAAGCTGACCCGGGCAAAACTCGAAGCGCTGGTTGATGATCTAGTTCAGCGGACGGTCGGTCCCTGCAAGGCGGCGCTCAAGGATGCGGGGCTTAGCGCCGGCGAGATCGACGAAGTGATCCTGGTCGGTGGCATGACCCGGATGCCGAAGATCATGGAAACCGTGAAGACCTTCTTCGGGCGCGAACCGCATCGCGGCGTCAATCCGGACGAGGTGGTGGCGATCGGTGCCGCAATCCAGGCTGGCGTACTGAAGGGCGACGTCAAGGACGTGTTGTTGCTTGACGTGACCCCCTTGTCGCTCGGCATCGAGACCCTGGGTGGTGTGTTCACGCGCCTGATCGATCGCAATACCACGATCCCGACTAAGAAAAGCCAGGTGTTCTCGACCGCTGAGGATAACCAAACCGCGGTGACGATCCGCGTGTTCCAGGGCGAGCGTGAGATGGCTGCGGATAACAAGGTGCTCGGTCAATTCGATCTGGTCGGCATTCCGCCAGCGCCGCGCGGCGTGCCGCAGGTGGAGGTCACCTTCGACATCGATGCCAATGGCTTGGTCAACGTTTCGGCCAAGGATAAGGCTACCGGCAAGGAACAGCAGATCCGTATCCAGGCCTCGGGCGGTCTGTCCGATTCTGATATAGAACAGATGATCCAGGAAGCTGAAAAGAACGCTGAAGGCGATAAGCAGCGTCGCGAGTTGGTCGAGGTGCGGAACCAGGCTGAGCAGGCTATTCACACCACCGAGCGCATGCTTTTGGACACTGGTGAAAAGATCGGGGAGACCGAGCGCAGTGAGGTCGAGGCGTTGATCGCCGAGGTGAAGGAAGCCTCCGAGGGCGAGGATGGTGTGCTCATCAAGACTAAGACGGAAGAGCTGCAGCAGGCGTCGATGAAGCTAGGCGAGGCTCTTTACAAAGCCCAGCAGGAAGAGGCGGAAGCTGCAGGAGCTGCGGATGACGCGGGCGCTGCCGATGGCGCGGATGCTGACAATGTCTCGGGCAAGAGCGAGGGAGGCGCCGACGTCGTCGATGCGGATTTCGAAGAAGTCGACGAAAAAGACCGCAATAAGTCGGCCTGATAAGGACGGTTCCGAGGGTAAAAATCGCGCCGTAACGACCTTGAATTGCTGCGCTGCCGGTCTAATTGGACCGGCAGCGCAGTACTGAGGTGGCGCGCGGGGCCAAGGGGGCGATGGTAGGCGATGGCGAAGCGTGATTTCTACGAGATATTGGGTGTCGAGCGTGGGGCGGGCGACAGCGACCTAAAATCCGCTTATCGCAAGCTAGCGATGAAGTATCATCCCGACCGCAATCCGGATGATCCGTCCGCTGAGCATCAATTCAAGGAAGTCAGCGAGGCTTATGACGTCCTGAAGGACGCGCAGAAGCGTGCGGCCTATGACCGCTTCGGCCATGAAGCCTTTGAAGGCGGCATGGCGGGACGGCAGGGCGGCGGCGGTTTCGCGGATATTTTCGATGAAATGTTTGGCAATTTCGGAGGCGGCCGCCGATCTGGTGGCGGTGACCGGCGCGGCGGCGATTTGCGCTATAATATGAGCATTACCATCGAAGAGGCTTTCAACGGTCGGGACGCCGAAATCAAGGTGCCGAGCTCGGTCGGCTGCGAGGAATGCTCCGGAACTGGCGCGAAGCCCGGGACCCAACCCGTCGCCTTGCAAGACCTGCCAGGGTCATGGCAAGGTGCGTGCCCAACAGGGATTTTTTACGATCGAACGCACCTGCGCCAGCTGTAATGGTGATGGCCGGGTGATTAAAAGCCCCTGTGTCGCCTGCCGTGGCAATGGCCAGCTGCAGAAGGAAAAGACCCTATCGGTAAATATTCCCGCCGGAGTCGAGGAAGGAACCCGCATCCGGCTGTCCGGCGAGGGTGAAGCTGGCGCTCGGTCCGCTCCTTCGGGGGATTTGTATATTTTTCTGTCGATCGAAGAGCATCCGATCTTCAAGCGCGATGGGGCGGATATCTATTGCCGAGTCCCATTGCAAATGACGACGGCGGCTCTTGGTGGCCAGATCGAAGTGCCGACGGTCGAAGGTTCCAGGGCGCGAGTCACTATTAATCCGGGCACTCAAACCGGCACCCAGTTCCGTTTGCGCGGCAAAGGCATGTCCGTGCTCCGCCGATCTGACCGCGGTGATTTATACGTCGAGATGGCAGTCGAGACGCCGGTCAACTTGAGCCGGGAACAAAAGCAGATACTCGAGGAATTCGCCGAGGCCCATAACGATTCTACCAGTCCGCAGTCGACGGGGTTCTTTGACCGGGTGCGCGACCTGTGGGAAGATTTACGGGACTGACGGCCTTGTTAAATCTCGGCGGTAAGTAGAGGCGGTACCGATAATTTCATCGGTATGCCTGCGAGAGTTGCCGCCGGCAAAGGTTCTCGTGTTGTCCCTTGCTCTTTTCTAATATTTTAAAAAATACAAATAAATCATTAGCGTCCGTGACAAATGATGGCGATGCGGGCGGGTCCTTCGTCGTACAGAAATTCAATAGCGGCTTCCGTATCGAAAGCGCATAGCGCACGGTGAATCAGCCATCGAGGCGATTGGTAGTGCCAGCAGTCGGTGCCGTTCCGCGCGATGGTTGGCCAATCGTTCATCAATCAGCCGCTCTGTGTTGTCGAAGGCCAACTCGTCAGCAAAATACATGGCCGACAGAAAACCGGAGCAAACTTTTGTCTGCTGGAGCCTCGGCGAAACACTCGGTAAATTTTCCCTGCGCCGCCCCGAATCGAAGATTGGATACAAACGTTTTCCGAGGCCGGTTGATCCGGGCCGATCACGAGGCGACTAAATCCTCCTGCCTCTAGGGAACCCAGCGCCGAGCATGGCGCGCCGAAACTTGCGTGCTGAAAATGCCCGAGGGCGCCAACCACCTTTTCCTGGAGGGCATAGCCGGTCATCGGCTCGGTTAATATTAAACCGAGTGATAGACTCGATAGCTGCATTACAAAGAGATTTATACTATTGGTTATATTGATCCGATAAATATATATTAAAGGTATCTTTTCGACGTGAGCTCTAAAGCTGATAGCTTTTAGAACAACCGCCCATCGGCAATCCGGGCGCAATGGAGACGGGGAGGATTTTCATGAGCGGGCTGTCAATTGGCGTGGCTGGCGTGGCCGGACGGATGGGGGCGATGATCGTTCGCCAAATTCTGGATACCGAGAATACCGTCCTCGCCGGGGGCTCCGTAAGGCCGGAGTAGTACTTTGCAGGGCACTGATATTGGAGAGATTTGTGGGTTTGGCCAATTGGGGGTCAAAGCAACCGGAAGCGCCTTGGAAATGTTTAAAATAGCTGAGTCGGTGGTCGATTTTACCCTTCCAGAGGCGGTTGTCGGTCACGCTGAGGCGGCAATCCAGTCCGGAACAGCCTGGGTGGTCGGCACCACGGGTCTGGACGTCTCTGGAGAGGGGGCATTAGCCGAGGCGGCAAAGGCCGTTCCGGTGGTTTTCGCACCGAACATGAGCCTTGGGGTCAATTTGCTATTTGTCCTGGTGGAGCAGATGGCCCGAGCGCTGAACGATGATTTTGATATCGAAGTGTTCGAGATTCACCATGGCCGGAAAATCGATGCCCCGTCCGGAACAGCGCTTGGTTTGGGTCGGGCCGCGGCGCGAGGCCGGGAGGTTGATTTCGAAAAAACCAGCGTGCTTTCCCGAGAAGGCCACACCGGCGCGCGCAGACGCGGTGATATTGGCTTTGCCTCGTTGCGCGGCGGCGACATCGTCGGTGAACATTCGGTGATTTTCGCTGGGCCGGGGGAGCGTGTGGAAATAGCGCACAAGGCCGCCGGGCGGCACATCTATGCCGCAGGCGCGGTTCGTGCGGCGGAATGGGCGGTGGGGAAGCCAGCGGGGCTTTATGATATGACGGATGTGTTGGGTTTGAATGGCTAAAGCCCTGGTAAATAGCTGAAAATACGGGCGTGGGAGCGCCGCGTCAGGTGGGTGTGTCTCACGAAGGTCTTAGTGGGCGGTCCTATTGCGCCATTGATGCAGAGCGCCGGCCAACTCCTTGGCCAAGGCAGCTTTCTCCATCTGCGCTAAGAGAAGGATCCCAATTCCAGCGTCCGGGTTGATCTGGCACCGGTGAACCGCCCACAAGACTGATCCTCCAATCCCATAGCCAGGCCCAATGAGGTGATAACACGGCTCGGCGGCCGCCATCGGTTCCATCGAGGAAAACCAGCTCAAGCTCCTGCGCGGTCTGTCGAATCTCGCCCCGATTGACACGCCGCACGGTAAATGATCCAAAAAGCCACATAGACCAAGATCATGCCGAGTCCCAGAAAACCGATGACCAACCATCCGCCGGCGATGGTGAAGCCCCCTTATGGCGACGCTGAGGCCGATCAACACGGCCATGACGGCGAGAGCTAACCGGCAGACTTCGGTTCGGGATGAGGAAATACTCGAATAGAATTCCGCAACCATCTTTCGTTTCGAGGTTGATTTGTTTTTTGGGCGCTATGATATTCCAAAGACCACCCCCCCTTTGCACCGCGGTAAAGTGCGGCGGACGCGCTGATCGGGGTTCACGGGGGCTTCCAGGCGGGCTATGAGGAGGCATGGCACGTCCAATGAAAAAAGCTCGATATCGAGACATTCTTCGCCCGCTTGTCGGACTTTAATCCGGAGCCGCGCGGCGAGCTGGATTACGTCAACCATTACACCCTGCTCGTGGCGGTCGTGCTTTCAGCTCAAGCAACCGATGTCGGCGTCAACAAGGCAACCGGTCCGTTATTCGCCCTGGTTGAAACCCCGGAACAAATGGTCGAACTCGGGCTGGACCGGCTGAAGCAATTTATCAAAACCATCGGCTTGTATAATTCAAAGGCGAAAAACGTCATCGCCCTTTCCGAAATCCTGATCCGAGAGCACCAAAGCGTGGTTCCGGATGAACGAAAAACCCTGGAAGCCCTTCCAGGTGTTGGGCGTAAAACTGCCAATGTCGTGCTCAACATCGCCTTTGGACAGCCCACCATGGCGGTCGACACGCATTTATTTAGGGTCGGAAACCGAACTGGCCTCGCGGTCGGTAAGACGCCGCTCGTGGTCGAGTTAGCTCTGGAGCGCCGGGTCCCGGAGCACTTGGAAATTACATGCGCATCAATGGCTCATTCTGCATGGGCGCTACGTTTGCAAGGCCCGTAAACCGGATTGCCCGTCCTGCCGGGTCTCCGACCTTTGCCGCTTTGCGGATAAGACAACCACCTTGGGTTGACCGTATGGTCTATTCGGACGGAAGAGCAACCGCTCGCGCGCAGTGGCCTTAGCTGTTTGGTGTATCGGGGTCGCGCAAAAGGAATTGTTCAAAACAGTCATCGATTGGATCCGAGCCGGCTATGGTCGGTCTGAACTCATAGTGAATTACCCGATGTTCGTCCGCTTCGTAATAGAGGAACAGATTCGAGGACGCAATGGGCGATCCGGTACTGCCAGACCCTGGCGGTCGCTTCCCGGCGGACGAATTCAGGTTTACCAAGAAGGCTGGATATCGTGCGCCGGTTCATGTGCAAAAGCCGCTCGGGGTCCCGCTCCGTCTCGGATAGGCGCGGAGGCGCCACCGCTGGACGCGGCAGAGCGTCGCTGGGGTTTCTTGGCTGGTGACCGGCGGGATAAAGGTGGACGGGCGCACGGTCGCAAGAGGTGCGACCTGTTGGTTCGGGCCCCCGCAACCCTGCAGCAAAAGAAAAATCAGAACGCCAATCCAGGCGCTAAACCGCATATTCATGAAGGGGTCGCGGGATCCGCTGCTGTATCCGATTTCAAGACATGCAAATCGCCATCGATCTCGCCGCCAAGTTCTATTTCAATCTGCTTGAAATTTACGTTCCCTTTAATCCGCCCGCTCGATTTGATCGTCAGTCGCTCTCGTGCGGTGATTGTGCCCTCAAAGGAGCCGGCGATTACCGCCTCATCTATAACCACGGCACCGACAAATACGCCGCCCTCGGTAACTTCCAAGAACCGGCTGTTCTCAAGCGTCGCTTCGACCGAGCCTTCGACGATCAGTGAGTCGCAGGCCTTGATCTCCCCACTCAGCGAGATATCCCGACCAACAACCAGGCGCTTGCCCTCGGAATTTCCATGGCGTTGTGGGGTTGAAGCGCGCCGGCCCGGAGCGCCCGGAAGGTCAATGGAGCGCCAGGGAATCTCCGGCACGAAGCCTGCCGAAGGGGATCTATTGGACGCCATGAGAGCTCCTTGGTTTGGTTTGCCCTGATCGGACAAGCGCTTGTCCGGGTCGCTAAGGGCAGCATCAATTTGCGTGTTATCCGCAGCCGGCGTGTCGATGGCAAGGGGTTCTTTGAGCGCCTGCCGGCGGTGGGGCTTCCAGACGTTCAGCGGTGGCCCGCGCAACAAGCGTTGGTTTTTCTTCCTCAGGCGGCTTCCGGCGAAACAAGGACATCGTTCACGATCTTTCAGGTTTTCATATTAAAATTCATGCAAATCCAACAAGTTCCCTAGCGAATAAAATATCATGCTTTAGTTCGCCGATGCAACAACTGGAACATATTCACCATGAAGGCGGTGGCGATCACCGGCGCCGCGAGATTGAGGATCGGGATCGTAGTCATAACCGCGATCACCACACCGGCGCCAAATACCGTCCACCGCTTGGACCGGCGAAGCGCTCGCGCTTCCTTCGGGTCCATGTGCCGACCGGCGGCGATCTCGAAGAACTCACGGCCAAGCAGATAGCCGTTCAGGCAATAGAAGATAACGAAACCCAACCCACCAACAAAAAAGGTCAGCAAATAAACCGGGATCATCAAAATATTTAAAACCAAGGTTATCGCCAGCAAACCAAAGGCGGATTTAAAGACCTCGCCAAGTCCTTGATGGCGCGCTTCGGGCAGCCCGGGATAGTGACGGTCTTCCACCGCCGAGGCCACGCGATCGAAGAAGAAGCCAGCCACCACCATGACGGTGGCGGGGTAAAACATGAAGGCGAACACCACCACGAGCGCCCCGCCGAGGGCGCCGAGCAGACTATCCAGCCATTCGATACCGAAACCTTGTATTTGACCGATCAGCCAGCCGCTCATAAATCCGCTGGCAAGAATCATTGCTAGTCGCCCCGAGCACGCTCAAAATCACCGAATTACGCAGGGTCTGTTCCGGCAGCTGAGCAAAAGCCTTGGAAAGAGCTGCGAGCATGATGATCTCCATATAGAGGCGATGATATTGGTCAGGAAAATCACAAGGGGACACAGCGCACAAGTCTTCGTTGCCATGGCTTTGCCTGGCTGCGGTTCTCGGGTAGTGTCGCCGCGCTCTTAGACCTTGGGAACCAGGCATGAATAATAAGACTATGGACGTGACGGGCATCGGAAACGCGATTGTCGACGTTATTGCGCGCGCCGACGACGCTTTCCTTGCAGACAATGGAATCGAGAAAGGCGCCATGAATTTGGTCGACGCCGAGCGCTCGAACGCCATTTATGAGCGCATGGGCTCGGGGATCGAGATGTCGGGTGGGTCGGCGGCCAATACCATTGTTGGCCTGGCGGGCCTGGGCGGCCAAGGCGCGTTTATCGGCAAGGTGAAAGAGGATTCCTTCGGCAAGGTGTTCCGCCATGACATCATCGCCGCAGGGGTACGGTTCGAAACTGGGCTCAGCACCAGCGGACCGCCGACGGCAAGCTGCCTGGTATTGGTGACCGAGGATGCACAACGGTCGATGAACACCCATCTGGGCGCCTGTGTTGATCTTGGGCCGGAGGATGTCGACGAGGACCTGATCCGCGCCAGCAAGACGGTCTATCTTGAGGGGTATCTGTGGGATCCGCCGCGGGCCAAGGAGGCTTTTCTGAAGGCGGCGGCGATCGCCTATGGAAGCGGTGGAAAAGTGGCTCTGTCGCTATCCGATCCGTTCTGCGTCGGCCGCCACCGTGAGGAGTTCCTGCAATTGGTGGAGCGTCACGTCGACATTCTTTTTGCCAACGAAGACGAGATTACCTCGCTTTACCAAGTCTCGGATTTTGACTCGGCGTTGCAGGCCGTCCGCGGCCATTGCGACACCGTGGCGTTGACCAGGGGGGCGAAGGGATCGGTGGTGCTGTCCGGGGGCGAGGTCCATGTGCTGGACGCCGAACCGGTGGGCAAGGTCGTGGATACCACGGGTGCTGGCGACCTTTACGCCGCCGGGTTCCTTTTTGGATACACTCAACAGATGGATCCGGTGCGTTGCGGTAGCTAGGCGGTATAGCGGCGGCCGAGATCATTGGCCATTATGGCGCGCGGCCCGAGGCCGACCTAAAAGCCTTGGCAATGGCGGCCCTTGGCGGCGGCTGATCCGGTTGCCCGGGCGCTTTGGCTGCTGCGGGACTCGATTACGCCCTATTTCAAGCGTCGGGTAATCGTTGTCCTGCTCTTGGGTTTCGCCAGCGGCCTGCCTCTATTGTTATCCTTTGGTACGTTGAGCGCCTGGTTGCGTGAGGCCGATGTCGAGCGCACGGCCATCGGTCTGTTCGCGCTTGTCGGCCTCCCCTATGCGTTGAAGCCGTTGTGGGCGCCGCTCATGGACGGGGTCGAAATACCGGTGCTGACCCGAATGCTGGGCCGACGGCGGGGCTGGATGGTGTTGTCGCAGGTGATGTTGATCGTCGCGATCATCGGGTTGGCGACATCCGACCCGCGGCAGGCCCCCCTGCTGATGGCAGGTTTCGCGGTGCTGGTCGCTTTCTTTTCCGCCAGCCAGGACATCGTCATCGATGCTTATCGGATCGAAACCCTGGAGGATGATGAGCAGGGAATTGGCGCGGCGGCGGTTACCTATGGCTATCGGACCGGGATGCTGGTCGCCGGCGCCGGTGCGTTGATCCTGGCTGACAGCTGGACCTGGAGCCATGCTTATCTGACGATGGCCGCTCTTGGTTTTGATTGGTACCGTGACGGTTTTGTTGAGCCCGGAGCCCCCCCGCCCGGGATCAGTTGCCGCATGGATCGGCCATCCAGCGGCCGTTCGGGCGCTGGATGGCCGATTTCGTCGTCGCCCCATTTTCGGAATTTGCGACCCGGCCGGGATGGCTGGTGATCCTGCTTTTTATCGTCACCTTTAAACTGGGTGACGCATTCCTGTCGATCATGACTAACCCCTTCTATATCGATCTTGGGTTCACCAAGACCGAGATCGCCGAGGTGACCAAGCTGTTCGGCCTGATCGCCCTGGCCGTGGGATTGTTCATCGGCGGATTGCTGATCAAGTGGACTGGGCTGCTGAACGCCCTGTTGATAAGTGGTGTCTTGCAGGCCGCCTCGAACTTCATGTTCGCCTATCAGGCGGTGTCTGGTAACGACCTCACCGTGCTCACTTTCACCATAGCGGTGGAGAACGTGACTGGCGGCATGGGTACCGCTGCTTTCGTCGCCTATCTCTCTAGCCTCACCAACACGGCTTTCACCGCGACTCAATACGCGCTGCTATCAGCCTTCACGGCGTTCGGGCGGACCTCTGTTGTCGGCGCCGTCGGGATATCTGGTCGATCACGTCGGCTGGTTCGACTTTTTCATTGTCTCAGTCGGCGTAGCCGTGCCTGGGTTGGTTTTGCTGCTGGTGCTGATGCGGTTCTTTCCCGACCATGCCGGTCGCCGGGGCGCGGCCTCGACAATCGAAGCGGCGGCAAAAACTAAGGACCAGCGGACGTAACTGGACGTCGTTGACGGCGGCATCACCCAGCTTGATGTCAATGCGATCGTTAATGCGGTGAATGAATCCCCTTTAGGCGCGCTCAGGGCATTACTCGCAGCGCCTTTTCGAAAAAGTCCGGCGTCCCGAAATTGCCGGATTTGAGCGCAAGCGCCACCCTTGGTGTGCCCATGGTGACGGTGCCTGGAACGCCTGGGTCGATTTGCGCGCCGATTAGCAAACCCTTGATCCCGAGGGCGCCGACCACGGCGCCCGCGGTCTCGCCGCCGGCCACCACCAACCGCCTGACGCCATCCTCAACCAGGGTCCGGGCTATCCGGGCCATGGCCTGTTCCACCAGGTCGCCAGCGGCGGCCCGGCCTAGCTTATCTTGGGTCGCTTTTACCACATTGGGCTCGGCGCTGGCAAAAATCAGGGCCGGACCTTCTTCTAGCTTGCTTTTGGCCCAGGCGATAGCGGCGTCCACGGCGCCAGGCCCCTTGGCCAGGGCGAGGGGATCAAGCTGATGGGTCGGCCGGGTTTTCGCGAATGTGGCGACCTGTCCGAGGGTGGCGGCTGAGCAGCTTCCCGAGAGGACCAGCGCCGGGCCGACGACCGAGGGCACCTGGTCAGCCACAACATTATCGCCGAGCCACCCGGCCTGGCGATAATTCGCCGGCAAGCCCAGCGCAATACCGGAACCACCGGTGATCAGTTTCAGCTTGGCCAACGCCCTGCCGATGACATGGAGCTGGTCATCGCTAATCGCGTCGACGATGGCGATGGATTTGCCGCCGATCTTGAGCGCGTCGAACGCCTGGGTGATCGTGCCGTCGCCCTGTTCGATCTCGCGGTGCTGCACCAGCCCGACTTGGCGGCGGGTTTGTCGGCCCAGCACCGAGACCAGGTTACTGTCGGTCATCGGGGTCAGCGGGTGATGCCGCATATGGGTGTCAGACAGTAGCTGATCGCCGACGAACAAATGGCCCTTGAAGATGGTTCTTCCGGTCTCTGGAAAGGCCGGGCAGGCGATGGTGAAATCCGCCTGCAATGCATCCATTAGCGCGTCGGTCACTTGCCCGATATTGCCGTCATCGGTGGAATCAAAGGTCGAGCAGTATTTGAAAAACAACTGCCGCACTCCCGCTGCTCGCAGCCATTCAAGCGTCGCCAGCGACTGGGTAACCGCTTCGGCAGCAGGAATGGTGCGGGATTTCAGCGCCACCACCACCGCGTCGACATCCGGAACCGGGTCACCGGGCGCCGGCACGCCGAGAAGTTGCACGGTCCCCAGGCCGCCGCGCACCAGCATATTGGCGAGATCGGTGGCGCCGGTGAAGTCGTCGGCGATGCAGCCCAGGATCGGAGCCATATGACATTCCCTCTGATCGCCGTGCCGCCGGCCCGGTCAATGTTGCTCTTGGTGGCCCGGCCGCCGGTCGTGTATTGTCCGGTTCTGAAGGCGCTAAAACCTAATCAGTGACCACACAATGATAAGCCAGGGACGGTCGGATGCCATGCCCAATTTTGCCTCTAATATATCGATGATGTTTACGGAGCACGATTTCCTTGATCGGATTGGTGCAGCCGCCAAGGCCGGGTTCAAGGGCGTCGAATTCCTTTTTCCGTATGATTTTCCGGCCGAGGAGATCAAGGCTCGGCTCAACGAGCATGCAATGACCCAAGCGCTATTCAATACCTATCCCGGCAGTTGGGACGGTAATGAGCGCGGCCTCGCCGCCGTACCGGGACGCGAGGCGGATTTCGAGGCGGCGATCGAGCAGGCGCTGGGTTACGCCACCGTGCTTGGCAATAACTGCATCCATGCGATGAGCGGGTTGGTGCCGCAAAGCGCTTCGCGGGACGCCCACCGGGCCACCATCGTCGCCAACCTTAAGCGCGCGGCACCGGTCGCCGCGTCTCAAGGTAAGACCTTGATCATCGAGCCGATCAATACCCGCGATATTCCAGGCTATTTTCTGAACTACCAGGCCCAGGCGAGGGCCATTATCGATGATGTTGGCGCCGACAATGTGCGCCTACAGTTCGATCTCTATCACTGTCAGATCATGGAAGGCGATCTGGCCATGCACATGCGTGATTATATCGATATCATCGCGCATATGCAGATCGCCGGCACGCCGGGCCGGCACGAGCCGGATGTGGGGGAGGTCAACTATCCCTTCCTCTTCGATTTGATGGATGAGTTGGGTTATACCGGTTGGGTTGGCTGCGAATATCGTCCCAAGGGCGAGACGGTGACCGGTCTTGGTTGGTTTAAAGGACGCTGAATCATGAATGTGACGATTACCGGAGCCTCGGGCTTTTTGGGGCGAAAGCTGGCGCATCGCCTGCTTGGGGCAAACGCCCTGATCGGGTCGGACGGAACCGCCTCCCGGGTAGAGCGCCTGACCCTACTGGACGTGATGGACCCGTCGGCGGAATTGGCTGAGGACCCACGGGTTACCGTGGTTACCGGCGACATCACCGATCGCGCCCTGCTGGAACGGTCGATCCCGGCTGATACCGACAGCGTCTTCCATCTCGCCGCCGTGGTCAGTGCTGGCGCCGAGGAGGATTTTGATCTCGGCATGGCGGTGAACCTGGATGCCACCCGGGCGATCCTTGATATCTGTCGGCGCCATGGCACCAAGCCGAAGCTGATCTTTGCCAGTTCCTGCGCCGCCTTTGGCGGGGACATGCCCGAGGTGATTGCCGACATGACGGCGCGTACACCGCAAACCTCCTACGGCACCCAAAAGGCGATCGGCGAGCTGCTGGTCAATGATTTCAGCCGTAGGGGCTTCGTCGATGGCAGGGCGCTGCGTTTCCCGACCGTCGTGGTGCGGCCGGGTAAGCCGAACAAGGCGGCTTCGACTTTCGCCAGCTCTATTATCCGCGAGCCGCTGCAGGGTGATCGGGTGGTCTGTCCGGTGAGCCCGGACTCGCGGATGTTTCTCGCCTCGCCACGCTCGATCATCGAAAACGTGGTGCGGGCGCATAACCTCACCGAGGCGGAGTGGGGGCCGTCGCGCGAGGCCACCTTGCCAGGCTTCTGCATGACCATTCGCGCGATGGCGGATGCCCTGGAGGCGGTCGCCGGCAAGGCGGTCGCCGACCGGATCGACTGGCAACCGGATGCCTTCATCCAAAGGATCGTCGATGGTTGGCCACCGGAGTTCGATACGCAAAAAGCGGTGGCGCTCGGCTTCGTCCGGGACAGCTCGATGGAAGAGGTAATTCGCGCCTTTATCGATGACGAATTGGACGGCAAGATCGTGGCTTAAGTGCTTCGTCTCGAAGAGCCTTTGCCGGTTGGCAGCTTTACCCCAGTTGCGTCGTCACCGGCGCATGATCCGATGGCTTCTCCCAGCCACGGGCGTCGCGCAGCACCGACGAATCCTTTATCTTGTCCCCTAGTGGCGGCGTCACCCAGACATGGTCGAGCCGCCGCCCCTTATCCGCTGCCGCCCAATCGCGGGCGCGATAGCTCCACCAAGTATAGAGCTTTTCGGTCTCCGGCGTGACGTGGCGGGCGGTATCAATCCAGCCGAGGCCGTTCTGGACTGCGGCCAGTCGCTCCACCTCGACCGGCGTGTGCGAGACCACCTTCAGCAGCTGTTTATGCGACCAGACATCATGCTCCAGCGGCGCGATATTGAGGTCGCCGACCAGGACCATCGGGGCATCCGGCTTACGGTTGGCCGTGAACCAGTCGCGCATCTCTTCGAGGAATTTAAGCTTGTGGTCGAATTTTTCGTTCTTCATCGTGTCTGGTTCGTCGCCGCCAGCCGGAACATAGAAATTATGTAGTTCGATCCCATCGCTGAAGGTTGCCGAAATGTGCCGGCAGTCCTGCTTGCCGACCCAGTCCAGGCTATCGGTTGATGTGAAGGGCAGGCGCGAGATGATTGCCACGCCGTTATAGCCCTTCATTCCCCGGATCGCGATATGCGGATAGCCGGCGTCGATGAAAGTCTGGTGTGGAAAATGCTCGTCCGGGCATTTGGTTTCCTGCAGGCACAGTGCGTCCGGCTGCACTTGCTCCAGCAGCTGCACCGCCAGTGGCGCGCGAAGCCGCACCGAGTTGATGTTCCAGGTGGTGATGCGCATGGCTGGCCCTCAGGTGTAGGTGATTTCGAGATCGCTTAGCCCGTCGACATGGCCGTGCATGGTGTCGCCAGCGCCGACCGCGGCGACACCATCGGGCGTGCCGGAATAGATCAGATCGCCTGGCTTCAACTCGACCAGGGTCGAGAGGGTGGCGATGGTTTCCGGCACCGACCAGATCAGATGGGTGACATTGGACTCCTGCCGCCGCTTGCCGTTCACCTCGAGCCAAATTGTGGCATTCTTGATGATGCCAGTGTCCTCGATCCGGTGGATCGGTGCACAGGGCGCGGAGTTGTCGAAGCCCTTGCCCATGTCCCAGGGCCGGCCAAGTTTCTTCGCCTCGCCTTGGACGTCGCGCCGGGTCATGTCGAGGCCGACGGCATAGCCGAAGACACAGTCGTTGGCATCGGCCTCGGGAATATCGCGCCCACCGGACTTCAGCGCGATGACCATCTCGATCTCATGATGCAGATCTGAGGTCGCCGGCGGGTAGGCAATGGTGGCGCCGGTCGGAACAATCGCGTCAAACGGCTTCATGAAGAAAAACGGTGCTTCGCGGTCCGGGTCATGACCCATTTCACGGGCATGTGCTGCGTAGTTGCGACCAACACAATAGATGCGGCGCACGGGAAACGGGTCGCCGCCAACCACCGGAATCGTGGTCTGCGACCAAGCGGGAATGGCGGTGCTCATATCGGGCCTTTCGGGGTGAGAAAATGTCGGCGGAGACTAGCATTCGCGGGCCGCGTGGTGAAGGAGGTGCGTCCCGCGATAGGCTTGGTCCTTCGACAGGCTCAGGATGAGGGGTATTATTCTGGCGAATCAAAAAGCTTTTTCTCACCCTGAGCCTGTCGCAGTGTGGCCGTTGTCAATTCCGCGCCTCGCGCCACAGCCCAAGTTTCTGCTGCACGACCCGATCAGAAAAACTGAACAGTACCGTGTCGCCGCGCAGCACCTTATGAGAATGCCGTGCCCAGCTTGGCACTACAAAGGTGTCTCGGGGCCCCCAGGCGAAGGTCTCGCCATTGATCACAGTCTCGCCGGCCCCCTCGACACAGACATAGACCATGCCGTCGGTGGATCGATAATCTGCGCCTTGGAAACCCTTGGGCAACAGCTGCATGAAGGTCGCCATCGTCGGCATCGCATAGTCGCCGGTCACTGGGTTGACGTATTTCATCTTCAAACCGTGACAGGGGTCCCATTCCTGGCTCTGGCGCATCGTCTCCAACGCCTCGCGGGTGCGGGTATAGGGATAGTTGAACACCGGCGAAGAGACCGCGCCCCGCGCCTGGTCGACTGGCAACAGCCCGCTGCCATAGCGGGCCAGAGAATCACCCTCGGGGCGGGTCAGGGGCTGCTCATCGGCTTCGAAATGCTCGGCGAAACCGGCGTCTAAGAGTTGGACGATGGGGATATCCAACCCGTCGAGCCAGACCATCGGATCGGCGCTGTCGTTGCCATGGTCATGCCAGCCCCATTGTGGGGTGATGACGAAATCGCCAGGCTGCATCAGGGTCTTCTCGCCATTGACGGCGGTATAAGCGCCGGAGCCCTCGATCACGAAGCGCAGTGCGGTCTGAGTGTGCCGATGGCTTGGCGCAACCTCGCCTGGCAGGATTAACTGCATCCCGGCATAGAGCGAACGGGTAATCCGCGACTGACCGCGCATGCCGGGATTTTCCAGGACCAGCACTCGGCGCTCCGCCTCCTTGGCGGTGATTAGGCCGCCAGCCTCCATGATATAGGGGCGGATGTCCTCATAGCGCCAAAGCGCCGCCACACAGGGGCTTGTCGGCTCTGGTGTCACCAGGCCACGCATCACCTCCCAGAGAGGGGTCATGCTGTGCTGGCCGATCCGGTCATAGAAGTCAGCGCGGCTGTTGCTCGGGGTATTGTTTGGGGCATGGGCCATCAGTCTGTCCCTTCCTCTAGCATTGGTTCGGCCGCCGCGACATGAAACGGCTCGGTATGGATATCGGTGGGCCGGACACCGTGAGCGATCAGAGTCCGGGTCAATCCATCGACCAATTCCGGCGGTCCCGCCGCGTAAACCTTCACTTCCGTAAAATCATACCCATCCGCTAGCACCACGTCATGCACGGTGCAGACACGACGTTTCGTGATGCGATCGGAGGATTGCAAAACCGGCAGGAAAGTGAAATTCTCAAATCGTCGTTCAAGCTCCCGGAAATGATCTTCCATGTAGAGGTCGCATTCGCTCGGCGCGGCCACGTAAAGCTTGATCAACTGACGCATGCCTTTGGCAAGCGCGGTCTCGATGATCGATTTCATTGGCGCCAACCCGGAACCGCCAGCGACCGCAATAATCGCGCCAGTATGGGACTCTCGTAGCCAACAGGCGCCATAAGGGCCGTCGACCCGAGCACTATCGCCGACCGAAAGTTCCGTCGTTGCATGTACGCTACTGGCGCCGCCATTAACCCGGCGGATGTGAAATTCCAGCACTGGATCGCTTGGTCGATTGGCCATCGAGTAGTCGCGGGGCGGTTGGCCGGCGAAGGTGACCGAGACGAACTGACCGGCGCTGAAAGCGAAGCGCCCGCCGGTGACCACACGCAGTCGGATCCGGTGGATCTCATCAGTCAACGCGGTGATTTCGCCGACCTCGCATTCCAGCCGGAAAAGCGGGTGCCCCACGACCTCGCCGGACCCCAGTCGGGTGATTGTTCCACCACTCACGGGAAAGGCACGGCAGGTCAGCACCAGACCATCGGTGTGGTCACGCTCGGTAAGGGCATAAATCGAATGCGATCCGAGCTCGACATTGCCACTGACCAGCCGGGCCTTACAAGCGCCACAAGTACCCGATCTGCATCCATGAGAAATCGGAACTCCTACGCGCAGGAGGGCGTCTAAAATGGTTTCATTGGAATAGACGTCGACGAATTCTGGCCAGTCGGTGATCGTGAAACGGTGGGTCATTTGGCGATCAAGGCGGCCTATTCCAGTCCCATCAGCCCGCGCGCGAAGGCGCGCGCCTCGAACGGGCGCAGGTCGTCGGGCTGCTCGCCGACGCCAACCGCGTGCACCGGCAGGGCGAAATCCTCGGCCAGGGCCACGACCACGCCGCCGCGCGCTGAGCCGTCGAGTTTGGTGACGATCAAGCCGGAGACATTGACCATCTTGCGGAACACCTTGACCTGATTATGGGCGTTCTGGCCGACGGTGCCATCCAAAACCAGCAGGCAATCATGCGGCGCGTCAGGGACCTGTTTCTTAATCACCCGAACAATCTTGGCCAGCTCATCCATCAGCTCGGCCCGATTCTGCAGACGTCCGGCGGTATCGATCACCAACACGTCGGCGCCGGCCTCGCGTGCCTGACTCAACGAATCGAAGGCTAGTGCCGCCGGATCGGAGCCTTGCGGGCGGGCGATGACTGGCACCCCGGCACGTTCACCCCAGACCTGCAACTGTTCGATCGCGGCAGCCCTAAAAGTGTCGCCGGCGGCGAGCCAGACTGTTTTGCCCTCGGCCTTCCATTGCTGGGCCAGCTTGCCGATTGTGGTGGTCTTGCCGCTGCCATTGACGCCGCAGACCAGCACCACATGCGGGCGGTTCGCTCCGTCGATCTTCAGCGTTCTGGCAACCGGCTCGAGGATCCGGGCGATGTCGGCGGCGAAGGCCTCGCGGACCTCTTCGTCGGTGACCTCCTTGTCGAACTTCTCGTGCGCCAGATTAGCTGTCAGCTTGGCGGCGGTGGCCACGCCGAGGTCAGAGGCAATCAACAGATCTTCCAACTGCTGCAGGGTCTTGGTGTCGAGCTTGCGTTTGGTGAACAGTGCCGTGATGCCGCCAGCTAGCTTGTCTGACGTGCGGGACAGTCCAGATTTAAGTCGCTGAAACCAGCCCCGGCGTTCAGGTTCCTGTTGTTCGGCGCTCACGTCGCGGCCTCGGTGGCTAAAGCCCCGAGCAACCGACCATCGGCGGCGGCAGTCACCACGGCATCCACGATAGCCCCGGCGTTGGCGGGGTCCGTGCCGGTTCCGGTAATGGTCATCGGCACGAAATGCTCGGTATGGCCGGCGCAATCCTGCTCGATCAGCACCCGTTCCCGTATTCCGGATCGGCTGGCTATGTATTGCGTCAGCATGGCGTCGCCGGCGGCACGCAACATCGCTGCCCGGCGCTTGCGGTCAGCTTTCGGGACTTGCGGCATACGGGCGGCGGGTGTGCCGCTGCGCGCGGAATAGGGAAAGACGTGTAAATGCATTAACCCGGCCTCATCGACCAGATCGAGGGAGCGTTGGAACATTGCCTCGGTCTCGGTTGGAAACCCGGCGATGAAATCGGCACCCAACACGATGTCCGGGCGCAGATTGCGCAACCGCCTGGCGATTTCAATCACGTCACCGCGCAGATGGCGTCGCTTCATCCGTTTCAGGATCAAATCGTCACCGGCCTGAACGCTGAGATGCAGATGAGGCATCAAGCGGGGTTCGTCAGCGATCAGGGTAAGGAGGTCATCGTCGATCTCGACCGGGTCGATCGAGGAAAGACGCAGGCGCTGCAGGTCCGGAACCAGTGCCAGCAGCCGGCGGCAAAGCTGTCCAAGGCTGGGTCGGCCCGGCAGGTCGGAGCCATAGGAGGTGATATCGACGCCAGTAAGGACCAGCTCGCGATAATCATTATCGACCAGGACCCGCGCTTGGCGCACCACCTCGCCGATGGCGACAGAGCGGCTGTTTCCTCGGCCGAAGGGGATGATGCAGAAGGTGCAGCGATGGTCACAGCCCTGCTGGACCTGCACGAAGGCACGTGCACGGCCTTCGAAACCGGAGACCAAGTGCGGCACGGTTTTAGTCACCCCCATGATGTCGTTGACCATGATCCGAGGCTCGGGCGGGCCATTACCACCACCGCGCCAGGTCTCGATCCTGAGCTTCTCCTCGTTGCCGATCACTCGATCGACCTCGTCCATGGCGCCAAAGCCATCCGGGTCGATCTGAGCGGCGCAACCGGTAACCACGATCTCCGCCTCGGGATGGTCGCGCCGGGCCTTGCGGATCGCCTGACGGGCCTGGCGCTCGGCTTCGGCGGTGACGGCGCAGGTATTGAAGATGATGCGGTGCCGGCTGCCATCGCCGTTCAGATGCGCGCGAATAACCTCCGCCTCAAACGCGTTTAACCGACAGCCGAATGTCTCGACGCGGTCTCGGGTCGGCGGGGCAGTTTCCGACGTTTGGTTCATGGCTGAGAGAAATGGCTGGATTTTACGCGGAACGCAAGCACTCAACCCTCAAGCTCGTGAACCGATTCTTTTGTCACCTTACCGCCGTCGATCCGCAACAGATCAACGGTCGTGAAGCGCATATCGACCTCAATATGTCGGAATTGAGCTCTTCGTAGAGCGTCTTGGCCTGCTGTCCTGTGGTGGTGCGTACGAGGGTCAGCTGCGGGACATAGGGTATGTCCGAGTTGAGATGGTCGGCGAACGGACCGGAATAGAGAAAATTGTGCCGCCGCGTCAGTTTTGACAATCCTTGATCGGGCAGAAATTGCACGGTCAATCCGCCGTTCATCGGGTCAAAACATGGGCGGTAGGATGCGAAATGTCGCGTCAAAAGGCCGGGTCGACGCGGCGCCGCCCAGCATGTGGATCGTTAGGCTATCGTTGGTCGCTACATCGGCGGCAAAGGCGAGGGCTACATGAGGCACGATATTGGGCTCGGGCGGGGACAGGTGCGCTTAGCTCAAACTTTCCACCCAGCTGAGTTAGGCTGCCGAAATTTGGGCAAGGTGATGGTCTTTAGAGAGATGAACTCATCCTTGCAGGGGACGAAGGTTGATTGATCCGGAGAAGCTCGTCGCGGTCGGGCCCGTCATCAGCACCCTCCCGACCTCGGTCCATTCAATAGTAAGTGTGCCACCGTCCAGTACCACATCGGCTTTGCGTTCCACCAAGCCTCTGCGTACGGCCGCGACAAGCGCGGCGCAGGCTCCTGACCCACAGGCCTGGGTGATACCGGCGGCGCGTTCCCAGACCCGCATGCGAATCTCGGTCGGCGATTTGATGGTGATAAACTCAATATTCGCCCGCTCCGGGAACATCGGATTATGCTCCAGGACTGGCCCAATTTCCGCCAGGGGTATCGATTCGGCATCCTCGACGATGAAAACCGCATGCGGATTGCCGATGTTGATGCAACAGGCGTCGCTCGCCGGCGCGCTCGCGAGATGCACGTGGAGCGTGTCGACCGCGCGTGCCAGCGGGATGCACCGCCAATCTAGTTCCGCCGGCCCCATATCAACGCTGATACGACCATCATCTAAGCGGTGGCAGGCCAGCGAGCCGGCGATTGTCTCGATTACCACGTCATTCCGGTTGGCTTCGCTCATCAACAGCGCGGCGACACAGCGGGTGCCATTGCCGCAAGCCTGCGCCTCGGAACCGTCGGGATTGTGGATTTTCATGAACGCGGCGCCACCGTTCAGGGGCGGCAGGATGGTCAGGAACTGATCATAGCCGATACCCCGGCGACGATCGCCGATCGCCCGGTAGGCAGCGCCATCCAGCGCCGGGTCTTGCACTCGAGCGTCGACAACGACGAAATCGTTGCCAAGGCCGTGCATCTTGGTGAAGTTGATGCGCATCATATCGTTGATATACGCCTGGATTCACCGTACGCCAATATTTAGCGCTGCTGGGAGCCGGATCGCCATTGTGCCGGTCCTGTCGCATTGGCTATTGTCGGGCGGGTTTTGGGCATCAAAAGGGAGGTGGCCAGTGATCAACGTCGGCCATGAGAAATTGACGAATCTCGTCACGAAAATGATCCAGAGCGCGGGCAGCGAACGCGCCGAGGCGGTTGCGGTCGCAGAGAATCTGGTCGAGGCCAATTTGATGGGTCATGACAGTCACGGCGTCGGCCTCGCACCCCGTTACATGCTGCATGCGGTGACCGGGACGATGGCGCCGGGAGCCAAGGCCTCGCTGATCACCGATAACGGCGTCTATCTGCTGCTTGATGGCAATATGGGCTATGGCCAGACGATTGGTCGTGAGGCGATGGAGATCGCCATCAACAAGGTGAAGAAGAACGGCGCGGCGATCGTCGGCCTGCGCAACGTGCATCACCTCGGCCGAATTGGCGCCTGGGGCGAAATCTGCGCCAAGGCTGGGTTCATCTCGATCCATTACGTCAACGCTACCGGTCATAAGCCTTATGTCGCACCCTACGGTGGTTACGAGGCGCGATATTCGACCAACCCCTATTGCACGGCGCTTCCGGCGACCGAGAAGACACCGATGATGGTGCTCGACATGGCCACCAGCCGGGTCGCCCAGGGCAAGGTCCGGGTGGCGCATTACGCCGAAAAGCAGATGCCGATGCCGGATGCACTGGTCGGCCCGAATGGCAAGTTGACCACAGACCCGGGTGTGGTTTTCCGCGAACCGATGGGCGCGTTGTTGGCTTTTGGCGAGCACAAGGGATCCGGAATGGCAATCCTCTGCGATCTGCTGGCCGGCGGTCTCCCCGGCGGCGGCACGGCGCGTCCGGAACTGAACACCGGCGACACCATCCGCAACAACATGCTGACCATCGTCATCGACCCGGCGCAGTTCAACTCTGGCGTGCCCTTCGCCGATGAATTTGACAGCCTAGTCGCCTATGTCAAATCTGGCCAGCCTGCCGAGGGGCATGACAAAATCCGTGTCGCTGGCGAGCCGGAGCAGGAAACCATGGGTAAGCGCCGAGCGTCGGGCATCGTCATTGACGACAACACCTGGGCCGAGATGATCAAGCTAGGCTGTGAGAGCGGCATGACGCAGGCTGATTTTGATGGGGTGGTGGGTTAGGTCAGCGGGCTATTAAGCTACCTCACACCGTCGTCCCGGACTTGATCTGGGGGAACTTTATTTTTGCAGAACGACAAGGGCTGGCAAGCCTGTGTTGACACCTTAAGCCCCCGCGCCTAAGTTTCGCGCGTTCTCGACAGCGTCTGCCGTTGAGACCTTCACGGGTTCCGTCCGTCCTCGAGTTTCGAGCACGGGCGTGTTTTCCGTTTCGGCTCAGGCTTTGGCCGCGTCATGGGAGAGAGTGGTTTGTTTGAAAGCCTGTCCGATCGTCTTGGCGAAGTTTTTGATCGCCTAAAACGACGCGGCGCCCTTAAAGAGGGCGACGTGGCGGCGGCAATGCGTGAGGTCCGGATCGCGCTGCTGGAAGCCGATGTCGCTTTGGATGTGGTCAAGGGCTTTATCGACAAGGTGACCGAGCGCGCTATTGGCGAGGAAGTGACCCGATCGGTCACTCCGGGTCAGCAGGTGATCAAGATCGTCCATGACAATCTGATCGAGATGCTGGGTTCCGACTCCGCGTGGATCGAGCTCAACGCGGTGCCGCCGGTGCCGATCCTGATGGTCGGGCTGCAAGGGGGTGGCAAGACCACCAGCACGGCTAAGATCGCCGCCCGGCTGACTAATCGCGACAAAAAGAAAGTCTTGATGGCCTCGCTGGACGTGACCCGCCCGGCGGCGCGTGAGCAGCTTCGGGTGTTGGGCGAGCAGACCGGTGTGGCTACCTTGCCGATGGCCCAAGGCGAAACCGCGCTGTCGATAGCCAAGCGGGCGATGGCGGCGGGACGTCTTCAAGGCTATGACGTGGTCATGCTGGATACGGCTGGTCGGGTTTCGATCGACCAGGGGTTGATGGACGAGGTCCGGCAGATCCGCGACGCGGTGAACCCAGCGGAAACGCTGTTGGTCGCCGATGCGATGACCGGCCAGGATGCGGTCACGACGGCGCGGAATTTTCATGACCGGATCGGTCTGACCGGCATCGTGTTGACCCGCATGGACGGCGATGCGCGCGGCGGCGCGGCCCTATCGATGCGGGCGGTGACCGGGGTGCCGATCAAGGCGGTGGGTACCGGCGAAAAGATTGATGCGCTGGAGGATTTTCATCCTGAGCGAGTGGCCGGACGCATCCTCGGCATGGGCGATGTGGTCGGCCTGGTCGAGAAGGCGGCGGAAACCATCGAGATCGAAGAGGCCGAGCGCCTCGCCGCGAAGATGCAGAAGGGTCAGTTCGATCTGGACGATATGCTTAGCCAATTGCAGCAGGTGGCCAAGATGGGCGGCCTCGGCGGCCTGATGGGTATGCTGCCCGGTATCGGCAAGCTCAAGAAGCAAATGGACGGCGCTGGGGTCGACGACAAGTCGATCAAGCGTCAGGCGGCGATCATTCAGTCGATGACTAAAAAAGAACGCAAGAATCCGAAACTGCTGAACGCGTCGCGCAAGCGCCGGGTCGCGGGCGGCTCGGGGACCACGCCGCAGGAAATTAACCGGCTTCTCAAACAACACATGGAGATGGGCCGGATGATGAAGCAGATGGGTAAGATGGGTGGCATGAAGGGGCTCGGAGCATTGCTTGGTGGCGGCATGCCACCACCGAGAGAAATGCCTGGCGGCCCCGGTCAAAATGCTCAGCTTCCACTGCCCGGCAGCGGTGGGGGGTTTCCTGGCTTGCCCGGATTGGGACGGCCAGGGGGATTTCCGCGCTTCCCAACGAAGCGTTAGGCACAGTTTTGATAAACAGGAGCACGTAGAGCAATGGCATTGAAGATTCGTTTGGCCCGCGGTGGCACCAAGAAGCGTCCCTTTTATCGGATCGTCGTGGCTGAAAACACCAGCCCGCGCGATGGCCTCTTTATCGAGAAGGTCGGCACTTACAATCCGATGGTCGAAAAAGATCATCCACAGCGCCTGACGGTCGATGCAGACCGGATTAAGCATTGGATGTCGGTTGGCGCGCGCCCGACCGATCGGGTGCACAAGTTTCTGGCGTCCCTCGATCTGATGCCGGCGTTCACCTACCGTGATCAACCGAAAAAGTCGGCGCCAGGCAAAAAGCGCACCGAACGCGAAGCCGAGGCCGCGGCCAAGGCTGCTGCTGCTGCGACCGAGGAAGCCGCCGCCGATTAATCGGTGGTCGGCGGGTTTAGTGAGCGGAGCCGGCGCGGATGTCCAAGCAAGTCTGCATGGGAGTGATCGTCGGCGTGCACGGTGTGCGTGGAACAGTTCGTCTGAAGAGCTTCGCCGAAAACGAGATGGATGCGCTCGCCTATGGCCCGCTCGAGGATGAAGCCGGCAAGCCCTATGTCTTGACGCTGCAGGGCCAGTCCAAGGGGTCGTTGCTGGTTCGGATCAAGGGCGTTGGTGACCGCAATGCGGCCGAGGCTCTGAAGGGCGTCAGGTTGTATGTGCCACGCGAGGCTTTGCCGCCGCCGGCGGCGGATGAATTCTACCACGCCGACCTGGTCGGCATGCGGGTAGACCTCTTGGACGGCGTGGTGCTTGGCGTGGTGCTGGCGGTCTATAATTTTGGTGCTGGCGATCTTATTGATGTCCAGGTGACACACTCGGTAAAGACGATCTTGTTGCCGTTTAACCGGGAGACCGTGACCGAGGTAGATCTGGCGGGGCAGCGTCTTGTCGTTGATCCGATGCCCGGTTTGCTGGATGACGGCGAGGCGCACGGCGGGGTGCCGGACGGGGAGAGCGGGGCGGGTCGGTGATGGATGAGCGTGATCCGGCAGTACCTTGTGGCCCGACCGTGCCTCGTGAAGCGGTTGCTTGGCGGGCTACGGTGCTGACGTTGTTTCCGGAGATGTTCCCGGGCCCGCTTGGGTTGTCCCTTGCTGGAAAAGCGCTGAATGGTGGGGCTTGGGAGCTTAAAGCGCTGGACATCCGGGACTTTGCGCGCGATAAGCACCGCTCCGTGGATGACACTCCTTTCGGGGGCGGCGCTGGAATGGTGTTGCGGCCGGATGTAGTGGACGTGGCACTGGCCTCGGTCGAGGCAATTCCCGGACGACGGGTCTACCTTTCCCCTCGGGGTCGTCGGTTCGATCAGGCCCTGGCGGCGGAACTCGCGGCGGAACCAGGGGTGGTTTTGTTGTGTGGTCGGTACGAGGGTCTTGATCAACGGGTGATCGAAGCCCGCGGTTTGGAGGAAGTCAGCCTCGGCGACTTTGTCCTGTCTGGTGGAGAGGTTGCGGCCTTGGCCCTGCTTGACGCCTGTGTCCGGTTACTACCGGGGGTGCTTGGAGCGGCGGACGGGTTGGCGGAAGAAAGTTTTGTGGGGGGGTTGCTTGAGTATCCCCTCTACACCCAGCCTCGGGATTGGAACGGCATGGCCGTGCCCGAGGTTCTGCTGTCTGGTCACCATGCGCGGATCGATGCGTGGCGACGCGAACAGGCGGAGCAAATCACACGGGAGCGGCGCCCGGATCTTTGGGCCCGATACCAACAGGAACGCATGGCCGCAGTGAATCGCAAGACCCCAGGGGTTCGTAAAATCCCAGAGGCTCGTGAGACTAGGGCCGGACAAGACGTGGAGCAGGACTGATGAATATCGTCGAACAAATCAGCCAGGAACAGGTCGCGAAGATCACCGCGATCCGACCTACCCCGGAATTTGGACCGGGAGATACGCTCCGGGTTCACGTCAAGGTGGTCGAGGGGACGCGAGAGCGGGTCCAGATTTTTGAGGGCGTGTGCATCGCCCGCAAGGCAGCTTCGATTAACTCCAACTTCACGGTACGCAAGATCTCGAATGGTGAGGGCGTGGAACGCATTTTCCCGCTGTTCTCACCCAGGATCGCAGAGATCGAGGTGGTGCGCCGCGGCCGGGTTCGCCGGGCTAAACTCTATTATCTGCGTGGCCTTCGTGGCAAGTCGGCGCGGATCGCCGAGAAGGTGACCCGGCCGATGAAGGCAAAGGCAAAGGTCACCGCGAGCTGAACAGCCGTTTCCCGCGGTTACTGCGTGATCTGGCCTCGCACGAAGTAGTCACGAAACACTTCGCCCTTCTCGACGAAATTGGTTGCGATGCCTCGATGTCTGAGGATTTCGCGGGCGATTAGGGTGTTTCAATTGTGCCGTATGCTCTATTTCGTTGGCCGCATAGACACTGCCCAGACGATACGTGAGATCTTCTGGCAAGAGCCGTATGAGATTGCGTTGATGGCTCGTTGAGCCATTGGCCTGATTGGCATCCGGGGTGACCACGGGGCGTGACGATGGTTTACCGAGTGGCGCCGGGCCTGATGAACGCCTCGTTACTGAAGCGCCGGTCGACTAACTCGGCTCGGTAGCTCTTGCCCGGCCTCATCTGATCTTGCCTATAGATGCCTAAGCTTTGGCTTTCGATGCGGCTATTTTTCGAAATTCTCTTCTTTAAGGCGATGTCGTTAAGGGTCCGAATATCGCAGATTTATAATCGTCCGTCATAGGATTAGCATACCAAGAATCTCGAAATATCAGAAATATCCTGAATATTGTCGATAATTACGGTAAGAAAGCATGAGATACTAAAACAATTAGCGGACGAAACATAATATTTTTTATAATTTTTCTAAATACGGTTCTATTTTTTAAAATGCACCCACAAACAGCGTAATTGAGAAGCTGAATATGGAATAGAAGTTGTAATTCAGATTATAACAACGGCGGCGGCGGGGCCATTGATGTCGGGCTAAATCACACCAGAATCGTGATGGTGTGGACGGTTCGTCCGGCAGCGGCCGCCTTGGTTGGAAATTCGCCTTTCTACCCGCCAAGTGTTCCACTATTGTCGCCGCCGACTGCCGAAGGAGCCAAATAAAGCCTCTGAGCGGCATATTGACAGATGTCCTAACGTAAGGGAGGTGCTGCGACGATGCCGAAGGCGCGCACATTGTTCGACAAGATCTGGGATGCCCATCTGGTTGAACAGCAGGAAGATGGGACATGTCTCATCTATATTGACCGTCATTTGGTCCATGAAGTGACCAGCCCTCAGGCCTTCGAGGGCTTGCGTGCCGCTGGTCGAAAAGTGCGGCGGAAAGACCTCACCCTGGCAGTTGCCGATCACAACACTCCGACGACGGACATCACTGAGGGTATCGTTGAGGAAGAATCGCGAATCCAGGTTGAAACTCTTGAGTCGAACGTCAAGGAATTCGACATTCCCTATTTTGACCTCACCGACGTAAGGCGGGGCATCGTGCATATCATTGGCCCGGAGCAGGGATTCACCCAGCCGGGCATGACAATTGTCTGTGGTGACAGCCACACGGCCACCCACGGCGCCTTTGGCGCCCTGGCGTTCGGCATCGGAACCTCCGAGGTTGAGCATGTGTTGGCGACCCAGACCTTGCTACAGAAGCCGGCCAAGAACATGCGGGTTACCGTCGAGGGCGAATTGCCGCTCGGGGTGACCGCGAAGGACGTCATCTTGACGATCATCGGCACGATCGGCACCTCTGGCGGTACCGGTCATGTCGTCGAGTTTGCTGGCGACGCAATCGTGAACATGTCGATGGAAGCCCGGATGACCGTCTGCAACATGGCGATCGAGGCTGGTGCTCGGGCCGGCATGATTGCGCCAGACCAGACCACCTTTGATTACATCATGGGCAAGCCGATGGCGCCAAAAGCTGGTGCCTTTGAGCAGGCCGTCGCTTATTGGAAGACCTTGCCGTCCGATGCAGGAGCGCGCTACGACACCGAGGTGGTGCTTAAGGCCGCGGACATCGTTCCGCAGGTCACCTGGGGCACCAATCCCGAGGAAGTGATCCCGGTCACCGGCAGGATCCCGGACCCGGCTGGGATCGAGGATCCGTTGCGCCGGGCGAAGATCGAACGGTCGCTTGAATATATGGGACTGACCGCCGGGGTACTGATCTCCGAGGTGCCGATCGACAAGGTGTTCATCGGCTCCTGCACCAACGGTCGCATCGAGGATCTGCGGGCGGTCGCCGAGATCGCTAAGGGTCGCAAGGTGGCCGTCGGCGTGCACGCGATGATTGTCGCTGGCTCAGGGTTGGTGAAGGAGCAGGCTGACGAGGAGGGCCTCGGTGCGATCTTCGAGGCGGCTGGCTTTGACTGGCGCAAGGAGCCTGGATGCTCCATGTGCCTGGCGATGAACGCCGACCGGCTTGAGCCGGGACAGCGCTGCGCCTCGACGTCGAACCGCAATTTCGAGAGCCGCCAAGGATTCGGCGGTCGCACGCATCTGGTCAGTCCGGCCATGGCTGCTGCCGCTGCGATTACCGGTCGGCTGTCCGACGTGCGCGAATTGACAAACAGTTAAGGAGTAGCGGGATGGATAAGTTTGAAACGCATCGCGGGGTCGCTGCCCCGCTCAACATGATCAACATCGACACCGACAAGGTAATCCCGAAACAGTTTCTGAAGACCATAAAGCGCACCGGTCTTGGCAAGTATCTGTTCAACGAAATGCGGTTCAATGTGGACGGCTCGGAGAAACCGGATTTTGTGCTGAACAAGGCGGCTTATCGCAACGCAAGCATCCTGGTCGCCGGCGATAATTTCGGCTGCGGTTCCTCGCGCGAACATGCGCCCTGGGCGTTGATGGATTTTGGTGTGAAATGCGTGATTTCTACCAGCTTCGCGGACATTTTCTTCAATAATTGCTTCAAGAACGGCATCCTACCGATCGTCGTGACCAAAGAGCAGCTTGACCAGTTGATGGAAGATGCCGAGAACGGCGCCAACTCGATCCTTGATGTCGATTTGGAGAATCAGCAGATCGGTCGGCCGAACGGCGAGAAGATCGCCTTCGAGATCGATCCCTTTCGCAAGGACTGTCTGGTGAACGGCCTCGACGATATTGGTCTGACGATGCAAAAGGGGCCCAGCATTGACAGCTTCGAGCAGAAGCGGGCCGCTGAGCAGCCTTGGGTTTGACGGACAGGTCCTAATTTTATAACGCTTACAGTATTAGGTCCTTCTGGCGGGGCTGGTTAATCCGAGCCGCGTGATAAGGACAGAAAAACGGAAGACGTCATGGCATCGAACAGGAAATTATTGGTTCTCCCCGGCGACGGCATCGGCCCGGAAGTGGTCCGCGAGGTTTTGCGGGTCGTCGATTGGCTGGCCAAGAAACGCGCGGTCAGTTTCGAGCTGCAGGAGGGCGTGGCCGGCGGCGCGTCCTATGACCTCCATGGCACGCCTCTTACCGACGAGACCATGGCGGATGCGTTCGATGCGGATGCGGTGTTGTTCGGCTCGGTAGGTGGTCCGAAATATGACGATCTGCCGTTTGAGTTGAAGCCGGAACGGGGACTGCTGCGCCTGCGCAAGGAAATGGACCTGTTTGCCAATCTGCGGCCGGCGATGGTCTTCGATGCGATGGCGGATTCCTCTAGCCTGAAAAAGGAATTCGTCTCCGGCCTCGACATCCTGATCCTGCGTGAATTGACCGGCGGCATTTATTTCGCCGAACCGCGCGGTATCGACGTGCTGCCGGACGGGACCAAAAAGGGCTACGACACCAATCTGTACACCACGCCGGAGATCGAGCGGATTGGCCGGGTAGCCATCGATATGGCGCGCAAGCGGCGCGGCAAGATCACGTCGGTCGAAAAATCCAACGTCATGATGTCCGGGGTGCTCTGGCGCGAAGTGATGACCGATCTTTTTGCCGCCGAGGCTCAAGACATGGAGACCGAGCACATGTACGCCGATAATTGCGGCATGCAGCTGGTGCGCAATCCCAAGCAGTTCGATGTTATCGTCACCGACAATCTGTTCGGCGACATGCTCTCGGATTGCGCGGCGATGCTGACCGGCTCGTTGGGCATGCTGCCGTCAGCTTCGCTTGGCGCGGTTGACGAAACGACCGGCAAGCGCCATGCGCTGTACGAGCCGGTGCACGGCTCGGCTCCGGATATCGCCGGCAAGAGTCTGGCTAACCCGATCGCCGAATTGCTCAGCTTCTCCATGGCGCTACGCTATTCTTTCGATATGTCAGACGATGCCGATATGATTGACGCGGCGATCGAACGGGTTCTAGCCACTGGCAAGCGCACTGCCGACATCATGCAGGACGGCATGACCGCCATTTCGACCGAAGGCATGATGGACAGCATCCTTGGCGAGCTCGACAAGGCGGTTTGATCCACGCGGCCGACTGTTGCCAAAGGGGGGGTATTGAAAAACCGAAACCGGCGCGGCTGTGCTCCAGGTTTGTGGAATGGACCCCGCCCTTTGCCCGCCCTTGCGAAAACCGGGAGCGGGGTGACGGGGGTTGTTGCGTAAAACAGGACGGAAACCCGATCCAATCTTGCTTTCGTTCGGTGCTTGGCGTAAATCTCCCGCCTTTTTCCCGGTAAGTTTGTGTTGTTGGAAAGATCAAGCGGCGCGGTCGCGCCGGCAAGCGAGCGGATGGATTACATGGGTTACAAAATAGCGGTAGCCGGCGCCACGGGGGCGGTCGGTCGAGAGATGCTGCAGACGCTGGAAGAGCGGAATTTTCCAGCGGATGAAGTGGTGGCATTGGCGTCGAAAGACTCAGTCGGCGTCGAGGTCTCCTACGGTGACAAACGCATACTCAAAATCCAAGCCCTAGACCAATTTGACTTCGCGGGTACCGACATAGCGTTGTTTTCGGCCGGGGGCTCAGTGGCCAAAGAATTCGCGCCAAAAGCCGCCAAGCAGGGCACCGTGGTGATCGATAACAGTTCGCACTTCCGAATGGATGCGGGTGTGCCGTTGATCGTGCCGGAGGTCAATGCCGACGCCATCAAGGGTTATACCAAGCGCAACATCATCGCCAATCCGAACTGCTCCACGGCGCAGCTGGTGATGGCGCTGAAGCCATTGCATGATGTTTTCAAGGTCAAGCGCGTGGTGGTCTCAACCTATCAGTCGGTCTCCGGGGCTGGGAAACCGGGCATGGACGAGTTATTTAACCAGACTCGCGCCGTCTATGTGAACGACCCGATCGAAAACACCGAGTTCACCAAGCAGATCGCCTTCAACTGCATCCCGCATATCGACGTGTTCATGGATGACGGTTACACCAAGGAAGAGTGGAAGTTGGCGGCTGAAACCCGGAAAATTCTGGATCCGGATATCTTGCTGGTGGCGCATTGCGTGCGGGTGCCGGTATTTATCGGTCATGCAGAGGCGGTGTTCGTGGAGACCGAGAAACCCATCGACGAGCAAGGCGCGCGCGACGTGCTGAGCGCCTTTCCTGGGGTCGTCGTGGTAGATCATCGCGAGGACGCGGGCTATGTCACGCCGCAGGAATGTGCTGGCGAGGACGCGGTCTATATCAGCCGCCTGCGCCGCGATCCGACAGTCGCGAACGGCCTGGTGTTCTGGTGCGTGTCCGACAATTTACGCAAGGGCGCGGCGCTCAACGCAGTTCAGATCGCCGAGACCTTGGTCGAGCGGCACTTGAGTAAAAAGGCAGCATGATTTCGCACTCCGGCGTCAGCTGATTTTCGCGGCCGGGCGCCGATCGCCGGTCGTCGCGAGCCTTGGCAGCACCGGGATAATCGTCAATTCCTTGGTGCCGCGCCGCTCGGTTTCGCCGGTGACCAGATCAAGTCCGGCTACCGTTGCCGACAGGGCCGAGCCCAGATCTTGTGAGCGTAGGAACCAGCGGGTGAACAGGGCGGCAAACAAGTCCCCGGTGCCGTTGAACCGTCGGTCCCGTCGGGGCGCGGCGGCGCGCCAGACGCCGTCGGCGCTAACACCGTAGGCGGCGATTTCAGCCTTCTCTTCGACACCGGTTATCACCACTACACTCGGCCCGCGCTCAAGCAGGGTGCGGGCGCCGGCTAATGCGTCTGATAGAGGGCCGATGCTGCCAGCGACTAGCCAGCCAAGCTCGCTCAAATTCGGTAACACCACATCACTGAGCGGCAAGAGCTGGTCGCGAATCGCCTCCATGACACCCTCGCGTACGAAGACTCGACCATCATCGCCAATAACCGGGTCAAGCAGATAGAGCGCCTCTGGATTGGCCCGTCGGACCGCGGCCACCGCCTTGGCGACCGCCGAGGCCGTCGCCGCCTCGCCAAGGTATCCCGAGAGCACCGCAGCGCAGTCCCGCATCACGCCCAGCGCCTCGATACCGTCAAGGATTTCCCTAATTTCGCTGGCTGGTCGGCTATCGCCGCTAAGCTGGCCATGGCCGGGATGATTGGAGAAGCCGACTGTGTCGACCCGCCAGACCTCCTCGCCCAGCGCTTGCAGCGCTGGAACTGCCACGGCGTTACCGACATAACCATAGGCGACAGCGGATTGGATGCTGAGAATGGCCATTGGCAGAGGACTCTCGAAACTGTTGTCGGACCGCTGATCCTTGGCTTAAACCTGGGAGGCGGTCCAGCATATTTTCTGCATGCGGCGATCGGCCCCGAGACCAGGTCACGGTCGCAACCTGAAACCAAGGAGCTTCTCCATGCCGGCCACATTGCGTCCCCGCCGTTCTGTTCTGTTCATGCCGGCCTCCAACCCTCGGGCATTGGAAAAGGCGCGGGGCCTCGCTGCCGATGTGATTGTCATGGACCTAGAGGACGCGGTTGCGCCGGATATGAAATCGCTTGGGCGATCCCAGGCCCTGGCCGCGGTTGCGGCTGGCGGATATGGCCAGCGTGAGTTGGTGATCCGGGCCAATGCTGTCGGCACGTACTGGTATGAGGATGACCTGGCGGCAATCGCCGGCTCCGGCGCTGATGCGGTGCTGCTGGCCAAGGTCGAAAACATCCAGGATGTCCGGGGTGCCCAGGCTTTGCTGACCGCTGCTGGTGCGCCGGCGGGGCTCTCGATCTGGTGCATGATCGAAACCGCACGGGGCGTGCTGAAAGCTGCCGAGATAGCCGGAGCCTCGTCGCGCCTGGGGGCTTTGGTCATGGGAACCTCGGACCTAACCAAGGATTTGCAGGCCCGTCACACGGCCAGCCGGGCACCGATGATGACTAGTCTTGGGCTCTGTCTATTGGCCGCTCGGGCGCACGGCCTGGCGATACTTGACGGTGTGCATCTCGATCTTTCGGATGATGATGGCCTCGCTGCGATTTGCCGTCAGGGCGCCGAGCTTGGGTTCGATGGTAAGACCTTGATCCATCCCAAGACCTTGGAGGTCGCGAACCGGGCGTTTGGGCCGGACGCGGCGGCGATGGATTGGTCGCGCCGGGTAATCGACGTTCATGCCGAAGCCGAGGCGAGGGGTTCCGGTGTTGTGTTGCTGGATGGCCAATTGATCGAAAATTTACACGTCGTGGACGCCCGCCGCATCCTGCGTCTTGCCGAGACGATCGCGGCGATGGAAGCGGAGGTCCCAGGTTAGCGCCTCTTGTTGGTCCCGTGGATCATCGAAAAAAGAGAGCTATCCCGCCTTAGCCTAGCGCTGATGATCTTTCAAAAAATTGTTGGCCTGTTTACGCATTTCGCGGTCAAATTCGATTATCAGTCGTTCGACCAGCGTATACCAGAGTTTGGCCCGCTGGTTCGGGGTGGTGTCCTCGCGAGCGGTTTGGGTGCGGGTCGTGCCAGCACGGGCGGTGGCCAGACGGCGGGTGCCGTCGAGGATCTCGATCCGGGCCTCCAACGCCCCCTCATAGCGCTCGGATTGCTCGATCGATACCAGACCTTGGAAACCGGATTTGGTTTTCAGTTCCTCTACGGTAACTGGGGCTCGGGTGATCACGAACAACGCGGTGCCCCGGGTGCCCACGGCTTTTAGAACATCGGCGGCCCAGCGTTCGGCCGCGGCGCCGGGCGCGACGGGTACCAGATGCTCGACATTCGGCGCCTTAAACGGCATCCGGTATTCGTTGATGATTTCAATCTTAGCGACATCCAACCGGATCGCCGGTTTATGGGCGAAGGTCAGCTCCGGAAAAACCTATTGCTGGATTTGGCGTATCGCACCCCGTCAGCAACCACGGAAGCATCGCCGCCGCGAGAAGCAACCGCCGAGAAACAATCGGCCCTGAGGGCATCATATCCGTCCTATCTTTTCCGCGTGGGAGGCGCGAACCGACCGGCATTGTCGAACGTCCCGCGCAGTGCCGCAAGGCCGTCGCCATTATAGCGCAGCTCAGTCTTACAGAACTCGCACACCACCGAGACCTCGCCGTCCACCGTCATGTCTTCAAGCTGTTCGGCGGTCAGCGAGCGCAGCACATTCTCGACCTTGTCGACCGAGCAACGGCATTGGGTCGCCAATGGCCGGTCCGGGTAGACCCGGACGCCGGTCTCGTGGAACAGCCGGTACAGTAGCGCTTCGGGCGCGAGGGCGTCGTCGAGCAGCTCCGCCGACGTGCAACTGCTCATCAGAACCACTGCCGTGCGCCAGCCTTCGTCATAGTCATCTTCGTTGATGCCGGTGGGAATGTTCTCACCGCCGGCAAAGGCAAGCCGTTGCACCATCAAAGCCGCCGCGCGCCAGGTCCCGGTCGGGGACCGTCCGGCGGCGACCTTGACGCCGGTCTCAAGTTGCTCGGAGTTGCGAAAATAAGCGTGGGTGCATTCCGCCAAGGTGGCGCCGGACAACTCGACGATGCCCTGGTAGCGGTCGGCATGCAGGCCCTGGTCAACAGTAAAAGCGATATAGCCGCCCTCGGTCAGGCGTTGCAGCGGCGCATCGGCCCCGTGAGCGGCAGCCGCCGCCTCGACGGCTTCAGCGTCATAGCCGGCATAACCGCGTAAGCCGCCCTCGCTGGTGACGTCGGCCATCAGGGTCTTTACCGGCCCATTGCCCTTAACCTGCAAGGTAAACACGCCCTTGTATTTGAGTGCGCCGGCCAGGCAGGGCGCCAATGCCAGCATTTCCGCCAGCAACCGGGCAACCGGCTCTGGGTAGTTATGGGCCGCCAGGACCGTCTCGACTGCGTCGCCGAGCCGGACGAAGCCACCGCGTAATCCGTGCGGTTCGACTTGGAATGGTAGGATGATATCGTCGCGCGGCTTGTTTTGGACACCGCTGGCGATATCCGCCGCCATCCGGCGACCCTTGGCTCACGCTAGACACCAGGCAAGAATCGCCTTTTGGGTATGCAGACGATTTTCCGCCTCGTCCCAGACCAGGGAACGCGGCCCGTCGATGACCTCGGCGGTGACCTCCTCGCCCCGATGGGCCGGCAGACAGTGCAGGAACGCCACATCGTCCTTGGCCTTGGATAGCAACGCCTCGTCGACCCGGAAAGGGGCGAGCATGTTGTGTCGGCTGGCTTCATCGTCACCCATCGAAACCCAGGAGTCGGTTACGACGCAATCGGCGCCAAGGACCGCAGCTTGCGGGTCGTGCATCAACGTTACCGATCCACCGTTGGCGTTGGCCCACTCCAGGAGGGCTGGATCTGGCGACAATTCTCGCGGCGCTGCGATGCGCAAGGAGAAGCCGAACTTCACGGATGCATGAATCCAAGACGCCGCCATGTTGTTGCCGTCGCCGCTCCAGGCCACGGTGCGGCCTCGGATTGGCCCGCGACGTTCCTCATATGTCAGGACATCGGCCATCAATTGGCAGGGGTGCGTTTTGTCGGTCAGCCCGTTAATCACCGGGACACTGGCATATTCCGCCATCTCGGAAATTTTCTCCGGCTCATAGGTCCGCATCATGATGCAGTCTACATAGCGCGAGAGCACGCGGGCGGTATCGGCGACGGACTCGCCCCGACCAAGCTGCAGGTCGTTGCCATTGAGCACCACTACGTCGCCGCCCAGCTGTTTCATCCCGACCTCGAAGGAGACGCGGGTGCGGGTCGACGGTTTCTCGAAGATCATCGCCAGGAATTTGCCTTGCAGGGGCCGATCCATGCCGGCCTCGCCTCGCTTCATTGCTGCTGCCACGTCGATCATGCCGCGCAAGTCTTGCTCGTCGATACCGTCGAGATCCAGAAAATGTCTGGCTTTTGCCGTCACGTCACGGCTCCCATTTCTTGCCTGTGGTTTACCAATGTCTTGGGCGGTGGTTACTTAGCGGTGACCGCACTGAAAGCGGTGTCGAGCAGGCCTATCGCCTCGTCGATTTCGCTTTTGCTGACCGTCAGTGGCGGCAGGATGCGCAACACATTATCGCCGGCCACGACCGTGAGAAGGCCAGCGTCTCGGGTGGCGGTCATCAGGTCGAGATTGGTGACAACGCATTTCATCCCCTGCATCAACCCGACGCCGCGTACCGACTCGATGACCTTGGGATGTCGCTTGGCCACGCTCTCGAGAGCCTTGCGCAGATAGGCGCCGTTTTCGGTGACCGTGGCCAGGAAACCCGGCTCAAGCATCACGTCAAGGACGGCATTGCCGGCGGCCATGGCGAGTGGATTGCCGCCATAGGTCGAACCATGGGTGCCCGGAGTCATGCCGGACGCGCCTTTTTCCGAGGCCAGTACCGCGCCGACCGGAAAGCCGCTGCCCAGCCCCTTGGCCAGGGCCATGACGTCCGGCGCAACGCCGGCGATTTCATAGGCGAACAGATGGCCGGTCCGGCCCATGCCGCATTGTACTTCGTCGAACACCAGCAACGCGCCGAACTCGTCGGCAATCTCACGCAAGGCGCGAAGATAGTCGTCGCTCGCCGGGTTTATCCCGCCTTCGCCCTGGATTGGCTCGACCACGATAGCCGCGGTTTTGTCACTCATCGCGGCGCGCATTTCGTTCAGATTACCGAACGCGACATGCTTGAAGCCGTCGGGGCGGGGCCCGAAGCCCTCGCGATATTTCTCATTGTCGCCAGCCGATAACGTGGCGAGCGTGCGACCGTGGAAGGAACCGGTGGCGCAAACCACCTCTTCGCGCTCGGGATTACCGTTCACGAAATGGTATTTGCGGGCAACTTTCAGCGCCCCTTCCATCGCCTCGGCGCCGGAATTACAGAAGAAGCAAGTGTCAGCGAAGGAATTGGCGACCAGACGATCGGCGAACTGTTGTTGCCCCGGGATGTTGTACAGGTTCGAGACATGCCAAAGCTTGCCGGCCTGTTCCTGCACCTTGGCGACCAGATGCGGGTGCGCGTGGCCCAGAGAATTGGTCGCGATACCGGTGGCGAAGTCGAGGAATCGTCGCCCATCAGTGCTATACAGGTAGGATCCTTCGCCCCGCTCGAAAGCGATGTCGATCCGCCCGTAAGTGGGCATCACCGATGTAACCACGAGACGTCTCCTTCATGAAACGGACAAGAGCGTCCTCAGGAATCCCGAAACGCTCTATAGATGACATGATAAAACCGTTCGTTGTGACCGTTGTCAAGCAAGACGGAATCGCCCGGTACCGTGGGAATTATCACAAGATTACCCGGCTTTTGACCTGGGTGCGGGATGGTTGTTGGATTTCGATCCAAAAACCGTCATCTGGGTGCCTATAGGCCGCTCCTGGGAACTGGGAGTATCGTATCTGAGACGATGGGGTCCAGAAGGACGGGAAAGGCAAGTCGATGGCAGTATCTTCCGCCTCTGGCGCCCAATCACTGGCTGTCGTAGCCTTCAATATCGCCAAGCAAAGTCAGTTGGTAAACGCTCAGGTCGTGCAAAATGCGTTGGAAACCGCACGGGGCATTGCCGATAGCAGCCAATCCGCGTCGAGCGGTGCCCAGTCGATATCACGGTTTAATTCGCCCAACCCGTTCGCCGGTTATCGCGGCGCGAGCGGCGTGCATTCTGGTAATGCAATTTATTCCGCCGGCGCTTTTCTAAAATGCTTCGAGAGCTTCAGGCCCTGTCCCTGATAGTTTGAGCCGACACCGCCGGCGCCGTATAGCTTCTCCGGTATTTCAGTCATCTGCTCATAGACCAGACGGCAGACCGTCTGGCCGTCCTCGACCAGGAACGGGACATCGTGGGAGCGCACCTCCAGGACGGCGCGCGTCCCAACGCCGCCGGCCGCCTCGTGGCCGAATCCGGGGTCGAAGAACCCGGCATAATGGACCCGAAACTCACCAACGCGTGTATCATAGGCGCGCATCTCGGCCGCATGGTCCAGCGGCACCGAGACGAACTCCTTCGACATCAGGATATAGAATTCATCGGGATTGAGGATCAGTTCCGCCGGCCGTCCGGGGTGACGATGCACCGGCTCCCAATAATCCAGCAGATCATAGGCCCCGGGCTTATCGATGTCGATCAGGGCAGTGTGCGGTTTCGCCCGATAGCCAATAAGGCCGGTTTTGTCGTCGCCTTGCAGGTCAACACTGATCGCGACGCCTTTGTTGATATCCGCGTCCAGTTCTCCAGCGTCGACCAAGCCCTCGCTTTGTTGCAATCGGCGCATCGCCGCGTCGGCGGGCGACGGATTGCCCCGCCGAAAGCGAAGCTGGTTCAGGCAGGAACCCTGACGCACCAGAATGCTAAAGGTTCGAGGCGAGATTTCGGCATAGAGCGGCCCTCGATAGCCGGCTGCGACTGATTCAAACTCGGTCGTATAGTCAGTGATCAGACGGGTGAACACATCCAGACGGCCGGTTGAACTTTTCGGGTTGGCGGTGCCGGAAACCGCCGCCGGCAGTCGCACGCCCTCCAGCAAAGGCACGATATACACGCAGCCTTTCTCGAGAACCGCATCCTCGGTGAGATCAATCCGGTGCATCTCGAAGCGTTCCAGCTTTTCAGCGACCGTGGCGCCGCGCCCCGGCAGGAAGCTGGCGCGCACCCGATAGGCCGTCGCTCCGAGACGGAGGTCGAGACTGGCGGGCTGAATCTGCCGCTCCTCGATCGGGATCTCGGCGGAAACCCGGCCGGATTTGACCCAATCGCGAATTGTCTGGCTCGCCATGATGCCGGTGGTCCGGATTGTCTGGCGCGAGGTGTTTGGAGACAGGCTTTCAGCCGGCATTTGGCACTCTTGAGGCAATATAGTGGCGGGTGGCCAAACTAGCAGGGATCATTGCCGCTTGGCACCCGGTTAAATCTCCGAAATTCATCAGGAGTTCTGATGATTATTCGCCGATCCGCATCGTTTTATTCCGTTGAAGCCGCACTCTTATTCCAGAGCCCGGCCTATCCCAGGGCGAAATGCGGTAAGCTCCGTTGATTCGTTTAACGGCGCCGAGGGCTCCATGGGGCGGCAAATCGACGACGCGCGGGGTCAAGACCAAGACCCGTCACCGCGTGCTCCAGCCGACCGCTCCGGTGGGCAGGCCCGACGCCGACGCTCCAAAGGGATGAGCGAAAACAGTCTATATCAGGCGGCCTTGTTTTACCTCGGACGTTATGCCGCTTCGAGTTGGTCGGTGCGCCAGGTCCTGCGGCGACGGGTGACCAAATACGCCGCCATCGACGGTGTCGAGATGGAGACGGCAACCGGCTGGATCGACGGCATCATTGATCGCTTGATCCGCTCCGGGTTGGTGCATGATGGCGACTTCGCCATGGGCCGGGTTCGAACGCTTTTTGGGCGCGGGCTCTCGACACGTATGATTCGCCTCAAACTTGCGGAGAAAGGCCTTGATCGTGAGGTGATCGAGAGCGCCCTGGACGTGTTGATGGCCGACCATCGCGACCCGGACCTGGAGGCGGCGTGCCGTTTTGCCCAGCGCCGCCGTCTGGGGCCCTATCGACCGGCCGAGGTGCGGGAGGCGCATTGGAAGCGGGATCTTGCTATTCTGGCGAGAGCTGGGTTTTCTTATGGGATCGCCCGGATGGTCATCGAAGTGGGTGATGTGGACGATCTTGCGGCCCTGGATCGTGGCCGATAGGTCAGCAGTCGCCTATCTGAGCGCCGAAGGCCCGAAAGTAGAACCATCACAACTTCTTTACCCCGCCGGATGGTGGATGGGGTGTGTCGAATTGTGGCGTCCGCGAAACACACCCTATTTTCATTTATATATAATACAAATATTATTTAATATGGTATATTAGTTTTACATTAATAATATTTAATCGCATTTTCTATGAACTAATCAGTTTAATGTTTATCGGTTAAAATATGCTATATTATAGTTTATTCGGATAGTTAGGTATTGTGTTGCCTCGCGAGGGGGTCAAGGCTGTCCTTGTTCCTTCCCGGGTGAGGATAGTGTGGCCGTCTCTCCGTGGGGCTACCCGTGGAGATCTCCGTGAAAACGGCGGCGAATGGGTTGTCGCTTGGTGCGCGCTGCTTCTTCTCCGGTGGCGGCGGGTACAGCGGAGGTCTGGAAATCGAGCGCGTCATCGTTTTCTTCGGTCGGGTCCGCGGGCTTGATGGGAGGGGCCCCAGCCCGGGCCCCGGACCCCAGGCAATGGGACACGTCATCGGCCAAGGTCGACGTGGTGCCAGGTGAAGGTGATGGCGCGCTGGGAGAACCGCGCGGGTGGGAATTCAAGGGGTGCCGCTGCAGTACCAGTGGGGGTCCGTGCCAAGACAGACCCGAAGGTAAGTCAAGGAATCCTCGACAGAATCATGTGTTGGCGCCGGTCGTCAGGGTAACCTGATCCCCTGCAGCGCTTTGGTGGTCGAGCCGCTCAGGCACCATCGGGATGTGTCCTGAAGTTAGCAATCAGCGAAATAGCAAACGGCGGGCACCGACTGGTGCCCGCTGTCGACGTGGGAAGGCTAGAGCAGATCCGGAATGAGTGGAATCGTTGGAAACGATTCCACGAGCCGGTGAATCGGTTTTATTTTTTATTGTAGAGCGGATCCACGCAATCTCGTGTAGCCAAGACCTGTCCGCACGAGATCAAGATACGCTCTTGAGTTTTAGAGCTTGCCGAGCACGTATTCGGCGCTGGACACTTCGAAGGCGCCGGGTTCTTCGACCAGCATTTCGCTGACCGTTCCGTCTTCGACGATCATCGCGTAGCGTCCCGTGCGAACACCCATGCCGCGCTGGGTCAGGTCAAGCACCTGACCTAGTGCCTTGGCGAGATCGGCGCTGCCGTCGGCCAACATCATGACCTTGTCGCCAACGTTCTGATCCTTGCCCCAAGCGTCCATGACGAAGGCGTCATTGACGGAAACGCAGGCAATGGTGTCGACGCCCTTGGCCTTGATTTCAACGGCTTTGTTCACAAACCCCGGCAGATGCTTGGCTGAGCAGGTCGGCGTGAAGGCGCCGGGCACTGCGAAGACCACAACTTTCTTGCCGCTGAACAGATCACTGGTGGTGACATCGTCAATGCCATCGGCGGTCTTATGCTTCAACGTAACGGCGGGCACCTTGTCGCCAGCTTGGATGCTCATTGGAAATCCCCTTTTTTTAGTGCTGTGATCGTCCGGATTCAAACCAGCGTCGGACAATCATGAAAACGGTGTGGGCCGGATTGTTGGCGCCCTCGACCGACGGTCCCAAGATAGGCTTATCGCGGCGGGAATCCAGCCCTATTGCAATGCCGCCCTATTGGGCATCACGGACGCGGTCTGTTTCACCGTTCCCGCCGCGCCGGCAGCCTTTTCCAGGGCGTCGAGAACGACGGTGTCGGTGAGCAGTTCCGGCAGCGCTATGCCCTGAGGCGCTTCGGGTCCATAGGCCGCGTTGAAAGGAATCCCATAACGACCGAAGGAGGCAAGATAGGCCGCGATCCTTGCATCCGGCTTGGTCCAGTCGGCCCGCATGGCGACCACGTCAGTGCCGTTTAGACGATCCGTCACCTCGCTTTGATCGAGGACCAGGGATCTATTCACTTTACAGGTTAGGCACCAATCCGCGGTCACATCCACGAACACGACCCGTCCTTCGCCGACCAGACTAGCCAAATTAGCGGGTTCAAAGTTTATCCAGGCGACCTCGGTGTGGCTCAGCCTGGCGGTTTTGATGCTCACGTCGTTTGCCGGTTGCGGGCGATGCTCCGCCAGGCCGCCGATCATCAGGACCGCGAGTGCGAGCCCGCCAGAGAGCGTTGGGGCGATCCACGTGCTCCGGCCTTTCCAAAGAGCCAGCAACAGGCCAGCAGCGGCCAGCAGAGTCGTCATCGCGACCAACCAAACGGTGCCCAATTGTACCGCTATGACCGAGAGCAGCCAGATCGCCGTCACCAGTAGCCCGATGCCAAGCACCACCCGCATGTGGTCCATCCAGCGGCCCGGTCGGGGCAGCATCCGAACCAACCCTGGCCGTGCTGCGACCAGTAGATAGGGAAGCGCCAGGCCAACCCCCAGGGTGATGAAGATCGCCAGGATCTCGACGGGGCCGCGGGCCAGGGCGAATCCCAGGGCGGTGCCGAGAAACGGCGCCGAACAGGGGGTGGCCAGCAATGCCACGAAAGCGCCGGTCAGGAAGTGTCCTAAAAGACTGTGCGAATACCCGCCGCCGTCACCCTGAGATTTGGCTTGAGAATTAGTTTGAATGTTGGAGGGGGTGCCGACGACTGGCCCAAGGGCGCCCAGGCGGCCGAGAAAAGCCGGCAAGGGGATCTCCAGCCAACCAAACAGATTGGCAGCAAACCCGGCCAGCAAGACGATCATTGCCGCCAGGAAGAGGGGTTGCTGAAACTGAATACCCCAACCAACCGCGTGGCCTGCTTGCTTCAAGAGGATGGTCCCCGCCGCGAGGAGTAAAAAGCAACTGACGATCCCGGCGGCCGATGCGAGGAACCCTCGGCGGATTAAGCGACGTTCGACACCGCCATAACGCAGCACGCCGAGCAGTTTGAGCGAAAGCACCGGCAGGACGCAGGGCATCAGGTTGAGGATCAAACCGCCAAGCAACCCAATGCCGACCATGGTGACCCAGACCTCGAAAGAAGTCATGCTTAAGGGCGCATCCCCAGCGCTTGAGTTGGATCCGGCAACCGTGCTGAAGCCGGTACCGACAATAGCTTTGGTTTCAAAGAACCGATCGCCATCCACCACCGTGAGGGTGACTGGTAAGGCCTGCAGGCTACCGGTCTTGGGTCTTGAGGCTGACAGGGTCAGCGTGGCGCTTCGGCGGTCGGGAGAAAATTCCAGGACCGGCTTGTCGAAGGTGTACCCGGTTTCCGCCTCGATGAAGACATCCGGCGCGCCAAGGGGCTGGTCGGAGGCTACCGTAACGGCGATCGAGTGTGGCTCTGGCGATCCTACCGTGTCGATTTTGGCGACGGACAATCCTATCCCGCTTGCCCCCCCGGGGACCCGAGATCTGTATCGGCTTACCAGCTGGGTAAAGGCCGTGGGTCCTGCTGGGCCCGCCGGCAAGGTGAAGGACAGGGCGGCATCTAGGGGTACGCAAATCTCGCTGCAGACCAGGGCATGGACAACCGCGTCGATGGTTAGCGGCTCACCGGGCTCGGACAAATGCGCAGTGATCGGGAAGACGACCTCGTCGTGATAGCCGTAGCTTTCCAGGCCAAACAAACTGAAGCGCTGGGGCACCGGCCATTGCCAAACTAGATGCCGCAGGTTCTCGGCAGTCTTAATCTCCAGATCCGGCGGGAAACCGGCATCGCCTGGCGAGCGCCAATAGATTTTCCACCCCTCGGCCAGTTTGAACTGGAGGCCGAGCGGGACACTGGCCGCACTGCCGGCGCCGGCAGCGGCGCTGACTAACCTTATGTCGGCTATGCGGGTGGTTGCCCAATCCGAAGCACTTGTCGACGGTTCCGCCGACATCGCCTTCATGGGAATGAAGATGGCGAGCGACAGAAACAACCAGACATAAGCCATTCGGGCGATCATTGCGCACTCCGCAGGGAACTAAAACGAGCTCTTAAGGTCGCATTGGCCTCACGAGGCCGAACTGAATATAGTGGAGCCTGGCGAGGAAAATAGTCACAATTTTAGGATTGAACGTTCTTCCAAGTTCGTGGCCTCGCATGGAACCCTAGCACGCCTGATAAAACCGGAGTATGCGTGCGAACTATGACCGATGGCAAAACCACCGAAGACGACGGGTATTTGACGGGCCAATTGTTGCTCGCCATGCCTAGCATGCGGGACCCACGCTTCGCGCGCTCGGTGATTTATATGTGCGCCCACGGTAAGGAAGGCGCCATTGGCTTGGTCATCAACCGGCTAATCGGCGCGTTGCCCTGTTCGGAATTGCTTGAACAATTGGAGATCGCCGTCGACCCGGCGGTTTCCAGCACATTGCCGAGTGTCCATTTTGGCGGACCGGTCGAGACGGAGCGCGGTTTTGTCCTGCACAGCAGCGACTATCTGCAGGACGAATCAATGCCGATCGACGAGTCCATGGCGCTGACCGCGACAGTCGACATTATTCGCGATATCGCCGTCGGCAATGGTCCGCGCGATGTACTACTGGCCTTGGGCTATGCTGGTTGGGGGCCGGGACAGCTGGACGGCGAGATCCAGGGAAACGCCTGGCTTAGCGTCGTACCGGACCGGATGCTGATCTTCGATGACGACATTGACGGCAAATGGGACCGCGCGATGGTGAAAATCGGTGTCGACGCGACATTGCTTTCCACCCAGGCCGGCCGGGCGTGATAGCCTGGTTACGTACAACGTCGGTTATTCCCGTCAGCTTTGTTCGGTGAGGGCGCGTTCCTGATCGAGCAGCGCCTTTTTGCGCTTCAGCCCCCAGCGATAACCGGTGAGCCGGCCACTGGCGCCGATGGCCCGATGACACGGGACCAGCAGCGCTACGGGATTACTACCGCACGCCCGGCCGACCGCGCGCGGCGCTCCGGGTTTACCGATCGCCGCCGCGAGTTCACTATAGGACCGGGTCTCGCCATAGGGGATGTCGCTGAGCGCTTGCCAGACTTGCCGCTGGAAGGCAGTCGCCGGGACATCCAGAGGCAGTCGGACATTCGGCTCCCGCCCCTCCAGATGCGCCGCCACGTGGTTGAGCATCTGACTCAGGCCGGCGTCGTCCCGATGCATCTCGGCATCCGGAAAATCGTCTTGCAGCGTCGTCACCAGGGCCGCCTCGGCATCGCCCAGAGAGACAAAGCACACGCCCTTGGCGGTCGCCCCGACAAACACCAGACCAAGCGCGCTGGGTCGCGAGGCATAGGCGATTACCGCGCCGGCGCCACCGCGACCATAACTGGCCGGTGTCATTCCGAGTTGACCGTCGGATTTCTCGTAGAGCCGACTGGACGACACATAACCGGCGCCATACAACGCCGGGGCTACCGCCTCTCCGGAGAGGAGATTCTCTTTCAGCCGGGTGAGACGAATGGAGTCCCAATACTGCCGCGGGGTGATTCCCATCGTCTTCTTGAAGACACGATGCAGATGGGGTGGGCTAAGTCCGGTGGCTTGTGCCAGCGCATCAAGACTGGGCGCTTGATCCTCGGCGGCCTCGATTTCGCCGCAAGCTCGGCGCACGGCGGTGAGGTGGCGGTCATCCCCACCCCTCGGCTGGCCGCCACATTTCAGGCAGGCTCTAAAACCCGCCTGTTCGGCCTCGGTGATGGTTTCGTAGAACCGGACATTGCGGCGCGCCGGCTGTCGGCTCGAGCAGCTTGGCCGGCAATAGATTCCCGTGGTGACGACCGCGTAAACGAAACGGCCATCGGCCTCCGCCTGCTTGGCGACGACGGCGTGCCAACGGGCCTCTTCCTGGAGATAGTTGGTGGCGTGCAACATCATAGAAATGATCGGGTCACTCCCGTGCTTGAAGGTGCTGCGTTGTAGCGCCGCCGGGTGCAATGACTCTATCCGATGCTTGCGCGGGAACTCAACCGGTTATTTTAATCTATGGGCGGGGGATCTAAAAACCGGCGAAAACGTTTTTAACAGATAGGCCAACGACCCGCTAGCTTCCGATCCGTAGAGCACGCCGGCCGCCCCAGTACTACTGGCGCCGTCGTTTTGGCGGCCCTCGCCAATCAACCGGTCTTATTGTTGCAGTATCAGTCCGTGACCGCGTCATAGGCGGCGATCGCGGCGGCCTCCACCAGATCGTTTACCGTCGCATTCATCGGCACGATCTGTACCGATTTTTCCAACCCTATCAACATTGGACCAATGATCGTCCCACCACCGGCGGCCTGCAAAAGTTTGTAGCTGATATTGGCGGAGTGAAGGTCTGGCATGATCAACACATTGGCCGGCCCGGACAAGCGGCAGAACGGGTAATTTGCCCGCAGTGACATGTCCAGGGCGACGTCGACATTCATTTCGCCATCATATTCGAAGTCGACATTGCGTTCATCTAAGGCTCGGACACCGTCGCGAATCCGTTGCATGTGCTCACGACGCGGATAGCCGAAATTCGAGAAGGACAAGAGCGCAACCCGTGGTTCATGCCCGAAGGCACGGGCCCGCTCCGCCGTTTGGACCGCGATATCGGCCAGCGCTTCGGGGCCCGGCAGCTCGTTAATGTTGGTATCGGCGATGAACAAGGTGTTTGAGCGGGTAATCACCACGCTGCAGGTCATCAGTCGCTGGCCAGGCTTCGGGTCCAGTACGCGGGTGATGTATTCGTGGTTGACGCCGAAACTACGGGTCACGCCGGTGACCATTGCATCGACGTGGCCGTGCGCGACCATGGAGGCGCCGAAAACATTGCGGTCCTGGTTCACCATGCGCTGGACATCGCGGAACAGATGGCCCTGCCGCTGCAGACGCTTATAGAGGTTGTTGGCGTATTCCTGGTTGTGGACCGAAAGCCGGGCGTTGTGGATTTCCAACTCGGCAGAGTCCGATATCCCCAATCTTGCCATGGTCTCCCGCACTGCATCCTCGCGGCCGATCAGTATTGGTTCGCCGTAACCGGCGGCGCGAAAGGCGATGGCGGCGCGGATAACCCGCTCCTCCTCGCCCTCGGCGAAGACGACGCGCTTGGGTGCCTGGCGTACCCTTGCGTGAATGCCGCTTAGGGCATTGGCGGTCGGGTTGAGGCGGGCGCGGAGCACCGCCTCATAGGCTTGGAAATCGGCGATTGGTTTTGCTGCCACGCCGGATTCCATGGCGGCGCGAGCCACCGCCGACGACACTTTTACGATCAACCGTGGGTCGAAGGGCGCCGGGATGATGTATTCACGACCGAATTGCAGCGGTCGCCCATAAGCGGCGCTAACCTCGTCGGGGACATCCTCGCGCGCCAATTCCGCGATCGCGTTGGAAGCCGCGATCTTCATTGCGTCGTTGATCTCTGAGGCTCGCACGTCAAGCGCGCCGCGGAAGACATAGGGGAAGCCGAGCACGTTGTTGACCTGATTGGGATAGTCCGAACGCCCGGTGGCCATGATCGCATCGGGACGGATCGCCGCGACCTCTTCCGGCGTAATCTCAGGATCGGGATTGGCCATGGCGAAGATGATCGGACTATCCGCCATCGACTTCACCATTTCCTGAGAAATGGCGCCCTTAACCGAAAGCCCGAACACCACATCGGCGCCGACCATGGCCTCCGCCAGGGTGCGGGCATCGGTCTTGATCGCGTGGGCCGACTTCCACTGATTCATTCCGGCCTCGCGGCCTTGATAAACCACGCCTCGGGTGTCGCACATGATGACATTCTCGTGCGGCATGCCCATGGCCTTGATCAGCTCGACGCCGGCGATCGAGGCAGCCCCAGCGCCGTTTACCACAAGCTTGGTGGTTTTCAGATCCCGCCCAGTCAGATACAGAGCGTTAATCAACCCCGCCGCGGCAATGAGCGCGGTACCGTGCTGGTCGTCATGGAAAACCGGGATGTCGAGCAATTCCTTGAGGCGCTGCTCAATTATGAAACATTCCGGCGCCTTGATATCTTCAAGGTTGATGCCGCCGAAGCTTTTGCCGAGGAAGCGGACACAGTTCACCACCTCGTCGACGTCCTCGGTATTGACCTCAAGGTCTATGCCATCGATATCGGCGAATTTTTTAAACAGAACCGCCTTGCCTTCCATCACTGGCTTGGCGGCAAGCGCGCCGATATTGCCGAGACCCAGGACGGCGGTGCCGTTCGAGATCACCGCGACGACATTGCCTTTGGCGGTATAGTCGTATGCTTTGGTGGGATCCTTCTCGATCTCGAGGCAGGGAACCGCGACGCCCGGCGAATAGGCCAGCGAGAGGTCGCGCTGGGTATTCAACGGTTTGGTTGGCGCTATCTCGAGTTTTCCGGGCTTGCCAAGAGCGTGAAAATCCAACGCATCCTGGTCGGTTTGTCTCTTGGCGTCATCCATGAACTCGCTTCTCCCGATGGCCTACTCCATCGGCTCCGGCACCGTGGAATTATCGCTATTGGGGCACGATAGCACCTCTGAATCAACAGCATTACCCGGTGCGCGGCGATGGTGATCCGGTATCCCGGCGTGCTAAGGTCGCCCTAGTTTGGCACGCAATTTAACGTCTGATGCGACTCGGTGACAGCAGAACAAGAATCCCGCTCTCAAAAATCCCGGCCCAGTGATCTGGCGGATCAGGTTGCCGCTGGCCTGACGCCGATGCTGGTGCAGTTTTTCGAGGTCAAGCGGGCGCATCCCGAAGCGCTGCTATTCTTTCGCATGGGCGATTTTTACGAAATGTTTTTTGACGACGCGGTCGCCGCCGCTGGCGCGCTCGATATCACCCTGACCAAGCGCGGCCGCCACAATGGTGACGACATCCCGATGTGTGGGGTGCCGTTCCATGCCGCCGATGCCTATCTGGCCCGGTTGATCCGCAAAGGGTTTAGGGTCGCTATTTGCGAGCAGGTCGAGGACCCTGCCGAGGCGCGCAAACGGGGCGGAAAATCGGTGGTAAAGCGAGCGGTCTCGCGGGTAATTACGCCGGGCACGGTGACCGAGGACACTTTGCTTGAGGCCCGGGACCACAACTATCTGGCCGGCTTGGCCGAGGCTCAGGGCATACTCGGCCTGGCCTGGGTCGATGTGTCGACCGGCGCCTTACAGGTCCAGTCAACCGACCCGGCCAATCTTGCCGCTGCCCTAGCCCGGATCGCGCCGAGCGAGCTTTTGGTTCCCGACCGCTTGCTTAGTCAAGAGGGCGCCGGGTCCCGGGTTGGTTCCCAAATTGCCACCCAGCTTGACGACTGGCGGGCTGTTCTGGCGCCGATGCCATCAAGCCGTTTTGACAGCGCCAATGGAACCAAACGCCTGGAAGCTTTGTTCGGCGTTGGGGCGCTCGACGGGTTCGGCTCGTTCTCCCGCGCCGAGCTGGCTGCTGCTGGGGCTCTGGTTGACTATCTTGAGCTGACCCAGCAAGGACGGTTGCCCAGGCTGTTGCCGCCGCGCCGCTGGCGGGTTGGTGGGGCGGTGGAGATAGACGCCGCAACCCGAGCCAATCTGGAATTGGTGCGCACGCTCTCCGGCGAGCGACGGGGCAGCTTGCTCGACGTGATTGACCGCACCGTCACCGGCGTCGGCGCGCGGTTGCTGGCCGGGCGGATCGCGGCGCCGCCGACAGATCCAGTGGCCATCGCCTATCGCCTGGATAAGGTAACCCATTTCGTCGAGGCCGAGCGCCTGCGTGCCGACATCCGCGAGGTCCTGCGCCGTACCCCCGATCTTGAGCGGGCGCTCTCGCGGTTGGCGCTGGACCGGGGCGGGCCGCGCGATCTGACGGCGATCCGTGACGGGCTTGGCGTCACCGGGACCCTGCGTGACCGACTGGCTCGCTGCGAGGGATCGATCGCCGGTCCCCCCGAGGGGATCCGAAAAATTTGGAAAGACCTCGGCTATCACGAATCGTTGGTCGATCTGCTGACCCGGGCGCTGGTGGAAGAGCCGCCGTTGTTGGCGCGCGATGGCGGCTATATTGCCTCGGATCATGCGCCGGAGCTGGATCGGCTGCGCGGACTAAGGGATGAAAGCCGTCGTCTGATCGCCGGCTTGCAACGTCGCTATGCCGAGCAATCCGGAATTTCTTCGATGAAGATCAAGCACAACAACGTTCTGGGTTATTTCGTTGAGGTGACGGCCCTGCACGCCGACAAGGTGATGGGCCACGACACGTTCATCCACCGCCAGACCATGGCCAACGCCGTGCGTTTTACGACGGTCGAGTTGGGTGAGCTGGAGCGCGATCTGGCCCAGGCGGCGGACAAGGCGCTGGCGCTGGAGGTGGAGATCTTCGCCGGTCTGGTTCAAGCGGTGCTGGAAACCGCCGATGCGATCAGTCTGGCGGCGGCGGCACTGGCCCGACTGGATGTCGCCAGCGGTCTCGCCGAGTTGGCGGTTGATCGACGCTACGTCCGCCCTATTGTCGATGACAGCTCGGACTTCATGATAACCGGTGGCCGCCACCCGGTAGTTGAGGCGTTGGCTAGCGATGGCGCGAGTTTCGTTGCCAATGACTGTGATCTGGCGGCCAAGCAGCGGCTCTGGCTGATCACCGGGCCGAATATGGCTGGTAAAAGCACATTCCTGCGCCAGAATGCGCTGATCGTTCTGTTGGCGCAGATGGGCTCCTATGTGCCGGCGACAGCGGCCCGGATCGGCGTGATCGACCGGTTGTTCAGCCGGGTTGGCGCCGCCGACGATCTAGCACGCGGACGCTCGACATTCATGGTCGAGATGGTTGAAACCGCGGCGATTCTCAACCAGGCGACTGAGCGTTCGCTGGTTATTCTCGACGAGATCGGCCGCGGTACTGCAACCTTCGACGGGCTCTCCATCGCCTGGGCGTCGATTGAACATCTGCACGAGGTGAACAAATGCCGCACCTTGTTCGCCACCCATTATCACGAGTTGACGGTGCTGGCCGCCAAGCTGCCGGCGCTGGCCTGCTACACCATGCGGATCAAGGAATGGAAGGACGAGATCGTCTTTCTGCATGAGGTTGGCAAAGGCGCGGCCGATCGCTCCTACGGCATTCACGTGGCCAAGCTCGCCGGTCTGCCAATGGTGGTAATCAAGCGCGCCGAGGTGGTGCTGGAACAGTTAGAAAAGGGCGACAAGGCCGGGGCGGCCGAGCGATTAGCTGAGGATTTGCCGCTGTTTCAGGCAATGCTTGCGCAACCGGCGCCACGCGCGGCATCGGGCCCGAGCGAGACCGAGGAACGACTCAGGGAAGTCAATCCCGATGGGCTGACACCGATACAGGCGCTTGAATTTTTGTATGAGCTGCGCGGGATGATTAAGGACTAGACTGGCCCCGCCCCGGATGGGGGAGCGGGCCGGCGGGGTCACTTGATCGGAAAACATGCCAATCAGTTGTTTGGAACCGACCATGGATTTCGACTTCACCGATGAGCAGCGTGCCATTCAAGACGTTGCCGAGCGTTTCGGCGCTGAGCGACTGGCGCCGGGCTATATTGAGCGCGATGCCGGCGGTCCTTTGGATCGCGACCTGATCTGCGAAATGGGCCACCTTGGCCTTATTGCGGCGGAATTGCCGGAGGCGTTTGGCGGCTCCGGGGTTGATAGCGTCACGGCAGGGCTGATTGTCGAGGCGATCAGCCATGCGGACATGAATATCGGTTACATCCCCCTGCTGACCGGGTTGGTCGGCACGATCTTGGCCCAGCATGGCGATCCCGACCGCGTGCGTGGCCTGGTTACTGACGCCTGCGCCGGTAAGACCTTACTGGCCCTGGCGCTGACCGAACCGGGAGGCGGGTCCGACGCGGCAAGTTTGCGTCTGAAGGCGAGCCGGACCAATGACGGCTATCTGCTCAACGGAGAGAAAACCTCAATCTCGCTCGCTGATCAGGCGGATGCGGCGCTGGTGTTTGCGCGGACCGGCAGCGAGGCGGATCGCGCCCACGGCATCTCGGCCTTTTTGGTGTCCTGCGACACGCCGGGCATGAGTCGCACAGCCTTCGATGATCTTGGCTCGCGCAGTGTCGGGCGCGGCTCGATATTTTTTGATGATGTACGGGTCGAGGAAACCGCGCTGATCGGCGTCGAGGGTGCGGGGTTTCGTCAGGTGATGGGCGGCTTTGACTATTCACGGGCGCTGATCGGCCTGATGGTGCTCGCCGCCGCCCGCGCCTCGCTCGATGAGAGCTGGGCCTATATTCAGGAGCGCCAGGCTTTCGGTAAGCCATTGGCGGCCTATCAGGGGGTGACCTTCCCGCTGGCCGAGGCCGAAACGATGCTAGAGGCGGCGCGGCTGCTTTGCTACAAAACCCTATGGCTAAGGGATCAGGGCAGGCCGCACACGGCGGAAGCGGCGATGGTGAAATGGTGGGCGCCGAAGCTGGCCTTTGACGTGATCCACCAATGCCTGCTCGCCCATGGCCATTCCGGCTACAGCAAGGACATGGCGCATCAACAACGACTGCGCGATGTCCTAGGCCTGCAGATCGGCGATGGCACCGCGCAGATTCAGAAGATGGTCATCGCCCGCGAGCGCGTTGGCCGGGTGGCGCTGGACCGGTCCTAGATGCGCCATTTTGGGTTTTGAGGTTTTCGCGAGCGGTTACTCTGGCGCGGCGGCACCGACAGGGCCGAGGTGGCTCTTATCGGCCCGAAGCGTGAATATGAGTTCGCGGACCACGCCAAGCTGGGTCTCCGCGGCCTCGCGGACCTGGTCAAGCGTCAACTCTCCAGAGGCGATCTTTTTCGCCCAACTTTCATCGTATCTTTTGAGCGCACTGACGATCTCGAAATTGATGTCGAGCATTAACGCCAGCATGGTGACGTTCACATTGCGGGCAGCCCAATCCAAATTCTTGGCGCGGTTCATCATCTCGAAAGTTTCGTAGGTAAACGCCCGAACATGGGTCGGGTCGCTTTGAAATGTGGGATGATTCGGGTGCGGGACGGTAATTCGTATCAATCCATCGTGACGCATCAGCCGGTAGAGTTCCTGCATGACCGCAAAGAATACCTTGGTTTCCTGCCCCAAATGCTCCAGCACGTGATGGGCGACCATCTCGTCCACCGAGCTTTCCTCGAAGGGCCAAGGCGTCTGTTCCAGGTTCCAAAGCACGTCCGGGGCGCATTCAGGGAATTGGTCGACATTGAGGTAGCCGTCGAGTTTGTTGAAGCCGCAACCGATATTAAGCTTCATGGAGCCTCCGATGTCGCGCGGGTGTCGAATACGCTGCGTCGGCAACTTATAACCTGGGCCGCACTCTAGCCAAACGCTTAACGAGCGCAGACCCTCGATGTTGAACTATAAGCTCTTGCGATCACCGGGCTTCACAGCCAAAAGTTTCCCACGCCAAGGACTAACCGACCGACCGGGCGCGTTGCCGCGAAGGACAGTGATCAAGCATGAACAACGACCCGATCCTGGCCCTGGCCGATTGGCGGCGGCGCGTGTCCGATCTGTATGGCCGCGTTCGTGCGATGGATGACACGCAAATGGGATGGCGAACTTGGCGCGATTCCCGGAACGATCTGTTTCGCCAGCATCCGCAATCGCCCATCGATGCGGTGATCCGCCAGAATTATGCCGACATTCCGCTTTTCGATTATGACCCGGCGTTTCGGTTTCTGGTCGCGCTTGAGCCGCTTGCCGGCGCAGTCGAACAGAACTGGGATATTGGGACCGGCGGCCCGCTGCGGCTAACGCCGGGGCTTCGCACCAAGGGTTTGCGCGACGCTCTCGGCGGCGAACTGACAATGTTCCAGATCCAGGGTTACGGTGGCGGACTGTTCCTGCCGTTCAAGGATGCCACCAGCGGCGCCGAAACCTATGGCGGTGGGCGTTATCTAATCGACGCGATCAAGGGGGCTGATCTCGGGATGGCGGGCGACCGTGTGGTTCTGGATTTCAATTTCTCCTACCACCCGTCCTGCCGGCATTCCGATGCCTGGATATGCCCGCTGGCTCCCCTGGAGAATGTTCTGCCTACCGCGATCCGCGTCGGGGAGCGGATGACGTCTGGCTGCTGACTGATTCGCGCGAGAGCCTTCAGACAACAGGTCAACCGTCGGCCACCACCCGAGCCCGCCAAATCACGCTGCCGTAGATATCCCCGCTCACCGTGACGTCCTTGTCGAGATAGGGCTCGAATTGCCCAGCCGTGGCGGCCGACAGCGCCTCGACATTGCCGGGCGTATCCGATCCTTGGACGCACCAGCAGGTATTCTTCGCCGTCTTGCGAAACCATGTGGATGGGGCCGTGGTCAGGGAGTTGCCCATGGAGTTGCGGCATCCGCATGATGCGGCCGCGCAGAGAGTTGTCGGCCGTCATGATGCAAATCTCCATTTTACGCGAATAACGGGTCGCTCAGAGTAGCGCCCGAATGGCATCCGCGAGTTGCTTCGGGGTTGTTTCGGGACCGAAATGAGCGAGGAAACCACCACCCGGCGCCATAAGATAGGTGATCACGGAATGGTCCATCAGATAGTAGTCGGAACCTTCGGTAACGGTTTTTTTATAAAACACCCGGTAGGCTTTGGCGACGGCGGCGATCTGCTCCGGTGTTCCCGTCAGATTGCTGAAGCTGGGATGAAAATGCTGATGATAGCCGGCCATGACCGTGACGGTATCGCGTTCCGGATCGATGGTTATGAACAGGGGCTTGACGGATTTGGCGCCCGGACCGATCTCCTCCAGCGCCTCGCTGATCACCGACAGTCCGGTTGGGCAGACATCCGGGCAGGTGGTGTAGCCGAAATAGACAATCTTGTGGACACCGTCGTAATCCGCCTCGGTAACCGACTGGCCAGTATGGTCGGTCAGCTGGAAGGGACCGCCGACCAGGGAGCTGCCCTCGCCATCCGCCTGACGCGACTGGGTGACGACCCAGACACCAGCGCCGATGGCGCCGACGAAAATCACCGTGAGCAGGCCGAACAGGATGACGAAGGCGCGGTTGGTCATGGCTCTATAGTGCCGGAATATTGGTGCCGCGCACCCGCCATCCACCGTCGAAGCCAGGCTCTGGATGCAGATGGTCGATCAAGGTGGTGGAGAGGTTGTCAGTGGCGAAGGGAATGGCGTTTTCGGCGTCGATCCCAAGAGCGATCGCCAGGGCGGCGCGGATCGACCCGCCATGGGCGACGCAGATGATGTCGCGGCCGGCGAAGCGCTCAGTCAGCGTCTCGATGGCGGCGCGCACCCGGTCCAGCACATCCAGGAAACTTTCGCCATTCGGCGCGCGCTCGCTCACCGGCGCCAACCAGAACCGGTTATAGGCATCGCCATAGCGGCTTCGCGCTTCATCATAGGTCAGCCCGACCCAGTCGCCGAAATCCTGTTCACCAAGCCGGCGATCGATCGCCGGCTCCGGAAGAGCCAGTCCGGCTGCTCGAATAGCGTCCATGGTCTGATGGGTGCGTTGCAGGTGGCTTACGACAGACACGGCGCCGGCGGGCAAATTGCGCGCCAAAGCTTTGAAGGCGGCGGTATTGGAGGTGTCGGCTGATTTGTCGGAGGCGCCATAAATCCGGCGTTCGGGATTATCGACCGGCGCGTGTCTGACGATGTGCCAACGGGTTTCCTGCATGCGAGCCTCATTCCAGTGTTGTGCTTGCCAGCTATGCGCCAGCGGTAGCGGCCAAGGTCAACAGGATCGCGGTTTCGGCAACCTGTTCGACCGCGCCAAGCACATCGCCGGTATAGCCGCCGATCTGATGGCGCGCCAGCGCCGCGATGGCGGCCACGGCGAGGCAGGCGGTGGCGGCGCTTGCCAGGGCGATGGTCAACGGCAGAAGGACCAACAGCAATGCGGCACTGATCAGCACCGCGATCCGGACCGTGGAAAGCTTGGGCTCGCCGGCCAGGTGGCCGAGCCCGCTATCCGTTGCAGTTGGTAGCCAGGCGGCGACCGGGACGATCAGGCCACGGGCGGCGGCATGCGCCACGATCAGCGCCAATACGGGAATCAATATCTCACCCGACGCCAGCAATGCCGCGATGGCGGAAGCCTTGAGGCCTGTCGCCAGGACCAGGGTTAACACGCCGTAGGCGCCGATCCGGCTATCGCGCATGATGGTGATCTTGGAGTCCTTGTCGCGGCCACCGCCAAACCCATCGGCTAGATCTGCCAGCCCGTCTTCATGCAGCGCACCGGTAAGCAAAGCCGATCCGGTAATGGCGAGCAAGGCGCAGGCCATACCTGGCAGGCCAATGGCATGGGTGAACCAAAGCAGAAGGCCCGCGATGGCGCCCACCGCCACGCCGACCAGCGGAAAGCACCAGGCGGTTCGCATGATTGGTCGATCATCGGGATTGGTGGTGGGGATTGGCAAGCGGGTAAGGAACCCAAAGGCGAGCAATAGGTCGCGCACCCACCAGGGATGGGAGGGCGCGGGACGCGAAGTGGTCGAGCCTGTACCTTGCATGCGCGCCAATCCGGGGTTTTCTCGCCAGCTCATCGGGCGTATAGGGTTTCGCCTGATATGGCAATTCCCAACACACCCTGATCGCAGTCAATGGTGGATCCAGCATGGCCGATACCCCCCCTCGTGGCGAACTTGCCTCGCTTGATGAAGTCCGCGCCCTGATTGCCGAGCTGCCGGGCCCGGATCTCGAGGCGGCAACGGCGGCGGTCGAGCGCGAAGCCATCCTGACCAAGCCGGCTGGCGCACTGGGGCGGCTGGAGGAATTGGCCCAATGGCTGGCGACCTGGCAAGGACGCCATCCACCAAAAGTCGAGCATCCCAGAACCGCGGTCTTTGCCGCAAACCATGGGGTGGCGGCACGCGGCGTGTCGGCGTTTCCCGCCTCGGTGACCGCGCAAATGGTTAAGAACTTTGTTGCCGGCGGCGCGGCGGTGAACCAGCTTTGCCGCGTATTTGACGCCGACCTGCGAGTTTATGAGTTGGACTTGGATCAGCCAACCGCTGATTTCACCACGGCACCGGCGATGAGTGACGAGGAATGCGTCCGCGCCATGGCCTACGGGATGCTGGCGGTCGAGCCCGGGCTGGATGTGCTGTGCCTTGGTGAAATGGGTATCGGAAACACCACCTCGGCCTCGGCGCTCTGCCTGGCATTGTTCGGCGGTAAGGCCGAGGATTGGGTTGGTGCCGGGACCGGGATCGTAGGCGAGGCGATGGCCCGCAAGATCGAAACCGTGTCGGCCGGTGTCGCGCATCACGCGTACCGGGCCGGTGACCCTCTGGCGATCCTGGCGGCGCTGGGAGGATTGGAGCTGGCGGCTATTGCCGGGGCGATCTTAGCCGCTCGCTTGGCCCGACTACCAGTGGTCCTGGATGGCTTTGCCTGCACCGCTGCGGCCGCGGTCCTGCACGCCCTGCATCCCCGCGTCATCGACCATTGCATCGTTGCGCATCTGTCGGTCGAGCCGGGTCACCAAAAGCTCCTGGAGCGGATCGACAAGTCACCGCTTTTCGACTTTGGCATGCGTTTGGGCGAAGGATCGGGCGCGACCTTGGCGCTCGGTGTGTTGCGGGCGGCGGCGGAATGTCATGGCGCAATGGCGACCTTCGCCGATGCCGGAGTCAGCGAGCCAGCCTGAGAGGCAAAGCAGGACGATGGGCGATAGAGTGTGGGAGCTGAATTGTGCAGACCAAATGGACGGTTGAGAACAGTGGATACTATTACAAAGATCGATTTCTTAATCACCGGATCGATCGCTGCATCACTGGCTAGGGAATCGTTGTCGAGTCCTATCCATGTCATCGAGGCTAAGGATTGGGTCAATGCGGTCGCGGCGGATCTGGAAATTTTGTTGGTCCGTGACTACCAACACGGTAGCGGAGAAATTACCACCGGGCTGCCGTCCGGTACCTCCGATCCGGGCGATGACGAACTTTCCTGCGCGCAACGGGTACTGCGCGAGGAAACCGGCGCCGAGGCTTCAGCGTGGTATCCGATTGGCCGCGTGCTCGCCAATCCAACGATCCGGACCAACAAAGTTCATTTCTTTCTGGCGCTCGGCGCCGCGTTGGGCGGTAAGACGCATTTTGATGGCAGCGAGGAGATCGAGACCTGTCTGATGCCGGCGGCCGAGGTCTATCGCGGGTTGTTCGACGGCGCGCTGGTTGTCTAGCCGTTGCACCTCGCATCTCTATACGCTGTAGCGGCTTTCGTGCGGGGAACCAACGACCCGCCGCTGGTTCCACTGCGTGACGCAATCCAACGCACTTACGACAATAGCTAAACACCAGATTGGCGGCTTGCCGTGAGGCCTCCAACACGCGGGACGGAACGCTCGTCCCAATCCGATGACTTCACCCGCGAGCGCCCGGCCAAGACGTTCCAAAGCGAGGAACCGCCAAGCGGTTGCGGCTCAGGCCGGTGTAACGCTAAGATTGTCAGCCGCTGAGCGTCCGTCCCGGCCGTCCACCAGATCATAGAATACCGAGTCACCTTCGTTCAGGCCTTGGATATTCGACTGGTGCAAGGCGGTGATATGCACAAACACATCGTTGCCGCCTTCATCCGGTTGTATAAATCCATATCCCTTGGCGTGGTTGAACCACTTCACTTTTCCGGTAGGCATAATTCGTCCCATTCGTGCTTTTGGCGAGACATGGCGCTGCACACACATCGTTTTTTGGGTAAGTATCTTAAGCTCCACCCAGCTGCGACGATATGACACGCACGCCACCCCATGAAGCATCTCAAAGACTGGCGCGAATCGCAACAAGAGTCCGTTGCGAGCCGGTTCGTCCAGAGACTGATAGGGGCGAATCGACGCCGATCAGCCTTGATGCGCGGCCCCTCGAAAACATCCCAACCTCACGTCAACTTGGGAAAATCCGTCAGGCCGTTAGGGTGCGGTGGCCAGGAAGGATTTGAAAAATTCGAGCAGGGCCGCGTTGCGAACCGATACGGAATAAGATTCGACCAGATCCCGTCCAACCTCGATCCGAGGCATCGTCGGTAAGCTAAAATATCGCGATAAAAGGATTGGAGCTAATTAGGTCGGGCGGATTTTTTTGGTGAATTTGATCCCAGCCATCTCATCCATCGAGATGTCGCAGACAATAAAATTTGGGGTGAATTGGCGACGCGCGTTAGTTCCTAACGCCCGCTAGACGCCCTTGGAATGTCGTTCACCCCGAGTTCTTGAAGCGTCGTGGTCAGCAAGTTCCTGCTCGCCAACTCGTTGTCGATCACCAGAGGGGCCATCCTATTTAAGTTATCGCAGCCATTTATCGGGAGCCCCCGCTCCAGGTAGGCGTTCTGGCGGGTTATCGCCGCAGCGCTATTCGACGCCTTGGCTCTCTATATACGAGGCTTTATTGGCCAACATGTCGAATTTGAGACGCGGTTCCAACTCCAGCTCGCGCCCCGTTACTCGCACAAAGCGAGCGTTCTCAGGATAGTTGATCGCATGGATCGCCCGAACATCGTATAGGCCGGCTTTACCCGGGGTTAGACGATAGCTCTTGATCTGTTCGAGCTTGGCCTCACCATCCCCCTCGCCATCATCAAGGCGGCGATATTCGCTCATGTCAGTGTATTCGCTTGCCTGGCCATAGACCGCCCAGGAGTTACCGTGGTCATGGGGCGGAGAGCTGCTCCCCTTATCATTGACATGGGCGAGGACGACAAATTCAAGATCCTCGTCCTTATAGAGGGTATGTACGCCCAGCGCGGCATCCGCTCCGAGGTTCTGGCTGACGAAATCCGGGTTCGCGAGCAGCTGCTCGACCTTGCCTCTGACCGCCTCGCGGCCGCCGGGCCCATTGTCGGCGGTGAGTGCGGTGCGGCAATCCTGACAGAATTCCTCAAGCGTATAGGCCATGACCTTACCTCCCAATTCGATGCTTCGGCAATATAACGGCGTAAGTCTGCTCGGCTCAAACATTTCGGCATTCCGCTACCCCAGCGCGGGATCGCGAGACCTCACTCAGGATCGCCCCGGTTGGACGGCCGTCGGACCAGGATATCATTGTTTCGAAGGCGTCGTGATGCGAGACTTCCTCGCTTATCCAGGCCAGCGGCCGGATTTCGGAGACGCGGCCCAATGATTTACTTGATGTGATCGACGAAGGAGTACGGCATGACGTCCAACAATGGCGCACTGTCCCGGTTTCGCGTTCTTGACCTGACACGGGCTAGAGCCGGGCCGACAGCAGCACGGATGATCGCCGATTGGGGTGCCGAAACGATCAAAATTGAGCAACCCCCGACGCTCTCGGAAACTCCACTGGGTGGTCCGCGCGACGGATTCGACTTTCAGAACCTACACCGCAACAAACGATCGATGACCTTGAATCTTAAGGAAGACGAAGGCCGTGAGATTTTTCTCAAGATGGTCAAATCAGCCGATGTGGTGATCGAAAACTATCGTCCCGACGTTAAACATCGGCTCGGCATCGATTACGAGACCGTGCGTGCGGTCAATTCACGGATTGTCTATGGCAGCATTTCTGGATTCGGTCAGACCGGCCCCTATGCGAAGCGCGCCGGCCTGGACCAGATTGCGCAGGGCCTGGGAGGGTTGATGTCGGTGACCGGCATGCCGGGTGACGGGCCGGTACGTGTTGGAATTCCGATTGCCGATCTTACCGCCGGGATCAATCTGGCTTACGGCATTCTCGTTGCCTTGCTTGAGCGCGAGGTCTCCGGCGAGGGGCAATGGGTCAACACATCGCTACTGGAAGCTCAGATCATGATGATGGATCTGCAGGCCGCGCGCTATGTGATGGCCGGCGAGGTGCCGAAACAGGAAGGCAATAATCACCCGACCGGTACGCCGACCGGGGTGTTTCCTACCTCCGATGGGGTGATCAACATTCAGGCCGCGGCCGACCATTTGCTGAAGCGGATGTGCGAGACCCTCGGCTCGTCGGAAATTTACGAGAACCCGGATTATAAAACCAATGAGTCGCGTACCGCGCGGCGCGAGCAGATCAACGCCGAGATCTCGGCCTACACAGTGAAGAACACCACCCAGCATTGGGTCGAGGCCTTTGCCGAAGCCGGGGTGCCTTGCGGGCCGATCTACGATATGGGCCAGGTTTTCGCCGATCCACAGGTGCAAACCCTGAACATGGACCCGGAGGTCCAGCATCACCGGCTCGGAGCGCTGAAAATGGTCGGCCAGGCGGCCAAACTAATGCGGACACCGCAGCAAATGCGCTCGGCGACCCCGGATCTCGGGCAACACACAGTCGAAGTGCTTGGCGAACTCGGGCTCTCCGAGGATAAAATTGCCGGCTTACGGGAACGGAACGTCATTTGAAACCGTCCGCTTCCATTCCCTGCGATTCCCGTTGGGTTTTTGTGATAAAAGCGCGGCCACCATCGTTCCCAGCCAACACCTACCAGTGACCAAGGAACCTATGATGAAGTTATCAACCACCAAGATCCTGGCGCAGGCCGATGGCTCCGTTGGCCGGATTACCATCAACAACCCGGATCGCCGCAATGCCATCTCGCTTGATATGTGGGAGGGGATCTCCGAGGCCTTTGACGCCTTCGACGCCGATCCCTTAATCCGGTGCGTGGTCATGGCCGGAGCCGGCGACAAGGCATTTGCGTCCGGCGCCGATATCTCACAGTTCAAGGAGAACCGCTCCAACGCCGAGGCGGCGGACGTTTACGCCAGGATCTCGATGGCGGGCCGGCAGAAAATGCTTGGATGTGAGAAGCCGTTCATCGCGCAAATCCGCGGGTTTTGTATGGGTGGAGGGCTCGGTATCGCGTTGGCGGCGGATATCCGCATCGCCTCCGAGGATTCGCAGTTTGGGGTCCCGGCGGCTCGGTTGTCGATTGCCTATGATCGGGTAAATCTTGGCAATCTGATCGCTTTGGTCGGGCCTTCCAAGGCCAAGGAAATCCTGATTACCGCCAAGCGCTATTCGGCGGCGGAAGCGGCGGCGATGGGGCTGATCAATGCCTGTGTGCCGGTCGCGGGTCTGGATGCGGCGGTGCGCGATATGACCGATCGGATCGCCGAGAACGCGCCGCTGTCGATGCGGGCCTCGAAGCTGACGATCAACGAGTTGATGAAGGACGACGTGGCCTTTGATGGCGGGTTGGTCGCCCAAATGACGCGGGACTGCTTCAATAGCAGTGACTATCAGGAAGGCCAGGACGCCTTCATGAATAAGCGCAAGCCGGTGTTTCAAGGCCAATAACAGTTGGTCCCGTAACCGACTGAGACTACGGGGCTGTCATCCGGGCGATGGTTTTGGTGGTGCTGTGGCCTTCCTCGAGCCGGGCCAGGAGCACCTCGCCGCCATGTTTGCGCACGAAATCGGCACCGACCACGGTTTCCACTGTGTAGTCGGCGCCCTTTACCAGGACATCCGGGCGCACGGCTTCGATCAGCCGTTCAGGGGTTTCCCCATCAAACACCACCAAGGCATCGACATCGGTGAAGGCCGAGAGCACGGCGGCGCGGGCGGCTTCATCCTGTACCGGACGGCTTGGCCCCTTCAGCAAGCGCACGGACGCATCGCTGTTCAGCCCGACGACGAGACGATCGCAGGCGGCGCGGGCCTGGCGCATCAGCGATACATGGCCCGGATGCAGGATGTCGAAGCAACCATTGGTGAAGCCGATCCGCAGGCCGCCGCGCCGCCACCCGTCGATCTTCGATAATATAGCCTCCAGCGGACCGGCCTTGGCGTCCGGTGTGTCCGGCGGGTGCTTTGGGGTCGCAGCGGCGTTGGCGGTGACCTCGAGGTTGGTGAGCGAGTCCAAATACCATTGGTAGGTACTGACCACACCCTGCTCCAGGGGAATGCTTGGGTGCCAACCGCTCGCGACGATCCGGTCGATATTCAATAGTTTACGCGGAGTTCCGTCGGGCATCGAGGTGTCGAACACGATCCCGCCATGATAGCCGACAAGGCGTTTCACCAGCGCCGCCAGCTCGGCGATCGAGATGTCCTCGCCACAACCGACATTCACCGCCTCTTCGCTGTCATAGTGGCGCATAAGGTGCAGGCAGGCATTCGCCAGATCGTCGACATGGAGGAACTCGCGCCGAGGGGCGCCACTACCCCAGACCGTCACCTCGGGGGCGCCGGATTGTTTGGCTTCATGGAATTTTCGAATCAGGGCAGGCAGGACGTGTGAGGTCTCGAGGTCGAAATTGTCACCCGGCCCGTAAAGATTGGCGGGCATCGCCGAAATTCCACAGAAGCCGTATTGCCGGCGATAGGCTTGAAGCAGCTTGATCCCGGCGATCTTAGCGATCGCATACCATTGGTTGGTTTCCTCCAGCGGTCCGCTCAGTAAGGCAGCCTCGCTGATGGGTTGCTTCGCGTGCTTCGGATAGATGCAGGAGGAGCCGAGAAATAGAAATTTCTCGACACCGTGGCGGTGGGCGGCAGAAATCAGGCTGGATTGAATGGCGAGGTTTTCCTCGAGGAAATTGGCCGGCCAAGTCCGGTTGGCGTGGATCCCACCGACCCGCGCGGCGGCGTCGATGACGTGGGTTGGCCGGGTATCGGCGAAGAACTGGTTGGTCGCATCTGCATCCATCAGGTCAACGTCGGCCCGGCAGCGCAGTAATAAATTTTCAAACCCCTCGCGGCGCAGCGTCCGGACAACCGCCGAGCCCACCAGACCCTGATGCCCGGCGACGAAAATGCGGCTGTCACGATCCATCTTCTCGTCCTTTTCGAACGCGCGCCAAGTCTTTCTCGAACGGCGGGTTATCTCAGACCCGATGGCCAGCTTCAAGCAAGTCTAACCTGAACGATCGAGCGAGACACGGACTGGACTAATTATAACTTTTCCCTGAACGCCTCGTAAGGCGTCTTTGCGTTGTGGGCGCTGTGTGGTCGGGCGAGCTTGTAAAGCCGCTCCCATCCAGCAAGTCCCCCCCAGGTCAACGTCGCCAATGTAGCTGAGCAGCGGATAGAATTCCTGCTCGTCGGATTGGTGCGAGCGCTCGACCTTTCCATTCAACTGCGGCGAACTCGGCTTGATATAGGTATGCCGGATGCCCTTTGGAGCTCGGCCAAGTGCCTGCTTGTTGTAGCGCTTCGTGCGCACCTTGCGCACACGGGCGCCCCCTCGACCGCTGTCGGCGTCTTGTTGGGGTGGTTGTGCGGCACCGATCTGTTGTTAGTCAACCCAGCTTCGGCGTGGGTCCGATGGGTATGACGCCATCGGTAGAAACTGGCTCGCCAACACCAAAGTGCCGGCAGGTCTTTCTTACATCTTCGGATAACTCAACGTACTCAAGAACCCGAAGCTTGTGACGGATTTCCCGTTGATAGTCTGTCATCAAATACACCCGCCCTCTCCAAAACGGAGATTATCAAAGGTTTCTCGCTGAATCGTATAGCCCTACAGTTATCGCGATTCGATCGGGCTATGACTCGGAAACGCCCTTTGCGCGGACCTTTAAGGCGCGCGTTTGATTTGGCCAACACATTACCGCCAACATATCTAAAAGGTGGATCACGCCTGTCCGGCCTCCGAATCGTTGAACGAGCAGCCTGGACAGGCGATAGAATCGATGGTCGGGTTTCCAGGATCCGAGATACGGGTGCGAGATGGGGCGGAAATTTGGGGAAGCTGCATGACGACCACCTACGCCTATCACAGAGTAACCGCTAGCTCACGGCAATGGCGCGGGGTCGCAGATGGGTTTGCCGCTGGGCCAGCCTTGGGTGAGGCTGGGGCTGTATTATATGGCATCTGGCGCAGTCAGATTGGTCGGCCGCGCGACGAGTTGAGCGTGATCACCGCCTGGCCCGATAGGGTAACCGCCGAGCTTGCCGAGGCGGCGCTGACGGCCAGTGTTGGCGCCATCAGCGGTATCTCGACGGAGATTATGCGCCCGACGTTGCGACCTATCGCCCCGGACCGACCGATCCGCCAGGGGAGCTATGCCTTCCGGTGGTTCTCGACGCCGGGGGGGGGAACTGGGAAGAATTTCTCGATCTCTGCGCCGCTGCCTGGCCGGGTTTTGAGAGCGCCTATGATTCTCAAGTCATCGGTCTTTGGCGAATAGGCGACGAGCGTACCGGCGGGGCAGTGGAGGAGGCGACCGGAGCTGGTATCTCCTCGGGTATTCGTAGCCTATTGCTTACCCGGCGTCCCGATCTGGCCATGTGGGAGCGCTCAAAACTGCCGCAAGGCCGAGCCGAGGAGATCGTGCGCGAGACATTGAGCCGGCGTTATGATTTGTGTGACTGGACCGTGGTTAACACCTCGACACTGCTGACCGCCGAGGACATGGTCGACACCGCGCGCTGGGCCTAGGGAAGCAGGTTGCTTGCCGTGAACCATATGCCGCCCTATCTTCTGACGCACGATTTCATTCCCCAACTCACGGCTTAATCGACCATGCTCACGCCAGCAATCGAAGCGTGTGCGCTGACCAAGCGCTTCGGCGAAATCACCGCGATCAACGATGTCTCCTTTGTTGTTGAGCCGGGCGGGATCACCGCATTGCTGGGAGGTAACGGAGCCGGCAAGACAACGACGATCTCAATTTTGCTCGGCTTGCTGGTGCCGACCTACGGCACGGTGCGAATTCTCGGTCATGACATGGTGCGTGACCGCTACAGCGTGCTTCCGCTGATGAATTTTTCCTCTCCTTATGTCGACCTGCCGCATCGATTGAGCGTGCGCGAGAACCTGCGGGTCTATGCCGAATTGTATTCGGTAGACGCGCCGGAAAAACGGATCACGGAGCTGGCTGAGCAGCTGGACTTCGCCGGGATGTTGGATCGCAAAACCGGCCAATTGTCGGCTGGACAAAAGACTCGGGTGGCGCTTGGCAAGGCCTTGATCAACCGGCCTCGGGTATTGTTGCTGGATGAGCCGACGGCGTCGCTTGACCCGGACAGCGCCGATTGGGTCCGGAGCTATCTCGAGGAATATGCTCGCGAACAGGGCGCGACGATCCTGCTGGCTTCGCATCACATGGGCGAGGTCGAACGGCTTTGCGACAGGGTTTTGATGATGCGCGCCGGAGGCATCGCTGATCGCGGTTCGCCGGCGGAATTGTTGCATAAATATGGCCGTGCAACCCTGGAGGAAGTGTTCCTGGACATCGCCCGAAACCGCACCTGGGCGGACACGTCATGACCCAACTCGCGGATTTGAACGCCGTGGCCGAGATCGTCGGCGGGTTCTCCAGGCGTCGGGTATTGGCCATGGTCCGGCGTCACTATTATTTGCTGCGTGGGTCTCTGCCACGGATCCTGGAAATGGCCTATTGGCCGACCCTGCAGATGGTGATCTGGGGTTTCGTGACCCAGTTTTTCATGGGCCATTCCAGCTGGGTCGCCAACGCCTCCGGAATCCTGATCGGCGCGGTGCTGCTTTGGGATCTATTGTTCCGCAGCCAGATCGGCTTTTCCATGTGCTTTCTCGAGGAAATGTGGTCTCGCAATCTTGGCCATCTTTTCGTCAGCCCGCTCCGGCCGGCGGAATTCGTGATCGCCATGATGGCCATGAGCCTATTGCGCGGCCTGATCGGCTTGTTGCCTTCCTGGGTGCTGGCCTATGTTTTTTTCGAGTTTTCGATTTTCTCTTATGGACCGGGCATCGTCGCGTTTTTCTCCTGCTTGTTCGTCATGGGCTGGGGCCTGGGAATGGCCGTGATTGCGCTGGTTTTGCGGTTCGGCTTGGGCGCCGAAAGCCTGGCCTGGGTGGCGATCTTCGCCTTCGCGCCGATCAGCGCGGTGTATTATCCGGTATCAACCCTGCCGGAATGGCTGCAGGTGGTCGCCTGGTGCACCCCGTCGGCCTATGTCTTCGAGGGTATGCGCTCGGTTTTCATCGACGGCGTGTTCCGCACCGACCTGCTGTTTGGCGCTATCGGCTTGAATTTGCTCTATCTGGCGATTGGGGCTGGGTTGTTCGCCTGGTCCTTCGCCAGGGCCCGGGTGCATGGCAGGCTGTTGCAGATTGGGGAGTAGGGAGCCTTCGATGCTGAGCCTGGACCAGACGCGCTTTCTTGAGTCTCAACGGGTTGCCCGGCTGGCGACGGTGGATAGATCTGGAATGCCGCATGTGGTGCCGGTCTGCTATGCCCTGGACGGTGACGCTATCCATGTTGTGCTCGACGAGAAACCAAAGCGGGTCGAGGCGCGGGCGTTGAAGCGGGTGCGCAATATCTTGGAAAACCCAAACGCTGCCCTGGTCGTCGACCACTACGATGACCAGAATTGGTCCCGACTTGGCTGGATCATGCTGCGAGGTCGGGCCGAGATTATCGAGTCGGGACTTAAACAGGCGACGGCCATCGCCCTGCTTCGCACGCGTTACAGCCAATACCGCTCGATGGGTCTGGAAGATTGTCCGGTGATCACGCTGCGGATCGAGCGGGTGAGCGATTGGGGCGTGTTGGGCCAGTGATGCCAACCCACTGAAAAATGTTATAGCGTTGCCGCGCCAACCGTTGCCGGAAATTCCAGCGGTGTGCTATTGTCGGAGCCTTCGAAAGTCGTCGTGATTATGGACCATAGAGACGATGTGACGTTGTACGAAGCGCTGAAGGGCGCTCATGCCTCGGCCCGGGTGGATACCTGGCAACGCACGAAAGCACTGATCTTGCCGATTTTCCGGATAGTTCTTCACGCTATTAAGGCTGCCGCAAGCTTCATCATGACGAAGGTTCGACGCCGATGAGAGCGCCGATCCTTTCCATGACCCTGCTCCCGCGCTTTTTGAAACGAATGTGATTCAGCTCCCTAATTCCGGCGACTATAATGAGCTGTCTTCCAGAATCGTCACACGAACGGATTTTTAAAACCGACGCATGAAGACGCCGCGCGCGCGATTTGAAACCGCGACCGGGGGCTATCGCCGATTCCTCTTTCTGGTGGAACTTCTTGGTCTAGAGATCGGTTATGAAGACGATATCTGCCGTGTTCGTTTTCCCGCCGATGAATTTTTCTTCAATCCCCAGGGCGGTTATAATAGCGGGTTGCTGACGGCGGTCATCGACATCGCCATGGCGCATCTCAGCAAAAGTTAACCGGTGCGGCGGGCGCGACGGTGGAGTTGAAAACCCAATTGGATCCCAGCTCCCGCCAAAATCGCCTGTATTCCTTGACCATCAGCGACTCTTGACCCAGGTCCAGGGTAAGAAACCGCTGCCTCCTCGCATGGCCGCAAACAACTACTCAACAGCTCATGCTTGGTTCCCCCAAGGGCTGGAAGGCCTAAAGCTGAAAGGCGGGGCGCGCCGAGACCTTGGCGAGCCAGGCGGCTACCGCTGGATATGACCCGACTAGATCCATTTCAAACGCGGTGGTCATGCGCACCGTGAAGAAGGCGGTAATGTCGGCGACGGTAAACTCCGGGCCGGCGACGAAGTCGTTCTTGGCGATGTGTGGCTCGACGCGAGCCAGAAAAATTTCCATCATCTCCGTGCCCCGGCTCACCATTTCCGGCAGCTGCGGTAGATCGTTGCGCGTACCAGGTACGACTTTACCGATGAAATTCGGCACGTGGTTTCGCATCGCGTGTAGCATCGGGATGAAACCGTCCAGTTCGAAGCGGCGCTCCCACATGTCGATCACAGCGCGCTCCTCAGCCGTGCGCCCGTACAGCGCCGGAGTTGGGTTCAATTCCTCCAAATACCGGCAGATCGACATGGATTCCGCGATCACCGTTCCGTCATCTAGTTCCAGGAAGGGTACGCAATGGAAAGGATTCATCGAGCTGAAGGGTGCGGCGAACTGTTCGCCTGCGCGCACATTCAATGGTTCTATCGGGACCTCTATCCCCTTTTCAGCCATGAAGACACGGACACGCTGGGCGCTGGGCGCCACTTCGAAATCATAGAGTTTCATTGTCGTTTCCTCTCGCTCCGGCTGCGTTACCGGCGTCGATAATTGGATCAGTCAAACATATCCGGGTTGGTTTGAACAAGGTGCTAAGAACCGCCTGAAAACATAGCGATCCTATATATTCGCTGCCGATATATTGTTGGCTATAGCGGGCCCGATCGGCGGGGGCTCGACCGGCGTGTGGCCCGAGGCATCGATCATCGATTGCTGCTGGCAGCAGCGCTCCAAAACCATGAACAGAAAAGCGGCCGCGCCAATACTGTGCCGCCGCGACGCGCCATCACGAGAGCTTGAAGAACCTGACCCCCCGTAGACCTCTACTTCGACAGGGGACAGGAGACCCTCGAAGAGCGCAGGCGGATCAGAAGAAGGATAATTGAACACCGGCGTTTTCTATACCCAAAATCGACACATGGTATCAACCAACCAGAAGGGCCAAATCGTCCGCTGAAACTGAGTCCCAAATGTTAGAACGACGCACAAGTCAATCGACGGTTCCTCAGGCCAATGCGGCCTTATGAGCTGATTGTATCAAGGTAGAGCCACCGAAAGGGCCTTCAGGGTATGAGTTAGGCTTGGTGTTGATTGTTCTTGCCGACTGTTTCCGCATGGGCATAAAAAAGACGACGTAGCGGAGTGTGCTGGCCGTTCTTATCATCCTAAAAGACTGACCATCATTCCAATCGCCCCGCCAAACACTCCGCCCCATACGACGAGCCAGCCGAGATGTTTGCGGATCATATCCTGCACAATTTGTTTGACGTTCTCAGGTGTCAGCTCACTTAGACGGTTGTCGATGATGTGTTCTACTTTTCCAATCAGCGTGCTTGTAAAATCATTTCCATCGCCATCGCCCGTACTTTCTTCGGCCAATTCGGCGATGATTTCTCTCAGCTTCAACGTCACAGGTTCGCGCAACGGCTCCAGCGCCTTTTTACCACCAGCCATCGCCAACATACTACCAAGCTGAGACCTTTCGATTGCGTCTGTCAGGCCAACGAACACTCGGTCAAAATCTACCTTCTCGGTGATGTTAGCTGCGGTGCTACCACCATTCTGTTCAAAGAATTTCTCGATGTGCTCACGGGTGAAAAACTGATCGATGATCAGGCTCTTGATCGCGCCCTTGAAATCCTCGAAGCGATTTGGAATGACGCCGGAGCCATATAGAAACGGAACCTTTTCAAAAAGCATGTGAATAGCCAGCCAGTTAGTAATTCCGCCGGACAACGCGAACATGCCGGTCAAAAAAATCAGATCACTGTGAACTGGGGAGAAATAACCTCCGACGCTGATCAACAGAGCTATGAGATTGGTAGCTAACGATTTGTTCATAGGGAATGTCGGCTTTTGTAGGGTGCTGGGGTTAGGCTATTAAAGTGCAATATTCGTCCGATGCTGGCAACAAGGGCCAAACTGGGAAGCGCCTGCTCACGGGCCTGGTAGAGTGTGGAGATTGCACCGGTTCTGCACTCAGCATCAGCGCTACGGCGGCTATCATGATCGCTCGCATCATTTGCTCTAAAACACCCGTTGCTATCAGGATCTCGCGCGTTTATCGACCAATTGACGTTGCGTTGCCTCTACCTGTCCCTTCAGTAAGGGGGGCAGGGTTGATCCTAGCACCGCTTTTGGGCAGCTCATCAAAACCCTAGAAACGGAACCCTTAGGCTTTTGAAATCGTAACATTTAGGGCCTCTAATCTGCAAATCAGTTGGGTCTGACAAAGCCTGGAAAATTACTATCTACCCGACGATCTCGAAACCCAGAACGGTCGCTTCATCGAGCACTATAATCCCCATCTCTATCACGGGAGCTTGAAGAACCTCCCCCGGCGGATGCCTGCTTCGGTAGGGGACAGAAAATTCGAGCTAGGCCACGGTCGATGGAACCAGGTCAATCAGTTTGATAATCTCCAACCGAGGCAAATTCTAGCCACACGCGGCACGTGAATCGGGGGGCACAATAACGGCCTATGTACCCGCCGCAATTTCTAGGAGCCGATGACAAATAGGTAAGACCTCCGTCGACGATAGAGGACTGATTGGCAGCTATTTTATGTTCAAAAATGCTATTCTAAGACTCATGCACCGCCCTTAGGTCTTACAGCCATGTCACCTACTGCATTCGCTTAACAGTGCTCAGCGAGCATCCTGATGTGTTGACATGTTCTACCGGGGGAGTGCCGGAAGCGGGTCTATATATACCCCCAGGGGGCCTGGCCCCCGCGCACCCCTAGTCATATTGATAGCCTGAGACTGATGTACAGAATGTGCCTCTTGATCAAACCATAGGAATGACTAACCTATTGATATAGCTTGTATCAATAGGGATGCTGGTGCCTGGGCTAGGAAACGAACTCCGCCCTTGGGCACCATTACTCCCTCCTAATTATTTATTTATAAACAATAATTATAATCGCTGGCGGATTTTTCCCCTCAATCTCCACCTTTGGTTCTGGCTATAGGTTGCGTTTGGTGCTCGGCGAATTTTCTCGGCGTTTGCCGAAAAGCCAGCCTATAATTTTTGTATGGCTGGCCAGTTTCCCACCGCCGTTTTAGAAAGGTGCCTAACGCGAAGAAAAGCGTCGGCGCTTGAACATGTACGTGCAAAAGCCGAACGGGTGTTTTGGAGCCGTCTGGCGAGCGTCCGGGTCGAGGCCGAGCAAATTGTCGATTAGGTGCAAATGTCATGGACTATCGCTATCTCGGACGCACTGGCGTGCAAGTATCGCCAATCGGTCTTGGCTCGGACGACTTTGGTGATGGCACCCCACCCGCAATCGCCAAGCAGATCATTCTTCGAGCTCTGGATTCGGGGATCAATCTGATAGATACCGGTAATCTGTACGCCGGGGGTCAGAGCGAGAAAATTATCGGCGAGACGTTAAAGGACTCGGGCCGGCGGCATGAGGTCCTCATCTCAACCAAGATTGACCACGCGCCTAGACGCATCGGTGTATCGCTGGATCAACACGTGCCTGACCTGCCGCCGAACGTGCAGGGAAATTCTCGCCTCAACATAATCCGAGCCTGCGAGCTATCCCTGCGTGACCTAAAAACTGACTACATCGATCTGCTGCAGGTGCACCGCTACTATCCGCACTACCACATTGAAGAAACACTCGGTGCGCTGACCGATCTTGTGCGTCAGGGCAAGATCCGATATGCGGGATGCTCAACCTTTCCTGCATGGAAGTTGATGCACGCGCTGATGTTGAGCGAGATGAAACAGTACGTGAGATTGGTAAACGAAGAATCGCCCTATAATCTTCTGGATCGACGGATCGAAAACGAGGTGATTCCGCTTGCGATGGAGCATGGCGTGGGCGTTTTGGCCTGGTCACCGCTGGCACATGGCATGTTAGTCGGGGCGTACCAACGCGCCGACCAGTACCCCAGCGGGACCCGGGCTGGCGATCGTGGCGCATTTTATGCCGGTCGCATCACGGCCGAAGGTATCAAGATAGGCAAAGCGTTCTGCAACCTGGCACGTTCGGTCGACATGAGCCCGGCACAGTTGGCGGTCCTCTGGTGCAAGGATCAACCTGGTATCACCGCATCCTTGGTCGGCGTTGGATCCGTTGAGCACCTCGAAGATCTCATTCCGGTGATGGACATGCGCCTGGATTACTCACTCCGTGCCGCTTGCGACGGACTCGTTGCACCGGGTACGCATGTTGCGAATTTTTTGAATACATCAGGCTGGATGAAGACCAGCGCTGGCTGAGGTCGGCTGGCTCCGGACGTCACGGTCCCGCAAGTGGTGCGGCGCTATGACGTCAACGCGAACCTCGTGTTTAAGTAGCTACGCGATTCATGTTTCCAGCCACCGGCACAAGCAGCCACTATTGCCGACCCTTGACTGGCCTGCCGATGGCACCGTCTCGTGAACGCGCACTTCTGGCTGCCTAGGGCGCTGGCGTCCGCTGGAGAGCCTCGGTTTCTCGGCCTGTTGGACCGTAAGGCGCACTGGGCCTTTGTGCTCGAGAATATTGTCAGCATCGCCATCAGCGCCGCCGACTGGCTTTGGCTCGCCGACGCGCCGGAGGAGCTATTACTGGCTGATCTTTGAGGTGAGCTGCAAGCAGCCTTTGGTCTGGATGATGAGATCTACACGGCAGCTCGGCTGATCCGGGAGCGGCGGGCAACCTTCGTCCAATCGCCCTCGGGGGTGAGTAAGCGGCGAGGGCAGGCATCGGTCTATCAAACCTGCTGTTGGCGGGAGACTTCACCGACACCGGCATTCCGGCCACGATTCAGGGCGTAATCAGGTCTGGCGAGGTCGCCGCGACAGCGGCGAAGGCACGTATGGCTTAAGCCCCATCGAGCCAGGGTAGCACAGCCTCCGCCCACAGGATCGGCGTATTAACCGGCAGGAAGTGGCCGGTGGGCAGCTCTTGGAACGCTGCGCCGGGGATGGAGTCGGCGATTTCCTTCATGGCGGTGGGCACCAGCAGCCCGTCGTCTCTGCCTGCCAACACAATGGTCGGGCTGGCGATCTTGGCCAGGTTAGGCCGCTCGTCCATGCCCGCCAGCATGCGGTTGTGGCTGGCATAGCTGCCGGGATCGTTGGCGACCCAGCGGTTCCGGTATGCCGTGAAGGCTTCCAAATTGGTCCGGTATTTCACCGGATAGGAGCGGGAGAGGCTATTGTCGACCTCGCCGCGCATACCGTTCTGCTCCACATCGTCGGCGCGGGCGCGCAGCATGGCCTCAATCCCGCTCATGCCGCCGATGGCTGGGCTGGAAACCGCCAGCCGCCGAACCTTGGTCGGGTAACGCGCCGCGAAAGCCAACGCAATACCGCCGCCAAGCGCTGTGCCCGCCACATCGGCTGGATGCGGAAAACTCAGGGCCTCCATCAGGGCAGCCAAGTCGGCGCACATGGTATCGACCCCCAAATCACCGCGGATTTTCTCCGAAGCGCCTGTGCCGCGCCAATTCCAGCGCAAGACACGGTGGCCAGCTTGCTGCAGGTTGGAAATTAGCGCGCCCCAGCTTTCGATGGAGCCGCCAAGCTCGTGCAGTAGTACCAAGGGCGCGCCGCCCTCAGGTCCGTCCAGTTTGTATTCTAGGACGATGTCGTTTGCTTCAATCAAGGGCATGAAAGGTCTCCGTTATTCCGGGTCGTCTTACATCTACTATCTTATCGTGGGTGGCGCGGGTTGCCCTTTGATACGCGCTTTACGCTACTCAAGATCAGATAACGGTGGTGCGCACACGGGATGAGATGGGAGAGGCGGTTACTCAGGATAGATCTCATCCTGAGTAGCCAGCAACGCTGGCGTATCGAGGGGGCGAACGCCAGGACGGGAAAACGCCTTACCCTGCGATAAACGGCAGCACAGTCTCCGCCCACAGGCCGGCTGAGGTGACCGGCAGGAAGTGGCCTGCTTTTAGCTTCCGATAGTCGGAGCCGGGGATGCCGTCGGCGATCTCCTTCACTGAGGCTGGCGTCCGCAGTGGGTCGTCAACGCCGGACAGCACCAGGGTTTTCGCCGTGATCTTGGCGAAATTCACGTCCTCATTCATGCTGGCAAGCATGCGGTTGTGGCTAGCGAAGCTGGCGGGGTCGTTGCAGATCCAGCGGTTCCGATAGGTCGCGAAGAAAGCCGCGTCGGTTCGATATTTCTCCGGGAAAGAGCGAGCCAGGCTAGGGTCTGCGAACGGCCGCATGCCGTCTCGCTCCACGCCCTCGGCCCGCGATAGCAACATGCCGCCGGAGGCCTTGTCGCCGCCAGTTGCTGGGCTACTGACCACCAGCTTTTTGACCCGGTCCGGATAGCGGGCGGCAAAGGCAATAGCGATGCCGCCGCCGAGCGCCGTGCCGACTAGGTTTACCGGTTGGGGGAAGCCCAGTCCGTCCAGCAAAGCCGCCAGGTCACCGCACATCGTGTCAATGGACAGGTTGCCCCGGATTTTCTCCGACAGGCCGGAGCCGCGCCAATCCCAGCGCAGGACTCGGTAACCGGCCCCGGTGATGGTGGGAATCAGAGGCTCCCAGCTGAAGGAGGTACCGCCAAGCTCGTGCACCAGTACCAACGGTTCGCCGCCTTCTAAGCCGTCGAGGTGATAGTGCAGGCTGACGCCGTTTGCTTCGATCCATGCCATGCTGCGTGCTCCTTCTACCTGCTCTACTGCTGCCAGTTTTCTGGGATGACGCGGAAAGCATTGCCCTCCCGCACCACATGGCTGCACGCCGGGAAGTGAAGGTGCATGCCCGCCACGAGCAGCCGGTCGCTGGCGGCCATGTCGCAGACGCGGCGGCGGCTGGCTTCGGCCTGCTTGGGGTCGGTGTCGAAGGCGATGGTGACTTCCGGGCGTGGGGCCTGGATGTCCGGCACATGCATGATGTCGCCCCAGATCAGCAGCTGCTCGTTCCCGCCCTGGACATTGTACATACTGTGGCCCGGCGTGTGGCCGTGGGCAGTCATGGCAGTGACGCCGGGGAAGACTTCCTCGCCGTCTTTAAACATACGCATTTGCTTTTTGTAGGGAGCGACCTGCTCGCGCGTCGCGCCAAAGAACAATATTTGGTCGCGCTCGTTGCCCTTGGCCATCGCGCCGTCGTCTGCCCAATGCTTCAGCTCGTTCTCGTGGAAAACTAGCTCAGCATTCGGGAAGAACGGTCGCCAGGTGTTGCGGTCGGACAGGCCCGCCGAGTGATCCGGGTGCATGTGGGTCAACAGGATCGTGTCTATATCGGTCGGCTTAACGCCTGCCAGTTCCAGGTTCCGTAACAGCTTGCCGCCGGTATTGGCCATGTAGGTCCCGCAGCCGGTGTCGACCAGAGCCAGGCGGCCTTTGGAATGGATGAGGAACGTGTTCACCGCCGTCTTACGGCCTTCGGTCGGGCCAAAGGCTTTGACTATCATCTGTTGCGCATCGGCTTCCTCAATATTCTGCAACACGCTGAGCGCGCCCATCAGATAGCCGTCGGAGATGACGCTCACGGTCATGTCGCCGATGTGGCGGTGATAAATACCGGGGATTTGGCCTTTGGGGGCGTCAACCATGGGAAGGATTCCTTATGGATCAAAACATTGTTGGTTTGCACATTGCCAACTGGATTGGATTGTCGCAACGGATAGTCACACGAGCCTTGAACTCGGGCTTGTGAACCTTCCGCTTCGTCATCGCCAAACGCCTCTGTGGAAGATCAACAGACATCAAAATTATAGCGTAAGTCACTGTCCAGTTTCCGGGGAGTGCCTCAGGTGTCGACTATCTCAATAGCCAGGAAACCCGACGCCTCATCGTTCTCGTGGCCTGCAGCGAAGCACGGATTCTTTAGCCAGTTGAAAACTTGATTGGTGTTGACGCCATAACCCCGGCAACCTGGTTAACGGAAACACCCACAAATCGAGGCTGTGCGTAGACCATTCGGTTCTCGTCGTCTCTCCAGTGCCTGCGCCGCTTCGCCACCACAATCCCCGATAGCCTCCATTACCATAAGTGGACACTATCTCGCCTTACTGGAGCACGGCAGGGCGGGTAGACCGGACGGATATGTGAAAGTCCCTAAGGAAATGGATCTCTATGGAAGTTTTTAAAATTGGGCGTTCATCTGTCCAACTGTCCACGAGAGGGATTAGGCCGCCTCTCCCGTGGATAGTTGGAAAACCTGCCTTGGATTGTGTCTCCGTCGTCGGGCTAGGATTAATCCCTAGACGTTCGCAGGATGTCACAGACTTACGGGACACGAGCCTACTCCCACCCCACAACATATCGATGCCGGGACAGAGAGTCGCGCATCATCATGAGAAGGAATCCTATAATAGACGCTACTCAACTTGAGGGTACTCTAGGTAATCCTGGTGCCGGTCGAATCCGGTCTCGCCATGCCTTTGATTACGCCGGCGATGGTGAGGCGTCCAACTGGGTCGCCTTGCTTGTTGACGACGATACTTGCTTTGTTTGGCGTCTTGCCCATGACCTGGGCGACGTCTTCTAGGATCATCGCGGCATTGATCTTCGGGCCAGTCTCGGTGCCGCGCAGCTTGGTCATTATAGAGCGTGCGCGCACCACGCGTGAGCGGTTGATATCCTTCATGAAGTCGGCAACGTAGTCGTCCGCCGGTTTCATGATGATGTTTTGAGGGTCGTCATCCTGGATGATCTCACCATCCCGCAGGATGGCGATGCGGTCGCCGATATGCAGTGCCTCGTCGAGATCATGGGTGATGAAGACTATGGTCTTGTGCAGTTCTTCCTGCAAATCTAACAAGATGGTCTGCATTTCGGCCCGTATCAGCGGGTCGAGGGCGGAGAATGCCTCGTCCATCAGCAGGATCTCAGCATCGGTGGCGAGTGCCCGGGCCAGGCCGACGCGCTGCTGCATGCCACCGGACAACTGGCTGGGGAAGTAATCCTCATATCCCGATAACCCGACCCGATCAATCCAGCGCAGGGCGCGGTTCTTGATCTCGTCCTTAGGGCGTTGCTGGGTACCCAACCCGAAGCCGATATTTTCCAGCACGGTTCGATGCGGGAACAGCGCGAAGCGTTGGAACACCATCGAGATGTTGTGGCGGCGGAACTTCAGAAGGTCCTTCTCACCGTATGCCATGATGTCCTGGCCATCGATCTCGATCTCGCCTTCGGTCGGATCGATCAGGCGGTTCAGATGGCGGATCAGTGTCGACTTACCGGAGCCCGACAGCCCCATGACGACTTGGATTTGTCGCCGCTCGATTTGCATATTGATGTCGCTGAGGCCGATGACATGGCCGGTGCGCTCCAGCAACTCGCCTTTGCTAACGCCGTCACGCACCAATTTCATTGCATTGGCTGGATCGTCGCCAAAGACCTTGTAAAGATTACGAACCGAAATGGTCGTGTCACTCATCGCCCATCCCCTGGCGGTATGTTTGCATCCTGTGGCCCCAGCTTTGGGTGACCCGATCAAAGATGATTGCCAGCGCCACTACGGCTAAGCCATTGAACAGGCCAAGGGCGAAATACTGATTGGTTACGGCTTGCAGCACTGGCTGGCCGAGCCCCTTGACCCCGATCATCGAGGCGATCACCACCATTGCTAGTGCCATCATAATCGTTTGGTTGATACCGGCCATTATGGTCGGCATCGCCAGAGGGATCTGGATGTCATACAGCTTTTGCCACTTGCTAGTGCCAAAGGCGTCGCCAGCTTCCAGCACTTCTCGATCGACTAGGCGGATGCCGAGATTGGTCAGGCGGATAACCGGCGGAATGGCGTAGATCACCACTGCCAGAAGCCCGGGGACCTTGCCGATGCCAAGCAGCATGACCACCGGGATCAGATAGACGAAGCTCGGCATCGTCTGCATCACGTCGAGAACCGGCAGAACGGTGGATTGGGTACGATCCGAGCGCGACATCAAGATGCCTATCGGGATGCCGATGAGGATGGCTAGCAGGGTACAGACCAGGATCATCGCCATGGTCCGCATGGTGTTTTCCCACATGCCAAAATAGCCGATCAGCAACAAGGCAGCGGCGACGCCTAAAACCAGCGTCCATCGGCGCGCAGCGAACCAAGTGATGCCCACGATGACCAGGATGATCAACCACCACGGCGCGTTCAGCAGAAGTTTTTCAAACCAGACTAGGAAATACAGAACTGGCTCGAACACGGCTTCTATATCGGCCCCGTAGGTGCGCGAAAAGCTCAGATAGCCTTTGTCGATACCCCGTTTGATTGCACGCAGAGCGTCTTGGCTCATTTGCGGAAATTCTAGCAGCCAAGTTTCCATGGATTCATTTTTGTAGTTTGTACCAGCATAAACAGAACGGGCTCGGCGCAGCGCCGAGCCCGTTCTTCAGGTAGCTTACAGAGCGGCCTTAACCTTGGCGGCCACGTCGGCCGGAACCCATTTGCTCCAGACTTGCGGGTACTTCTTCAGGAAGTACTCGGCAGCTTCTTCGCCACCAGCCTTGTTCTCATTCATGTAGATCAAGATGTCGCCAAATTCCTTCGGTCCGAAGGAGCGAGCCTTGAGGTAACTATAGGCGTCGTTCGCTTTCTTGGCGAAGGCGGTCGAGACGACGGTGTTGATCTCGGAGACCGCGTAGCTATTCGGCTTCGGGTTCGGGCAATCCTTGACTGAGGTGCACTTGCCGTATTCGACGGCGTCATGCTTACCGAGGTCCAAGCGATGCATCGCATATTTGGAGAGCAGGGCCGTCGGCGCCCAGTAATAGGCAAAAACAGCCTCGCCGCGGTTGACCGCCTTGGCGATGGCACCAGCCAGCGCCGCGCCGGAGCCCGGATCGACTAAGTTCCAACCCTTGGCAGCCATGTCACGGGCCTTGAACATATTCTCGTTGTTGATCTGGCAAGCCCAGCCGGCCGGGCAGCCGATGAAGCGACCCTTGGAGGGATCTTCCGGGTCCTTAAATAATTGCGGGTTCGCCAACACGCCGGCAAGCGTCGCCAACTCGGGGTTCTTGTCGACCATGTATTTAGGGATGAACCAGCTTTCACCAGCATTGATACCCGGGTTGTCAAGAACTTCGCTGGCAACCTCGATGCGGCCTTCTTTGACGGCCTTGGCGATTTGCGGCTTGATAGAGTTCAGCCAAAGCTCTGGCGCGATGTCGGGTTCGCCCTTTTCAGTCATCGACGTCATCGTTGGCACGGTATCGCCTGGAACCGTCTCAACGTCGCATCCATATCCATTTTTTAAGATAAAGAGATCGATATTGGCAGCAGCTTGCGCGCTCGCCCAATTCATTTCGGCAATGGTGACCTTACCGCACGCAGCGCTAGCCGCTCCGCCCCAAGCGAGGCCCATCGTCATGGCGACCGCTAAGCCCCCGATCGCGAATACTCGTTTCATCGTCATCTCCTTTACGTGCGCCCGAGCGTCGCGCTGGGGCCCTATGATTGCCGTTGTTCTAGTGACGGCGTGCTGCCAATGCCCTATTTTTCGAGATTGAATTATAGATGCGTTAGGCGTTCTATGCAAATAGACCTCGGGAATTTAGGTCCCAATAGAAATACAAAGCGCCGCTATAATAGAATTTTTTAAATTGATCTTATAATAATTTTTCGTCTGTTGCGTGCCTATCCGCTTAACGCCCATACCCACAACATGTAGGATGCTGCCACTCTCCCGAATATAACCCCGCCCTTGTCGGCGCGGTCGTGTCCCCGGCCATCCCAAGGAGCGACCGGAAGGCATTGAATGGGTAGAAGCGGCGATTGAAGCGGAACGTGAACTCGTTGAGGTATGCCTGGAGGTGCTTGGCGCTGACGCCGTGGTGAATGCCGTTTAGCCAGGTTTTCAAGTTCGAGAACACCAGATGGACGATGGGCATGAACTCTTCCGAAACTTCTGGGTCGCCGCACTGTGCAATCGCGTGGTGATCGTAGCCGTCCTTCCGTAGCCCATCGTAACCGCTCCAATCGTCGGTAATGATCAGCGTGCCGGGGTCGACGATGCTCTTGACGAAACCACCCAGCGATTCCGCGCTACGGTCGGCGGCAATCGCCAGACGCACCCGACCGGCGTAGCGACCGTCCCGCCGGTTGCCCTGGGTGGTACCCGGTTCACGGTGTCGCACTTCGACGGCCGCGGCCACCAGCACTTTGTGATGGACACCACGGCCCTCGCCGCGCGTCCGTCCGCCCACCCACGTCTCATCCACCTCGACATGCTGGTCGGCGAGCCCGCCGATACGGTCTTGATCGGGGCGCACCATGGCGGAGCGGAGCTTGTGGAGAATGCCGAACGCCGTCTCGTAGCGTGACAGCCCAAGCTGGCGTTGGAACTGCACGGCAGACAAGCCGGGTGTCTGGCTGGCCACCAGATAGGCAGCCCAAAACCACACGCTGAGCGGCGTATGGCTGCGCTCCATGATGGTGCCAACGGTCAGGCCGGTGTTCTTGCGGCAGGACCGGCACCGCAGGACACCGGGTCGGTTCTCGAAGCGGAAGGGATCGCCAACAATGCCGCAATGGGGACAAGCGAACCCGTCATTCCATCGAGATTTTTCCAGGTAGGCGGCGCAGGCCGCATCGTCAGGAAAAAGTCGCTGGAACCCCGGAAGCGATTCCGGGAACGGAAGGTCATCTCGGTCGAGAACGTCCACAGCCGCCTCCTATCCGCTTGACGCCCACCCTAGATGTAGGGGGTGTGGGTGTCAAGCGGATAGGCACGGTCTGTTCATTGGTAATTATATTAATAATATAAAAATATTTAATAATTAATGTCATTATAAACGATTGTTAACTGACATATAATTTAATTTTTTTAAATCGCTTATCAAGACCTTGCCGTTATTTAATTTTGAATATCCTCAAGTTGAGTAGGGTCCATTATAGGATTCCTTCTCATGATGATGCGCGATTCTTTGTCGCGGCATCGATATGTTGTAGGGCGGGTCTGTTCAATGTGAGCGTGTCGTATATTTACAAAGCATTGGTGCGGCTGCTAGCGGTGTTGGGCTAGGGCTAGAGCTAGGGCTAGGGCTTGAGCCAACGCCACGGATCAACCCAGCACACTTAGGCGATGCCAGCCCTATAGTACTAGTAGGCTCGTGTCCCGTAAGTCTGTGACATCCTGCGAACGTCCAGGGACTAATCCCAGAACCCCGTACAGGCGCTGTGCTGGTAGACATAATCTGGTCCTACCATTCCCATTTTATCCCTGAACATCCTTGGAAAACATAAAGTTTAGATATCGATACTCTCCTGGAATACCCTAGTTGTGGCATTTCGGCCTCTCCACGAAACTTCCCCATACACAACTCGGGTTTCCCAGAATTCTGGAAGAGCCCATGCACATTAACGGGCGGGGGGACGTGGCCCATGTCTACCCCCAAAAGCTCCTAGGAAGCCCACTTGCGAACCTGCTGGATATCCGAGGGCACACAAAAAGGACGGCCCTAGGGAGTCCGCGGGAGGTCTGGAGAGAGTGGAAGAGATTGGGCCGATACCGTCCTGTCACACTGGCGCCACACCGACTGTCACCATATGGGGATTGTGCCAACTTGATCGAAGAGATACGATTATTGTAACCAATTGATTCGGATTAGGAATTGGGAATTATCAAGGGTAGAGCGCAGCCTTACCAAAGTTGAAGTCTTGGGTTCTAATTCCATCGCCTGCTCCAATTTCAAAGAACTCCTAAAATACTCGAAAGGCCGGCGATCAGGTCCGCTCGGATCCAGGGGAAAGATACAGCGGGTATATTTCCGAACCCGGGGCGCCAGGATTGATGTCCGCTATTGCGGCTAGTGGTGGACTTTTGGATAACACCAATGCTGGATTGACATGAGCCTTCGGGGTAGACGTCCGGCATTATAGTGCTCGCCTCGAACCCGGGATCCCGCCGTGGCCGATCCCGCCCACCAACTGGCCAGACCTTCGCTAGGCTTGCCGTTTCTGGAGCCGCAATCGCTAATGGCTAACCAGTGAGCGACGGCGAAGTACCCTGCGCCCAATTGCGCTCGCATTGGCCTTCTCGCGAGCTTGCGGGGCGTGCCTATCGCCGTCGTGTCGATCACCACTTCAGTCAACGCTGTCAGACCCGCTAACGCACCATGTGGCTTCTCATCACTTGCACGCTGGTCACGACCCTCTACGCGACCACGATTACCATCGCCAATGTGTCGCTACCCCAAATCCAGGGCGCGCTGTCAGCGAGTCCCGATCAAGTCGCCTGGGTCGTGACGTCGAATCTGATCGCGACGGCCGTGACCATTCCCTTGGCCGGCTGGCTCTCTGCTCGCTTTGGCCGCCGCCGCTGTATGATTTGGGGGGTCGCAGGGTTTGGCGCCGCCACCTTGATGTGTGGGTTCTCGACCTCGCTCGGCGACCTGGTGTTTTGGCGTGTGGTGCAGTCGGCCTTTGGCTCCCCCCTCACGCCGATCGCAATGTCGGTGGTGATTGACGAGTTCACCGGTGAGAGACGCACGCGAGCGATCGCCATTTTTACCATGGGCGTAAGCCTCGTTCCAACGATTGCACCGATGATCGGCGGTTATGTGAGCGAGGAAATTTCTTGGCGGTGGGTCTTCTTCATACTGATCCCCATAGCGGTCATCGCATTGGCCGGGATGCTGATGTTCATCAAACCGGACCCGCCGCGTGAAGGGCGGCCAAAACTCGATTGGGTCGGGTTCCTGAGCCTTTCGATGGCCATCGCTTGCGTGCAGCTCATGCTTGACAGGGGCGAGCGCGCGGAGTGGTTCGACTCGTTCGAAATCATCCTTGAAGGCGCCGGCGCGTTCCTGTTCGGCTGGATCTTCCTGGTTCACATTCTGACGAAGGACCGCCCGTTTCTCGACCCCCGCCTGTTGCTTGATCGGAATTTCGCGTTGGGGATCGGCATATCGGCCATCTTTGGCATGCTGTTCGTCACGCCCATGGTGCTGATGCCGGCAATGCTTCAGCAACTCCGGGACATTCCAGAATTCACCGCCGGAACGTTGATCGCCACGCGCGGCATTGGAACGGTGATCTCGCAGGTGTTGATGATTGCTTTCGCCAGTCGTTGGGACCCTCGACTTTTGTTTCTAATCGGATTTGGCACGCACACCTATGCAGGGACTCCAGATGGCGAGCTTTGATATGAACGTATCGATGTCCGAGATTACCTGGACATTGGCGATCCAAGGCTTCGGGGTCGGGTGCCTGTGGGTACCGATGACACTGGTCACTTTCTCCAACTTCGACCCGCGCCGGTCGGCGGAAGGAATGGCTCTGTTTCATTTCGTGCGAAGCGTCGCTTCCAGTTTCTATATATCGGCAAGCTTCGTCGTGGTATTTCACACCCAAAAAATGAACTACAGCGAGCTGGTGCAATGGATCAATCCATTCGGCGACCGACTGAGCCTCGCGCTCGCCACCGGCGGCTGGGGGCCAGAGAGTTCGACCAGCCTTTCCGGAATTGCCGGCGAGATCACGCGCCAAGCAACGAATATCGGCTATATCAACGTCTACAATTTATTCCTGTGGGCCTCTCTGCTCGCCTACCCTCTCGTTGCGCTGATCGCCTGGCCGCCGCGAGGCTACCGACCCCGATCCTAGGGCCCGCAACAGTCCCCACTCTCTAGTGGTAGCCATCCGATTAAGTTCCGGAATGCTCTAATGCGAACATCAAAACGCGCTGGCGTTGGAATCGTTGAGCTATGGCCGGGCGTCTAAATCTCCGGCCGCAATCGCCACCAAGATTGATTGGCAACACGGTGCGGTCACATATTGCGTGGACTGGTCCGTTCCAGCATTCTATCGCTTGGATCGCCGTCTCCGGTGACGAAACCGGGGCGGCCCGTCAAACGAGGACGCGCTATGACCGATCTCTCCCAAGCCGCCGCGATCGCCAGCCCGACAGCTGCTCTGGCTGCCGCACGGCCGTTCACCATTGCCCGGCTGAGCGATGTCGCGGGGGCTGAAATTCACGGCATCAATTTGGCCAAACCAATCACGCCGGAGCTTCGCGACGCTATTCTCGAGGCGTTTGTCGCCCATCATATTTTAGTGTTTCGCGATCAGCATCTGACCAAGGATCAGCAACACGCCTTTACCCTGAATTTCGGCGAGCTTGAAGAACATGTCGGACGATTGCCGGATGGCACACAGTATCCGCCGGTCCACACGGTCACCAACCTGGATGCCGAAACCGGCAAACCGACGCCGACGCCGAGCACCCATGGGAATTATTTCTGGCATACCGACAAGTCCTATCACGCGATCCCCTCGCTCACGACCTTGCTGCATGCGGTTCAGGTACCGCCCGAGGGCGGTGACACGCTCTTCGCCAATATGCATATGGGTTATGACGCGCTGCCCGAGGATGAGAAAGTAGCGCTGACGGGGCTGAGAGCGGTGCATAGCTGGGAAGCCAGCCGCCGCAACACCGGAAACAAGCCGGCAACCGAAGTGCAAAAGCAAGAGCGACCACCGGTTGACCATCCCGTCGTGCGCACGCACCCAGAGACCGGGAGCAAGTCACTTTACCTTGGCATGCATATTGGCCATATCGCCGGCATGCCGGAGGCCGAAGGCAAGGCGATGCTCGACGACCTGTTGGAGCGTGCCACCGTGCCGGCCAACGTCTACCGCCACCAGTGGAAGCGCGGTGATCTGGTCATGTGGGACAATCGTTGTCTGCTGCATCGCGCCGACCGCAATTACGACATGTCGGTCCATGCCCGGGTGCTGCATCGCACGGTCGTCATCGGGACCAAGCCGGTATAGAAGTTTTCGTTTCCGTAACGATACAATATTCTTCTCTTGCTAAATTTAGGCTAATACTTCCACAATCCCATGAAGAATATGAACACTCAATCGACCGCCGTTGAAGCCTCAGCGCCTGACGCTTGGCTGACATCATCAACGAACTAGGGTCATCCCACCATCCGCTTTAGCATCCGCCGTAGCAGATGATGGGATGTTCTTTTTCATACCGATATGGATATTAATTAGCTATCGACTCAAGCATCCGACATCACGTGGATCTTACGGTCCGCCAGCAGGTCTTTGTTTTTCTCGCCATAGGCCTTCATGTGCGGTGCGGTGGAATGGGCCTTGAGGTGATCAAGGCTGGCCCATTTCTCGACCACGACAAAGCTATCCGAACCATAGGGGGTGGCGAACCCGGCCTCGGCGCAGTCAACAACCGCGCCATATTCGATACAACCGTCCTCGGCATGGACCGCTGGGACATTAGCCTTGAAATTTGCCAAGACCTCATCTCGCTTGCCCGGTTTGGTGGTGATTACCGCCAGTACGTGAACCCTCGACATCCTTCATCTCCTCGATTTTTTGATAGCCTTACACCGACCTTACGACGAGGTATGCAGCAATTGCGACCGAATTTCACACGGTCGCAATCACCCACCGGATAGGCTACTGAATAGCTCTATCGTGCCTCCCCGGCGCGACGTTTGGCTCCTGGGCTTCTGGTACCCGGCTCACATATGCGGGCTGTTGCTATCCAGCCCCATGATTTGGCGGCCGACGGTTTCATAATGGCTTTGTCGGGCTTGCATCTGCTGCGAGACCGCATGCATGTCGCGGAACCGCCGCTCGAAGGGGGCTTTCTCGAAGATCGCCGAAGAACCGGCAAGACGATAGACCCGGTGCACCACATCGGTCGTCTGATTGATTGCATAGGTCGCCGCAAGCCTGATCCGGGCTCGGTTTTCGACCGACAAAGCCCCGGTCTCACGGACAATTTCCCAAACTTCTTGCAGGGTGGATTGCTGATAGGCGCGGGCGGCGCCCCACTGCGCCTCAAGCTCGGCAATCTGGGTGTGGAAGACCGGGCTATCGGCCATCGAAGAACGGGCCGAGCGTTGGGTTTTGGTGTTGGCTAGCGTGATCAGATCGTCAAGCGCCCCGCGGCCAATTCCCAAGGCCACGCCGGAAAAACACGACGCATACACCAGGGTGGTCGGGAACACATAAAGCGGCGCCTCGCTTCGGCACTCCGCCTGGTCGTCCCGATCCAAGGTCAACGGCGCGGCGACGGACAGATCGGTCACCGTATAGCCTTCGCTGCGGGTGCCTTTCAGGCCCATGACATGCCAGTCGTCATGCATCTGTGCCACGGCGCGCGGGAACAGAGCGGTCCGGTCGGCTTGTCTACCATCCTTGTTGATCCGCGGGCTGCCGTCGGCTTCGAAGACTTTGCAATGGCCTCCCAGCCAGGTGGCATGCTTGCCGCCGCTGGCGAATTGCCAGGACCCGGTCACCCGGTAGCCGCCTTGGCAAGCCACCGCCTTACCCGCCTGCCCTGCGCCCCAAGCGAGCGCTGCGTTGTCGGGACCAAAGACCTGACGCGCTGGCTCGGGGTCCATGAATGCAGCCGACATGGCGCATCCGCTGCCTTGGCCCAAGCACCAACCGGCGCTGGCATCCGCCTTGGCGATGATCTCGGTCATTTGCGCCAACACCTGAGGCGATACTTCTCCGCCGCCAAGAGCCCGCGGCAAGGTCATTCGGAAGAGTTCGGCACCGTGCATCGCCTGCAGCACATCGTCGGTTAGCTTACGCTCGGCATCGATGCGGTCATGAGCGGCGGCAAGCACCGGCGCCACGCTCCGCGCGCGCTCCAGACAACTCTCGGCCAATTGAGCGCCATGTTCCTCCAGGCGCTCCAGGCCGGGTTCGGGCTTGATCATCCTTCATCCTTGGTGAAAGGCCCACCCGCCTCACGCCAGCCCTTTAGACCCCCCTTGATATGAGCGGTGTTTTCCATGCCCATGCGCGTAACGGTCTGAACTGTCAGGGCGGAGCGCCAATCGGCGGCGCAATGGAACAGGAAGCGCTTCTTCTCGTTGAAAGACTTCCTTGAAATACGGGCTATCCGGATCAACCCAGAACTCAATCATACCGCGCGGACAGTGGAAGCTATCGGGGATATAGCCGTCTCGTTTGCGCTCGCGGACGTCGCGGATGTCGATCACTAGGCAATCCGGGTCACCGGCCTCCTTGACCGCATCGCTGGCCTCGACCTCTTCGATCTCGGCGCGCGCCGCCTCGACCATCTGCATCACACCCATCTTCAGCTTGCCCATGACCTTCTCCCTAACCCCTTCTGACCTCTGATCCCTCAAGGCCCATAGCCGCGCCGGACTCTGCCGGGCCTCATAGCCGCAGTCTGCCGGAATTGTCCCCGCCGCCAAAGGCCTGTATTCAAGCATCCGGCGCTCCGGCGCCATTCACCCGCTTCGTGATCAGACTGACCGACGAGACGATGATGGACACGACCCCGGCCGCTGCTCCCAGCTCAAGCCCCGCCTCTGAGGACCAATCCTTGAATGACCCTATGATTGATCCCTTGGCGGTGAGCGCCGATTGCCCCGACTGGTACCGCTGGGCAATGGCCCAACCGGGCCAGTCGAGACAGGTCGACGCGGACGGTTGCCCGATCCACTACTTGCTTTGGGACGGGCCAGCGGAGCCGGAACGACAGGCCGGTCTGCTGTTCGTCCATGGCGGCGGCGGCCATGGTCATTGGTGGAGCTTTCTTGCGCCCTTTTTCGCCAACCACTATCGCGTCGCCGCCCCTGACCTTTCAGGTATGGGCGACAGCGGGCGGCGCGATGAATACAGCGCTGAAATCCGTTCGGCCGAGCTGGCCCGAGTGATCGAGGATGCCGAGCTCGGCCCCGAGGTCTATGTCATCGGCCACAGTTTTGGTGGTCTGACGGCCACGCGCTATGCCCAGATGTATGGCGAGGATATCACCGGATTGATCATCGCTGATTCCCCGATTCGAGCGCCACAAACCCAGGTGGCGCGAAAGTCCAGGCAGATGGGCAACAAGCGCCACTACCCGGATTTAGCGACCGCGCTTGGTCGTTTTCGGCTGATGCCGGAGCAAAGCTGCGAAAATACGTTCCTGGTGGAGCATATCGGCCGGCACTCGCTGATGCAGGAAGCCGACGGTTGGACCTGGAAGTTCGATGGGAACGCCATGCATCACCGGCGCTTCACCGAGCCGTACCATGAGTATCTAGCCCAGGTGAAATGCCGCACCGGATTGATTTATGGCGATAAAAGCGCGCTTTTGACACTGGAAATAGCCAGCTATATGACCTCCCTGATGGCGCCAGGCTCTCCGGTTATCTCAATTCCAGAGGCACAGCATCACCTGACATTGGACCAGCCGATGGCCTTTGTGACAGCGGTCCGGGCAATATTGAATGGCTGGCAGAGCCTCGCCTGAAAATCTTGACGGAAAGTCGGGGTCATCACGCTGAATTAGCTTCAGCGCGCGCTCGTCTTCTCGGCCCGGTTTGTCGCCTTGTGGCGCGTCATGGGGTTGAACAACGAGGTATTCCCCGCCACCACCTTGGCCGGCACAGGGCCCAAGGTCGAGGCCCTGTACATCGAAGATATTTTCGACCCGTACTGGTTGGTCTCGCATCAGCATTCTGAAGCTCGACATTGAGGGCACCGAATATGAATTTTTCCGCACCACAGCCGAGCGGTGGATTGACTTTATCATTACGAAAGATCTCCGACCACTATCATACGGGCACAACCCAGTCCCTGTTCAAAGCGCTCGAGGGCCAGGCGTTTACCGCCAAGAGTTTGGGCGAGAATATCGTGCTGATTCGTCCCAAAACCGGTTATCGTCTGATCCCGCAACCGGACTATCGGCACAGGCAATGAATAACAGGTGAGGTTCTCATGACGGTAGGGCGGCGCGCGGTAATTTCTTGGTGTCTGTTCGATTGGGCCACTTCTCCGCATCCAACAATTGTCGTGACCTTTGTCTTCTCAGCCTATTTCGCTCAAGGGGTTGTTGGGAACGAGATCGAGGGGACGGTTCTTTGGAGCCAGGCAATCGCAGCCGCCAGCATTCTGGTGGCGATATTTAGTCCGCTGCTTGGCGCGATTGCCGATCAATCCGGGCGGCGCAAACCCTGGATCGCTACCTTCAGTATTGGCTGTATCCTAGCCACCGCCGCACTTTGGTTCGTGACGCCGGACCGTAGCTCGATCACCCTGGCGTTGATCGCCGTGACCATCTCCATAATTTGTTTTGAATTCGTAACGGTATTTTACAACGCCACTCTGTCTGAGGTGGCGCCGTCAGGTCGGGTCGGCCGGGTCGGCGGATGGGGCTGGGGGGTGGGTTATATAGGGGCGATCTTCTGCCTTGCTCTATGTCTGTTCGGACTGATCCAAACCGACCCGCCGCCGTTTGGTCTGAACCCAGGAAAGGCGGAAAACGTTCGCGCCACGGTGATTGTCGTCGCGCTCTGGTGGATCCTGTTCGGCTGGCCCTTCCTGGTCTTCGTGCCGGACCGTCGAGCGACGGGGATAGGCCTAGTCGCCGCGGTGAAGACCGGGGCTCCACGACTGTGGAGGACCCTACGAAACCTGCGACAGCATCGGCAAAGCGCAGCTTTCCTGTTTGCCCGAATGATCTATGCCGACGGCTTGGCGACTCTATTCCAGTTTGGTGGACTGTATGCCGCCGGAACCTTTGGGATGAGTTTCGCCGAAATCATTCAGTTCGGTATTGCGATGAATGTTACCGCCGGCTTCGGCGCGTTCACTTTTGCCTGGCTGGATGACACGTTGGGCGCCAAACCGACGATTATGATTTCCCTGGTCGGCCTCATCGGCTTTGGGGCAATGGTGTTGGTTGCCAACTCGGTGTTTTGGTTTTGGGTTTTTGGCCTGTCCCTCAGCCTGTTCATCGGACCGGTGCAATCTGCCAGCCGTAGCTTAATGGTCCGGCTGTCACCCCCCGATATGCGCAGCGAGATGTTTGGCCTTTATGCTCTGTCGGGAAAATCCACCAGTTTCCTTGGGCCATTGATGTTTGGATTGGTCACCGCCCATTTCGAAAGCCAACGCGCCGGCATGGCCTCCATTTTGGTATTCTGGGCGGTGGGCTTGACACTTTTGGCATTGGTTCGGGTGAAGGACAATGTTGGGACTGGCCCGGAGGCGTCCGGTAAAATCTCACCCGTCGTCCTCGCTAACGGCCGGACCGAAACCTGAGCTCGATCACTGTGAGTAATAGGCAAGGAACAGGATTCCGTGCCCCTTAATTGGCCATTTCAGCGCGGACTTTTTCGCGGAACACATCAATCGGAACGGTGCTTCCCTTTCGATCAACATGCCAGAACGTCCAGCCATTGCAGGCCGGCGCACCCTGCAGAGCGGCGCCGACCGAATGGATGGAACCCTTGACCTTGTCCGAGATTAGTGTGCCATCGGCCCTAATTTTGGCGTACCAGCGCCGACGGGCGTCGAACATGAGCTCGCCGGGCCGCACAAGGCCGCGATCCAACAGGCTGCCAAATGGCACCCGGGGGGCGGCTCTACGGCCCTCGATCTGCAGAACCTCCGGATCGGTCAGTTGCTCAATCGCCTCGACCCGCTTGCGGGCTAATTCCGCATAACCGGCGTCACGCTCGATACCGATGAACCGGCGAGAGAACCTTTTGGACATGGCCGCGGTCGTGCCCGAACCCAGAAACGGGTCGAGGACCAGATCACCCGGACGCGACGTCGAGAGAATGATCCGGGAGACCAGGCTTTCCGGCTTTTGCGTCGGGTGGGCTTTTTGGCCATCGACCTTCAGTCGCTCGGACCCCGTGCAAAGCGGCAACAACCAATCGCTGCGCATCTGCAACCCCTCGTTCATCGACTTCATGGCGTCATAGTTGAACGTATAGCGCTTGGAGGCCTGGCTCTTGGAGCACCAGATCATGGTTTCGTGGGCGTTGGTGAACCGCCGGCCCCGAAAGTTCGGCATCGGGTTGGTCTTGCGCCAGATCACGTCGTTAAGAACCCAGAAGCCAAGATCCTGCAGCGCCGTACCCACTCGAAAGATATTGTGATAACTGCCAATCACCCAAAGCGACCCTTCGGGCTTCAACACCCGTCGACACTCCGCCAGCCAGGCGCGGGTGAACGCGTCATAGGCGGCGAAATCATCGAACTGGTCCCAATCATTGTCGACCCCATCCACTTTTGTATTGTTGGGCCGCAACAATTCGCCGGAAAGTTGTAGATTATAGGGCGGATCGGCGAAGATCAGATCTACCGAGTCGGCCGGCAAGCCGGCCAATTCTTCCACGCAATCGCCATTGACAATCTTGCTGTCAGCTTTGATCTCATCGATGGTCATTTATGCTTTCCGGACCTGTGGCAGACTAACCATCATCCCGTAAGCGGAGGCCTGGGTCAAGTATCTTTCCTAGATTCAACTAATAAACTCAATAGGTTAGAGAGTTTATCCACAAGATGTAGTGTTCGCGAATTCGGGTGACTCCTAGTGTTGTGTCAGGCAGGACTTCGTTTGGATTCCAGAGCCGCACGTACCGGTCCGAAGCCTCGACGGTGCTCCGGGGCCGGCCCCAGTCGTGCGAGCGCCGCCAAATGCTCCGCCGTGCCATACCCGGCGTTGCGCTCCCACCCATAGTCGGGATGCCCCAGCGCGAGCTCCGCCATTCGGGCATCCCTGGCGACCTTGGCGACTATCGAGGCGGCCGCGATCGATAGTGACCGGGCGTCACCCTTCACGACCGCCTGAGCTGGACATTCCAGGGCCGGCACCCTGTTACCATCGACCAGAGCAAATGCCGGCACGGCCCCCAATCTCCGAGAGAGCGCGTCCACCGCCCGGCGCATCGCCAGCATAGTAGCGTGCAGGATGTTCAGCCGGTCGATATCTTCCCGCTCAACCCACCCTAATCCGATCGTCGCTACGTCTTTTAGCGCTAAGGCCAGAGCCCTGCGACGGGTCGCCGACAAGCGTTTGGAGTCATCAATTTTGCCAAGAAGTTCCGCTGTGCATCGACTTCGATCAAGCACCAACGCCGCCGCTGTTACCGGGCCTGCCAGCGGGCCTCGGCCAACCTCATCCACCCCCGCGATCAGGGCGGCCTCCGGCAGTCCAAGGCCATCTTCGAAGCTGAAGTCAGGCATGAAACTTCAAATCCAGATATAGTGGGTCTACATGGGCATACCGACAATATACAGTTTGTAACAAACAGTTACACTCCATGATCTACCGGTCATACAAAGCCCGCATACCGAAATCATCCCGCCAGGATAGAGCTGGTAGTCCCTTCAAAACCTCGGGTATCACGCTTTAAGACCGATGCAAATTCAGTTCGTCAGATGGTTTTCCCGCCCACCCCTTAATCCACCAGGGCAATGTCACCAGGACATTATAATCATTGACGAAGGTGCCATTTTGGTTGGGATGATCGGGGGCCTTCACTGCATATTGATTAGCCATGGAGCCTTGGAATCTTGCCTTCGGGTAATTGACGATGGCCGCCTCGCCCGGATCAAACAATGTGATGATGACCGCGTCCGGCGCAAATGTTAGGTTTCGTCGGTCAATTCCACACACGCTCGGCACATATGCGCCGCCCGTGGAAGGCTTGGCGATCAACCTAGTCTGATGGTCACCCTGTTCGTTGCTGCTGCCCTCCCGTCGGTCGCCCCGTGGACCCTGGTGGGAATGGGGATCGGTCGCCTGCTTTCTTCTCCCGGAGCCTCTCCCCTACCGGTCCCTCGGCTAAACCTCAACCCCTCCTCGGGCGATCCGGTCGGTGGATGGAAAGCCCTGGGTACCGGAACATGCGCGGTTAAAGGTTTTGTTAACTTTCCGTCGTCTGAGCATGCGTTAGGCGCCCATGAAGCGCTTGAAAGCCCGCAAAGGTGTCGACTAGGCTAAGGTTTTAAAAGACGATTGCGACCAACAGCTCCGAGAGCATCCAAAATATAATCAAGGCTGCCATGGAGGTGAATGCGGCACCCCCTCGGATTTAAACCGAAACGGCGACGATCTGTGTCGCCGATACGGAAGTGACGAGCATGTTGGATGCGAAACGGAAGGCCATGGAGCCTGTGGGTATTGAGACCGAGTTGCGTGCGATCGAGGATCAGAGCCATGGAAAGCCTTGGTCTAGTATTACGCCAATTGAAACGACCATGTGGCTTGCTAGGCGTAATGTCGTTTGAGCATCTGACGGACGAGAAGTTGGACGCATAAATTCAAATTTATTAAGATGCTTTTTTGGCGGACCTGAAAGCCAAGGATTTCTTTCGCTAAGCAACCTTATACGAGCACCGACATAATGAGGGGCGTTTGATCGCTATATTGTAAAAGGATTTGGTGTGAAGTCGACCGCGATGCCTCGGTGAATTGAGGACCATGACGCGCCGGCAGATAAGACGATTGTCAATCAGCGCATCACGGGTCAAATACATCCGATGGGATTTACACCCAACTAAGCCTATCCCAACTTCACTTTCCGGAGCTTGGAAGATCTTACGTGGGCAATCCCGATTAATTGACGTTTATAGTTCCTGAACGGTTAACAAGGGCCTAAATCATGACGAATTTCTGGCGACTTTCATTGGCGGAGCAGTCTGCCCTCGTTACGGGTGGTGAGATTTCGCCGACCGAATTGACTGACGCCGCGCTGATGCGGATCGGAGATCTGGACCCCGCCTTGGATGCTTGCGTAACCGTTATGGCAGAGGCCGCCATCGTTTCAGCTGCGGCCGCGACGACGGAGATTGCCGCCGGCCGTAGCCTTGGCCCGCTGCATGGATTGCCGATCGGGCTGAAGGATATTTTCGACACGGCAGGCGTGCTTACGGCCGGAGGCTCGAAGACGACGATCGATCGTGTGCCAACACGGGACGCCACTTCTGTGACGAAGTTAAGAGCGGCCGGCGCAATACCATTGGCCAAGCTGACCACCCATGAATTCGCCCATGGAGGCCCGAGTTTCGATTTACCCTGGCCGCCCGCGCGTAACCCTTGGAACCGAGATCATTTTACTGGCGGATCATCCAGCGGCTCTGGCGCTGCTGTCGCCGCCGGATATGTAGGCGCCGCCATGGGGTCGGACACCGGAGGGTCGATTCGTGGACCTGCCGCCTTCTGCGGTGTCGCTGGCTTCATGCCTACTTATGGTCTTATCAGCCGGGTCGGGGTTATTCCGAATTCATTCACATTCGATCATGCGGGCCCGCTCGCCTGGACAGCCGGGGACTGCGCGCTGATGTTGGACGCGATTGCGGGGCCGGACGGGGCTGATCCGGCCAGCGCCCATGCGTCGCCACCACGGGCCGTGGCGGGCTTGGGGCAATCAATCCAGGGCCTTAGGGTGGGCGTTCTCCAGCATTTTTGGGAGGAAGATCTGAATGTTGCGCCGGAGACCGTCGCCGCGACAGAAGCGGCTGCGGAGGCGTTGTCGGGTCTAGGCGCGATCATTCAGGAGGCCCGGATCGCGCCGGTGCAAGACTGGTATGACGTCAAAATAGTCATTGCCGAAAGTGAACTTTTCAATGTCCATCGGCGGAACTTGACGGCTCGACCGCGGGACTTCGGGCAGGATTTCCTGGCGCGCAGCTTGGGCGCTTTGCTGTTCACCAGCCAAGATTATGTTGCAGCCCAGCGCCGCCGCCGTCAGCTATTGGCGGAAATGCATGGCGTTTGGGGTCGCTTTGATATCCTGTTGGCGCCGAGCGCAGGTGGACCGGCCCCCCGTCTTGACGCCCACAAGACCAAGACATTCTGGACCACGCCTAGCATCCTAACGCCGTTTGACGTGACCGCTGGGCCAGCGCTTAGCTTGTGTTCCGGGTTCTCGGAAAGCGGGTTACCGCTCGGGGTTCAGCTTGTCGGCCGCCCATTTGACGACGCCAGAGTTCTGGCAATAGGCTCTGCGCTGGAGCGGGAGATTAGCGATCGGTCGCGGCGGCCGGACGTTAGTGCCGGTCCGCCAACGGTCGAAGCAGCGCCGGTGCTCGGCCCGCCAGACATCAATTTGGCGCCGGGAGAGACGCAGCGAATCGAAGCGATCGCAGCCGCGGCCGGCTTCCCGCTTGATGACTTCCTGTTTGGGCTTGTGGCGGAAGCGGCGCCTTATGCGTGGGCAATGGGTCGACGGCTCGACCGAGACTACGGCTTTGGCGATGAGCCTAGCAACGTCTTTGTGCACCAAAGATAGGCGCCACGTCGTCCCCTCCTGGGCAGGAAGGGTTTCGGTTGCTCTCGGTGCTGGAGAACTGAGCAAGGTCAGCCAATCTCATCAAAACTCCATCTTAACCCTGGATGGACGAGCGAGCAGAGGGTAAATCGTGACTGAATACTCTTTCACCTACTAGCGGAGACGTTGTGCTCGACCCGGACCAGTTTAAGGGCGAGCGGTATGTGGAGAAGTTCGGGGCGTTGATCTTATCAAGATTGGTGGCAAATCCAGCCACGATGTTGGCGTAAAAACCAACCGGTAGTGATTGATATGAAGAGGGCCCCGATCGGGGCCCTCTTCATATTCGGTCTTAATCCTGAATCAACGTTTTCGCTTCGAACAGCTTTGCGCCAGGCGGTAGGACTGGCCATTCATGTGGTGTGTCAGGCGGTCGAGGAGCGCGCCGGTGAGGCGTTCGTCGCCGAACGTGGCGGTCCACTCATCGAGCGCCCAGTTTGAGGTGATAATAGTGGCGCCGCACTCATAGCGCTGACTGATTAGCTCGAACAACAACTTGGGGCCAGTCTCGGAGAGCGGGACAAAGCCAAATTCATCAATGATCAACAGCTCGTGGCTGGCGAATTACCCTTTCAGACGCAGCACCGCCTGTCGTCATGGGGCTCGATGAGTTCGTGAACGATGGCGGTGGTGGGTGGCGAAGCGGGTTTTTATGCCGTGCTGGGACGGCGCCAAACCGATAGCGATGGCGTTATGGGTCTTGGCGGGGCGGTTTGCTCCCAGCTCGATGATGTTCTCGCGGCGATCGACGAACACCGAACGGCCCGGGTCGAGGCAATATGGCTGCTGCGCCGACCTTCCAGACTGGCTCTGCAAAGTACGCACGGCTAAATAGTGTACAGGTTGTGGTGGCTGGCAACATTAATCTCGAAAGAGGCGAACTCGTCTATTATCTCTTCGAGGTGGCCGTATCGCTCCCGTAGGAAAAGCCTTGCCCCGGATTCCATCTATGGTTGCGTCTCAGCAGACAAACGACCCAATAAAGTGTCAGGTGGTTTGCTAATGCCTTATCCCATTGCTCAGATTCGAATAGTAAGCGCTCCAGCATTTTGACATTGATGGCCGAATTCGGTTCGGTGATAGTAGAGCTCTTTGGTAGATATCTTTGTTCATGCCCGTTCTAACAGTTCCGCGCTGCCGAACTTGAAAGGATTCAAAAATGCAAGACGCCTTCAATGCCGCGACATATGGTGCCCGCGAGGTAGGTTATGGCGAGCGCCCCGCAGTTCTTGTGGTCGATTTCCAACGTGGCTTTACCGACCCTACCTTCACAATGGGAAAAAGTGTTCGCATTCACGCGGCCAGAGATCAAACGGTGGACCTGCTGGCGGCGGCGCGACGAGCGAAAATTCCAGTTGCAATCTGCTACGTTGGCTGGCAATCGGAGAAGGATATTCAGTACTGGAAAATATCGGCACTACATGAAGAATTTTTCGTGGGAAGTGAGGCGCTGGATATTGACCCCCTTCTTATAGATATGGAATATGATTATACATTTATGAAGTGCGGCCCGTCGATGTTCTTCCAAACCCCGATTGTTTCATTCCTGACCAAGCACCGAGTCGATACGGCAATAATCACGGGCTGCGTGACCTCGGGTTGCGTGCGGGCAACCACGATTGATGCTTTTAGCTATGGCTACCGTACGATTGTCGTCGATGACTGCTGTGGTGACCCGCAGAAGGACAGCCATGAAGCCAATTTGCGTGATGTCGATCGCCGTTATGCCGATGTCCGGCGAAGGGATGACATCCTCACCTATTTCGACGATATTCATGGACGAAATGCCGCGTAGGGCACGTATCCGTTCCCAGCGCAATCCGGATCTTCGCGGCTCTGGTTTAAAGTGCGCTGATCTGGAGGTTTCGGACTATCTACAAATTGTAGCGGACCCGCGTTGGTCGTCTCCGCCCAGCCTCAAAACGGCGGCAGCCGCATGGGCCGCTCGTTATGCGCCGGCATGGTCGTCGCCGACAACCGGGGGTCAGGGGTAGGCTGACGCAATTTGTCTTTTAAGTGAATTCTTTGGCTACCTTGATCACGATGAAGGCCGGATTGGTAATCAGGTCATGTGCCTTGAGGAGCCGGTAAACCGTGGCTTCCAACACGAAGTAGCCTTGGGTGTCGGTGAACCGCACCGCCAGTTCACGAGGCGATAGTTCCGTCTGCTCCAGAGCCAACTCGACGATCCGGCTTCGGATCGCCTCAGGGACGCTGCTCCATATTGCTCCCAAAGACCTACTCGCGGTGCCATAGGCACTATTTCAAACAAAGAGCCCCCAAGCTCGCAAGCGACGCGATCAAGATGACGGGTGTCATTGCGCCGGGATTGGCCGATACTTATTCGATTATCGCCCGCTACAGCCCAAACGGATCAACCGCTAGGCAACATTATAACCGTACCAATGGAGCCAGTCGGTAGTTGCGATTAGGCCAAGCGGGCGACCCGGACCCAGGCGCCGATAACGATGCCGCAAGGGTTGAACCAGCTTAGATTTCTCTATCCCGTAAGATAATAACGGAACGAAATAAATCGTTAACAGACGTCCCGCAGTCAGTTGAATCATTAAATAATATAATATATAGTTAATTTTGTAGTAATAATAAATAAATAACACCACCGACAGTCCAACTTGGCCTACCAAGACACTTGAGCGTGTCATGCCTTTCCCTTGAATGAATTGCATTGATGACATCAACATAATTCCTGAATGGGCTTACGCAATCCTAAACGCTCCAAACGCGGTAGAACTTCAGCTATAAAATATGGAATTTCCTTAAGGTAATCCAAAAAAGCGATTGACGTACCAGCAAGACCGGCTTCGCTCATATGCTTCATCTCCCTAGCAATATCATCCGGAGTACCAACGAAGGGAAACGATCCTGGATAGGCTCCATGAAATGCCTTCCCAGTCACCCGGTTAAACCTGTTTTTAAAGGGTCGCGTAACAGCCTGGTTCCCGCTTCCCGCGGTCGTTCCTCGATTCTTGCGATAATACTCTTGACCTTCAGTATCGGCCATTTCTTCGGCAAAATAATGAAAGAACTCCTCAGCTTCCCGGCGTGTCTTGCGGCAAACGACGTGACCCATCGCATAAACCTGTAATGTCCGGCCATAAGGTGCAGCATAAGCCGCTACATTCTCCAATAGCGCTGGAACCTGATCCAATTCCGTTAGGTTTGTAAACAAAGCGTCTGCAGCCTGAGCCGCAAAATTGCGCCCCTTTGGTGAAAATCCTGCAGACATGACTAACGGCCGAGGCCGTTGGACCGAAACCGGGTCTGTTTGAAGTCGTTTCAAATCGAAGAATTCGCCGTTCCAATCGAATTCAGGCCCGCCCTCCAAAAGTTTTGCCCAGATTTTCCACCATTCAAGGCCGTGATCGTAGCGACTATCCTGGTCAATCGTTACCCCGTGCAAGTCGAATTCAGCCTGATTCCAGCCACACACTATATTTAGTGCGGCCCGGCCATGTGTCACATGATCAATTGTCGACAGCGCCTTGGCTGCAAAGGCTGGTGTAATTAGCGGTACATGAATGGTGGAAAAGACACAGATTCTTTTTGTCAGAGCGCCAATCGCTGCACTATGGGTTAGTGTTTCGAAAGACTTCCCGTAAATATTGGCCTTACCTTGGTACCCACGCCATTTCGCAACCGGCAGAATGAATTCCATCCCTGCATCGTCCGCGAGTTTACTCATATTCGCAATATCGTCCCAGTCTGCTCCCCAACGCTCCGGTGCTAGGCTCATGGTCAAACCTCCGTCGCAGTTGGCACTGAAAATACCTATCTTAAAAAGATTCTTGCCAAACATCGGGTTCAATACGGCACGGGGATCATTAGTCATTATTCCGCTCCTCGTTGAGCAAAAGGATGGGCAAAAATATAGAACACCTGTCAACTGGCATAGCGCTTTGGTTCCGAGCTAAAATGCAGCTAACATCGACGTGGGCCCAATTCTTAGTGGTTTTCGCCCGATATCGGCATCCAGTAGCCGGACGGCAAGTGGAAACGGCAACGCCGAACATTCCAGTCGCGGCGCAACTTAGACCTCGTTCGCGAGATTGCCGGATTGCGGAGACCGGCGAACACTTGCGGCCGGCCTCCGCTAACCATTAAAATGATCGGAACCGCACGGAGTGACCCCAATGACCCTGAGCCTGGATGAGGCCAACCGCATCGCCCAAGGAGCCATCGATAAGGCCGAAGCGTTGGGCATTCGTATCAGCGCGGCGGTTTGCGATGCCGGCGGCCGGCTAGTTGCATTCCAGCGAATGGACGGTGCGATCTGGGCCGGTGCTTACGGTAGCCAAGGCAAAGCCGTGGCCTCGGCCGCCTTCGGCCAGCCCAGCGGCAAGCTGACCGAGCGGGCGGACCATCCCACCTTCCGCGGCATCGTCGCTGCCGAGGGCGGGCACATCTTCCTCGGCCAGGGCGGTGTGCCGATCATCCGAAACGGCGCCGTCATCGGCGGTTGCGGCGTCGGCGGCGGCACAGGGCAGCAGGACGAGGATTGCGCCCAGGTGGGGGTTGAGAGCTTTTAGGTTTCCTCTGCTGAACGTGTGCGATCACCGAACGGAAGCCTTGTACGGTGGAAGCCTGATAGATAGAATGGCCGCATTGATATAGGAACCAGGTATCCGGCCCGTGGGGTAGTTTTGGCTACGCACGCGCACGCCCGATAGTGCCAATCTCGGGCGCGATGGCAGCGCCGATGGCTGCCGGTCTTTAGCTAGGATTTGGAAAAGCTCTCGGCCAAAGCCGGATAGATCCCCTGTTTGACGAAAATTTCCATTGATCAGATCTGCAGGAAATTTAACTGCAACGTATTGTTTTTCGCAAATTTACAGCAAATGCCGACGGCGACCGTGATCCCCGCATTTTGGCGTCCGTATTGATGCGCGATCACCCGCTGGTCCGCCTGCGGGTCAAGATCAATGACGAGCTCAGTGCCCTGTCTTGTGTCACCGGGCAGATCGGCCGCGCCGGTGGCAATATAATGGATGTCATCCACCAGCGCCTGTTCAAGGACGTAACGGTCAAGCAAGCAGATCTCGATCTGGAGGTCGAAACCCGCAACGGGGCATATTTGGAAGAGATTAAGGTTGCCGTGGTGGCTGAGGGCTAAAAGTTGATCGTGCTCAGCACCAGCGCGCTATCCAACAGCTAGGAAAGCATTCAGGCCGGTTCAGCCACCACCATCGCCATGGTTTCAAACACGCTGCGCACTTCCGCCCCCTCTAACAGGCCGTGCTCTTTCATCGCCGCGTGGCAAGCCGGCAAGTTGTAGAACGGAACGGAAGGATAGAGGTGGTGTTCGACATGGTAGTTCACCCTGTGCGGGAACAAATACCAAGATAGCCACCAGGGCACGATGTTGGTGCGCGCCGCCGTTAGAGGTGAGGATATGTCACTCACCGCTCCATGTTCAAGGATCGCGCGGAACCGCAGGATCGCCTGCAGGATGCTCACCAGCGGCAAGATCCACAACACCAGATATTCCACCAAATAGCCGGTTGAGTAGGCGACCACCGGGGCTGCCACATGAAACGCAGCCACCGTCCAGCGATCCTGCCGAGCTGCCTGGCGGAGTGCCGGCGAAGTATCGTCGAGCGGACGGTTGCTGGCTTCGGCATCGTCATTAATCGCCGGCGCACCGAAGAAATAAGCATAGGTCTTCGGTGCGGTCAGGCCGGTGAAATCCCGCACCAGTTTCTTGAACAGATACATCCGGCCTCGCGGATAGCCCGCCGCAATCGGGGTGTCTGGATCCCGCGCCTCGTACAGGTGATTATGGTGCAGACGGTGGATCACCCGGTAGGTGCACATCGAAATGCCAACCGGTGCCGCTACCACGCGGCCAATCAGATCGTTCAGCCAGCGGGCCTTGAACATCCGGTAATGCGCCGCATCATGAGCCAGCACGAAACAAGCTTGCTGGCGCGCGGCGATAATGAACAACGCCGGTATCACCACCCACGGCGTCCACCAGATCAAGCACGCAGCGATGCAAGCCGCCAGCAAACCGATGGTCTCCACCAGGCCCCAAAAGGCCCGCAACGGACTGATCCGGCTCAGCCGACTGATCTCGCGCGCCGGCAGCCCGCGATGGGGCCGTGCGTCGGGGCGGAACTCAGTACCGGTGGATGTGGCGGAGTGCCTCAATTCAAGCTCTCCTTCAGCCTCGCGATGTTGTAGTTGCGTGGATATGGGTGATGTCCAAACTATTATACAAAATCCAGCAACCGCATGTGAATTACAATATGTATCTCCGATTAAGTACGTTTCGTATAATTGCAGCCAACTTGAACAAGAATATTCCAGGTTGGGGTCGCAAAGCCAATGCAGTAGCAAGCGTCAAGATGAAACCGGGGGCAATGATGCCGTAGCAACGGGCGTTGGGCTTATATTTCGGTGGTCGCTTCGGCTAAATTATCCACGGCCAGCGCCATGCGATTTTAAACCCCCGACCAAAAATCTAATCGGAATTGGCACAGAACTTGGACGCTAGACAGGCCCATGTCATAACGAGCGCAATGGTCTCAATATCGGATCGTGTGATGTCCTCTTCTCTGGCTACTCTCGACGCCCTGCCGTCGACCGTGGATTTCTACGCGCACTACTGGAACAAACGGCCGTTCCTTGTGCGGGACGCCATTGATCAAGCCGTGATGGACGGGCTGATCACGCCGGATGA
>CALMRI010000016.1 GCA_937776645.1 uncultured Alphaproteobacteria bacterium | reverse complement strand
AAGATAGAACCAATTGTCCGAGGCCCCGACCACAATGACACGTCGGTCCAGATGGACTCGGATGGTTTCATCCACTTCAAGCACGAACGGCCCCACCGCCCCCTCGAAGAACTCTCACGGCACCTTCGACATATACCACCATCTCAAAGGCAAGGACCCGTCCATCGCGTGCCATGGGCGCCCACTCCGCGCACGGGAGTGCAGATTCACCCCCGCCTCGATAGCTTTGCCAATATCAGCCGGCGGGGGACCGCTACGGTCGAACTGATATCTACCCACTTTCACTTAATGTGCACTTAGAACAAGTCCTAAGCCAAAGGGATGATCTATAGCCTATTGAAATGTTGGTGGGCCCGGAGGGACTCGAACCTGCGACAACGCCGTTATGAGCGGCGCGTTCTAACCAACTGAACTACAGGCCCAGAAGGTCGTTATGGGCAGGTTGGGCAGCAACGTCAACTGGAGCGCGCAGGCATTCATCGCGCGCAAGGCTTCCCGGCACACCCGCATCACCTGCCACACCCCCATCAGCCACGCGGCAAGACGCGCGGGCGGGCTTGGCTTATGGTCTGGAGTATCGCCAGTTTCCGCTTTGGCGTATGGGGGTGGCATGATTGTTTTGTTTACTGATTTTGGTCATCACGGGCCCTATGTCGGGCAGATGAAGGCGGTGCTGCACCGGATTGCCGGCTCGGTTCCTATCATTGATCTGCTGCATGATGCGCCGGCATTTGATCCGCGGCTTTCAAGCTATCTGTTGGCCGCCTACGCAGGGGAATTTCCCGAGGGCTCGGTCTTTGTTTGTGTTGTTGATCCCGGTGTCGGCTCGGCCCGCCAGCCTCTGGTGCTACGGGCCGGCGAGCACTGGTATGTCGGGCCGGACAACGGGTTACTGCAGGCCGTGACCCAGCGTTCGCTTGCTCGCCAAACCTGCAAGGACGATCGAACGGAGGCTTGGCGGATCACTTGGCGACCGGAGCGACTATCCGACAGCTTTCATGGCCGCGACCTTTTCGCACCGATCGCCGGGCGCTTGGCGATAGGCGAGGTTCCCCCCGGGACGCCGGTCTATGGCGCCGCCATCGACCCGGCCTCGATCCTGCGCCCGGACTGGCCGACGGATCTGGCGGAGATTGTCTGCGTCGATCCCTATGGCAACCTGATCAGCGGCCTGCGCGCTTCGGGGCTCAAACCGGATGCGGTGGTTGAGGCCGCCGGGCGTCGGCTACCCCATGCCCGAACCTTTTGCGAAGTGCCGGTCGGTAGCGCGTTCTGGCATCACAATTCCAACGGCCTAGTCGAAATTGCGGTCAATCAGGCGCGCGCCGACGCGGTTCTGGGGCTCGGGCTTGGGGACCCGATCCGGATCGCTTGACCCGATCGCCATGTTAGATGACAAATCAACTGGCCCCACTGCTCGAATTAAGGAGTGACCATGCCCGCCTTCTGGCTTGATGCGTTTCAACCCGGCCGTGCCGGCTGGTATGTGAATGCCGCCGCCGGCCTGGTCAACCAATCTGCGCCAGCGGTTGTCGAGGAGATCATGCCCGAGGCCGAGGGCATTCGGGCGCGGATGGAAATCCAGCTCTGGCAGGGCTATGCGCCGACCCCGCTGCACCGACTCGATGGGATAGCGGGCGAGCTTGGCATTGGCGGACTCTGGCTGAAGGATGAGGGGCCGCGATTTGGCCTCGGCTCGTTCAAGGCTCTGGGCGGCGCCTACGCGGTCTACCAGTTTCTGGCTTCCCTGATCGAGGCACGAGGCGGCTATGCCGGGGTAACCAGCGCCGAGCTTCGCGCTGGAAAATTCCACGAAATCGTTAGCCAAGTCACCGTGGCCACCGCCACCGATGGCAATCATGGAAAATCCGTCGCCTGGGGTGCCCAGCAATTCGGTTGTGCCTGCAAGATCTACCTGCACGGCGATGTCAGTCCCGGCCGCGAGGCGGCGATCGCGGCTTATGGGCCCGAGATCATCCGGGTTGCTGGCGACTATGACCACTCGGTGCGTCAGGCCGATACCGACGCTACGGAGAACGGCTGGCAGGTGATCTCCGACACCTCCTATCCAGGCTATCGGGAGATCCCGCGCGACGTGATGCAGGGCTACACCGTGATGACCAGCGAGGTGGTCCGGCAGCTGGCCGGCCATGTGCCGACTCACGTTTTCCTGCCCGGCGGTGTCGGCGGTCTGGCGGCGGCGGCGGCGGCGGCGTTCTGGCGCGCCTGGAGCGGCCAGCGCCCGCGCTTCATCATCGTCGAGCCGGAGACCGCAGATTGCCTCTATCAAAGCGCGCTTGCCGGTCAGCCGGCCCCGTCCAGCGGCGATCTGGAAACCGTGATGGCCGGGCTCTCGGCCGGCGAGGTTTCGTTGCTGGCCTGGGATATCCTGAGCGAAACGGCGGATATTTTCATGGTCCTGGCCGACGCGCTAATCGCGCCTACCATGCGGCGTCTGGCCGACGATGGCGTAATCGCCGGGGAATCCGGCGCCGCGGCGCTGGCCGGCCTAGCCGCCGCGGCCAGTGATTCGACGGCCCGCGCCGCCATGGGCTTGGATCAGAACAGCCGGGTCTTGGCGCTCTCCACCGAAGGGGCGACGGACCCGGAAATTTATCAGCGGATGGTCGGGCGGAGCGCCGAGGTGGTGCTTACCAATCGCCGGCCTTAGGCCACGCGCCAACGACCTCACGCCTCTCGGCGCCGAAGACCCGCTCCCCACCGATCGGCAAGCCCGGCGCGCCGCACCGGGTTCTACCGAAATTCAGATAAACGTCGCTTTCATCCAACGGGCGCGGCGGCGTTCCAGGCGTGAGCCAGCGGTCTCTTCCTCGTATTGCACCGCGACAGGCTCCTTGATCCGGGCCTGATCCAGCTCCAACGTGTTGACGATACATGTGGCCAGGATCTCGCCATTGGCTGCATCCTCCATCACCGCGCCGACATAGACGCCGCAGTCCCGGCACACCAGAAAATCCGTGATGCCGAGCCCCAGGCGATAGCGCGACAGTTTGGCTTGATCCGCCACCGCGATCTCCAGCCGCCCATCCGGATCCGCCGTCGCCCGGACATTGTGCTTGCGGCAGAAACTGCACTGACAAGCGCGGATCGGCAAATCCTCGAAGGCTTTCGAGGCGTGGAAGGTAAGCCGTAGATTGCCGCAATGGCAGCCTCCGGTAAGGACCTCGGACAACGGGCGCTCCTCCTGGCAATGGCTTGGAAGCTTCAGACGAAACCCTACCCGTGACGCCGCTCGCGGTAAAACACATAGCCTCCGGCGGCAACGATCACCGCAGTGCCTATCCACATATTGGTGCTTGGAATATCACCAAACACCGCATAGCCCAGCACCGCCACCCAGATCATCTTACTGTAATTATAGGGCGCCAACAACGAAGCCTCCGCCCGGTTGAAGGCGCTGATCATGCAAAGATGGGCCAGCGCTCCCATGGCTCCAGTGGACAGAAACACCAGCCAATGGACCATGGACGGCGTGGTCCAATAGAACGGCACCATCAAGCTGGTCCAGACCAACCCGCCGAGCCCGGTATAGAACAAGGTCGTGTGGGTCCGCTCGCTCGCGGCCAAGACCCGAGTAATCAGCTGAAAAAAAGCAAAGAACATCGCCCCGACCAGCGGCATCAACGAGGCCCAATGCCAAAGACCGCCGCCCGGGCGAATGACGATCAGCACCCCGGCAAGCCCGATGACCACCGCCGCCCAACGATGCAGGCCGACCTTCTCCTTCAGGATCGGTACCGAGAGCACGGTGATGAACAAAGGCGCGGTAAAGCCGATTGCTGTGGCCTCGGCAATCGGCAGATAGGTCAGACCAATAAATAGCGCTGTGATCGAGGCCACCAGAAACGCCGGTCGGGCAAGTTGCACCCCCAAGCGTTCGGTCCGCACCAAGGTCGATAACCGCTCGCGCCGGATCACGAAATACACCAACAGGGTTAAATCGATACCAATGAAATAGCCCCAAACCAGCTGCACCGCATGCAGATCAGTGGTGTAGATTTTGCAGGTCGTATCGACGATGGCGATCAACAGGATCGCCGCCGCAAAGAATCCGATGCCCTGTAATGAGCGCTGTTCCTGCACAAGGAGGCCTTTCGCAGAATGCGTCACGGTCAAAGCGACCGGACCGGGCTGGACACTACCGCGTTTTCCGGCCGCTTTGCATCACATGACGGGCGCTGCGCGCCCGCCTCACAGGTAAAGATCCCGCTGGGTGAGATCCAGCGCCAAGCGGGCGATCTCGATCAATCGGTCCACCTCGCCATAGGTAATCACTAACGGCGGCGAAAGCACCATGGCGTCGCGGACCGGGCGCATCATCAGGCCGTTGTTCAGGCAGTGATCGCGGCACAGGGCGCCGGTCTCGCCCTCCGATTGAAAGAAGATCGGACCGTCCTTGTCACGCACTAGCTCGATCGCCCCGATCATCCCCATGCCTCGCACCTCACCGACCAGCGGGTGATCGTCAAGACTAGCCAGCCCCGCCTGCAGATAGGGACCGATATCGTCATGGGCGCGTTGCACCAGTCCTTCGCCCTCTATGATCCGCAGGTTCTCCAGCGCCACCGCCGCCGCCACCGGGTGCCCTGAATAGGTGAACCCATGAAAAAACTCGCCACCCTGGGCAATCAACAGATCGGCGACCCGGTCACCGACCATGACCGCCGAGATCGGTTGATACCCGGATGACAAACCCTTGGCCAAGGTCATGAAATCCGGCTTAATATCGAAGGCGTCGGCGGCGAACCAGTGACCAGTGCGGCCAAAGCCACAGACCACCTCATCACAGATCAGCAGCACATCATGGGCTTGGCAAATTCGCTGAATTTCCGGAAAATAGCTGTTCGGCGGCACCAAAACCCCGCCGGCCGCTTGGATCGGCTCGGCGATGAAGGCGGCAACCCGGTGGGCGCCCAGGGCCTCGATCCGCTCCTCCAAGGCGCGGGCAGCGACGATACCGAATTCATCAGGCGTCATGTTGCCTGAATCCCGGTAGATATAGGGCGGGCGAATATGCTCGAAACCGGGCAGCGGCAGGTCTCCCTGGCGATGCATCGCGTCCATGCCCGACAGGCTTATCGCCGCCATGGTGCTGCCGTGGTAGGCGTATTCGCGGCTGATGATCACCTTCTTGTCAGGTTGGCCGGCGAGGTTCCAGAAATGCCGGACCATGCGCACGATCGTGTCATTGGCCTCGGAGCCCGAATTGGCGAAGAACGTCCGGTTCAGGCCCTCTGGCGTCAGTTCCACCAGCTTGCGCGCCAACTCGGTCGCCGGCGGCGTCGTGGTTTTGAAGAAAGTGTTGTAATAGGGCAGCTCGATCATCTGACGGCGCGCCACATCGGCAAGCTCGGTCCGGCCATAGCCGACATTGACGCACCACAAGCCGGCCATGGCGTCGAGAATGGCGTTACCCTCGGAATCCCAGAGCGTCGAACCCTCGGCCCGGACAATCACCCGGGCGCCTTCCTTGGTCAGCGCCTGGGTATCAGTAAACGGGTGCCAATGGTGCGCGGCATCGTCGGCACGCCAAAAAGCGGTGCTTACCATGGTTACTCTTCCTCTCGCTTTACGCCGCAGCAGCCCGGCCCAGGCCCGGCGCTAAAACGTACTGGCCAGACGATAAGTCGGCTCAGTCTTTTGCCGTGCTCCGGGGTTCTCGGCTTTGGAGTTCCCGCATTCTGGGATTCTAGGGTATAGATCAGGCCTGAACAATAACACCAGTGGATCCGATGCCGCACGGCATCGACGGCTTTGTAACCATCAATCCCGAATTTGCGCGCCCTGAGCAAAGGGAATGGCAATGGCATCCGACAATAGCTTAGCCGCCGACCCGGCCAACGATTCAGCGGGCGATTTTCCGGCCACCTACTACCACGCCACCCTAAATTCGGCACCAGCACACGCCAGCCTTTCCCCTACCCTAAACAACAGCCTAGGCGACAGCATCACGGCGGATGTCTGCGTGGTCGGCGGCGGGCTTACCGGCGTGTCATCCGCGCTCAACCTGGCTGAGCGCGGCTGTTCGGTAGTGCTGCTTGAGGCCAAACGGATTGGCCATGGCGCCTCCGGCCGCAATGGTGGCCAGTTAGTCAGTGGCTTTAGCTGCGAGATGGAGCGCATTCGCCAGGAAGTCGGGCTCGAGGTCTCCAAGATTTTCTGGGCGCTCAGCCGCGAGGCGCTGGCCGAGGTGGAGGCGCGGATCACCCGGCACGCCATCTCCTGCGATCACCGCTCCGGCTATTTCTATGCCGCCAAGAACCTGCAGCAGATGGCCTATCTGCAAGCGCTTCACCAGGAATGGCGGACGCTTTACGGCTATGACCAGACCACCCTGGTTGCCCGCGACGCGGTGCCCCAATGGGTCGGCACCGAGCTCTATCATGGCGGTCTGGCCGATGCCGGTGGCGGGCAGATCCATCCACTAAACTATCTTCTGGGCCTCGCCGAGGCGGCCCAGCAGGCCGGCGTGCAACTGTTCGAAGACAGCGCCGCAACCCGCATTGATCGAGGCGCACAGCCACGGGTCCACACCGCCAGCGGGCAGGTCCGGGCGAAACACCTGGTGCTCGCCGGCAACGCCTATCTCGGCGGTCTGGTGCCGGAGTTACAGCGCCGGCTGGCCCGGGTTTCCAGCTTTGTCGGCGTCACGCCGCCGCTTGACCCGGCGTTGGCGGCGCGGATCATGCCAGCCGACGTCGCGGTATCTGATTGCGACGCGGTGCTGGATTATTACCGGATGACCGGTGACGGCCGGTTGCTATTCGGCGCCGGGGCGAATTATGCGGCGCGACAGCCGGCGACCCTGAAATCCTATCTCGCGGGCCGCATCAAGACGGTGTTCCCTGCCCTGGTCGATATCCCGCTTGAGCACGCCTGGAGCGGCCATATCGGCGTCACCGTCAACCGGATCCCGGATTTCGGGCGGCTCGGCCCGTCGATCCATTACGCCCAGGGATTTTCCGGCCATGGGGTGGCACTAACCGGGCTCGCCGGCAAACTCATCGCCGAGTCGATCACCGGCCTGCCGGAGCGGTTTGATCTGTTCGCCGGGATCGAGCATCGGCCTTTCCCCGGCGGGCCCTTCAAAACCCCTGCCCTGGTGCTGGCCATGGCCTATTATAAGCTGCGCGACCGGCTGGGGTAGTGCCAGAAGCGGAAAAAACCACCTGATAAAATCACTACACATTTCCGTCATCGCCATTGCACCACGCCTGACCGAGCGCTATGTTCTGTCGTGCACAACGCTATTTATCGGACGCTCCCATGCTCGACCCCTTTGGACGCCATATCGACTATCTGCGCGTGTCGGTCACCGACCGCTGCGATTTTCGCTGTGTCTACTGCATGTCCGAGAACATGACCTTTCTGCCGAAGAAGGATGTGTTGAGCCTGGAGGAGTTGGAACGGCTCTGCGCCGTATTCATTGGCCTCGGGGTCAAGAAACTCCGCCTGACCGGCGGCGAGCCGCTGGTGCGCAAAAACATCATAAGCCTGTTCCGGGGCCTGTCGAGCCATCTAGTAAGCGGCGCGCTGGAGGAGCTGACACTGACCACCAATGGTAGTCAGCTGGCGAAATACGCCCAGGAGCTTGCTGATTGCGGCGTCCGCCGGATCAATGTCTCGATGGATACCCTGGATGCCAATAAATTCAAGGCGATCACCCGTTGGGGCCAGCTCGATCAAGTGATTGGTGGTCTGGCGGCGGCGGATGCGGCGGGCCTCAAAGTCAAGCTGAACGCGGTGGCCCTGCGCGGCGTCAATGACGAGGAACTCGGCGACATGCTCCAATGGGCCGGCGACCGGGGCTATGACATGACGATCATCGAGGTGATGCCGATGGGTGACGTTGGCGGCGACGCCCGGCTCGACCAGTATCTGCCGCTCTCGATGGTGCGTGCCAAGCTCGCGGAACGCTTCGGGTTAAGCGATATCGACTACAAGACCGGTGGTCCGGCGCGCTATGTTGAGGTCAAGGAGACCGGCGGAAAATTAGGCTTCATCACCCCGCTGACCCATAATTTCTGCGAGAGCTGCAACCGGGTTCGACTGACCTGCACCGGCACATTGTTCATGTGTCTCGGCCAAGAAGACGCCGCCGACCTGCGCGAACCGTTGCGCCGCTCGGAAACCGACGGCGCGCTGATTGAGGCTATCCACGAGGCGATCTCCCGCAAGCCCAAGGGCCACGATTTCATCATCGACCGCCGCCACAAGAGCCCGGCCGTCGGTCGGCACATGAGTGTAACCGGCGGCTGAACCAACGGCATTGCCGGTTGCGCCGTCCTAGGCTTTCCCCATTACCACCGTCACCCCGCCGGTTTAGAACTTTCCAACACCGCACAAGGCGCGACCGCCGGAGGCATGGCCCTCCCTGCGGCGGAATGAGGGCAGAAGGAGGTGGGGGGTCCGCTAGGGAGCGTAGGCGGTCAGACAATCCGCGCCGAGAGGCATCAGCGGCGCGAAATCGCGGGCGGCGTAGTGTTCCGGCCGGGTGAAGGTTTCACCGCGATTGTCCACCGTACTGACATTCACGTAGAGCAAAAGCCGGCGCAGCGGCGAGATATTGACGCTGGAGCCGTGCACGACCGCCATATTCATCAACAGCACCGAGCCCGCCGGGCCTTCGATCGCCTCCAGGCCGTTCTCGTCAACCAACCGCTTCATGGTCTTTGGCATGATGTCGTAGCGGTACTTGGCGGCCCGATCATGATCCGGTACCGCGTCGTCGATCACTGCTTCGGAGAGCAACCCGCTCCTGTGCGAACCCGGCACTGCCAATACCGGGGCGTTCACCGAACGGACGTCATCGAGGAAGATCCCAATCATGATACCGCGCGGCTCCGGGATACCGTCAATCCGGTGATAGGTGCCCCAGTCCTGATGCCATTCGACGATGGAGCCGTTCTGCTGCTTGATGTTGATGCGGGACTGATGAACGAAGACCTGGTTGCCGAGCAATTGTTCAACCGGCTCCAACATCCTGGGGTGCCTGGTCAGAGCGCCAAACCGCTCGTCAAACAGATGCATGCCCCAACAGACATGCGGCGAGCCGTCATCCTCGCGCGCTACCTCCGGACCGGGCCGCTCCAGAACCTCAAAAGCGGCGGCCTCCAGGACCGAGCGCTCCTTGGCGGAGAACACGCTCGGCAGCAATATCCAGCCTTTATCGCTATACTCGGCGACCTGTTGATCGTTCAGTCGCATGGTGTTCCCTCGGCCTTAGCGTTTCAACCCGTTGAGCATCGACTCGGCGCCGATATTCAGCAGCAGCATGTCGAAGCCCATCAATAGCAACTTGTATCCCTTGGCGATCTTCTCATTGCCTTCCTCGGCCGAGAGACAGAGCGCGCCCATGGTTCGCCCCGCGCCTTTAATCGCTTGTTCGGCGCGGGAAATCGCCGTCTGCACATCGGCATGATCACGGTCGCCGACATGGCCCATGCTGGCGGCCAGGTCCATCGGCGCTATCAGGAACACATCGATGCCGGAAACCTCCAGGATCTCCTGAATGTTCTCCACCGCCTCAATATGCTCGATCAGCGCGACAATCACGATATCGCCCGAGGCCTTGTAATAGTCCATCGCATCGCCATTGCCCCAGCGCATCGGCGCATAAAATGGGCCCCAGCCGCGCTCTCCCTCCGGGGGATAGCGGACCGCCTTGACCGCGTCCTCGGCCAAGGCCTTGGAAGTGATCATGGGGAAAATAATCCCCATGGCGCCAGCGTCCAAGACCGGCTTGGTGTAACTAATCTTCGGCTCCATGACCCTAACCAACGGGGCGCAATCAGTGCCGCTGCTGGCGGTGATCATCGCGTGAGCCGAGGCGATGTCGATCGGCCCATGCTCCATGTCGATGAACATCCAATCGAAACCCATATTGGCCAGGGCCTGGGCCATGGTGACGCTGGGCATGGCGGTCAGGATACCGGCGCTGACCTTGCCCTGGTTCAACCGCTCACGTAAGGGATTGCGCATGATAGAATCTCCAAACCTGATTGATTTGTTCATCGACAGCTTAGGGCCAGCACTCACTACCAACAATCGTACAGCGCCTGAACCACCGAATTCACCACATCACAGATGCGGCCGGTGGGGAGAACGACGGCTCACGGCGGGGGATGCGGCGACGCTCCCGGCCGACCTTGCGTGCCCGATGTCCGGCTTCTGCAGGGATTCGGCGTTGCTCGAGGTCTCCCTGGCGATTTGACCGTTCAGTCGGTGATCCGGCCAAGCACGGCAAAGGCCCAGGAGCGAAACTCGCGGCGATATAGGATCGCCACTACCCAAAGCCCGGCGACAACCAACCCGATGGGATGGGCGAACCCGGAACAGGCGGCGGAACCAAAATAATAGGCATGCATGCCGTCCTGATAATGCCTGGCCGCCAGGTTGCAGAGATCCGCGGCCAGCTCGGCTTGAGCCTCGGCCCTTGCCTGATCCTCGATTTTCTCCGGTTGCGGGATCGCCACCCGCATTCAGTGCCGCCGCCAACGGTTCATCCGCGACGACGTGTTGGAGCCGGTTTCCAACGCTCGCGCCATACCATTCGTACCCGCTCAAGCAGCCACGAAGATCGCCAGAGCGGCCCGATCGTTAGTCGACAAGCCTTCGAACATGAACATACCAGCAGAATCCGCCGCCACCGCCGCTCCGATCGTTTGGTCGCCCGGTGAAAGCCGACGCAACAATTCCTAGCCGGCCAGAACGACGTCGATGCGCGCGCCTACCGATATGACCAATCCGGTTTTTCTCCTGGTCCGTCTCGGACGCAGGCGTGAGGTCAACGGTTGGTCCGCTTTTCGCAGTTCAGCAACCTTAAGGCAGAATCAGGGGACGTCCGAACCGGCCCCGATCGCAGAGGTGGGCCGGTTCGGGGTCGGTCAGGCGCTACTGATCACTCCCAGCTAAAGCCGGGAGTGCGGAGATAGAAGTGTAGGCCCTCGTCCTGCACCACGAAGCTGCGCATCCGCCGGTTTCCCCGGTTGTGATGCGAGTGCAATTCCGAGCCCGGCGTAATCTGCGCCGCGCCGGTGACCCACGGCACTTCCTCGTCCTCGATCATCGAGTGAGTCCCCTCGCCTTCGATGGCCAGGGTGATCGCCGCGCCGTTATGGCGATGCGGGCGTTGGTCGCCGCCGGATTCCAGGGTGTTGATCGCGGTATTGATCATCGGAATGGTGTTGCGGCTCGGCGCCGTCGCCGGGGTCGAGAACTGAATCGACACCCCCGAGGTCTCGGCCGTCTTCGGGCGATCAAAAACTGTCTGGAGATGCTGCTCGATCGACCCATGCGGCCAATGCACCGTTTCGCTGCGCGACTGCCCCCCCGCCGGCGCCCGCAGGTTCTCGAAAGCCAATAGCGGTTCGTTGGTCACGCAGAACAGGATTGCCGCGTCCTCGGCCTGATGCCGGGTCTCGTTGCCGCCGGGAAAGCAGAACACATCGCCGGCGCCCCAGTTCACCTGGTCCGGGCCATTATTGCTGGCGCCCTTGCCCTGGAGCACATAGTAGACCTCGCCGGAAGCGATGAAGCTGTGCGCCAGCGACTCGCCGGCCCGGACCTTGACATATCGCGCCAGGATCGCCGGGATCGTCGCCGGGTACGGGGTCTCCAGAACGTCGGATATATCCAGCGGGATCAAGCCGCTTGCACCGTCCGGATCATAGGCCCGGTTGCGTTCGTCGAGAAACTGGTGCCGCGGAACCTCTGGCCAGGACCAGCTGAAGAAATTTTCCGGGCTGTTATAGATCGCCCGCTGTTGCTGCGCGTTCTGGGATTGCGCGCCACTGTCAACACTCGCGGATTGCATAACCATCATCGTCTCCCAATGTCAGGCAGGATCGTGGATCAATATTCTGGATGATAGGGTATATCGATCCTCCTGCTGCCGCCATCACCATATCAATCTCAGCCGTAATGCCGTAGCCAAACCCGATACATGGAGCCAAAATAACTGGGATTTTCCTGCTCGAATATCGCCCAGTTGTCGAAATCCAGACCGTCCGGACCGTCGGGGAAGCGGTCGCAATAGAGCCGCCACCTCGGGGTTTTGCTGATCCAGCATCAGCCGCCGCAGCGCCTCGCAGATATCACCCGGACCGGAGCCGAGGCCCCATTGCCGGATCATTTGCCTAGCCCGGACCACCGGTTGCAGGGCGATCTTGTTGTACAGGCCGGTCTGCATCACCCTGCCCGGCTTGAGCAATCCGGCGAGCACCTGCCAACCGGCCATCGGCTGGTCCATGTGGTGCAGCACTCCGATGGATTCGATCACGTCGAACCGCTGATCAAGCGCGGCAAGCCGCAGGATGTCGGCCTTCACTATCACTACCGTCACCCCGGCGCAGGGCGGGACCCATTCCGCCGTCGCCGACCCGTGGGCCCAGCGGCCATACTTTGCCCCAGCCATGCCAAAGCCGGAGGAGTAGGTCTCGGCCTGCGCCGGGATGACGGTTTTGGGGGCACCGGGACGATGGCGACTCGAGGGCTTGCGTCGGTGGCGGATGTTGCTATTGTACATGAATGAGAACAAACAAAGAACATATACTCAAGCCACGCCGAATCCTTCACCTCTGGCTGCCCTATCTCTCGGTCGATCGTTATCGACGGGAGATTGCTCAGGCCCCCCAGGCCATGGCCCAAACGCAGGTACAGACCCAAGTACAGACACAGGCGATGGTGCTGGCGCGGGACGCGCATGGCCGGCGTGTGATCGCGGGTGCCTGCTCTTTAGCTTTGGCGGCGGGGATCGCGGTCGGCCGGTCGGTCAGTGACGCCCTGGCGTTGGAATCGCGTCTGCTGGTGATCCCGGCGGATCCGGCGGCGGATCAGTTGGCCCTGGCGGGATTGGCTAATTGGTGCCGGCGCTATACACCGCAAGTTGCGCTCGACCCGATGGGCGGCAGTGTGGGCGATGGCGGGCTCTGGCTTGATGTCACCGGATGCGCGCATTTGTTTGGCGGTGAGGCGGCGTTGTTGGCTGACCTGGTGAACCGGCTCTCCAGCCTCGGGTGGACGGCACGGGCAGCGCTGGCCGATACGCCTGGCGCGGCCTGGGCGGTGGCGCGTTTCGGCAGCCTGGCAACCCGGGTGATCGAGCCGGCAGGGCAGCAGGCGGCTCTGGCACGGCTACCGTTGGCGGCGCTGCGATTGCCGGCAGCGGCGGTGGAGGGGCTGGAGCGGGTCGGCCTGCGCCATGTCGAGGCGCTGATCCCGGTAGCCCGGTCGCCCTTGACCGCGCGCTTCGGTCCCGCCGTGGCGCTCCGGCTTGATCAGGCCTTAGGCCTAGCGCCGGAACCGATCTCGCCCCGGGTCCCGGTTTTCCCGCACCGGGTCCGTTTGTCCCTGCCGGAGCCGATCGCCACGACCGACGATGTCGCCCGTGCGACCCAGCGCCTGCTGGCCCGCCTGATCGAGCGTCTAGAGCGCGAACAGCGTGGCGCCCGACGATTGCGGTTAGCTTTCTATCGGGTTGATGGCACGGTACGCCAACTGACCATCGGCACCAGCCGGGCAAGCCGTGATGCGGCCGCACTGTTCCGTCTCTTCGCCGAACATTTCGACAGACTTGATCCCGGTTTTGGCATCGATGTGGTCACACTTGAGGCGATGGTGCTCGACACCACGTCGCCAACTCAAGCCAATTTGGGCCATTCGGGACTTTCAGGCGCCGCTACCGCCACTGCGCTCAGCGATCTAACCGACCGACTGGCCAACCGGTTGGGCGCCAAGGCGATCACCCGTCCGGTAGCGCGCCAGAGCCATGTACCGGAGCGAGCCGAGGCCTGGGCGCCGGTTGATCGCTTGAGAGAGAAGCCCTGGTCGGTGAAGGCGCCCGGTTCGGCTGCGGTGATTCCCGGTCCGATCCGGCCGGTGCGTCTATTGCACCGACCGGAGCCGATCGAGGCGATGGCGTTATTGCCGAACCATCCTCCGGCGCGGTTTCGCTGGCGTGGCGCCGAGGTCCGGATTGGCCGAGCCACCGGGCCGGAACGCCTGGCGCCAGAATGGTGGCGCGACCCGACCCGCCACGCGACTCGCGACTATTTCCGGGTCGAGGATGTGGAGGGCCGGCGTTACTGGTTGTTTTGCGAAGGGCTGGTTGAACGGGGCGACGCGCCGGTCTGGTATCTGCATGGCCTTTTCGCCTGAGCCAGATGATGGTCGATTACGCTGAACTCCAGGTCACCAGCAATTTCAGCTTTCTGCGGGGCGGCGCGCATCCCGAGGAGTTGGTGGAGACCGCCGCCAGGCTTGGCCATCGGGCGATCGCAGTGACCGATCGCAACACGCTTGCCGGTGCGGTCCGGGCGCATAGCGCCGCCAAGGACGCCGGAATTCAGGTAATCATCGGTGCCCGGCTCGACCTGCTGGACGGAGCTAGTCTACTTTGCCTGCCTAGCGACCGCGCCGCTTATGGCCGGCTGGCGCGACTTCTTACCCTCGGGAAGCGCCGGGCCGGCAAGGCGGAGTGCGTGCTTAGACGCGCCGATGTCCGGGATTTCGCCCAGGGCCAGATTCTAATCGTGATCCCGCCGGGATTGGAGTTGGAGCCAGGGCCCGGATTGGAGCCGCGACCGGCCTTCGCCGAGGATTTGGCAGATTGGGCGGCACAATTTCCAGCTTCGGTCTATCTGGCGGCCTCAGTGCATTACCGGGGCGAGGACACGGCCCGGTTGGCAGGACTGCAGGCCCTGGCCGAGGCCACGGCAGCACCGTTGCTGGCAACCAATGATGTGCGCTATCACGTTCCCGAACGCCGGCCCCTACAGGATGTGCTGAGCTGTATCCGCGCCCATTGCACGATAAGCGCCGCCGGCTTTCGCCTCGACGCCAATGCCGAGCGCTATCTGAAACCGCTGGCGGAAATGGCCAGACTGTTCCGCGATCATCCCCAGGCGGTGCAGCGGACCGCCGAGGTCGCCGCGCGTTGCCGGTTTTCGCTGGATGATCTACGCTACGAATATCCCGACTCACTCGCCGCTCCGGGCCGAACAGTACAGCAGGAACTGGAATACCGGACCTGGCAGGGCGCCGATCGGCGGTATCCGGTTAACTGCTATCCGATCGGCGTGCCGAACAAGGTACGGGCCCAGCTTGATCATGAGCTGGCTTTGATCGGGAAGCTTAACTACGCACCCTATTTTCTGACGGTTTACGACATCGTCCGTTTCGCCCGCGCCCAGGGCATTTTGTGCCAAGGACGCGGCTCGGCGGCGAATTCCGCTGTCTGCTATTGCCTTAGCATCACCGCCGTTGATCCGGATCAATCCGATCTATTGTTTGAGCGTTTTATCAGCGAGGAGCGGGGGGAGCCGCCGGATATCGACGTCGATTTTGAGCATGAACGCCGCGAGGAAGTGATCCAGCATATCTATGCCACCTATGGCCGTGAGCGGGCCGGGCTGGCAGCGACGGTGATCCGTTATCGGGCCCGCAGCGCGGTGCGCGATGTCGGCAAGGTGATGGGATTATCGAGCGATGTAGTGGGCGCGCTGGCGAGCCAGGTCTGGGGCTCGCATAGCGATGGCGGAGCTGAGGAGCAGGTGCGGGAAATTGGTCTCGACCCCGCCGACCGACGCCTGCGATTGACCCTCGATCTGACCCACCAGTTGATCGGCTTTCCCCGCCATCTTTCGCAGCATGTCGGCGGCTTTGTGATCACCCGGGGCCGGCTTGACGAACTGGTGCCGATCGAGAACGCGGCGATGGACAACCGCACGGTAATCGAGTGGGACAAGGATGATCTGGACACACTCGGAATCCTCAAGGTCGATGTGCTGGCGCTGGGGATGTTAAGTTGCCTGCACAAGGGCTTTGATCTAATCCGCCGCCACCATGGCCTGGATCTCGATCTAGCCACCGTGCCATCCGAGGATCCGGCGGTCTATGACATGCTATGCAAGGGTGATTCGCTCGGGGTTTTCCAGGTTGAGAGCCGGGCTCAGATGGCGATGCTGCCACGTCTCAAACCGCGCTGCTTCTATGACCTGGTAATCGAAGTGGCAATCGTGCGGCCCGGGCCTATCCAAGGCGATATGGTCCATCCCTATCTGCGTCGACGTAATGGCGACGAGGTGGTGGAGTACCCTTCCGAGGAATTGCGCGGGGTGCTTGCCAAGACCCTGGGTGTGCCACTGTTCCAAGAACAGGCTATGAAGATCGCTATCGTCGCCGCCGGTTTTACCCCGTCCGAGGCGGATCAGCTGCGCCGGACCATGGCAACGTTCAAGAAGACCGGCAAGATCAGCTTGTTCAAGACCAAAATGATCGAGGGCATGGTCGAGCGCCAGTATCAGCGTGATTTTGCCGAGCGGTGCTTCAAACAGATCGAGGGTTTCGGTAATTACGGTTTTCCGGAAAGCCACGCGGCCAGTTTCGCGTTGCTGGTTTATGTGTCGAGTTGGATGAAATGCCATATGCCCGCTGCCTTCGCCGCGGCCCTGTTGAACGCCCAACCCATGGGGTTCTATGCGCCGGCGCAAATTGTCCGCGATGCCGGTGATCATGGTGTGACGGTGTTGCCGCCGGATGTGAATCGGATCGGCTGGGACTGCGATCTGCAGCGGGACGCGGAGGGCAAATTAGCGTTGCGTCTGGGATTGCGCCAGATCAAGGGCTTGCGGCAAGACCAAGCGCTGCGGATCACCGAATGCCGAGACGCCGGCTATCTGGATCCGCGCGATCTGATGCGCCGCGCCCGGGTCGGGCCACCGGTGTTGGAGGTTTTGGCCAGAGGCGATGCGTTCGGGTCCATGGGATTGTCCCGGCGCCAGGCCTTTTGGGTGGTACGCGGGTTGGCCAGCGCGGCGCTGGAGCCGGTGCACGCCGCCGATGCAGGGCTGCCGCTGTTTCTTGCCGCCGAGGTGCGCTCCGGTGAGGCGGTGCCGCGCCAGGAACCCGAGGTCGTTCTACCGGTCGCCCCGATCGGCGAGGAGGTGGTGGATGACTACAGCGCGCTGCGGCTATCGCTGAAAGCACACCCCGTCGCCTTGCTGCGCCAGGGCCTCGCCGTCGATGGCCATCAGCCCTGCGCGGCGCTCGATACCCTCGGCGATGGCCGGCGGATCCGGCTTGCTGGTCTGGTTCTTGTGCGGCAACGCCCGGGCACCGCCAAGGGGGTGATCTTCATCACCCTGGAGGATGAGACGGGGGTGGCTAATCTAGTGGTCTGGCCGGACCAGTTCGAGCGCTTCCGCCGCATCGTTCTGAACGCCAAGTTGCTCGGGGTAACCGGTCGGGTGCAGCGACAGGGCCGGGTGATCCACATGGTGGCCGAGAAGCTAGAGAACCTGACCGAGCGGTTGGCTTCGTTGACCGCTAATGGGCTGATCGATAACTGGCTCGACAAGACTGGATTCGAGGCTGCGATCGCCAATGGCGACGAGGTGCGTCGCCCAGGCCACGATCCGATGGCGCCGGAGGACCACTCGGCCCAGCCATCGGCGCCAAAACCGCTGTCGCAAGCCCAACCGTTGCGCACCCACCCCCACAAGCTGCGCCCCGACCTGCGCCCAACGCTGAGGATGGTCAGCCGGGACTTCCATTAAAGGCCTGCCGATTTTTTTTAAAGCCCTGGTGAGGAAGTTTCCACAGGGTGACGGAGGTAATGACGCCGGCCAAGAGCGGCGCATCACCAACCCACCATCCCCTCTTTTCCGTCATCCCACCGCAGGCCGGGAACCATTCCGCCAGCGGCAAGGCGGGCTTTTACTGTCGCCCGGCGCACCATCATACGTCGTCGCGCACGCCGTGCCATATCTCACGGCGCCAACGATGCGCAATATACAGGCTGACCAGAAGCCCTAACACGCTGTAGACCGCTACCATCGGCGCGAAACCGAAACGCTCGATGAAGAATCCAGCCCCCATCAAGCCGACCGGCAAACCATAAACCGCAAGCATTCGCACCCCCATCACCAGTCCGCGGAATTGCCGATCGGCGCTGGCCAGCAGGGTCACCGCCATGGCGATCATCGACAGGCTCTGGATATAACCGGTGAGCATCAGGAAGGCCTGGCCGGCAAGCTTGCCCTCAACCATGCCAAAGGCGAACAATGCCACATACATCAGCCAAATATTAATCATCATGAAGCGGGCCGGCCGGCGCCAGCCGCCCATCATGGTCATGGTGATCGAGCCGAGCAGCGCCCCCACCGCATAAGACGCGACCATTTGGCCAAGCCCATTCTCATCGACCAGATAAATCTCCCTGGCGACATAGGGCAGGATCCCGTGCGAGATCGGAAACACCGTCAGATTGACCAGAAAGGCGAGCCACATCGCCGCCAGTATCGTCGGCGTGCTCCAGACATAACCAAGCCCGCCCTTCAGATCGCTCCACGGCGAAGCCATGCCGCCATCCGGTCTGACCGCGCGCAGAAGACGCACGCGCGAGACCCCGAAAGTCAGGCAAAAGCTCATCACATGAAAGCAAGTAATCACCACATAGGCCGGCCCCATACCGAACTGGGAGAACAACCCCGCACCGATCAGCGCCCCAGCGATCCGCGCCGAGTCCATCGTCGTGCGGGAAATACCCATGCCGCTCATCAATCGGTCCGGCGGCATGGTGTCGCCGATCAACCCGTTGCGCATCACCAGATCCGAGGGCCGGATCAAGCCGGCGAAAAAGGAGATCGCGAAGACATGCGTCGAGGTCAGGGAACCGCCCCAGGCGAAACTCAACAGCGTCGCTGCGAGGCAGGCATACATCGCCCGCATGACGCACAGCACGTTCCGCCGCCCGAGCCGATCTCCCAACACCCCCAGCATCGGCGCGATCAGGGTGCCGAGAAACTGCAATGAAGCGAATATGGTCAGCGCCAGCACCGATCCGGTCTCGACCAGAATGAACCAGCCGAGGATCAGGGTCTCCATCTCGAAGGCCCAGGAGTTCAGCAAATCGGCCGGCCATTGAAAGCGGAAGCTGACCACCTGAAAGGGGGCGAAAACCGAAGGCTTGACAGGTTTGGGCACGCAGCAGGCCGAGGTGGGACGCGGGAGGTCGCCACTTGAGCATGCTTTACCGGGAACGCAAAGCCGGGATGGCAAACAACCCAAAAGCTCACCGTCCTTCGACACGCTCAGAATGAGAGACTATACCGACCCTAGCCCCACCGCGATTTGGTCAAATTCAGTAAACTGCTAGACTGCGCCCATTACCGGATCCGTTATCAATAAACCCACTTTTGGAGGGAGCAACCATGGCACGCCAAGTCACCCTGGCACTTTTGGATGAGATACAGGACGGCTTCAATCAGCATGATGTGGACGCCATCCTCTCGCACTTCACCGAGGATTGCATCTGGGTGATGGCTCGGGGGCCGGACGCGCCCGAGGGCCGACGCTGTACCGGCAAGGCCGAGATCGACTCGGTGTTGCGCGGTCGCTATGGCGAGATTCCGGACATGCGTTGGGAAGAGATGCGCCATTGGATCTGCGATCAGTCCAAGGCGATCTCCGAATGGGTGGTGCGCGGCACGCCGACCGGCGGGAAACCCTTCGAGTATACCGGCTGTGATCTCTGGGAATTCCGCGATGGCTATGTCACCAAGAAGGACACGTATTGGAAATTCGTCGGCTGAGTGGATGCGCCGGCCGAACCGTCGCCACAATTCACCGCCGGACCGCCTAGGGTTTGCCAACCCGGAAGAACTGTGGCACGGAACGCCGGTTTTGACGACGTTGGCAATAGGAGACCGATAATGAGCGCAGGCGAAGGCGAAATCCTCCTGACGGTGTTCCTGAAACATCAACAGGACAAGAACCTGGCGGAGATCAACGCCAAGCTGGACGACACGGGCTTCTGGAAAGAGTTTCCACCCGAGGGGGTTGAGGTCGTCGGCTGGTATGTGATGATGGGGATTGGTCAGGTTGCCATTCTGAAACTGCCGGGCCACCGTCTGCGTGACGTTAACCTAGCGCTGGAACGTTGCGCCTGGGGGGCCTTCGAAACCGAATTTCATCCGACCTATGACTTCATGCCAGTCCTTAAGTCGATCAAGGAAAAGCACGGCCTGAAGATCTAGGCCGGCAGGTTTTCTGGCCCCCTATCTTGGGCCCTAATTTCAGCCCCGACTTCCACCTCCGCGTATCGAAGAGACATCGAAGATGACTGATAAACTCACTATCGCGCTTGCCCAATTAAACCCGACCGTCGGCCGGCTCGACGCCAATTTGGACCGGCTGCGCGAGGCGCGGGCCAAGGCGGCGGCCAACGGCGCCGATCTGCTCCTGACCAGCGAACTTTATACCTGCGGCTATCCGCCGGAGGATCTGGTGCGCAAGCCGCTTTTCGTCGCCGAGATCCGCCAGGCGGTGGAAGCCTTGGCGCGGGAGACCGCCGATGGCGGGCCGGCGATGCTGCTGGGGACGCCTTGGGTCGAGGGCGACCGCTTGCACAACGCGATGGTGCTACTCGAGGACGGCGCGGTCAGCGCGGCGCGCTACAAGCATGATCTGCCGAATTATGGGGTGTTCGATGAAAAGCGCGTGTTCGATCCGGGCCCGCTCCCCGGACCGATAAATTTCCACGATGTGCGCATCGGCGTGCCTATCTGCGAGGACATCTGGACCCCCGACGTGGTCGAATGTATCGCCGAGACCGGTGGCGAGTTGCTGCTGATCCCCAACGGCTCGCCTTTCGAGGCCGGCAAGTCGGATGTGCGCGTTCACCACGCCGTCGGCCGGGTGGTCGAGTCCGGGTTGCCGCTGGTCTATCTGAACCAGATTGGCGGTCAGGACGAGCTGGTGTTTGACGGCGGTTCTTTCGTGATGAACGCCGACCGCACGCTGGCCTGGCAACTGCCGGCCTGGCGCGAGAATATCGCGATCACCGAATGGCGGCGTTCCGCACAGGGCTGGATCTGCGCGCCGGGCAAGACCGCACCGATCGAGACCGGTCTGGCGGCGATCTATCAGGCGATGACCGTGGGGCTACGCAATTACGTGAATAAAAACGGTTTTCCAGGCGTGATCCTTGGCATGTCCGGCGGCATCGATTCGGCGATTAGCGCCGCCGTCGCGGTTGACGCGCTCGGCCCGGACCGGGTCCATTGCGTGATGATGCCCTCGCCCTATACCAGCCAGCACAGCCTGGACGATGCGGCGGCGGCCTCGAAATTGCTCGGCGCCAAGCTCGACACGGTCTCGATCGGCCCGGCGATGGAGGCGTTCGGCAGCATGCTGGGCGAGCATTTCGAAGGCACCAACAGCGGAGTCGCCGAGGAGAACATCCAGTCCCGCGCGCGCGGGATGACCTTGATGGCGATGTCTAATAAATTTGGCGCCATGGTGCTCTCCACCGGCAACAAATCGGAGATGTCGGTCGGCTATGCGACGCTCTACGGCGACATGTGCGGCGGCTATTCAGTGCTGAAAGACGTCTATAAGACCGTGGTCTTTGATCTCTGCCGTTGGCGCAATGCCAACAAGCCGGCCGGCGCGCTTGGCCCCGACGGCGCAGTGATGCCGGAACGGATCATCACCAAGCCGCCCTCGGCGGAACTCAAGCCCGATCAGGTCGACCAGGACACCCTGCCGCCCTACGAGGTGCTAGACGCGATCCTTGAAGGCCTGATCGAGGATGAGGCCTCGGTCGAGGAAATCGTCGCCAAGGGCTATGACAAGGCAACCATCATGCGCACCTGGCGGATGCTCGACCGGGCCGAGTACAAGCGCCGCCAGGCGCCGCCGGGCGTGAAGATCGGCCACCGCGCCTTTGGCCGCGACCGGCGCTATCCGATCACCAACGCCTTCGAGACTCATTATCGACCGAAGGCCGAGACCTAAGGTCAGATCGGCACGGAGCTATCGCCGATTGGCTTAACGGCTCAAGCCGATAGATGTGATTTCTCGGCCCCTCTGCTTTCCCCTACCAGGACGCCATGCTAGAGCAGATCCGGAATGAGTAGAATCGTTTCTAACGATTCCGCAAGCCACTGACACTGGTCTATTTTTTCATTATAGAGCAGATTTACGCAATCTCGTGTGGACAAACCTTGTCCGTACTCAATCACGATACGCTCGAGGCAATCGCCAGAGTGGTGTTGGTCACCGATCCGGGAACACGCGGCATGGCGATAACCTTTTATGATCTTTCGGGCATGAACGCTCGGCGGTTTAGCCCCTTCGGTTGGCGGGTCCGTATGGCTCTGGCGCATAAGAAATTGGACACAAGCGTCGAACTCATTGGATTTTCCGATAAGGCCAAGCTCGAATTTTCCGGTCAGAACCTGGTGCCAGTACTGGTGGACGGCGCCACCGTTGTCGCCGATAGCTGGGAGATCGCTCGGCATCTGCAAGCGACCTATCCGGATCGCCCGTCCCTATTCCACGGCGCGGCCGGCGAGGCTTCGGCCCGGTTCGTCGCCGCCTATACGGATAGTCAGCTGCACCCCCTGGTGGCGCGCTGCGTAGTCCGCGATATCCTTGAAGTAATCCCGGAAAAGGAACATGCGTATTTCCGGGCGAACCGCGAGAAGCGCTTCGGCATGACCCTGGAGGCGATCGTCTCCAACCGGGACGAGACGCGCGGACAACTGAAAAAAGCCCTCTACCCGGTCCGCACAATCCTGCGCGACCACGCTTTCCTCGGCGGCTCCAGCCCCAACTTTTCCGACTACGCGGTATTCGGCGCCTTCATGTGGGCCCGAAGTGTCAGCGCCTTCACCTTGCTCGACACCGATGACCCCGTGCATGCTTGGCGCGAATGCATGCTCGACCTGTTCGACGCCATGCCGCGCGCCGAAGCCGGCTTTCCAGTCTGATATCGACGACGACTCAAAATGAAAAGACACAGGGACAAAGACAATGCGGATTAAGGATATCGCCAAAGAAGACATGAACCCCGAACAACGGCGAATTCATGACGAAATAGCCTCCGGACCGCGCGGCAAGGTGCAAGGCCCGCTCAAGGTTTGGCTGCACAGCGCCAGTCTTGCGGACAAGGCTCAGAAGCTTGGCCAGTTCTGCCGTTATGAAAGCTCTCTGCCGACCCATTTGAGCGAGCTGGCGATCCTGGTGACCGGGCGCTTCTGGGGCGCCGAGTTCGAGTGGTACGCGCATAAGAAGATCGGTTTGGAGGCCGGCTTGGACCCGGTTCTAGTCGAGGCAATCCGCACGCGTCAGGTACCCAACTTCACGACCGACGCCGAGCGAATCGTCTATGAATTTGCCACGCAGCTGCACCGGGACCACAGGGTCGGTGATGCGACCTATACCGCCGCCATAGCTGAGTTTGGAGAGACCGGGGTGGTCGATCTGGTCGGCGTGCTCGGCTATTATACGCTGATCTCAATGACCCTCAACACCTTCCACGTGCCGTTGCCAGATGGCGAGGTCGCCGAACTCGACTAAGCGCGGCGCTCCCGGTTGCTAACGCACCAAAGGAACGCTAGCAATCGGTCGACAAATGTTAGGCTGGGATGTTTGGCTGGCGGCATCAGAGGCTATTTCGACCAGCTGAATGACAGGGTCACCAATTGGGCGGCCCCGATAACCGGTTTGGCGGGCACCGAACTGTCCGACGGTTCGACGACGGAGCGTGTTTCCGTCGCCTGGGCGGTCAGCACCGACGGCTTCAGACCCCATTGCTTGGCGATGTCGGCAATCGCCGCTTCGATGGTGCCGCAGAATGCGTCAAACCACGCTTGGTCTGCATCAACGGGATCACCTGGTCCCTGCAGTTTCGTCACCCCTCCACGTAATCCAGATGCTTGGTCTGCTCGGCATGGAGTAGAAAATAGCGTAGGCTTAGGCAGCACCGGTGGCGTAAGGCTCAGAAAGATCAAAACGGCGATAGTGTAGAGTCGCAACATCCACAACGGTTGCGCGCTGTCGAGCTGTTCAGTTCCGCCGCAACAGCAAAATCGTGATGGCGATGCCAACGACGAACAGCGCCCCCAAAGCCAGATACCCATCCTGGAACGCAAGCTCATGGGATTTGAGCACCAGCGTGTTCTTCAGATAGACCATGGCCGCGCCGGCACGCTCCATCTCGGACAATCCGGTAGGCTGAAGTCGCTGGGCCACCGCCGCCAACATCTCGCGGGTGACCGGATTATCATCGGTTTGGCTAACCCTTAATATATTGCCATGCTCGGTCGTTCTGGCGTCAAGAATCAGCGCCAACGTGTTGACCCCGATCGCCGCGCCGGTCATCCGAATGAAGTTGAGCGTGCCCGAAGCGTAGGGTACCAATTCGCGGGGCACCGATGCCAACGCGCTAAGGTTAAGGGACGGTATCACGATCCCAAGCCCAACGCGCCCGAAGGCCACGACCAGCGCCATGGTCCAGAATGCAGTCAGCATTCCCGTCCCGGCGAGCATGAAACAGGAAATCGCGAAGGCCGCGAGACCGAAGGAAATCGTGTAGACCGGCTGGATCATCGCCGAAAGCCGACCGGCGATCGGGAACACCAACATTGAGGCGATGCCGCCGGGCAGGAGCATCAACCCGGCCTTCAAGGCGGTGTAACCTTGAACGGTCTGCACCATCACCGGAACGATATACAGCGATCCGAACATCCCGGCGCCGAACACAAAGGCGATAATCGCCGAGGCGACGTAGGTCCAATAGCGGAACAGCTTGAGCTGTAGAAGCGGCGCCGGGCTGCTGACCTCTCGAACCAGGAACGCGAGCATCGAGCTGGCCGAGGCGAACAACATGAAGAACACTGAGTTGGAACCCCAACCGTCACGTTGTCCGGCACTGATGCCATTTAAAAACAGCATGATCGCCGCCGTCACCAGCATGAAACTCAGCAGGTTGAACGGCGCTCGCGTCAAGGTGTCATCGCGGCCGGGCATGAAAATCGCGGCCAGGCCGGCGGCGATGAACATGATCGGGACGGGCGCGGCGAAGACGAACCGCCAATGCACTACATCGATAATCAACCCGCCCAACACCGGCCCGATGGTTGGACCGAAGACGATTCCCATGCCGAACCAGCCCATCGCCTTGCCACGTTCCTCCGGCGCATAAGCCAGAAACACCGTACTCATCGCCAGAGGTTGAATAAGCCCGGCGCAGAGGCCCTGCATGATCCTGGACGCGACAATTCCCTCGAAGGTCGGCGCATATTGCCCGGCGAAAGAGGTGACCGAGAACAACGCAAGCGCCCCAATAAAGACATTGCGTGGTCCGAAATTAGTCACCAACCAAGCATTCAGGAGCATGCCCGCGGTCATCGCCGATAAAAAGCCAGTGGATATCCAATGCGCCCGGTCCTGGCCGATGCCGAACGCCCCCATGATGTCGGGGATCGCCACATTGACCATCGTCGACGACATGATCATCGAGATCATGGCGATCATCGCGGTAACGGTGATGCCGACCTTATTAATTGGTTTAGGCTTTGGTCGGGGCGAAGCCCCCTCGGTGTTTACCGCAACCATGACCACAGGTCGCCGGCGGTCCCATCATCGACGAAGATCTCGACCATCATTCCCGGCTTCAACATGCTTTGGTGTTGCCCAAGATCGATGCGGACCTCGATACGCTGAGTAATTTTCGTAAAGGTCCCGGACTCGTTCAACCGTGGCAAAAGCGCGAACTGGCTGGTCGCCGCATCACCTATCCGGCTCACCTTGCCCTCAAAATCGATATCCGGATAGGCATCCACCTCGATCCGCACTGGCAGTCCGACCGCGAGGCGCCCAACCTCGGTCTCCCGGATATTGCTCTCGACCCAAATCCGCTCTGGGTCGTGCAGGACCAATACCCGCTGTCCCGAAGACAGATACTCGCCCGGCTGCACGAAAGTCCGGCCTATCACCCCATTGATCGGGCTGGCGATCGTGCGATCGGAGATATCGATGCGTTGGCGTTCGATCCGGGTTTCGATCTCCGCCACTTGCGCTTCCAATTCGGCCAGTTCGGCCTTCTTGACCATCAACCGCGCCCGATCCGCAACCGCTTCGTCGAGCCGCGATTTGGCCGTGCTGATCTCCGCCCCAGCCTTTTGGAATTCCTGCCGAGATTTCAGAAAATCCGTTTTTGCCCGATCCAGCCGCGAGGTCGACACGGCTCCGGATTTAGCCAGTTTCTCAACACGGCGAAAGTCGTTCTCGGCAAAGGTCTCCTCCAGGGCGAAGACGTTCTGATTAACCTTACTTTCTGCCAGCTTCGATCTGGCGCTACGGATCCGGTACTCGGTCTGCGCGCCGATCATCCGGGTCTCGGCCTCGACCCGGGCCAATTCGGCCAGGGCCGTCTTGCGCTCGGCCTCGGTCTCGTTGAGCCCGAGGGTCACCGAACGGGCGTCGATCACCGCCAGGGTCTGCCCCTTGGTAACCCGATCCCCCTCACCGACCAGCAATTCGCTCAACCGCCCATCGACCTCGCTGCTCACCGAGACCAGGTCCGCCATGATCCGAGCATCGGTTTCATGCACGAACAAAACCGCTGTGCGGGCCCATTGCACCGCCCATAAGCCCATCGCAATCAACAAGGTCATCAACAACAGCGTCCGGGCTACCGCGAACAACAGCTTGCCACGCCTAGGCGTCGCTGCATTCATACTCACAGTGTCCAGGCTGGGGGCATTCGGGCTGGGGGGAGGCTTCAAGACACCATCCTGTTTAGGCACGAGTTGATTCATGACGGCGCCTCGTCCGGCCCGTACTCGCCAGCCTCAACAACAAATTTAAAAAAATCTTGTTCATACACATAGCTTCGTTTGAATGCTATTGGACGACTTTTTAAACATCCCTGCATAGCTCGTCACCAGCTAAAGTCTAAGCCCGTTCAATCACCATGCCCATGGTTTATCGTCATTGTGATTGGCTTGGAGCAGAACACATCGGGTCCCCACCATCCATCAAGGGGCCGGACGGCGCTTGACAAGCCAGGGGGTTTCCATGGTCATCACAACCTCATCATTCTGATTGATCGTTGATGTAAGGGTTCGTACGTTGCCGATCTCGGGCCGGGACCGCGACTCCTTGAGCGCCAGAACCTCCATCGTCGCCCGAATCGTATCGCCCGGTCGCACCGGCTGCATCCAACGGACACTGTCGATGCCATGTGCACCGACGCAGGTCGCCTGAAACCCATTGGCTTGATAGAACAGCCGGAAGGTCACCGCGATGGTCAGAAAGCCACTGGAGATCAAGCCGCCGAACATCGACTCCTCTGCCGCCGGCTTGCTGATATGGAATGGTTGCGGGTCGTATTTCCAGGCGAACTCAATGATCTCGCTTTCGGTGATGGTTTTCGAGAAGCTCTCGAATGTGTCACCGACGGACATATCTTCGAAATAAATCGGCGCGTGCATGCGTCCTGTCATCCTTACTGGTAAAGTGGCCTTACTGGCAGGAGGGCGGTACCGTCAGATCAGACCGCGATCTATACCGAGCGCGCTATAGCTTGAACAGAGAGTCGGCAACCGAGCTGACATTGTGCTTCGACTGGATCATTGCTTCGGCCCGAGCGATCTCCGAGTGCATCCGCTTAACATATTCCTCAAGATCCTCTATGTTCCAGCCGCTGAGGTCCTTTGGCTTGGCAACCGCGTTTCTTGGCTCCAAATCCTCGATGTCCATGTCCGCCCCTTTCTGATCGCGATCCTTGGTCCACATAATGCGCACGTCACGCTGCTCTTCGTGTTTGATAAACGCGACAATTTCCCTATATAACCCTGTTCTCTAAATAGCACTGCGCCAGATGAAATTTCCCCATCGATATGATCGAGTGATGGTCCGCCAACAGGAACGCCGCTTGACGGCGGAAAAGGAAACGTGATGACACAACCTTTAATGCCCAAGGCAACCGCCGTCTGGTTGATTGACCATACGGCGCTTTCGTTTCAGCAGATCGCCGATTTCTGCCAGCTTCACGTGCTGGAAGTTCAAGCCATCGCCGACGGCGAGGTCAGCGCCGGCATGCAGGGATTTGACCCGATCGCCAATGGCCAACTGGCCCGCGAGGAGATCGAGCGCTGCGCCGACAAGCCAGAGCTACGCATGGTCTTGCAGAAGAGCAATCTTCCAAAGGCGGCGATCAAGAGCAAAGGGCCAAAATACGTGCCTATCTCCAAGCGCGGCGACAAGCCCGACGCCATCGCCTGGTTGCTCAAGAACCATCCCGAGTTGAAAGATTCCCAGGTCGCCCGTCTCGTCGGCACGACCAAGGGCACCATCGACAAGGTGCGCGAGCGAACCCATTGGAATTCGCAGAATATCGCCGCTCGCCACCCGGTCCTGCTGGGCCTTTGCCCGCAACAGGATTTGGAAACGGCGGTGGTCAAGGCAGGCGGTAAAACCGCGTCTCCGGAAAGCCAGCTGGCGTCAATCTCAGAGGCTCCGTAGAACCCAGGACGGGGGACAGTCGCATGCCCGATCCGGGGCTCCGCCGGGTCTTCCTAAGGGCGAATTAGCCGATCGTGGCAATATCCTGTTAAACTACCCTGGGCGTGGCGTGTTTCGCCGAGCGCTCGGCGCGGGGCGTCTTGCCAAAGCATTCACGATAACATTTCGAGAAATGGCTGGCCGAGACGAAGCCGCAAGCCAGCCCCACCGTCAGAATCGATAAGGTGGTCTTCAAGAGCAATTGCTGGGCTCGCCGTAGCCGCTGGTTGAGATAGTAGCGGGTCGGTGTCGCCCCCAGATATTTGCGAAACAATCGTTCCAACTGCCGGGTGGACAGGCTGACGCGCTGGGCTAATTCGGTCTGGCTGAGCGGCTCCTCAAGATTGCCTTCCATCTCGCTTATGATGGCGATCAACTTCGGGTGGCTGACCCCCAGGCGGGCGCGCAGCTCCATACGTTTATGGTCGTGCGGTTCGCGGATACGGTCATGGATAAACTGCTCGGACACATCATTGGCGATGGCCTGGCCATGTTGCCGGCCAATCAGATGCAGCATCATATCGAGTGCCGCCGTACCGCCAGAGCAAGTCACCCGGTCCCGGTCGATCTCGTAGAGATTCGATGACACTTCGATTTTAGGAAATTCCTCGGCGAACCCGCTGAGATTCTCCCAATGGATGGCGCAGCGCCGGTTGTCGAGCAGCCCGGCCCGGGCCAACAAATAAGAGCCGGTGCAAAGCGCGCCAATCATCGCTCCCTGGCTCGCCATGCGCCGCATGAAGGCAAAAATCCACCCATCTTCATAGTTTTGTACATTGATCCCGGACACCAGGATCGCCACCTTGCTACGCTTCGCCGACGCCATCAAACTGGAGGTTAGCACCTCAATCCCATTGCTCGCGGCCACTGGGCCGCCGTCACGGCTCAGGACACGCCACTGATAAAGCGACCGCTCCGCCGTGCGGTTCGCCGAACGCAACGGCTCCACCGCTGAGGTAAAAGCCATCATCGAGAAATTTGGAACGAGAACAAAATCAATCTCTAAAGGGGCGTCGTTGGGGTCATCGAACATCCCGCAAGCTCTTTCGGATAGCAGAGCGCTGAAACGGAACACCCCGACTGGTCGCCTCGCAAAAATACATAGTGTCGCTTCACAAGCAATTAGCGTTGCTGAGGAAACAGGACACTGCCATCCGTCGCCTCTAGGGTAAAATGGAAACGTTTACTCAGACGATATTAATCTTTCGTGGATCGGGGTAAATTCTGGGAAGATCGGGTCCGTTTCGTAAATCAGTCTGCCAGGGGCAATTATCTCGTCTATTGATCACTTATTCGGGGTCAGACATCAATTGCGATGGGCGTTGTTGCGAACATGAGGACGACCCGATGGCGCTGACCAGCCCCTACCAGGACATTTGCCGCGCGTTGGCCACGGCAGGGTTATCGCCGCGCGGCGGTTTCGAAGTTCAAGCCGCCGATTCGGTGCCCCCATTGGCGGATGGCCGGCCGGCGCGCACCGTGCTGCTCGCTGGCAATGCCGGCCCGGCAATGTGGAAAGCGTTCAGCCGGACCGAACACCACCAACCGGACCCGCTGGACAGATGGAGCCGGTCGATCCTGGAAACGATTGCCACCTGCCACGACGCCGGCGTTGTGATGCCCTCCGATGGGCCACCCTTCGCCCCGTTTCAACGCTGGGCGATGCGCGCCGAGCCGGTATATCCGTCGCCGCTGGGCATTCTCATCCACCCGAGATGGGGTTTATGGCATGGCTATCGCGGCGCGCTAGTTTTTGCCAAAGCGCTGTCGCTACCGCGGCGCGAGGCCCTGGAGAACCCTTGTGAAAGCTGCGCCGAACGTCCCTGTCTTACCCCCTGCCCGGTCGAGGCGTTCGCCAGATCGCAATACCGCGTCGATGCCTGCGCCGAGCATTTACAAGGGCCGAATAGTGCCGATTGTCGGATCGCAGGCTGCCTTGCACGCCGCGCCTGCCCGGTCGGTCGCGACGCCCGCTATGGTCCTGAGCAATCGTCTTTCCACATGGCCTCGTTCCTGGCGACCGGGGGCGTATGAGGGGACTTGGTTAACGGCAAACCGACGGAGATTAATTTCACCCCCAAAAGGGCTAAATTCAAATGCCTCCATCACATACGGAGAAGATGATATAGCAGCAATCAGTCAAGTCGATCCGGCAGGAACAACGGATCTTCGCGGGCTTAGCCCTCCGGTAGCACCGGCAGCTCTTCCCAACGAAGAACAAGATGTATTCAGCCAAAGCGCGAATGTTGATCGCGCCAATCAGCGCGCGGGCGTGACGCAGCCAACTCCGACGGGACAAGCCCAGCCGGCACTGTTCAGAACGGCCAGCAGGTTAACGGTCCCCCCGATGTCAATCGGTTGAACGCCACTAATCAAGCAAGCCAGGATCAGTATCTACCAATACCGGAAGATCCGAACCGCGGCACCCAGCTCGATATCGCTGTCTGACGTTATTTATCAGCCAAAGATCGCCGGTGGCTAATCCGAGTCACCGTTTTTCGTTTCACCACGGCTCCACCGTTCGCCGGTTCACCCTCCCGCGTAACCCAATGCCTTCAAGGTCGCGGCAATCTCGTCAAGGATCACCGGGTCATCGATGGTCGCCGGCATTTGATAGTCCTGGCAATCCGCTATGCTCTGGATAATGCCGCGCAGGATCTTGCCGGACCGGGTCTTTGGCAACCGTTTGACCACCGCCGCTTGGCGGAACGAGGCCACCGGTCCAATCTCCTGGCGCACCATGCGCACCACGTCAGCGACAATCTCGGCATCGGGCCTGTTGACGCCATCCTTCAGCACTAGAAAACCGAGAGGAACCTGCCCCTTCAATGCGTCGGCGACCCCCAGGACGGCACATTCCGCCACATCCTGATGCGACGCGAGAACCTGCTCCATGCCGCCCGTCGACAGTCGATGCCCGGCGACATTGATAATGTCGTCGGTGCGCGACATGACGTGCAGATAGCCTTCCTTGTCGATGACGCCCGCATCACCGGTTTGGTAATAGCCGGGATACGCGGCCATATAGCTCTCGACGAAGCGGTCGTCGTTCCGCCACAAGGTCGGCAACGCGCCCGGCGGCAACGGCAACCTGATCGAGATGGCGCCGATTTCCCCAACCGTCACCGGATTGCATTCAGGGTCCAGAACCTCGATCCGCCAGCCCGGAACCGCCGCAGTCGGCGAACCTGGCTTGATCGCTAGGCACTCGATGCCAATGCAGTTCGAGGCGATCGGCCAACCGGTTTCGGTTTGCCACCAATGATCGATCACCGGAACCTTCAGCATCTTCTCGGTCCAATGCAGCGTATCGGGATCACAGCGCTCGCCGGCCAGGAACTGCGAGTTGAAATGCGACATGTCGTATTGAGCCAACAGTTTGCCTTGCGGATCCTCTTTCTTGATCGCCCGCATCGCCGTCGGCGCGGTGAACATGCACGACACCTTGTGCTGGGCGATCACCCGCCAGAAGGCGCCGGCATCCGGCGTACCAACCGGCTTGCCCTCATACAGTATCGTGGTGCAGCCCTGGAACAGCGGCGCGTAGACGATATAGGAATGCCCGACCACCCAGCCGACATCCGAGGCCGCCCAATAAACCTCGCCCGGATCGACGCCATAGATATTCTTCATCGACCATTTCAACGCCACCAGATGCCCGCCGGTCGGCCGGACCACTCCTTTCGGCACCCCGGTGGTGCCGGACGTATAGAGAATATAGACCGGATCGTTAGCATCGACCTCGACACAGTCGGACGGCGTGCTATCGGTGTGCGCCGCCGTCCATTCCACGTCCCGGCCCTCGATCAGCGGCGCCTCGAGCATCGGGCGCTGCACGATAATGCAGGTGTCCGGCTTATGCGCCGAAGCCTCGATCGCCCCATCCAGCAGCGGCTTGTAAACGACCACTCGACCCGGCTCGATGCCGCAGGAAGCCGAAACCACCAGCTTTGGCGTGGCGTCCTCGATCCGCTTGGCCAGCTCATTAGCGGCGAACCCCCCGAAGACTACCGAATGCACCGCCCCGATTCTCGCGCAAGCCAGCATCGCTATCACAGTCTCGGGGATCATCGGCATATAGATAATCACCCGGTCGCCATAGCCGACGCCGTATTTCAACAGCACACCAGCAAAGGCCGCTACCTGATCGCGCAACGCCGCATAGCTGATCGTGATGATGGTATCGGTGACCGGGCTGTCATAGATCACCGCAGCTTGCGCGCCCCGGCCCTCGTCGACATGGCGGTCGACGGCGTTGTAGCAGGTATTGAGCTTGCCGCCGACGAACCAACGGGTGAACGGCTCATTGTCATTGTCGAGCACCCGGTCCCAGCGCTTCTGCCAGACGACGTCCTCTGCCGCCTCGGCCCAGAACCCCTCAGGGTCCTCCAGCGACCGGCGGTAGGTATCGGCATAAAGACCCATTGTATCCTCCCTCGAAATCCGCTGCCTCCCATCCCCGCACCAGGTAAATTCGCCTGGGAAATTCTCGGGGTGGCGTTCGGAGGCAGCATTTTCACGACTCTGCGGGAAGACGCCACGCGGGGCAAGCTGGGGAGCGGGAAGTCAGGCCCTGGCGCCGGGTGCTTACGGTCGCGCACTCTACGCTTCGAGGTCGGCCTTAGCTTCGGCGCCACCGCCGCCGACCCGCTGCGACAACGCCGCCTCCAGGAACCGGTCAAGATCGCCGTTCAAAACGCCCTGGGTATCCGAGGTCTCCTCGCCGGTGCGTAGATCTTTGACCATCTGATAAGGCTGCAACACGTAAGAGCGGATCTGATGGCCCCAGCCGATGTCTGATTTGGTGGCCTCGATGGCGGTGGCTTCTGCCTCGCGCCGGCGCAGTTCATGCTCGTAGAGACGAGCCCGGAGCATACCCATAGCGGTGGCCCGGTTGCGGTGCTGCGAACGGTCGTTCTGACATTGCACGATGATGCCGGTCGGGAGATGGGTCATCCGCACCGCCGAATCGGTCCGGTTAACGTGCTGGCCTCCGGCGCCCGAGGCCCGGTAGGTGTCGATGCGCAGGTCCTTATCCTCGATCACCACATCGATCGATTCGTCGACCACCGGATAGACCCAGGCCGAGGAGAAACTGGTGTGGCGGCGCGCGGCGCTGTCATAGGGCGAGATGCGGACCAGTCGGTGTACGCCGCTCTCGGTCTTCAACCAACCATAGGCGTTGTGACCGATCACCTTGAGGGTCACCGATTTGATCCCAGCCTCTTCGCCGGCGCTTTCCTCCAGATACTCAACCTTATAGCCCCGGAAATCGCACCATCGCGAATACATCCTCAACAGCATCTGTGCCCAGTCCTGAGCCTCGGTTCCGCCAGCCCCGGCATGGACCTCAAGATAGCAATCATTGGAATCAGCCTCGCCGGACAGCAAGGACTCGAGTTGTTTTTTCGCGCAAATCTGGCGCACCCGTTCCAGGGTCGCCTCGGCCTCGGTAACGATATCGGCTTCGCCCTCGACCTCGCCAAGCTCGATCAGCTCCAGGGCTTCGTCGACCTCATCAGTCAGCCTGGTGACATCACCGATGGATTTTTCCAGCTGGGTTCGCTCGCGCAATATGCCTTGGGCACGTTCATGGTCGTTCCAGAGATTGAGATCGCTGGCAAGTGCGTTCAGCTCTTCCAGACGCAGATTGGCTTGATCCCAGTCAAAGATGCCTCCGGAGCAATTCGATTGATTGCCTAATTTCTTCCGCCGTGGCTGCAATTTCCGCGCGCATGGGAACTCCAGATTCTGAGAAGGCGATGACTTTCGTACCCTTAATAGAGTCCACGTCCGGAGCCCGCAACCGTCGGCGTCAGATCAGCCGCGTCGACGTCACCGTTACGCTCCCCTTTACTCACTCTGGCGTCCCCACTGAGATTCCCTAGGGTGTTTCCATTACCGGGCCAACCGGCCGCGTAGCCGCCATCGATTACCCGCGTGTCACCAGTCGGCTCGGTACCGGGTTTAAAGACCTCTAGAATGACGTTCTTGTCTCCCGGGCGCGCCAATCCGCCGGTCTCGGTGTTGATGCGGACGTGGATGATCCCCGGTGGCGCCCGAAAGGGAATCTCCGGCATCTCCTTCAAAGCCGCGGCCATGAAACTCTTGAACAGCGGCGCCGCGACATTGGAGCCGGTATCCCTGCGGCCTAGGGTCCGAGGCGTGTCAAACCCGACATAGGCGCCGACCACCAGGTCCGGCGAGAACCCCACGAACCAGGTATCGACATTGTCATTGGTGGTGCCAGTTTTGCCGGCCAGCGGTTTACCTAATGAGGCGATGCGTCGACCGGTGCCGCGCTGAACCACGCCTTCGAGCATCCTTACCATCTGATACGCCGAGGTCGGATCCGCCACCTGTTCACGCAGGTCCGGAATTTTCGGCACCGATGCGTTGCTCCATCCCTCGACCTTGCATCCGCTGCAGGGCCGTTGGTCATGACGGAACACGGTTCGCCCATTTCGGTCCTGCACCCGATCGATCAAGCTCGGAGTGATCCGTTTTCCGCCATTGACCAGCATCGCGTAGCCGACCGCCATGCGCATCAAAGTGGTCTCGCCGGCGCCAAGCGACATGGCGAGTTGCGGCGGCATCGTGTCAACGATGCCAAAGCGCCGGGCATATTCGCTCACCCGAGCCATACCAATGGTCTGGGCTAGGCGAACCGTCATCAGGTTGCGGGATTTCTCGATACCAATGCGCATGGCGCTTGGACCATAGAATTTCTTCGTATAGTTGGCCGGTTTCCATTTTCCCAGGCCCGGTCCCTGGTCTATTACGAAGGGGGCGTCCAGAATTAGGGTCGCCGGCGTAAAGCCGTTATCCAGGGCGGCGAGATAGACGAAGGGCTTGAAGGCCGAGCCGGGCTGGCGCCGCGCCTGGGTCACCCGATTGAACTCGGACGTTGCATAATCCCAACCACCGCTCATCGCCAGAACCCGTCCGGTATGCGGGTCGATCGCCACCAGCGCGCCGCCGACATCCGGAATTTGCCGTAACCCATGGGTCCCCGGCGGGTAGGGTTCACCATCAGCGTTTTCGCTGACCGACTCGACGAAGACCACATCGCCTCGGGCCAGCACTTCGCCGGCGGATTTAACCTTGGCCCCAACCGCCTGGTTTTTCTTCCAGGCGCGGGCCCAGCGCAGCTCTGCCAGGGGAATTTGACCAAGGCTCCCATCGGCGAAACCGATTTTTACCGCGCCAGGTTCGACCACTAAAATCAAGGCCATTGCCCATGACGCCAGCATCCCCTGGGGACGCTCAAGATCCTTGAGGGCATCTCCCCATCCAGCGACGACCGGGATCCGGTTGACCGGGCCGCGCCAACCATGCCGGCGGTCATAGCCCATCAAACCGGCATGCAGCGATTCATCGGAAATCTGTTGCAAACGAGGGTCCAACGAGGTCCGAACCGACAGCCCGCCGCCATAAACCCCGGCCTGGCCAAACCGCTTCATCAGTGACCGGCGCACCGCTTCGGTGAAATAGCCGGCCTCGACGAATTCCGTCGCCGAACGCGGCTTGACCATCAGCGGCACGGCCTGCGACTCGGTCACCTCGGCGGTGGAGATAAAACCATTGCGCGCCATTTGCTCGATCACCCAATTGCGCCGGATGACTGCCGCTTCGCGGCGACGGATCGGGTGATAGTTATTGGGCGCCTTGGGCAGCGCCGCGAGGAAGGCCGCCTCGTCGACGGTAAGATCGCCCAAGGATTTGTCGAAATAGTTCAGCGCCGCCGCCGCCACACCATAGGAGCCGAAACCCAAATAGATTTCGTTCAGATACAGTTCGAGTATCCGTTCCTTGGAAAGCGTCCGCTCGATGCGAAACGCCAGGATCGCCTCTTTTACCTTACGCTCGATCGAGACCTCGTTGGTTAGCAGAAAATTCTTTGCCACCTGCTGGGTAATCGTCGAGGCGCCACGCGGGCGTCGGTTCGAGCCGAGATTGCGTAGGTTCTGCACCATGGCGCTGGCTAGGCTGATGAAGTCAATGCCCGAGTGGCTATAGAAGTTCTTATCCTCGGCGGAGAGAAACGCCTTGATTATACGTTTCGGCATGGCGGAAATCGGCACGAAAACCCGCCGTTCGGTCGCGTACTCGGCCAACAATCGACCATCGCCGCCATGGACTCGGGTCACCACCGGTGGCTCGTAGTCGGCCAATTGGCCGTAATCCGGCAAACCCTGGCCATAGGTATACAAGCCCCATGCGATCGCACCGGCAGCGCCGGCGCCAAGGATCAAAAGCAGGGAGAATAAGTAAAGTATCCAGCGCATGTATTCGGACCTGATGGGAGTTCGTGATAGGATATCCGCGTCGGGATTCAAGCTAACCCAGGTTCAATCCAACCTAACGGGCTAACCCGTCGAAATTCCGTTACAAATATGTTGCCACCAAGGCAATCCGTCAACGAGCCGCCGATTGCACAGCGGTGAAATAGTGATCGATTCCACGGCGAACAGCGATCGCGATCTTCTCCTGGAAGGCACGGGAACGCAGCATCCGCTCTTCCTCGGGGTTCGAGAGATAACCGATCTCCAACAGTACCGAAGGCACATCTGGCGCCTTCAAAACTGCAAAGCCGGCGAACCGATGCGCCCGGCGGTGGGTTCGCACCGCGCTGCGCAGTTCCGCCGCCAGAAACTCGGCAAAACGCGCCGACTGGTTCATCGTTTCACGCTGCGCCAGATCGATCAGGATATTGGTGACCTCCGGTGTCTTATCACTGAAATCCATCCCGGCGATGATATCGGACTTGTTCTCTTGCTCGGCCAGTCGGGCAGCTTCCTTGTCGGAAGACTGTTCTGAAAGGGTGTAGATCGACGCGCCGCGTAATCGGCTGTCGGCGATCGAGTCCGCGTGCACCGAAATGAAAAGATCCGCATCCACCGCCCGGGACGCCGCTACCCGTTCCCGTAGACGCAGAAATCGGTCATCTCCCCGCGTCAGGACAACCGTATACCGACCTGTAGCCTCCAATACTCTTTTGAGGGTGCGGGCCGCCGCCAAAACGACCGTCTTTTCATAAATTCCCGATGCACCGATCGCGCCCGGATCGGCACCGCCATGGCCTGGATCAAGGACGATCACCCGCTTTTTCTTTTCGCGCGTCGGTGCCCCCAGATTTGGCGTTTTGGGGTTTGGCGCTCCAACAGACCGGGACTTGATCCGGTCGGGCTGCGGCGCCCGTCGGCGCGCCTCGATGCGGGCCCTGACCGATTGCGCCGACGCGGCCAGAAATGCCGACCGACTGACCTTTTGTAGATCGATAACCAACCGGTGACCACGGTTGTTGCGTGCCGGTAATTCAAAAGTCGCCGCGATAATCCATGGCTCCGCCAGATCGATCACCACCCGCGACGTGCCAGGCTCGAACAAGCCGAACCGGTAGCCGAATACGCCGCCGGTCTTTTGGATTAGCCTCGGCACCGTCAAATTGAAATCAACTTCCGGCAGGTCAAGCACGACCCGATAGGGATCGGCCAGCGCGAAGCTGCGAAACCGTACCGGGCCATCCATATCCATGACGATCCGGGTCTTCGAGCCGTGAACGCCAATCCTGAGGCCGAGTATCGTGGTCTTGCCGGTGGTTGTGGCGGATAGCGCCACACTGGGGGTTTTCCCCAAAACCCGAGTCTGCGCCATAACCGGGGCTTGCAAGAGCAGGAAAGCGACGAGAACGCCGAAGCCGACGACCAACCGTCGCAAGTGTGTTTTCTCACCGGACGATGGTGCAAGGCGAGGCTGCATGAACGCCGAGATCCTGTGTTGGTCTGCGGGCTTACACCGAACGGAATAACCCAATGCAAAATTAATCCTTAGAATCAGATTACTATAACGTTAGCTTCGCGCAAACTATCAATTTTTTCATAAATGGCGACACGCCCCGCCCCCAAGTCCCGAAAGTTCGATCAAATGGCGAACTAAAAGATTGTTAAGGCCCACCAAAATCGCTATGTTCATTTGATATCGAACCAATAGTGGCCGAAATACGCGGGTTCCGACCCGTATCCTGTAAAATTACGACTTCTCAGAGAAGCAAACAGCCTATCTGTGGACACCTAAGGACGAGGTCCTGACGTGACGCGCGCATATGACAAGGCAATCGACTGGCCGAACCTCCCCGTGGATCACGGGAAAAAGAGGGTCGCCGCGAACGCGTTGTCGTCTAATCCCCAATGTGTGGGACCCTGGCATTCGGGGTGCGGACGCGACACGATTTTCCGCAGGGATGGGTGGTTAAGCACCCATACCCGGCGCTCAACATCCAACATGACGCCCGTGGCCCAGTCCGCGCATCGGACTCAACGCGCGACCGCCTTTTGGCCTCGCGGCGCGACGATGCCTCGACCAGGCGCCAGGACGGGCATTCCGGAGTTTATGTTAAATGACCAAGCGAATGCTTATCGATGCCACCCAGCAGGAAGAGACGCGGGTGGTTATGACAAGCGGAAACCGAGTCGAAGACTTCGACTTCGAGACCGCCAACCGCAAACAGCTCAAGGGTAATATTTACCTCGCCCGGGTTACCCGGGTCGAACCTTCGCTGCAGGCGGCTTTCATTGAATATGGCGGCAATCGCCATGGCTTCCTAGCCTTCAACGAAATCCATCCCGACTATTACCGGATCCCGATGGAAGACCGCGAGGCCTTGATGGCAGAGCAGGAAGCCAACGCGGCCCGGGACCTGGACGACGACCTCGACGATCAGGCCGACGACAATTCGGACGACTCGACAGGCCAATCCGATGATGACGCTGAGGATTCGGCCGGTGATCAAGACGAAAGCCAGGACGGCAACCACGAAGACGCCGTCGATCAGGCCGCGCCCGAAGGCGATGCAGACGAGGCGTCTCGAAACAGCGACGCGCCGAACCACTCGGATGAGAGTAACGCCGACGGGCAAGGTGATGGCCAAGACGGCGGTGAGACTGAGTCTTCGGCCAAGGCCGAGACCGGTCCGAGAAGCCGGTCCCGTTCGGAGCGCCCTTCACGGCGCCCCTCGCATCGTCGCTACCGGATTCAAGAAGTCGTCACCCGCCGGCAGATCATGCTGGTCCAAGTGGTCAAGGAGGAACGCGGCAACAAGGGCGCGGCGCTGACCACCTTCCTGTCGCTGGCCGGTCGGTACTGTGTCCTGATGCCTAACACGCCGCGCGGCGGCGGTGTCAGCCGCAAGATCACCAACCTGGTCGACAGAAAGCGCCTGAAGCAGGTCGTTGAAGGCCTGGATGTGCCCAAGGACATGGCCGTTATCGTGCGCACCGCCGGCAGTCAGCGCACGAAAACCGAGATTAAGCGCGATTACGAATATCTGCTGCGGCTCTGGGATCAAATCCGCAAACTGACATTGGAATCCGCCGCGCCCTGCCTGGTGCACGAAGAAGCCAATCTGATCAAACGCTCGATTCGCGATCTTTACACCCGCGATATCGATGAAGTTCTGGTCGAAGGCGAAGAAGGTTATCGCATCGCCAAGGGCTTCATGAAGATGTTGGTGCCCAGCCATGCACGCCGGGTGCAGCCATTCAGCAATGGCGGGGTACCGCTGTTCCACCACTTTCAGGTGGAAAGCCAGCTCGACGCCATCTACTCTTCGACGGTTCAGCTACGATCCGGTGGCTATATTGTGCTCAACCAGACCGAGGCGCTAGTCGCCGTCGACGTCAACTCGGGCCGCTCCACCCGAGAGCGCAACATTGAAGAGACGGCGTTAAAGACCAACCTGGAAGCAGCCGACGAGGTTGCCCGGCAACTGCGGCTGCGAGACTTGGCCGGCCTGATCGTCATCGATTTCATCGACATGGACGAATCACGCAACCAATACGCGGTCGAGCGTCGGATGAAGGACATGGTCCAGACCGACCGGGCCCGCATTCAACTCGGTCGGATCAGCCAGTTCGGCTTGATGGAACTGTCGCGTCAACGATTGCGGCCTAGTGTCGCCGAGGCCAGCACTCAACCCTGCGCCCATTGTGAAGGCACCGGGCGGGTGCGCTCGATCGATTCCGCCGCGCTTCAGGTGTTGCGCAACATTGAAGACGAAGGCCTCAAGCAACAGGCTTCGGAAATCGTCGTGCATGTCCCGGCGGCGATCGGCTTTTATATTCTGAACAACAAGCGCGATGTCCTGGCATCGGCCGAGAAGCGCTACGCCTTTCGGGTATCGTTGCAGCCGGACGACACGCTGGTGGCTCCGGAACATCGGATCGATCGACTAGGCACCAAGACCGCCAGTGAACGCAACGCGGTTCTCGAAGCTATAGGTGCCCATAAAGTCACCGTCATCGAGGATGACGACGATATCGAGGATGAGGCCGGTAATGAGGCGGGGGTTCAGGTGGCCGATAACGACGACACACAATCGGACCGACGGCCACGGCGGCGGCGGCGTTCCGAGCGGAGCCCGCAAAACAGCGAAGCCAAAACCGACAGCGCCGCCACCGGGGATGCCCTATCCGCCGACGTCACGTCGGACGATGCGGCCACAGGTGAGGATCCGTCCGCCGAAGACAATGACGGCGGCGAGGACGATGATGGCACGAAACGACGGCGCCGGCGCGGCAAACGCGGCGGAAGGCGGCGGGCGCGGCGACCTCGGACTGAAGATGCGAACGGCAACGAGGTTGAAGGGGAGGCTGAGGACAGGGCAGAGGGTGACGGTAAGGCCGGCGACGTGAGCCCGCCTGAAACGGATGTCTTTGAAACAAGCACCCTTGAAACGGAAAGCCAAGACAGCACCGCCGCGGCCAACACCCCAGGAGGAGATGCTCCTGCGGAGGAAATACCCGCCGCCAAGCGCCCCCGGCGCCCCCGGCGGCGGAAGGAGGAAAGCTCGGTAGAGGCCTCGGTCGTGGAACCCGAACCACAACCCGACCCCGTTGCCACTGCGCCCGAAGTGGTTGTCGAACCGGCAGTCACCGAGGCCCCGGTCGCGATCGAGCCGGCCATTGAGCCAACTATCGAACCCGAAGTCGCCACGATGGCCGAGGAAACCAATGGAACCGGCGACGCCGTGGTCAGCGAAGACGCCACCCCCGAGCAACCCTCGCGCAAGGGTTGGTGGAACCGGTTGTTGTCCTAACGCTGTTAGCAGCCTCGGCTTCGGCCGGGACACACCGCGTCGTTCGTTTTGAGAGATCAAGACGCCGATCGAGCCTAGCTGGCTCGGTCGGCGCCTTGCTTTTCAGCTTGAATAATTACGCGACGATTAATCTCTTGGCCAGAATTCTCTCGCGGCCTTGGGCAAATCCAACAGCCTGCTAAGGCTTGATCCAAACCTTCATGCGCCGGCACGCCTCAACCATATCCTCCGTCAGGCCGGCGAATGAAAATCGAATGCTCGCATGGCCCCGGTCAGGATCGAAATCGACGCCTGGCGTGCAGGCCACGCCAATCTCGCTCAGCATCCGGCGGCAAAAATCGACACTGTCATTGGTGATCTCGGCAACATTGGCATAGACGTAAAACGCGCCATCCGCCGGTGCCAGATCGGGCAATCCGGCTTTCGGCAGCTCATTTAGGAGCACCTCACGGTTGCGGTTATAGCGCTGAACATTGGTCGCCAATTCCTCATGGCAGTCGAACGCCGCAATCGCCGCATGCTGCGATAGCGTCGGCGAGGAAATGAACATATTTTGCGCCAGGCATTCGATGACCCGCACCATGTCCGGCGGCACGACCATCCAACCAAGCCGCCAACCGGTCATCGAGAAATATTTGGAGAAACTGTTGATCACCAAGGCGTTCGGATCGGATTCCAGCGCTGAAACCCAAGGCGTCCTAAAACCGATTCCGTGATAGATCTCGTCCGAGATCATACGGATACCCTTGGCCAGGCAATAGTCGGTGAGAGCCCGCATCTCCTCGGCGCCGACCATGGTGCCGGTCGGGTTGGAGGGACTGGCCAGGATTAAGCCGTCGACCGGCCGGTCCAGCGCATCGAGCAGCGCCGGGGTAGGCTGGAATCGGTGCTCTGGGCCTGAGAGCATGAGCACCGGCTCGACACCCAACGCGATTAGGATGTTGCGATAGGCCGGATAGCCGGGCGAAACCATCGCCACCCGGTCGCCAGCATCGAAGGCAGCCAAAAAACTCAACAAAAAACCTGCCGAGGACCCTTTGGTCACGGCAATCCGCTTAACCGGCACCTCGAGGCCATACCAGGCCCGATAATGCTCGGCGATGCACTCACGAAGCTTTGGCAGACCGAATGCCATGGTGTAACCAAGCTTATCCTGGTCCAAGGCGCGTTTCGCAGCGTCGATCACCCCGCGCGGTGCGCTTGTCGAGGGTTGCCCGACCTCAAGATGCAGGACATCCGAGCCTTCGGCCTCTCGATCGGCGGCGGCCTGCATAACGTCCATGACGATGAATGGCGGGACCAATAATCCCCTGCCTGCAACCTTCAAAACCATTTCTAATCCCTCTCGAAAAGCACTAAACCGCCGCCTCGTCGATCACCGGCGATATCGCAATTTTCCGCCTCTTTCGACAAACCATCCACACAGCGCAACAGCGCTGCACGCCCCAGCGACGGTATCGTCTTCACGCCAAGCCCGGTCTTCGCCAGGGCGGAGTGCGCTTCGGCACCCCAGACTTGCTCGACATAGATCGTATCGGCGGCCGGGTCCGGGTAAGTGCGCGGCGCTTTTACCGCCTCGGCACTCGACCGATCACCTTCGAATTGATCGAGCACTGGTTGCAGCAGCGCCGAAAGCGCCACCTTGCCACCGCCGGCCGTGGCGCCCAAATGAACCTGCCAGGCGTTTTTATTCCCAGCGATTACCGCCAAGGCCGACGCCGGCCCCGCTACCTTGGCGGAGCGCAGCACGATGCCGGTCCCGGACGCGGTCTTGCCGAGACCGAAGGGACGGCCCATTCCGATCGCGCAGGCAACCATTTGCCCAACCTGGTCGACCGCCATGAAGCTGGTGGCGCCGGGGACGTCCGGACGCACAGACACCCCGGCTTGAGCGCCAAACTCCTGGGCCGCCTTCGCCATCAGTCTGGCCCGGCCAAGTCCATCACTCCCGCCCCAGTCGCCTTTCTTGAACAGCCCTGCCAGCATTGACGAAGCCTGCCGGCCGGCCGACGGATCGGCTCCGACCACCACCCAATTGTGATTGCGATGCTCGAAGCCCACGGCATCGCTCCATCGCGGCAGCGCCGTGCGTAGATTTTTGATATCAATGGCGTAGCCGGCCGCTTTGACTGCGGCGGCAAAGCTGCGTGACATCGACCCGACATAGAGATCACCCACGCCGGCGCGCCGTAGACGACCCAATGTGGTGCCAAGATCTATTTGTGTCAGCGTCTCACCCCGGCCCAAAACCCCACCACTTTGACGCCCGAACACCACAGCCAAGGTCGGATCCTGCAACATCGTCGGACCGACCCAACTGAGATCGGCGGCCAATCGAGCCGAGACCGGCTCACCAAATCGAGCCAGATGTTCGGCCCCGGTGACTAATTGCTCAAACCGCAGACGGCCATAGCGAGCATGCAACGCAAACATCGCCCGTGGCGCCAGGGGCAGAGCTATCACCGCGCCCTGATCCGCGGACGGCAGCGCCGGAAAATCCAGCCGCTCGTACCGCTCGGACAAGGGATCAAACACCACGCATGATCCGGTTGCCGACAACCCGGCCGACGACGGCAAGGTTACCGACAGCGCAAAATAACCGGCCACCGCGGCATCGGTTGCGCGCCCGCCCTCAACCAATACATCACGCATGATCAACGCAGCGCGGGGTTCATCCGCCGCCACCCCACCGAAAAACCCCTCTTGAACCTCGAAGGGTTCGGCGCCGCAGGCGACCAACGTGGTAAGACAGACAAGCGTCGCCGACGCTCGAGCAAGAATGCGCATGATCGGAAATATCCGTCTATTGTGATGTTGAGCTTGATCTTTGGCCTCACAGCGCTGATATGCAGTCCCATCGGGGCAGAATGGATCTTGTCCGATGATGCGCATTGCCGGCCATGCCAGACTTCTGGTTACCTTCAGCATACTCGCAGCTTGTGTACTCGCGCCGCCCCGCGCAAGCATGGCGGAGGGCCGCACGCCAATCCGAGACACGGAAATCGAAGCTACCATCCAAGCCTTCGCCACGCCACTATTCACTGTCGCCGACCTCACCCCGGAAGAGGTGCGAATCTATATCATCAAAGACGAGACACTCAACGCCTTTGTCGCCGGTGGGCAGAACTTGTTTCTCAATACCGGGTTGTTGATGGAAACCAAAAATCCGGCCGAACTGATCGGCGTCATCGCGCATGAAATCGGCCACATTTCCGGCGGTCATCTGGTCCGAACCACGGGCGCCATCCGCAATGCCTCTAACGCCGCGTTACTGGGTTTGATTCTCGGTGCGGCAACAACATTGACCACCGGACGCGCCGATATCGGTGTCGCGGTGTACCAGGGGACGACCGGCGCCGGCCAAGCGGCGCTTCTGCAATACAACCGGGCTCAAGAATCATCCGCCGATCACGCCGCCGTTCGGTTCCTCGACGCAACCGGTCAATCGTCACGCGGCATGCACGACTTCCTCGAAACCTTGAGCGGCGAGGAATTACTGGCGCCGGCACGCCGCTCCCCCTATGCCAACACCCATCCGCTAACCCAGGACCGGATAAACTTCGTCGCTAGCCATGCCGCCCAGTCGCCTTTTGCAGAGGCGAAAACTTCGGCGGAATTCAATGCGAGGCACTCCCGCATGATCGCTAAATTAGCCGGCTTCCTGCTCTCGCCGGCACGTACCTTCCAGCGCTATCCCGAGACCGACCAGTCGGTCCCGGCGCGCTATGCACGGGTGATTGCAACCTTTCGCGAACCATCCCCAAAACGCGCGTTGGAATTGCTCAACGGGTTACTCGGCGCGTTTCCCGAAGATGGTTACTTTTGGGAGCTGCGGGGCCAAATCCTCGCCGAATCCGGACAGCCTCTGGAAGCCCGCGTCGCCTACCGCAAGGCTCTGACCTTGCTCGAGGCCGCGCCGCTCGTCGAGGCCGAACTGGCGCGGGCCGAACTGGCGATCAATACTAACGAATCCAACCGGGCAGCCCTCGAGCATATGCAAAGCGCAAGCTGGGAAATGCCGAACTCCGCTTTCGCCTGGCGCCTACTGGCGACCGCCCAAGGCCGCAATGACATGCTTGGCATGCTGGCGTTATCGCTGGCAGAGGAAGCACTGTTGCGCAACCAGCTGAAGAACGCAGTCCAACAAGCAAAGCGCGCGCGGCAATCCCTCAAGCGGGGCTCTCCTGGATGGTTGCGCTCTTTGGATATCGAGGAATTATCCAAGCGACGCTTGAAAGACCGTGGTCGTTAGACACACTATGCGATCTTCAATCGACCTCACGGTGACGCGACTGGACTGAACCGATCGCCCTCTTCCACAATCAGCGCAACGTCTTTGCAATCTTGGATCTTTTTCATGACCAGCACTGCTCGCATTCGGTCTGCTTTTGTCGTCGTCCTGCTCCTTTGTGCCGGCTTGCTATCCTCTCCCGCTAGCGCCGCGGAGGATAACCCGTTCAACCAGACACAAAAGACCGCGCTCGATCGTTTGATCCGGAACTACATCATGCAGCACCCGGAAGTGATTATGGACTCGATGCAAGCGATGCAGGAGCGCGAACAGTTGGTGCAGGAACGCCTCCAGACAGAACGCGTCACCTCGCTGAACGAGGCGATCGAACATAATCCGAGCGACCCGGTGATGGGCAATCCCGATGGCGACGTCACCCTGGTTGAGTTCTTTGACTATCAATGCGGGTATTGCAAACGAATGATCGATCCGCTGCTCGACTTCGCCCGCAGCGACGGCAACTTACGGATTGTGTTGAAAGAGTTTCCGATCCTCGGCCCGGAATCGATGATCGCGGCTCGCGCCTCGCTGGCCGCCCACAAGCAAGGCAAATATGAGGCCTTTCACGTCGCCTTGATGCGGCTGCGAGGCCGCCTGTCGGAGCCGGCGATTTTCCAAACCGCGGTCGAGGTCGGGCTCGATACCGAACAACTCCAAAAGGACATGAACGCACCGGCGGTGATGGAACAAATCCGCAAATCCCGCGAGCTTGGCCAAGCGCTCGCAATTCGCGGCACGCCAGCCTTCGTTATCGGCGGTAAAATCATCCCCGGCGCGATGGGAGAAGGCCAATTGAGAGACTTGGTCACACAGCAGCGCGGCAAGGGTTAAGCCTAAGTCGAATTAATGCGACAGAGGGAAATACCGACCAAACTAACGACGCTCTATGGCCGTGGCGGCGCGTCGCGGCTGAACGCATAGACCGATCCGGCCAACACCAGGGTCACGGCAACAGCAGCGAAAACCACCCGGTAGCCAAGAGCCGTCGGCACGCCGTCCACGGCAAACATCTCGATCAGCCATCCGGTCGTGCCCTGCAGCACGAAAATGAACCCGACCCCGATCAGGTTGATAACGGCGATAGCCCGACCGGCGCGGTATTCCGGCACGAAACTTCGGCAATGCGCCGCCAAGGTCACAAAAATCGGTGCGGCAAAGGCGAACACCGCGAACAATATCACCACAATATATAACGGGGATGCGGGTAGCGCGGCCAGTACCACCAAGGCTGTTATCATGATCCCTACGCCGCCCAACACCACCCGTTTCGGGCTATTGAAAACCCGGTCCATCGGCCCGTAGGCAAAAGTGCCGGCGTTCAAACACAACACCATGGCAAACAGGATCACGCCGGCGCTTGCGGGATTGAAACCGTGCACATCCCGAAGATAGGGGCCGGCCCAAAGACCACCGACAGTAGTGAACGGGGCCGAAAAACATAGCGCCATGACGAAAATCGGTCGCAGATTTCGATCGAGGATCACTTCAACCAATCCCCGCAAAGCCTCACCCAGTGTTTCGCGGGGCCGCGTCGTCGTTGCCGCTTCGGGGTGATCCCGCACGAAACTCCAGATCAGGGCGGTAATCAGAACGGAGCCCCCGGCTAGGGCCAGAAAGGTCTCGCTGAAGCCGAAGACCTCCAGTGATATCGCCAACGGAGCCGTCGACAGCAGGCCACCGAGCCCGCCGGCGAGCGCGATCACCGTCGCGGCGACACTGGCGACCCGTTCCGGCGGTGCCCAGGCGACCACCAATAGATACATGCCGGTGATCGATGCGCCGTGCCCTACACCGATTAGCACTCGGGCGGCGGTCAACCCCCAAGCGCTGTCGGATAGCCCAAACAGGATCATGCCGGCGATCGCCAGGAAACTGAGGCCGGTCACCATCTTGCGCGGTCCAAACCGATCAAGCATCAGCCCGACCGGTAATTGCACCGCCGCCGAAGCCAGGAACATCACCCCGGTCACCAAGCCGATCGACGCCGGGCTGAGCCCGTGCGTATCGGCCAGAGCCGTCGCCAGCACCGCACCACCGGTGCGGTTCATCTGCACGAACAACAGGAACAAACCCATGATGAGCATGATTCGCCACAAGCCTTTCCTGTCAAACGGCCGTGCTGCAGGATCGGACGGCGAAAGCGGGATGGCGTTAGGGGCGGTCACTGGGTTTTGTCACGGGACAGCGTCATTGAGCGTCTGGCTGCCGGCTTGGGTGTGCCACCGCGAAAACCTCAAGCGCCTCACAGGCTTTCCAGATCCGCTCAATGGTCGGATAGGGCGAAAGATCCAGGGCGTGGCGCTGGGCATTGAAGACCTGCGGCACCAAGCAGGCATCGGCAAGCCCCGGAGCGTCCCCATGACAGAACCGCCCGGTGCCAGCATTCGCCGTCAGCATCGCCTCCAGCGCCCCAAATCCACGACGAATCCAATGATTGTACCAGGCGATCATCGCCGCCTCGTCCTGGCCAAGCGGACCCTGAATATAGTTCAGAACCCGCAGGTTACCGATGGGATGAATATCGCAACAGACTACTGCCGCCAGGGCCCGCACCCGGGCCCGTTCCAAAGGCGCCTCTGGTAACAGCCGGTGCGTGTCCGGATAGGCCTCGTCAAGGTATTCCAGGATCGCCAGTGACTGGGTAATCGTCTGGCCGCCATCAATGAGCGCCGGCACCAAGCCTTGCGGGTTCAGCGCCAAATATCCCGGCGCATCCTGCTCGCCGGCCCGTAGATGAACCGAAAGACTTTCATAGCCTAACCCTTTGAGGTTGAGCGCGATGCGCACCCGATAGGCCGCCGATGACCGAAAATAGCCGTGAAGCACCAAGGACATAAACGCGCTTGCTCCGTCTTTATTCAACACGTCACACAATCAAGATCAGTACCACGGCGACCTCCAAGCAGGCAGGGAAACCGCATAACCAAAACGATAGCATGCAGACGGATCACGCCAATAATGTTATGGCACGACTTCATTATTTTCGTTGAAACACACGCCCCCGCGGCATGAAACCTGAAGGTTTGGTTCATGGACCTTGAAATGCTTGCCAATTTCAAGCCTCTACTGCACCCACGCCAACGTCAGGACATTTCGCTAACCCGGAACCTGCGCCACGTTGAAACCGACCACCCTTTTATAATTTTTGCCGGCCTATTCGATCGAACTCTCGGCGGGTTTAGTCATCACAATCTGTTCTGTGCGTCGGTTTCTCTTAATTATTCGAACGCCAAGCTTCACGTTTGCTACACTGATGATCGATCCTATCTGGCCGACATCATCGAGATGAATCCCCATATCCACCATTGCTGGACAAGCGATGGTCTCGACAATCCGTTTCTCAGTTATTTCGATGGTACATCGACCCGGGAACGCCATGATCAACAGCACTCGTGGGAAGCGGATGGTGCATCCGAGCCGGACTTTTTGCTTGTTCCCTGGATGATGGATCCACGGAGACTGTCGGATTTTTCTCCGCGCACACCTCCGGATCCCCCCTGAAAAGCGCGATGTCCTGCAAGCTCGGCTGACCAAGTTGGGGGTAGACATCACGACCTGGTTTTGCACCCTACACTATCGCGAGCCGGGCTATCTTGACCGCCCGGCTGACGGCGCGCGCGACCTGGATCAAGATCACGTATCGGCAATCATCCAGCATGTGACACGCGACCTTGGCGGTCAGATCATTCGGCTCGGCCATCCGGGAATGGCCGCTCTTGATCGCCAAGACGGGGTTATCGATCTCAGCGTTGTAGATGAACTCATGCTTCAGGCCTATGCGGTCGCCCGCGCCCGCTACCATCTGCAGATTACCGATTCCGGACCGATGGCCCTCGCTCAGGGCCTTGGCACGCCGTTGGCGCTGGGTAATGCGGTCAGCCAGGGTGTTGTGTTCGCCGAGGAGGGACTGGTGCTCTGTCAGCATATCGTCAACGCGCAGGGGCACAAAATTCCGCCGAAACTAGCCCGCAGGAAAGGCCTGCTTGATAAAAAGATCGTCGAGCATGTCCTTGGTCCCCATGGCTTCCGGTTGCAGAGGAATTCGCTGGCCGAATTGACCGCTCTGGTCGATGGCATTCATGCGCAAACCGCCGATTGTCCGGGCTGGACGAGGACAACACCGCCAGTGATCGAGACATTTCTGGAAGCGATGGTTTGGCCACCACCCGAAATCGACAAAGGTCACTATGTCGACTATCCGGAGCTGTTTCCGGCAACCTGACCGTCACGGCGCCATCATCGAACACTCAAAACCGTCGGCCCTTGGCCCCGTCGGACCTATGCTTCAAGATCACGCGCGACGACGACGAATACGGATTGGCTAATATGGCTTTCCCCACCGGCCCAAGTGTTTTCGACTACGATAACCCGAATTGGGCGCGACAGTTACTGTTGCAGCTTCGCTATAATATTCCGATCACCGCCCATGATCGTATCGCTCGGATCACCCAGGCCTTCATCAACCGTCAACTCCAATTCCCCCTGCCGCCCAGCGACAATACAGCGGACCGCGCGGTCGGCGAGCTCACGGCGAATGGGTTCTGACGGGGAGTCAGATTGCCGAGATCCAAGATTTTCTTGATCCTTTGCCGCTCACTGACTCATCGCTTAACGGTGGCCCCGGTTTTGGCCGAGATGACGTTCCAACCACGGTCAACGTCGCGGGGTACGACGCAGACGCTATCGCCCTGGCGCCGTAATTGCGTGATCTGCCCCTCAACCCCGCGATCCTCCCGGTGGTGTCAAAGTATCTCGGCGTCCCACCGACGATTCCCTATCTTGCGTCGTGGTAGTCATTACGCGAGCGCGGCAGGGCCCGGGACGCGCAATTATTTCACATCGATTTTCATGATTTCAAATGGGTGAAACTGTTCGTCTATCTAACCGATGTCGACGCTGGCGCCGGGCCGCATGTCATGGTGTCCGGCTCTCATAACCGGGGGGAACGGCAAAAGCGCTTCGACGTATTGAAAGAACAGGACACCACCGAAAACGGCGCATTACTGGAGACCTTCAGGCACGCCAACCGGTTCGAGGACCGCCATGTCAAAGCTTTCTTTGGCGCCGAGAACCTGATTTCGATCGATGGTCGCGCCGGCGACGCCTTCCTGGTCGATACCGCCGCAGTTCATAAGAGATTGCTCCCCAAGAGCACGGATCGATTGGTGTTCCAGGCGCTCTACAGCCTGCTGCCGACGATTAAGGACGGGGTCTCTGCGGTCACGGTACCCGGCGCCTATCGACGTTACTGCGACAGCGCCGGCGACAAGGCGGTCTCGGAGGCGTTCTGGCGCTATAGCACCCGGTTGATCTTACGGGACCCGGAAGTCGAAGACGGCTGATCCGGCCAACTCAACCGGCGCGCAGGACCGGGAACGTCTCACAATCCAGCTTTTGTCCGGGCTCGAGGGTCACCTCGGGAAACGGCGGCGACATCTCGCCCTGGCGTCGGACATAGGTCGCATCCGCACCGGTGAAGCGCGCGGCAAAGGCCCGACGCCTGGTGGATTGCGAAAGATTGCCCGGCGCCCCATGCACGGTCAGGAAATGAAAGGCGATACAGTCTCCAGGTTCGAGATCCCAGGATAGCAACCGATAAGCATCACGGTTCGCATCGATATCCGGCATCGCTTCATATCCATCGTCCTGCCGGTCATATTGAACGCCGACGAACTTGGTCGGCGTGAACCAACGCCCCCAGCGATGTGAGCCGGCGACGAACTCGACACAGGTATCTCGCGACACCGGGTCCAACGGAATCCACAGCGAGCAGGTATCGCGCCCGTCAACGCAGTAATACGGCTGATCATGATGCCAGGGCGTGCGGTCAAGCGTCCCCGGCTCTTTGACCAGGACATGTTCGTGGAAAAGGTTGACCTTCGAGGAGCCCATCAGAGCGCCGGCAAGGTCGGCGGCGGGGGAGTCGAAAAAGAACGAGCTATATGCGTCGATACGCCGCCAATTGCAATAATCGCCGAAGAAATGCCCCGGCGCGCCGCCCTTGGTATAGCCACGGGTATACGGTCCCGGCGTGCTCATGTTTTGCTCGACCCCCCGGCGCAGGGTTTCAATCCACTCCGCCGATAGGGCGCGCCGCAAGATGACCGCGCCATCCTCGTGAAACGAGGCGATTGTCGTGTCGTCCAATAATTGCATGCCGACGCTCCGTCTCGGTGGATCATCCTTATGAACCGCCATAATGTCGATGATGCGCCGGCCACGCAATCGATCAGGGGGCGGCTCTGAAGAACGGGGACCGCTCCAGCGCGGCTCCCCGCTGGAACTATTCGACGAACCGACCGACTTGAATGCGCTTTTAGCGCCGGATCATGCTGGAGACGCTGATTGGTCCTTCGAAGATTACTGATTTCATCAAGCCGAGCCCACGGCAAAGTTCCTCGTGAGGACTCCCGATACCGCAGACATGAATCGGCTGCGTTCGGAAGGAACAACGCAAGAGCCGTGCCGGTGGAAAATCATTCAATTCCAGCCATTCCCGTCCCGCGACCGCGGCGGGCAGGAAAACATTGCCACCTGGTTCAGCAAAATGCGGTCCAGGAATAACCCGCTATGTTGGTTACCGCTCGGGTCGGATCGTTAGGCCTAGGGTCTCAGTCTTTGTGGGCCAACGCACCATCGCACCGATCGCGACGCTTTCGTAAGGCGCCGGAGCCGGTTAGACTCGCCGCATAGCCAATGACGAGGTCGATATGGTCGCGGTGATTCCTCAGCTCCTCTCCAAGGATCAAGTTCGCACGATTGCGACCAAATTGTTTTCGATACCGTTCGCCGACGGCGCGATGAGTGGTGGTGTGCTGGGCGCCGAAATCAAAAAGAACACCCAAGTCCCACCCAACAGTCCGCAATACCGCGAGTTAGCGGAACTGGTCATGGCGGCAATGCGGCAGAACGAGGCGTTTAATCTGAACGCCATGCCACGGCGGATCCTCTCGCCAATCTTTAACTCCTATAAGCAAGGCGAGCGCTATGACCGCCATATCGACGCGGCGTTGATGGGGCCATATCCCGGCATGCGAACAGACCTGTCGATCACCATCTTCCTGAACGCTCCCGAGGCCTATAAGGGCGGTGAACTGGTTCTAGAATCACCTTTCGGCGAGCACGAGTTTAAGCTGACGCCCGGTGACGCCGTGTTGTATCCGACCCACTATATGCATCGGGTCAACCCGATCACCACCGGCCGCAGACTTGCCGCGGTTACCTGGATCGAAAGCATGATCCCCGACCCGCAACAGCGCGAAGTTCTCGGAGACCTCGCCCAGGCGGTAGATATCCTGATGCGCGACAAGAGAGACGGAGAAGTGATTCTCAAGCTCGAAAAAGGCCGGCTGAACCTGATGCGGATGTGGGCTAAGCCCTAAATATAAGCCCCGAATTCACGCCTTATTGCCCGACTGCCAATCGTTTAAGCACCGGGTCCGGCAACGCTCCGAGGTCCGCCAGAAGTTTGGCCTTGAACAACATGGTCTGGGCGAAGGAATCGACGATCTCGCCGGAAAGCGCCATCGCCAATGCTTCGCCGAAGGGCATCCGGCGCACTATGATTTTTTCGTCCTCCTCCGGCTCCGGCGCAAATTGCCGCAGCCCCCAGGCGATCAGGCCAACAGCCCTTTCGTCACTGATCGCATTGGAAAGATCCATGCGCAGGAACTGGTGCCAGCGGGCGGCGGTCAAACCGGTTTCTTCGCGCAATTCCCGAGCCCCGGAGATTTCCGCCGGCACGTCCATTGCCCCACCGCCCTCCGGTAACTCCCAACTGAAATAGTCGCCAGGAAACCGGTATTGGCCGACCAGATAGGTCGCCCCATCGTCGTCAATCGGCAGCACCCCGACCGCCAGGCTTTTCACATGAACCACCCCGTAGAGCCCAGGGTTGCCGGCCGGGTTGAGCACGTCATGTTCGATGACCTGGATCCAGTTATTGTCGTAGGCGACGCGCCGGGACAATACGGTCCAGGGATTGCCCTCTGCCTCTACAGGCTCGTCATCGGTCATGTATCGGCTCCGCACCATCAAGCCGCCAGGATAAGCGGTTCGCTCCGGGCTAGCCAGCGCAGCGCGGTTGGCCAGTGCAACACTATTGGATTGCGACAGGTGACACGTTCACCCAGGCGCTGCGATCAGCTACCTAGCTCTCCAGAAGCGAGTGGTCGCGAGACCTCACCAAGCATAGTTGACGCCGGGCAGGGATCAAACATCCCTGGGACATAGCCTATCCAGAGCAGCTCCAGCGGACGCTGTGCGTTCCTCCGCGGTGTTGCAAATCCCGGCCCTGGCGAACGCTCGGCCGGCATCCGGTCCCGCGGCAATCGACGCGAACGGCACCGCCAGCAAAAGCCCCGAGGTCATCGGCGCGCCCCAAACCAGAAACGCCGGCGCGACGAACGAAAATACGCTGGCGAAAACCACGCCCGTCTTTGTTTGCGCCCACAGGCCCCGGAACGCCTCGGCCATCGTCACATTTCTCTGGTCCCACGCCTAGGCGTCCCAGTGGACCGTGCAGCCAAGCTTACCCCATCCAAGCTAAAGCTAAAGTCGTAAGAATAGGTCTCGGCCTTCGCCGAGATGACGGGAGAATGGGGCCGACTGGAGGCGCCGCAATAATCCGCTCAGCTACTTCAAGGTGAATTCCTTGAGGAATTCCTCCTTGAACGCCAATCCATGGCCCGGACGTTCCGGCGCCGTGTAAACGCCGCCGACCGGCAGCACCGGGTCGACCCAGGCGTCATCCATCCAGTTGACGTATTCCAGGATCAACCCGTTCGGGATCGACGCCATCAATTGCACCATCAGTTCCGGGAACAGATGCGGCGCAATGGTCATCCCGTGGGTATCGGCGACGGTGGCGATCTTGCGCAATTCGGTAAGGCCGCCGCGCATCACGTCGGGCTGTAAGATCGGCAATCGGGAATGTTCGAAGAAAGGCCGCATGTCGAAGCGGGTGAAATGGGTCTCCCCGCCGACGACCCGCAGATCCAGAGCCTCGGCGATCCGGGCGTAGCCGGCGAAATCCTCGCAGACCACCGGCTCTTCCAGCCAGTACAGGTCGTATTCCTGAAACCGCCGGCCGGTGATGATCGCCTGATCGGCGGTCCATCCCATGTTAACGTCGATCATGATGTCGATTTCCGACCCCAGCGCCTCGCGCATCATCGCGACATTGCGCACGTCCTGATGGCGATCGAACAGATGCCCGCATTGCATCTTGATCGAGGTGAAGCCCTGCGCGACATAGCGTTCGGCCCGATCGACCATCCCCTCCGGCCCATAGCCGCGCCAGCACCCACTGCCATAGGCCGGGATCGCATCATTGCAATGTCCCCAGAGCCGGTGCAGCGGCAGGCCGGCGCGCTTGCCCAACGCATCCCAGAGCGCGATATCGATCACTGATTGCGCCATCACCGTGACGCCCATCCGACCTATCCAGTAATTCGCCTCCCACAGATGCTGCCAGATGCCCTCGATATCGGTGGCGTCGCGGCCAATCAGCTCGGGGATGACCAATTCATCCAAACAGGCCCGCACCGTCGATACCCCGCCACGCAGCAGGATCAGATATCCCATGCCGACAATACCGGACTCGGTCTCGATCTCCGCCACCAGAAGGTCGCGCATTTCCGGCACTACCGCTCCAAATACCGGCGGCTCGATCCAGGGCGCGCGCAGATGGCGGGTCCGGATTTCCTTGATGATCATCACATTCTCCCCAAAGCGCGATCGGTTTAGTCGGAATCGTATTGCGACGTTGATGCGCCTCTCGTAGTCACGATCAGCTTAGAGCTTGGCGCCACGAATTCCACCAGGATTCACCAGCACCCTCTTGATGCTGGCGGCTAGAGGCAAAGCGACGGTGGCGTCTAGGCAATCCAAGGCTGAAATCGATGCCCCGGCTTGGTATAGTCGCCGCTGTATCGCTTTCGTGGAGCCCGAGCCGATGAACTATGCCGGAACCCTCGCCAGGATTGCCCTCACCTATGGCAATCGACCGGCCATCTCCAAGGGCGTGACCGTTCAACGGCGCTACAGTGAACTGGCGGACCGGGTTACCCGGCTAGCTGCATCGATGCGTGGCTCGCTCGGCCTGGCGCCCGGTGATCGGGTGGCGTTGATCATGAAGAACTGCGTCGAGGATATCGAGGTGATGTACGCCTGCTGGCATGCCGGTTTGGCGGCGGTGCCGGTCAACGCCAAGCTGCATCCGCGCGAGTTCGGCTACATCCTGGAAAACAGCGGCGCCAAACTCTGTTTCATCACCTCGGATCTCGCCGAGGCGGTGGCCGACGCCCGCTCCGACGCGCCCGAGCTAGAGCGCGTGATTACCGTCGCAACGCCCAAATACGAGGCTCTATGCGCCAGCGAAACCATGACGATGGCCGAGGTCACGCCGAACGATCTTGCCTGGCTGTTCTATACCTCCGGCACCACGGGACGCCCAAAGGGGGCGATGCTGACCCACCGCAACGTCCATTCGATGACGATGAACTACCTTGTTGATGTCGACGTGATCGAGCCCGAGGACTGCATGATCCACGCAGCCCCGATGAGCCACGGCTCCGGTCTTTACGCGTTGCCGCATGTCGCGCGCGGCGCCAATAACGTGATCCCCGAAAGCGGTGGCTTCGACGTCGACGAGACCTTGGAATTGATCAAACATTGGCCGGGTTGTACGTTTTTCTTCGCGCCGACCATGGTCACCCGGCTAATCAACGCCCCGACGATAGCCAAGGCGGACACCTCGAACCTAAAGACCATCGTCTATGGCGGCGCACCGATGTACCTAACCGATACGCTGAAGGCGCTGGACCTGCTGGGACCTAAATTGGTGCAGATTTATGGCCAGGGCGAGTCGCCGATGACCATCACCGGATTGCCCAAACGGATCTTCCTGGACCCACAGAACCCGCGCTATCACGAACGGCTTGCCTCGGCCGGCGTCGCCCGTACCGATGTCGAGGTTCGCATCGTCGATGAGGATGGCGCGCCGCTGCCGGTCGATGCGATCGGCGAGATCACCTTGCGCGGCGACGTGGTGATGGCCGGATACTGGGGCAATCCCGAGGCCACGGCGAACGCGATCCGCGACGGATGGCTGTGGACCGGCGATGTCGGCGCCATTGATGCCGAAGGGTTCCTGACCCTGAAGGACCGCTCGAAGGATATGATCATTTCCGGCGGCACCAACATCTACCCGCGCGAGGTCGAGGAAGTACTGCTGCAACACCCCTCGGTCTACGAGTGCGCGGTGGTCGGTCGGCCGCACTCCGACTGGGGCGAGGAAGTCGTCGCTTTCGTCGTCGCGCATCCGAGCCAGGCCATCAGCGCCGAGGAACTGGACCAGCTTTGTCTGGACAATATCGCCCGGTTCAAGCGACCAAAGGACTATCGGTTCGTCGATTCGCTGGCGAAGAATAACTACGGCAAGATCTTGAAGACCGAGCTTCGGTTGATCTTCGAGACGGAAAAAGCCGGTTAGAGGTTCGTCGGGTTTGCCGTCATCCCGGCTCCGTTATTCCGCCGTCCCCCTCACTCACCGGCCAGGGCAAGCTGGTCCAAATAGGTGAGCATCGCCGCTTCGTAGGACGCGACGTTCTTGTAGCCCCTATTTCCCGCCGGCAGATCCCGGACCGCCGCCGCCAAGCCGGCGGCGGCTTCCGGCTGATCAGCCAGACATGACAACGGATCAACATAGGTCTTGATGGTGAACAGGATCCAGCCGGTCGAGGGCAGGCGGCGCAAGGTTTGCCGCTCGCAGCGGGTGAACAGCCTCTCGCCGGCGTTCCCTGGGGTGATTGGCGTGCCGGCATCCGGTCCCCGGCGGCGTATCGGCTGAAACAATGCCGGGTCGTCATTAACCGACCAATTAACCCGCCAGACCGGGCGGTCGACATGCAAGTACTCGAAAAACCGGTCAACCGGGTGGGCGAGCTTGTCGCCGAACCCCGGCACCGGACCGTGGATCGCTGCCATCGGGCGGCCCATCTTCTCAGCCAATTGCCAGCGCGAGGGGAAGCACAACGACGCGGCTTGCAAGGTATAGCCCGCCTCTCCCGGCGCCATCAGACAGAAATCCTCCTGGGCCAAACGCCCGGCCAAGTCGAGCGGCGCCGCCGTCCAATCCTCTAGCCGATAGGACGCACCGCTTGGCACGACCCGCACCGTATCGCCGTCCAAACGCAATAGATGGGGGTGCAGGCGGATCATATGCTCAATCAACAGCCCCAACACTTCCTGCTGGGCTGGCTCGCTGCCAGCCAGGGCGAGCACGACAGCCGCGTGGCGCTCGGCGAAAAGACGGCCCTTCTCGGCAAGCTCGGCGATGAAATGCTCGTCCGGCTCGATCCACTCGTCCAGGTCCAGCGCCATCAGCCCCATGGCCAGGCGGAACCGTCCCGACAGATAGGGCAGATATCGAGGCCGTCGTGCTGCAGTCGTTTTAGAGTGTCGCACGGTTACCTGTCCGTTCCTTGGCTGCTTGGCAGACCCGGATTACTTCCAGGCCCGAGCCCACGCTTCAGCGTCGGCGATTTGTTCGCCCGACAGACCTGAAGCCAGACTCTCGGCAACCCCAGAGGCCCTAGGAACCTTGGCCTGCCGCGCCAGACATGCCCATTTCAGCGCCTCGACGGGATCCCTCTCTACCCCTTCACCGCGGTTATAAAGGATCGCCAGATGGAGGAAGGAAACCGTCACACCATCCCGCGCCGCGGCCACAAAAAACTCAGCCGCAGCTTTTCCGTCCGCCGCACCGCCAACACCATCCAGCAGCATCACCGCCAGATTGAATTTCGCCTCGACCACGCCCCGCTCGGCGGCAAGCTGGTAGAGCCGCCGCGCCTCAGACCGGATCCGCCGGGCCTCCTTGGCCGAACTGGGTCATCAGCGCCAATTTGTAAAGAGCCAGGGGATACTGGGCCGCAGCCGCCCGCTTGAACCATAGCCGCGCGGCGGCAAGGTCACGGGGCCCCTGCTCGCCTGCTTCCAAGGCCAAACCGTAATAGAACTGCGCCTCGGGATCGCCGGCCCTAGCGCTCTTGCGGTACCAATCCATGGCTTCTGTGTAGGATTGTCTTGCGCCGTTCTGCGCCGAGGCGGAATGCATCGCCGGCGCCGATAACGCGACGGCGATGACAAGGAGCGGGACTGTGAAATATCGACGCAAGAGACCAACCAAGTAGGTGGCACGGGATCGTCAGGGACGGAGCGGTCCAATGCTTGAGGTGGGGCGAGGCGCGGCCCCCTCATAGCGATCAACCGGTTTTCTCCCTCGCCCCCCAGGGGCTGAGTATAGCAATTGACCTTACCGATGGTCCCGTAGCAATAGCGCGGTTCAACGGCTGCCACCGCTGGCTTTTCTTGCGTTGCGCCGAACAGATCATCCACCACCGTGCGGATATCCTCGTCACACCCCCAAAAGCAGCAACAAACCGATCGAGAGAACGATGGTTCTTCGCACTACCCAGCACCCGCGTTAAGGAGCCACTGCAACAGTGACGGCTCCTCGAATCCTTGGCAAGTCAAAAGCTTTAGAGCCAATCTGGATTTCGACACCGAGATCGAGGCTCTTGGCCGCGCCTTTCCGGTCTTTGAAGATCAGTGCACCGTCTTGAGTACGTCGCGGACAGTCTCGGCGATGAAATCGATCTGCGCTTTCTCAATGATCAGCGGCGGCGACAGCGCGATGGTATCTCCGGTCGTGCGCACCAATAGCCCACTCTCATAGGCCTTGGTGAAGGCGGAGAAGCCTCGCACCGTCGGTTTGCCGGGGATCGGTTCAAGATCGATGCCACCCATGACACCAAGATTGCGGACATCAATCACGTGGTTCGCATCGGCTAGCGAGTGCATCGCATCCTCAAAATACTGGCGCAAACCGGCCGCCCGCTCGAACAAACCCTCGTCGCGATAAAGATCAAGCGTCGCCAGACCGGCGGCACAGGCGAGCGGATGACCGGAATAGGTATAGCCGTGGAAGAACTCGATGGCGTTCTCGTCAGTCGCCGCGTTCATAAAAGCGTCATAGATACCCTCGCGAACGAACACGGCGCCCATGGGCACTGTGGCATTGGTGATGCCCTTGGCAGTGGTGAACAGATCCGGCTGCACGCCGAAATACTCGCTGGCAAAGCTATCGCCAAGACGACCGAACCCGGTGATCACCTCATCGAAAATCAGCAAGATACCGTGCTTGGTGCAAATCTCGCGCAGCCGCTGCAGATAGCCCTTGGGCGGAACTAGCACCCCGGTCGAGCCAGCAACTGGCTCGACGATGACTGCCGCGATATTCGAGGCATCATGCAACGCGACGATTCGTTCAAGGTCGTCAGCCAGATGCGCGCCCCATTCCGGCTGCCCCCGGGAAAAGCCGTTCTCCTCCAGATTGTGGGTGTGCGGCAGATGGTCGATGCCGGTCAACATATTGCCGAACATCTTGCGGTTAGGCGAAATGCCGCCGACCGAGATGCCGCCGAAACCGACGCCATGATAACCGCGCTCGCGGCCAATAAAGCGGGTTCGGGTGCCCTGACCGATGGTCCGCTGATAGGCGAGCGCCATCTTCAGGGCTGTGTCGACCGCTTCGGAACCGGAATTAGTGAACATCACCTGACTGTACCCCTCCAGCATCCCGGTCAACCGGGAGGCAAACTCGAAGGACAGCGGGTGGCCGATTTGAAAACCGGGCGCATAGTCGAGCTTTTCAACTTGTTGGCGCACCGCCTCGATAATTGATTTCCGGCGATGGCCAGCATTGACGCACCACAGCCCGGAGGTCCCATCCAGTATCCGACGACCGTCGGCCGTGATGTAGTGCATCCCCTCGGCCTCGACGAACAGTCGCGGTTCCTTCTTGAACTGGCGGTTTGCGGTGAACGGCATCCACAAGGAATCGAGGTCATTCGGTACATTGGTATCGGAGATCGTCATAGTTGGCTCCCAATCGGTCCCGAGGCCGCGGCCATCGATCCCACACGGGTTGAAATCAGAGACCTATTATAGAAATAAAAAGCCCGACGAACCAAGGCTTAGCCGACGATACTGGAAAACAATTCCCGGTACTGGCGAACAATCTTTTGCTCGGTAAAACTGGCGTGAAAGGCCGCCTCGCCACCCGCCCCCAACAGCGCTGCCAGCGCCGGTGCCTCAGCGACCCGGCGCAGCGCCGAGGCCATGCCCTGCGGCGCGTCGATCGGGCAGAGCAAACCGCTTTGACCGTCGGTAATCAGGTGTCTCGGCCCGTCACTCGCCGCCGCGACCACCGGCTTGGCCTGGGCCCAGGCCTCGATCACCACATTGCCGAGCGGTTCATGGCGCGACGGGCAGGCCAGGATATCCGCCGCCGCAATCAGATCAGCCGTGTCGTCGCGCCAACCGAGGAAGCGAACCCGGTCGACCACCCCGACATCCCGCGCTAGCGCCTTCAGTTCATCTTCCTCCGGCCCGTCTCCGGCGAGCCAAAGCACCGCGCCCGGAACCTCCGCAAGGCTACGGATCAGCACATCAAAAGCCTTGTTCCGGTGAAACCGACCCAGCGCCAGGATCACCTTGGCGTCCGGCGTCGTGTTCAAACCGGCGCGCCCGACGGGGCTCCCTTTTCGGCTATCGACGAAATTGCCAATATAGTGAGCCCGCTCGGCCGGCCAGCCGTGGGCGATTACATACGCGACGATACCCGGCGCGTTGCCGATCAGGTGATCGCAATGGCGGTAGTATTTCAGATCATAATATCCGCCGAGCCGGGCGACATGGACGAACCGGCCCGGCTGTATTTTCGCCGTCGCACGATTCATCCAAGTCATCACCACGTCCGGGTGATAGCGGCGGATCTCGCCGCCGAGACGCCGCCGGGTCAACAAGTCCAACGCCCCGCCAAAGCTGAGTTGTAGCGGCTCTACCCCACCGCCGCGCAATGCCGCCGACCGATCTTCGTCGCGTCGGATCACCACTCGCTGTTCCTGGCCGCTGCGTTCCAGAGCAATCGCGAGACGGGTGAAAAAGGCCTCGGCGCCCCCATGTTTCGCGCCGGCCATCGCCTGTAGGAGTTTCACCATTGTTCCGGTCACCCCAGCGGTTCCAGCACGAAAAGATAGTGCCATTGGTGCGGATTGTGGTGTAGGCATCCGGCAACGGCAAGACCTTGCCCTTTCCCACCGGCGCCGATCCCGGAGGTTCGCCGCATGAGCCTCAAACCAGATACACCCGGCGGCACTCTAGTAATCCAGCCGCTGCCGGGAATCGGCGATACGATCTGGCATTTACCGCATCTGCAGGCGATCGCCGGAACCTCCCGGGACCGTCGGATAACGTTGCTGACCAAAGAACGCTCGCTCGCCAGGGAACTGCTGGCAGCGGCGAATCATGTGCGCGAGGTGCTTTATATAGCGCCCGACGGTAAAACCCATAGCGGGCCTTTGGGCGGCTGGCGGCTCGGCGCGGATCTGCGTCCTTACCAATTCGGTCAGGTTTGGATCCTGCATGGCTCGGTTCGCTATGCCTTGGCGGCTTGGCGGGCCGGCATCGCCAAGCGCATCGGCTTCGGAATCGGTTGGCAGGACGCGCTGCTGACTTCGCCGCATGGGTTATCGAGACGGGATCGATCGCTGTCGGCCATCGCCAAGGCCAATCGATTGTTGCAAATGCATGACGTGCTACTGGCCGGGGCCGGGCCGGCGTTGCCGCTCCCTGGCGACGCCCTGCAAACCGCCAAGTTCGCGTTGGCGACTCTTCCGGAGCCGCGCATTGCCTTGGCTATCGGGTCGAGCGAGGCGTTCAAACAATGGGGCGAGGCGAATTTCGGCGCTCTCATCCAAACCTTGCACGAAGGCCTGGGCCACGCGGTCGTGCTGGTCGGGGGGCCGGCGGAGGCAGAGATGGCGATGCGGCTGGCTAAACGCTTCCAGGAGCCGCCATGGTTGGCATGCCTAATCCATCGACCGATCCTGGAGGCGGCGGCAGCGGTGTCCTTGTGCCAGGCTTGCATCGGCAACGACACCGGGATGCTACAGATCGCCGCCGCCGTCGATACGCCGTCACTTGGGTTGTTCGGCGGGTCGGTCCCGCTGCACGAAGATCCCAGAATCACCCCGCTTTCACCCCCCGGCCTAGTCCGCCATGGCAAGGATCGGATGGATGAGATCAGCGTCGAAATGGTGTTGAGCGCGCTCGGCGACTTGGGCCGACGCTAGTGGTGCGCCCTCAAGAGGAACGCGGCACATTCACGGTTGGGTCTGCACCGCTCCAGGATCCCGATTAAGCCGGTCGCGCTCCAGCAACGCCGTGGCCGCCTCGACCACGGCATCAACCCCAAGACCGTCCATCAGGCTGCTATCCGGACTCGGACGATAATTCGGGTCAGAGCGAAGCTCGTCAAACGCCTGCTGGGTGCGGACCACGGCGGAACACCGACCCCAGGGCGCATAATTCTCATCACGGGTCGGGCCGAAAAGGCCCAGGGTCGGCACACCGGTCGCCGCCGCCAGATGCATCAAACCACTATCGTTACCAATATAGAGCGAAGCCCGCGCCGCAATGGCAGCCGTATCCAGCACCGGGGCCTCCATCAGGTCGACAAGGTTTTGGACTGGAATAGAGTCCAGAACGGGCGCTGCGACATCGCGTTCACCCGGTCCACCAACCACGGCGATCCTGGCATTGGGAAGCGCCCCGTCAGGGGCGGTCAGGACTTTGGCCAGCGCCGCGAACCGATCGGCCGGCCAAACCTTGGCATCCCAGTTCGCCGTCGGTCCGAGCATCAGAAGCGGTCGGTCCGACACGGCGCCCAACACCCGGTCAGCGAGCGCATGATGCTCCGGTCCCAGCCAGATATGCGGTGTGGCAGGGGCTTCGAGGCCAAGCGTGTGACGCAGATCCTCGACCCGGTGGGCATTGCCGTCACGGCGCCTGTAGACATGGCGGCGGTTGGCTCGCAGCACATAGGCGGTGGCCGATCCCCGAACATCGACAACCATAAACCAGCGTTTTGTAATTGTCGCCCCGAGCAGCGAGCGCCAATGCGCCAACCAGGAACCCTTGCGCATTTTTATCAGTGCTTCCAGCCGTGGCACGGCATCGAATAACGACGCGGCAACCGGGCCGCAAGCGACAGTAAAACGCGCTTCGGGGTACTGCTGGACTAAATGATGCAGCAATCCGGTAGAAAGAATCGCGTCGCCCAGGCGGTTGGCGGTTATGAAGAGGATACGCATTGCAACGTTATAGGCAGCCGGTCGACCTTACGAAAGCCCGAACCACAAGAGAGCCCTTAGCCTTATCACCTCATCTTGATTGCCAGTCTTACCGTCGTTCGAGGTCAAGCGGACCATTCGCCTGGCCATCAGCCAAGGCGGACCACTACGCTTCCTCGTGCAGCATGCGCACCCAGACCGAGCCCACGGTTCCCTCCAAGCTCAGTCCGGATTTGAGGGTACAGAATAGTGGCACCGACTTCCGCCTCCAGGGACGGCGTCAATCGAAATCCACCGGCCGAGACGCTCTCGACCTCGCACTGAAAGTTTTCGCTGTCGGCAGTCACCTCAATCGGCGTCGCAATCGTATTTGCGTCTATTTCCGAGCTTCCCAGACCGAGGGTATTCTTAAGAAATCTGATCATTCCAAACTCGTTCGTCTTGCCCACGAGCGTGACGCGCGCGCTGAATAGACTCTGATCTTCGGCGGCGGTCGACCTCCGCTGCTGAGTGCGGTCAGCCTCGCCGCATCGACAGCCTAAAATCGCCACCAAGGCCCCCCTTACACTCAAATTTCTTGATTGCCCTGGATACTGAAGTCATGGTCCGCGCCCGCCCCTATTACTTGCCTCGGAGTTCTCAATGACCGGACCGAACGAAACAGCGATGATCAATGTCGCCACCCTGACCGCCTGGCTGGATGCTGGCGAGGCCGACCTTTATGACGTTCGGGAGCCGGCCGAGTTCGCCGCCGAACGCATCGCCGGATCGACCCTCCTACCGCTATCGAACTTCGACCTAAGTGCGGTCGACACCCATTCCGAGCGACACTTGGTGTTTCATTGCAAGAGCGGCGTGCGCTGCGGCATGGCCTCCCAGATCCTGCGAACCGCCGGTTTCGAAGGCCCCATCCACCGACTTGAAGGTGGCATATTGGCTTGGAAGGCCGCCGGCGGAAAAATTCAGCCCGGAAATGACTGATTTTCCCGCATTTTACTCAAACAAGCATAGCGGTGCGACTCGAAGTTCTATATATAAGATATTGAATCCGCTGACGTTGCGTGCCCTCGGTCGGGGTTGGAAACGGTCATCGGCCCCTGATTCTTACCCACCGAACAAGGTCATATGTACATCTATCTGCCGATCGCGGAGATGTCAGTTAACATCTTCCTCATCCTCGCGATGGGAGGGGGGATCGGCTTTCTTTCGGGTCTTTTTGGCGTAGGTGGCGGGTTTCTCATGACCCCATTGTTAATTTTTATCGGTGTCCCAGCCCCGGTTGCTGTCGGCACCGAGGCCAATCAGATCGTAGCCAGTTCGGTTTCCGGCGTGATCGCCCATTGGCGACGCGGCAATGTCGATTTCAAAATGGGGGCGGTGTTGCTCGCCGGTGGCATTCTTGGTTCATCGCTCGGCGTTTTGTTGTTCAAATTTTTGCAGTCTCTGGGCCAAATCGATCTCGCCATAAAGCTCTGCTATGTGGTGTTTCTGGGCATTATCGGCGGCCTGATGCTGGTGGAAAGCGTGCGAACCATGCTGCGCGCGCGTTCGGCCAGCCCCCGCCGCGGCAAACTTCATCAGCACAATTGGCTACACGGCCTACCGCTGAAAATGCGGTTTCGCCGTTCCAAGCTTTATATCAGCGCGATCCTGCCGTTCAGCATTGGTGCGGTTGTTGGCCTGCTTTCGGCGGTGATGGGTGTCGGCGGCGGCTTCATCATGGTGCCGGCGATGATCTATCTGCTCGGTATGCCGACATCGGTGGTTATCGGCACGTCACTGTTTCAAATCATCTTCGTCACCGCGAACGTCACCTTCCTGCAAGCCGTTTCCACCCAGACCGTGGACGTGCTGCTAGCGATATTGCTGCTGGCGGGAGCGGTCGTCGGGGCTCAGTTCGGTAGCAAATACAGCGTCCGTTTGAAAGGCGAGCAGCTACGGGGGCTGCTGGCCGTTATGGTGATCGGCGTTTCCAGCAAGATCGCCTACGATTTGATCGTCACGCCCGATGATCTGTATTCCATCGCCCGACTTATCGTGCATTGAGGACGGCGGTATGAGAACGGCATCCACCAGCCTTCTGCTTCTCGTCATGACGCTCGTCAGCGCGTTCGCCGCCACCGCCCATGGTCAGGCGCTGGTCGCCGATCTGTCCCGACATCACGTGGCGATCACTACCGGATTTACCGGTGCCGAGGTTCTTATGTTCGGCGCGGTCGACGGCGAAGGCGATATCGTCGTGGTCATCACCGGACCGCCAGAAGACGTCGTGGTTCGCAATAAGCAGCGTATCGCCGGCATTTGGGTGAACGCGCAGACCATTAAGTTCGAGGGTGTGCCAAATTTCTACGCCGTTGCCTCGACCCGCCCGCTGAGTGAGATCGCCACGCCGGATGTGCGGGAAAACCAACAGATCGGCGCGGAGAACATTGCCGTTACAGTTTCTATCGCGGATCGCGGCAGACCGGCAGAGGAGTTGACTACATTTCGCGCGGCCTTGATCCGCAACAAGCAGAACGAAGGCTTATTCAGCCGGGAGCCGGGAGAAATCACCGTGCTGTCGAACCGCCTGTTCCGCACCGGCATTCACTTTCCGGCAAACATGGCGACCGGAGCCTACACGGCTTCGGTTTATTTATTCCACGAAGGCAATGCGGTTCAATCCATCAGCACACCGATCCTAGTCGAAAAAGTGGGCGTTGGCGCCGAGATCTACAATTTTGCGCATCGCCAATCCGCGTTGTATGGAATCGCGGCGATCATCATCGCGGTCTTTGCCGGCTGGCTTGGCAGCGTGATCTTTCGTAAAGTCTAGGGCGAGAGAGGATTGGGCTGTAGACTATAGGACAGTATGTCAGAAACATCATCGCCTGGCTCCGATAGCCAATTTGACCCAGCCCATCACCGGGTTTTCCTGGTGGTTGTGGACGATTCCGACGAAATGCGGATCGCGTTGCGCTTCGCAGCGCTCCGGGCGAAGAACAGCGGTGGGCGGGTCGCGCTGTTCCGCGATATCGAGCCGGCCGATTTTCATCACTGGGCCGGTATCGGCGAATTGATGGAGGACGAAGCCCGGGAAGCGGCGGAGAAGCGGCTCAACGAATTGGCCAGTGAAGTCGTTGAAATCTCCAACCAGATCCCGGCGTTGTATGTTCGTTCCGGGCCAATCGTACGCGAACTGATGGCGCTAATCGACGAGGAACCGGAGATCTCGATCTTGGTCCTCGCGGCGAGCACCGGCAAGGAAGGCCCCGGACCGCTGGTCAGTTACTTGGCCGGTAAAGGGGCCAACACCATCCGTATCCCAGTCACTATCGTACCCGGCAATCTAAGCCACGAGCAAATCGACGCCCTGACCTGACAGCGGTGCCGCGATCAGACGTTTTTCCCTTCGATTAAGGCGATGACAGCATCGGTTACGTCGCGCGTGGTGGCCTCGCCGCCGAGGTCTCGGGGCATTCCCTTGCCGCTTGCGGCAAAGCGCTCGATCGCGTCCATCAGCGCAGCGGCGGCAACCGGCTCACCAACATGCTCCAGCATCATCGAAGCCGACCAGAAGGCGCCGATGGGGTTGGCGATCCCCTTGCCCATGATATCGAACGCCGAGCCATGGATCGGCTCGAACATCGAGGGGTATCGGCGTTCGGGGTTGAGATTGCCGGTCGGCGCGATGCCCATGCTGCCGCTTAGCGCGGCCGCCAGATCACTCAGCACATCGGCATGCAGGTTGGTCGCTACCACCACATCAATGGATCTGGGGTCCAGCACCATCCGTGTGGTCATCGCGTCGACCAGCATCTTGTCGGTTTCAACGTCCGGGTAATCGCCCTTGATCTCCTCGAAGATATCATCCCACATCACCATGCCGTGACGCTGGGCGTTCGACTTGGTGACCATGGTCAGATGCTTTGCCGAGCGGGTGCGGGCCAACTCCAAGGCGAATCGCTGAATGCGCTCGACACCAGAGCGGGTGAACACGGTCACGTCCATGCCAACCTCTTCAGGATGCCCGCGGTGCACCCGGCCCCCGGCGCCAGCATACTCGCCCTCGGTATTCTCGCGCACGATCACCCAATCGAGATCGTCTGATCCAACATCGCGCAGCGGCCCGTTGATCCCTGGCAACAGCCGCGAGGGCCGGACATTGGCGTATTGATCGAACGGCTGACAGATCGCCAGCCGCAGCCCCCAAAGCGAGATGTGATCCGCCACCCTGGGATCACCGGCGGAACCAAAATATATCGCATCGAAGGGTTTCAAGGTCTTCAGCCCGTCCTCAGGCATCATCCTACCATGCTCAAGGTAGTAATCGGTGCCCCAAGGAAAGCTCTCGATCACCAGCGAAAAACCGCCGTCCCGCGCCGCCAAGGCCCGAAGTACTTCCAAACCAGCCTGTATAACCTCGGTCCCGATCCCGTCTCCGGGAACGGCGGCGATTCGATATTGCCGCATATTTCTTCTCCAGCGCATGGTGGTTTTCAACGACCACAAGCTACACCAAATGACGCCCAGCGGCATTGATCGCGGCCGATTGGTCGTCCGGCCGCTTGCATTCAGCCCATACTTATTTAATAAATTTGCGTTAATATCAGCCATTCTTGGGCTGAACTTTTCCGCCTATGGTCTTCCAAGGCAATATGTCACTTTTGGATGGTCAGTTTAAAACCGCTGCGAACGGCCGACCATAACTTGACCCCCTCCCCGCACACGGGCCAGAGTGACCAATAATCTTTGATATCCCAGCCTCGGAAAATCCATGAACCTTAATCCCTTCAAGACAGTGCGCGAGACCGTCGATACCTCGCCAGTCGTGTCCGACGAGGTCAAGTTCACCACCTGTTACATGTGCGCCTGCCGCTGCGGCATCAAGGTGCATCTGAAGCGACGGCGAGATCCGCTATATCGAAGGCAATCCCAACCATCCGGTCAACCAGGGCGTGCTCTGCGCCAAGGGCTCGGCCGGGATCATGCAGCATTATTCGCCGGCACGGCTGACCAAGCCGTTGAAGCGGGTCGGCGAGCGCGGGTCAGGGCGAGTTCGAGGAAATCGAGTGGGACGAGGCGCTTGAGATCGGCGACCGACTGGCTGGCCGATATCCGCAGGACGACCCGCGCAAGCTCGCCTTCTTCACCGGGCGCGACCAGAGCCAGGCGCTGACCGGCTGGTGGGCCAGCCAGTTCGGCACCCCGAACCATGCCGCCCATGGCGGTTTCTGTTCGGTCAATATGGCGGCCGCCGGGCTCTATACCATCGGCGGCTCGTTCTGGGAGTTCGGCGAGCCCGACTGGGAGCATCACCGAATATTTCATGATGTTCGGCGTCGCCGAGGATCACGATTCCAACCCGATCAAGATCGGCCTGGCAAGCTCAAGGAACCGGGGCGCCAAATTCGTTTCGGTCAATCCGGTCAAGCACCGGCTATTCGGCGATCGCCGACGAATGGATCGGCATCCGCCCGGCACCGACGGCTTGTTGGTGCTGGCGCTGATTCACGAACTGCTGCAAGCCGACAAGATCGATCTGGACTATCTGGTGCGCTACACCAATGCGCCCTGGCTGGTGATCCAGGATCCGGGCGCCGCCGATGACGGCCTGTTCGCCCGCGACGCCGACGGCGAGCCGCTGTGCTGGGACAGCATACCAATCAGGCCGCCGAGCGCCTGGCGCGCGATGTCCGCCGGCCGTGGTCGGCACCTTTCCCTGTCGGACGGGCGCAAGGCGGTGCCGTCGTTCCAGCTGCTGGCCGAGCGCTATCTGGACGAGAATACGGTCCCGACGCGGTCGCCGAGCGGTCCGGCATCCCGGCCGACACCATCCGCCGCATCGCCGCCGAGCTGGCGCATGCCGCGTTCGACAGGAAATCGAGCTCGACGTCGACGTGGACCGACTGGGCCGGGCGCAAGCCATGACAAGATGATCGGCCGCCCGGTCGCGATGCACGCGATGCGCGGCATCTCGGCCCATTCCAACGGCTTCCAGACCTGCCGGGCGCTGCATCTGTTGCAGATGCTGCTCGGCAGCATCGATGTGCCCGGCGGGTTCCGCTACAAGCCGCCCTTCCCAAGCCGCGCCGCCGCCCGCTGAAGCCGGCCGGCAAGCCCGGGCAGGTCAAGCCGGCAAACCCCGATGGCCGGCCCGCCGCTCGGCTTTCCCACCGGGCCGGAAGATCTGCTGGTCGATGCGGATGGCACGCCGCTGCGCATCGACAAGGCGTTTTCCTGGGAAGCGCCGATGTCGGCCCACGGCATGATGCACATGGTGATCACCAACGCCCATAAGGGCGATCCCTACCCGATCGACACTCTGTTCATGTATATGGCGAACATGGGCTGGAATTCGTCGATGAACTACCCGGCACGATCGCCATGCTGACCGACAAGGACGAGGCGACCGGCGAGTATAAGATCCCAAATATCATCTATTCCGACGCCTTCTTCTCCGAGACGGTGCCCTATGCGGATCTGATCCTGCCGGACACCACCTATCTGGAGCGCTGGGACTGCATCTCGCTGCTGGACCGGCCGATCTGCGAGCGCCGACGGGCCGGCCGATGCGATTCGCCAGCCGGTGGTCCAGCCGGATCGCGACGTCCGCCCGTTCCAGGATGTGCTGATCGAGCTGGGCGCGCGCCTGGGCCTGCCGGGCTTGACCAACGAGGACGGCGGCGCCAAGTATCCCGGCGGCTATCCCGACTATATCGTCAACCACGAGCGCGCGCCGGGTATTGGCCGCTGGCCGGTTGGCGCGGCGAGGACGGCGACAGCCGAAGGCAAGGGCGCGGCCAACCCCGACCAGCTTGAGCAATATGTCGAGAACGGTGCTTCTGGCGCCACGAGTTCGCGCCCGAACGAGCGCTATTTCAAGCATGCCAATAAGGACTATCTGGAGATAGCCGCGGCGATGGGCTTGATCGGCGCGCCAAACCAGATCGTTCTGCAGATTTATGTCGAGGCGATGCAGAAGTTCCGCCTCGCCGCGCGAGGGCCATGGTGACATCCAGCCGCCCGACGAGCACCGCGAGCGGGTTGAGACCTATTTCGACCCGCTGCCGATCTGGTACACGCCGTTCGAGGAAGCAGCGGTCGATCCGGACGCCTTCCCGATGCACGCGCTCACCCAACGGCCCATGGCGATGTACCATTCCTGGGGCTCGCAGAACGCCTGGCTGCGGCAGATCCATGGCCAAAACCGGCTTTATATGAGCCGCACCGCGCCGACCAAGCTTGGGATCGGTGATGATGACTGGGTGCGGGTAACCTCCAATCACGGCGCGATCAAGGCGCAGTCCAGCTGATGGAAGGGGTGAACGAGGACACGGTCTGGACCTGGAATGCGATCGGCAAACGGCGGGCGCCTGGAATCTGGCGACCGACGCCCCGGAAGCCACCAAGGGCTTTCCTGCTGAACCATGTGATCTCGGAATTGCTGCCGGAGCGCGGCGGCGGGCATCGCTATGCCAATGCCGATCCGGTGACCGGCCAGGCCGCCTGGTTCGACCTCAGAGTCAAGGTCGAAAAAGCCACCGAAGACCGCGCCGGTGAAACCTCCGAGCCACAATTCCCAGCGCTGACCCCGGTCGCCACCGTCCCGCGCGGCGACGCCATATTAAGATACGGCGCCAAGGGAGACCGGCAATGACTAGTCTGCCCAGCCGCGCCAAGTGCGACCAAGCTGGGCCTGGTCATCGACCTGGATATCTGCGTCGGCTGTCACGCCTGCGCGGTGAATTGCAAGGAATGGAACTCCGGCGGCCATTCCGCCCCGATGACCGACTGGAACCCCTATTCCGGCACCGAAAGCCAGGATGGCGAAGATGCCGGCGCCTGGGGCGTCTGGTTCAACCGCGTGCACACGTTCGAGGTTGGCGAGGGAGGAGAGCCGCACTGTGCATTTCCCGCGCTCCTGCCTGCATTGCGAGGAACCGGCTTGCGTGACGGTCTGCCCGACCGGCGCCTCCTATAAGCGCGAGGAAGATGGCATCGTGCTGGTCAACCCGGATACCTGCATCGGCTGCAAGCTGTGCTCCTGGGCCTGCCCCTACGGCGCACGGGAATACGACCATCCGATCGGGGTGATGAAGAAATGCACCTTTGTGTCGACCGAATCTATAACGAGAACCTGGAAGAGGTCGACCGGGTTCCGGCCTGTGTCTCGACCTGCCCGGTCAGCGCCAGCCATTTCGGCGATCTTGGCGACCCGACGTCCGAGGTTTCGATCCTGGTCAAGGAACGCGAGGGTTACGATCTGATGCCCGAGATGGGCTACAAGCCGACCAACAAATACCTGCCGCCGCGTGCCCGGCGCGATCGTGGCGGCGAGGGCGGGGCGCCAACCTCATTGGCGGCGCTGGCGGCGCAAGCCCAAAGCGAGGCCAGTCCTGGTTCAGCAGGTGCCGGCGGCGCGTTGTTGCGCTGGGTCGATACCGTCCTATCACGCTGAGGGAGTGGACGATGCATCCGGCACTATCAGTCATTATCTTCACCACCGCCTCGGGAGCGGGCTACGGTCTTCTAGCGCTGCTTGCGGTCTTTGCCGCCCTCGACCTGCTTCCCGAGGATAGCGCCATGGGGCTTTGCGCGACGGCGTTGGCGCTGACGTTGATCACCGGCGGCCTGCTTTGCTCCACGGCGCATCTCGGGCACCCGGAACGCGCCTGGCGCGCCGTCTCGCAATGGCGCACGTCCTGGCTGTCTCGTGAGGCGTTGTTCGCGATCCTCACCTACATTCCGGCCGGCTTGTTCTTTTTAGGATGGGCGTTCCCGGGAACACTAGAATTTAACTGGAAGGCATGGGGCTTGCTCGCTGCGGTCATGGCGCTGGTCACCGTCTACTGCACCGGCAAGATCTATGCGTCTCTGAAAACCATCCGGCAGTGGCACGATGGACGGGTGGTGCCGGTGTATATCCTGATAGGGTTGTTGGGTGGCGCGCTGTTGATGGCGTTCATGTCGGCGGTGTTCGACGTTTACACGCAGGAGTTTAACTGGGTCGTCCTGGCGCTCGCGGTACTCACCGGCATAATGAAATTGACCTATTGGCGTAGCCTCGACGAAAACCCGGCCACCTCGACCTCCGGCACCGCAACGGGTCTGGGCGGCGGGACCGAAAAGGTCCGGTTGCTTGACGCGCCCAACACCTCGGAGAATTTCGTGATGCGCGAGATGGGCTTTCGGATCGCCCGTAAGCACTCGACCAAGTTAAGACAGATCGCCTTGACCACGCTTTTCGCCCTACCTGTTCTCCTAGCACTTGGCGGTTCGATGATCGAGGGGCAAAGCGGATCGATCGTCCTGACCCTGGCGGCACTGATCTCCGGTGGTATTGGGACCGTCGTTGAACGCTGGCTGTTCTTCGCAGAGGCAAAGCACGTGGTGACGCTTTATTACGGCGCCGAAGCCGCCTGACCCTTTCTGGCCGGCCGTCGGATTTGGCCAAGCCGTGGTAAGCTGGCGGGATAAAACGCAGTGGCTTTAGACGAGCGCCGATGTTGACACCAAGCCGACCTCCGTCCCGCCCTGGCGAAAGGCCAGAGAAATCTCACCCGCCGTCCTAGCGAATGGCTGCCCCACGCCTGAGCACGTTCAATGTAATCGATGGTGAGGAATAGGAGCTACATGACGCCATTATCGGCCACTCGCGCCATAGTCGAGCTCGTTTTGGTCGGAATAACACGCTTCCAGTGGGATCGACGATTAATCCCCTAACCGAGCCGGATGGTTCCTATCCGTCTCGAGGAGACCACTAGGCCCATTTAAACCGGACTATTCGCCCGCACGCGACGGCGAAGGCAAAATTGGAATTTTTGTTAAAATAATACCGGATCCGATCTAACCCGGCCTAAAGATCGGCGATCACCCGCCGCAATTCTTCGGCCTCAAGCCAGTCGGTATTCGTGTCGCTGGCATAGCGGAAATCCCCGACTATCGGACTGGCGCCCATTTTGACGTAGGCTTCGTATCGGGCCTCGAGAAACGGCGCCAGGATAGCATAGCGATCAGCGAGTTCGACGGTGCTGCGGGCGTCGTCTTCCGAGATCATCACTTCGTGCAACTTCTCGCCTGCACGGATACCGACGTGTTTGTGCGGCAAATCGGGAGCCATACTTAGCGCCAGATCGGTGACCCGCATCGAGGTGATTTTCGGTACGAAAATTTCACCACCCTGCATCATCTCCAGACAGGACAGCACGAAGGCGACGCCCTGCTCCAAGGTGATCCAAAACCGGGTCATCCGTTCGTTGGTAATTGGTAATTCGGTGGCGCCGTCGTTAATAAGCTTTTGGAAAAACGGGATCACGCTGCCACTGGAGCCAATCACATTGCCATAGCGTACGACCGAAAAATTACAGCCGCTGACGCCGGATAGATTGTTGCCAGAGACGAAGATCTTGTCGGAGGCCAGTTTAGTGGCGCCATAGAGATTAATCGGATTGGTTGCCTTGTCGGTCGACAGCGCGATCACCTTCTTCACCCCGCTTCGGATTGCCCCCATGACCACGTTCTCGGCGCCATAGATATTTGTCTTCACACATTCGAACGGATTGTATTCGGCCGTCGCCACATGCTTCATCGCAGCGGCGTGCACCACATAGTCAACGCCACGCATCGCCATCTCAAGGCGCTCGCCATCCTGTCCTGCCCCCCTATAACTGTGCCACGTAATTCGTGATATTTTACGAAGGTGTGGAGGTATTTGGATGGCAAGGAAGCGATATTCCGATGAAGATGTATTGAACCTGCTGCGTCAGATAGAGCTCAGTCTGGCGTCTGGTAGCAGTGTAGAGATGGCTTGCCGATCAGCAGGCATCAGCGATGCAACATACTATAATTGGCGCAAGAGGTACGGTGGGATGGGCAAGTCCCAGCTTCAGGAGCTCAAGGGCCTTGAGAAGGAGAACTCCCGCCTCAAGAGAATTGTTGCGGACCTTGAGCTGGATAAGCTGATCCTGCGGGAGAGCCTCGATTATCTAAAGCCGAAGGTCTGACGATTGCCGATCTGCGTCAGGCCCTAATCCATGTGCGTCAGAAACTCGGATCATCCGAGCGGCGGGCTTGCAAAACGATCGGCGTGGCACGGTCCACACAGCGCTATGAGGCATCCCCTGAAAATGATGACAGCCTTCGGCTGGCTTTGATCAGATTGGCAAAGCAGTATGGCCGCTATGGTTACAGGAAGATTGCCGCGTTACTCCGCATTGAAGGCTGGCAAGTCAATCACAAGAAGGTAGAGCGGCTGTGGAGGGAAGAGGGTCTCCAGATACCGCAACGTCACAGGAAGCGGAAGCGCCTCTATCACAAGGACAGCTCTATCATCCGGCTGCGCCCCAAATATCGGAACCATATCTGGAGCATAGATTTCGTCCATGACAAGCTGGCCAACGGCCGGCCCTATAAAATGTTGACCGTGCTGGATGAATACACCCGCGAAGCTCTGTGCGTGGCCGTGAGGACTCGAATGGGCAATGCCGAGGTTCTGGAAGCCCTCTATCCGCTCTTCTTGAAACACGGCAGACCAGAGTTCATCAGATCAGACAATGGTCCTGAGTTCATCGCAGAGAACTTTCAGACCTGGCTTACCAAGGTTGGGATCAAGCCCATCCGTATCTATCCGGGGAGCCCCTGGGAGAACGGATACAACGAACGCTTCAACGGCACTCTGCGCAGGGAGGTTCTCAATGCAGAGTGGTTCACATCAATCAGACAGGCTCAAATCGTCATCGAAACTTGGCTGAAACAGTACAATCACATCCGCCCGCATCAGGCTCTGAACATGCGTCCACCGATGCCCGAGACCCTATCAGAAAGTGGTACATAGAACGGGGGCTTTACAGTTGCGGTAATACGGCTGCTTATGCACCGGGATGTAGTGAACCTGGGTTCCGATACCCCGGTCACGCAGTTGGCGCATCACCGCCGAGCGCGTCGTTGCCAATGCGGCGAAATCAATCAGCACCACCGAGAGGTGCCAAGCCGGCTCGCATCCCTCGGCGACCTGGATCGGGCGCACATGCGGGCCAAGCAGCCGATCATATCGATCGCGAAACCGTCGACGCTGCTGAACAAAGTCGTCCAGCCTGCGCAACTGGCTAAGGCCAAGCGCGGACTGCAGATCGTTGAGCCGGTAGTTGTAACCGGGTTCGTGCATTTCGTAATACCACGGCGCGGCGGCGTCTTCACCGGGCTCGACAGCGAGTTCGGGGTGCTGGAAAAGCGCAGGGTCGCGCACCATGCCGTGGTTGCGAAATCGCCCCAATCGCGCGGCAAAGCCGGTGTCATTGGTTACCAGAACGCCGCCTTCGCCAGTGGCGATTGCCTTGACCGAATGGGTGGAGAACATCGCCGCGTCGCTCGCGCTGCATGAACCTACCGGAACCATCGTGCCGGAGGGTGCTTTATGCCGCCCACCCAATGCATGGCAGGCGTCCTCGGCAATGAACAGCGCCCCAGCCACCTGGCGTAATGCCGGCATGTCCACGCTGTGGCCGTTTAAATGAACTGGAAAGACTGCCTTGACAGCGCCGGCTGGCGCGCGGGCGGCGGCCTCCAGGAATTGGGAGACGCCCATCAGACCGGTTTCTGGATCGACATCGGCGAAGACCACCTCGGCACCAACATAGCGCGCGGCGCTGGCCGTGGCGAGGAACGTGACCGTCGGGACGATCACCACATCGCCCGGGCCAAGGCCGGCGGCAAGGGCCAGCAAATGCAGCCCGGCCGTCCCGCTTGAACATGCGACAGCGTGCTTGGCCCCAATCTTCGCCGCGAACGCCACCTCGAAAGCCTCGACCGTGGGCCCGGTCGTCAACCAGTCTCCACGCAACACATCGGTCACCGCCGCGATGTCATCCTCGTCGATGAACTGCCGGCCATAGGGGAGGAAAGTTTTCGTCACGTCGGCCTCAATTCTCTTTAAATGCTTGCTCAAGGCTACGAGAGATTGGCGCCAGGATATATTCCAACAAAGTCTGATCTCCGGCGCTGATCACCGCGGTCACTGGCATGCCTTGAATTAAATTCAGCTCCGGTTGCTGAGCTAGGCTTTCGCGGTCCAGCGCGTCACCGATGATCGAAGAGAGCAGAATGGGGCGGGCCCGGCGATCCATCCAACCACTGATGCGCGCGAAGGAAAATGCCCGCACCGAGTCCAACGCGGCTTGAACCGCCAGCGCTATACCCACCATCAAAAGCAGCAAGAACAAGGACGACATGCTGCCGCTGGCCATGCCCCGGTCGAATACCTGGAACATGAAAACCAACATCGTCAACATCAACAGATTGACCGCAAAGCTGAACACGTCGGCCACGAAAAATGCCGAATAGCATGTCTTGAGAAGCTTATTGACGGTAACCGGCCCTTGCTTGGACATCGACGGCACCCGTCGCCATTTTACATTGCACGCGGTCTGTGCAACATGCGAGCCTGTAGGTTGGCATAGCCCCGTCGACCAATCGATATGGCACCGCATCATTTACACGCCACAATATATTGTGTTCTTCGCTGCGCAATGCAACGCCCGAGGAGATCAATCCTCGGTGAACTTCGCCAGATCGATATCGCCGTGGCGGAACGGGATCCAATATTTGGTCTCGCCGTTGTATTGCAACCCATAAATATTCGTGCAGAACACCTTGACCGGCGGGGTCGTCCCCTGGCTTTCAGTCTCAGTGCGACTGACATCGACCAATTCCGAGGCCTTGAAATGACCTTCCCACGACTTGGACACATCCGAGCGCTCTTCCTCGGCAAGATCATTGACCGCCATGGCCAGATCCCAGGTCTGCTCAAGGTCGTTCCAAAGGTCGTCGAGATAAGTTCCCATCGGAGAATTCCAAAACGGTGAGAATGCCAGCAATTGGGTTCTGTACTGCGTTATAGCGGACCGAGCCAACAGGGTGAAGGTCGAATTTGGTGTTGGCGCGACGATCCCTGAACAGTAGTAATCCGTAGTACGGTCAAATGCAGCTTTTTTCGCGTGAACTGAACAACCGATGTTCCTGACACCCATCCAGCACGCGCTCGCCGCCCGCCGTATCTCCCGAACGGACCACGCGCCCGTGGTGATCGGCGCCACCGGCGGGTCAGGCACCCGGGTAATCCACGGCGTCCTCGAAACCGCAGGGTTGTTCATGGGCCATGGCCAAAAGCTCAACCACGCCGGCGACGCAATGGATATCGAACCGGTTTTGGACGCCTATATCAACCCGATCTTGTCAGCGACAAATACCCTGGACTACGAGGCGGATGACTTGTCCTGCCCCCCTATAACTGTGCCACGTAATTCGTGATATTTTACGAAGGTGTGGAGGTATTTGGATGGCAAGGAAGCGATATTGCGATGAAGATGTATTGAACCTGCTGCGTCAGATAGAGCTCAGTCTGGCGTCTGGTAGCAGTGTAGAGATGGCTTGCCGATCAGCAGGCATCAGCGATGCAACATACTATAATTGGCGCAAGAGGTACGGTGGGATGGGCAAGTCCCAGCTTCAGGAGCTCAAGGGCCTTGAGAAGGAGAACTCCCGCCTCAAGAGAATTGTTGCGGACCTTGAGCTGGATAAGCTGATCCTGCGGGAGAGCCTCGATTATCTAAAGCCGAAGGTCTGACGATTGCCGATCTGCGTCAGGCCCTAATCCATGTGCGTCAGAAACTCGGATCATCCGAGCGGCGGGCTTGCAAAACGATCGGCGTGGCACGGTCCACACAGCGCTATGAGGCATCCCCTGAAAATGATGACAGCCTTCGGCTGGCTTTGATCAGATTGGCAAAGCAGTATGGCCGCTATGGTTACAGGAAGATTGCCGCGTTACTCCGCATTGAAGGCTGGCAAGTCAATCACAAGAAGGTAGAGCGGCTGTGGAGGGAAGAGGGTCTCCAGATACCGCAACGTCACAGGAAGCGGAAGCGCCTCTATCACAAGGACAGCTCTATCATCCGGCTGCGCCCCAAATATCGGAACCATATCTGGAGCATAGATTTCGTCCATGACAAGCTGGCCAACGGCCGGCCCTATAAAATGTTGACCGTGCTGGATGAATACACCCGCGAAGCTCTGTGCGTGGCCGTGAGGACTCGAATGGGCAATGCCGAGGTTCTGGAAGCCCTCTATCCGCTCTTCTTGAAACACGGCAGACCAGAGTTCATCAGATCAGACAATGGTCCTGAGTTCATCGCAGAGAACTTTCAGACCTGGCTTACCAAGGTTGGGATCAAGCCCATCCGTATCTATCCGGGGAGCCCCTGGGAGAACGGATACAACGAACGCTTCAACGGCACTCTGCGCAGGGAGGTTCTCAATGCAGAGTGGTTCACATCAATCAGACAGGCTCAAATCGTCATCGAAACTTGGCTGAAACAGTACAATCACATCCGCCCGCATCAGGCTCTGAACATGCGTCCACCGATGCCCGAGACCCTATCAGAAAGTGGTACATAGAACGGGGGCTTTACACATGGATCATGTCTTTTGATTGTAGGAATGCCGAAGTCGGAGGCCTTTTAGCCGTGGCCTATTCGACTAACGAGACGTTGATCCGGCGGTTTTTCTTACCCTTGTTTTCGATCTTACCGACCGCGATCTTACCGATCTCTCCGGTGGTTTTGAGATGGGTCCCGCCGCAGGGTTGAAAATCTACGGCGTCACCAACGCGGATCATCCGCACCTGCCCCGAACCGGTCGGCGGTTTCACCGACATGGTGCGCACCAAGTTTGGATTGCTCTCC